>JAQXDW010000017.1 GCA_029251165.1 Myxococcota bacterium
CCCGCGATGCCTTCACCCGCGATGCCTTCACCCGCGATGCCTTCACCCGCGACGTCTTCACCCGCGACGCCTTCACCCGCGACGGAATCGACCGTGACGGCCTCACCTCCAGCCGCCTCACCCTCGACCGCCTCACCTGCGACCGCCTCACCCTCGACACGACTCGCATACTCTTCGGCGAACTCGACCTCACGAGCACTGATGTTCTCTTGGGCATTGAGGACGAAGACCACAGCTCCCAGTGCGATGATGGAGACCGGGAACAGGCAACCACCGATGATGCCAATGACTATCCACAGCGGGCTGAATGCGGGCTTCTTGGAGGGGGCGGTGTCCTCGGGGGGGGGAGTGTCTGGGGTTTCCGGCTGACGGGTGCGCGGCTTACCGGCACGGATCCCGAGCGGAGTGCGCATGTGGATGGTGGGATCATCTTCTGTGTGGGCCATCTTTTGAGAGCTGGCCGCCGGGTGCAGCATGCTGATGGTCTGAGCATCCGCGAGCGGATCGCTTGGATCCGGCGGGACCGCGATCGGCAGCGGTGGCTTCTCCTCGACGTGGTGCCGGGTGATGATCGGCTCGTCGAGGTTGGCGGTTCCGATGGTGGTCGGGATGTCCTCCCAGCCGCCCGGATCGGTGAGGTCCGGTGCGTCTTCGAGAGTCGGCAGGCGGGGAGCGCCGGTTGCCGGGGAGGGCGTAAAGACTGCCGATGCGGAGGACAGCTCGCTGAGTGCGCCGCGCTGGATGTCGCCGCTGACCGGAGGCGGCTTGGTGTCGAGATTGGCTGAAACGAGGGCGAGAGAGTCCTCGGTGAGCACCCGGTCGAACAGCGGGTTGTCCTTGCGGTGGTCGGACTGAAACCGGCTGACCATCGGCGGCAGCTCTCGCTCTGACCAGCTCGTCAGCTCTTCGCTCTCCATCAGCCGGGCGAGGGCACGCGCACGCTGGAAGAAGGCGGCCGCGGTCGGACGGCTCTCGTGATCGAACGCCAGTCCAGAGCGCAGCAGCGCCTCCAGCTCGATGGCTGGGGTTCCGGAGAGTCCGATCTGAGCGCGCAGGTATGACAGCCGATCGGCGAGGTGTGTGGCGTGGCGATCCGGGCTCCCGCGCGCTTTGCCGAGCTTCTCCAGTGCGAGGATCTCGAACAGGGTTGCAGAGAGGGAGTACACGTCCGAGGCTGGAGTCTCAGGCTCGAAGAACAGACGCTCGGGGGCCATGTAGTCGACCGAGCCGAACTGCAGCTCTCGGGTGTGGCTCTCGCGGTTCTCGATCTCGCTTCGGGCGACGCCGAAGTCGAGCACCTTCACCATGCCCGTATCGTCGAGCATGATGTTGGAGGGCTTGATGTCCCGATGGATCACCCGCAGCGGCTTCTCACCGGGAATGGGCGGTCGGTTGTAGGCGGCATCCAGCGCGCCGGCCACTGCCGCCATGGCCTCAAGGGCTGCTCGGACCGGGAGCCGAGCCTGCTTTGCGTTGAGCTGTGGATCGGTCAGCTCCGCGATGATCATTCGGAAGTCGACGGCCTCCAAATACTCCATGATCACCGCTGTGCGTCCGTCGATGGAGGTGAGGTCCATGACATCGACGATGTTGCGGTGACGAAGGAGGCCGAGAAGTCGGGCCTCGTCGCGGATGCGATGAACGATCTCTTCGTTGTCGTTCCACTGTGCCTTCAGCAGCTTTACTGCCGCGAGACGAGAGAATCCATCGGCATGCATCACCTTGCAGAGGTAGACGCTGCCGAACCCCCCCGAGGCGATCTCGCGGAGGAAGTGGAACCTACGGGCGGACTCACGTGTGGGCACGGCAAACGTTCCTGACTTCGGTCGAGACTATCATAATCAATCCGCTGGCCTTCCACCGACTGGGCGCACAGAAGCCGGTCCAGCGACGGCGAACTGACCGGCGAGTACGGCGATCGTGAGGGCGAGGATTCCTTCTGCGGCACCGCAGTCTCCAAGCTGACTGCGGTGATCCGGCAGCGCGCTGCCGGTCGGAGACAGGGAGAGGGTGGCGATGGGAGAGATGGCTTCTGAGAGCGGACACAGAAGCAGCGCGGCGGCTCCTTCTCCGGGCGGTCCGCTGCGACCACGGCGGAGGCGGTCACGTGCAGCACCCAGCTCGACGCTGGAGTCCGCACCCCCGATCAGCGCAGCCGGGCAGCGGCCCTCGACCACGGACCAGTATCCAGCGCGCAGTGCCTGGAGCCCGGCATCGGCATCTCCTGCCCAGGCACCGTTGTCGCCCTGGATACCGAGATGAATGGATGCATGAGCGAGGATCATGTTTGGCAGCGTCTTCAGCGGCAGCAGCGGCGGGTACAGGTCCCGTCCACGGCCAGCGAGCAGGACCTCGTCGAGCACACCGTCGCGCGCAGCCGCAGCCAGGGCGCTCTCCGCCTCGCCGTCGTCTGGAGGCTCTCGGCCGACGCCGATGAACAGTCCGAGGTCCTGTCGCGAGCCGGTGTACTGTGCCAGCGCCCGTCCGCAGACCGAGAGGCCCAGCCGGGCTGCTCGGGTCATGAGCTTGGCGTCCTTGCGGCGCTTGAGAAATTCGCGGTAGCGCGGCGCGGACAGTCCGGCGAGATCAGAAGGCAGCCAGGACAGCGGTGGGTGAGGCTTCACCCCGGTCTCTCCAGCAAGGAGGGCCTTGACGGCCTCCTCATCGGCGCCCAGCGCACAGTCCAGCGCTGCAGAGATGATTGCGACTTCCATGCAGCCTCCCTCAGAACGCTGAGACTACGATGCTGCCGTTGCTGCCGCCGAAGCCAAACGCGTTGGTCATTGCATGGTGCACTGGCGCGCGGCGCGCGGTGAGCGGGACGTGGGCGAGCTCGCAGGCTGGATCAGGGCGATCGAGGTTGAGGGTCGGAGGCAGGACGCTGTCGCGGATGGCCTGCAGGCAGAGGATGACCTCGACGGCTCCACAGGCCGCGACGAGGTGCCCCATCGCGGACTTGGTGCTGCTGACCGGGACCTGTGCGACGGCGCTCCCCAGCGCGCGCTGGATTCCGCAGGTCTCGCTGGCGTCGTTCTGCTGGGTCGAGGTGCCGTGGGCGTTGATGTAGCCGAGCTGGTCCGCGGATATCCCGGCATCTGCCAGGGCTGCGGTCATCGACTGAGCGGCGCCTCGTCCGTCGGGCGGAGAGTCTGTGATGCGGTAGGCGTTGCAGGAGCAGCCAAACCCGGAGAGCACCCCGAGGATCTCTGCACCGCGTGCGCGGGCATGCGCCTCAGACTCCAGCACCAGGAACCCGGCGCCTTCGCCAAGCACGAACCCATCGCGATCGATGTCGAACGGCCGGCTGGCGGCTCGGGGATCGTCGTTGCGGGTCGAGAGCGCGCCGAGCAGGGAGAAGCCGGTGACCATGATCGGGTCGACCAGGACGTCGACTCCACCGACGATCATCACGTCTGCTCGGCCCCGTCGGATCTGGAGCATGCCCTCGCCGACGGCCTGACTGGAGCTGGTGCAGGCGGTGGAGATGGTGCTCAGCGGGCCTGTGGCGCCCAGCATCGCGGCGATCATGCGGGTCGGAGCGTCTGGAGACATCCGGGCCAGCTCTGCTGCGGGCGGGGGGCGGTTGTTGAGGAGGCGCTCCGCGACCAGGCTCAGCGGCGGACGCGAGGCCTCGCTGCCCACGCAGACGCCGACCCGATCACCGCCGGCTGGCAGTCCGGACTGCGCGAGCGCTTCAGTGACGGCGGTGAAGGCGAGGCGCGCCTTGAGGTCGAGGAGGGTGTCCGCGGGCAGCATCGGCCAGGAGGCGGTGACCAGCGATGTACCCGGATCGTCAGCCTCGGCGGCGAATCGGACCGGGTAGCCCGTGGGATCGAACCGGGTGATCGCTCCGATGGCGCTGCGGCTCTCCTGAATGCCCTGCCAGGAGGACGGCACGGTGGAGCCAAGCGGGGAGACCATGCCGACCCCAGTGATGACGACGCGGCTCATGATTCTTCCGGGTAGCCAGGCCAGAGTGCCTTGAGGTGCATGCGCTCCAGGGCCTCGACCCGAGCCATCTCTTCGGGGTCGTTCAGCGGCACAGCGTTGAACACGAAGATCTGCTCGGCCTGTGCGTGGACCTTCTTTCCGATCTTCGCGCGAACCTGTACAGCGGCCATCTCATCCCGCAGCGAGGTGATTCGGGTCTCAAGGCGGATGTCCTGATCCGGGCGAACGAACTTCCGGAATTTGACGTTGTTTGCCATGCTCAGGATCGGAAACGGCCAGTCTCCGCGCTGCTTTCGCACAGTGTAGCCGATGAGCTTTCCGGAGACCTGTGCCAGGGACTCCATTATCAGCACCCCCGGCACAACCGGAAAGCCCGGAAAGTGGTCCTCGAAGAACGGAGAGTCCGCTGGGTAGCAGCGGTAGCCAACCGCAGACTCTCCAGGGACCAGCGACTCAATACGATCGACAAGCTGCCATCTCATTGCGTCCACCTAATGTCTGAGTTGCCCGGACGCTATCGCGGCGCAGTCGATCCTACTGGAGGATCGCTTCGAGGCAGGCGACACCAATGATCTCGCGGGCGCCTCCGTCGCAGGTCTTGTAGCGGTGGGCCTCGAAGTGGTGGTTCCCGGTCCAGGGTGCATACCAGCCCGGCACGACCCAGTGGCGCTTGCCGTCAGCGACCTCACCAGCCGACACAGCCGTCAGCGCGTTGCCGTCTTTGTCTCGGGCGGAGGTGTCGTCGAAGAAGAGATCCATGTCGTAGGTGCAGGCGGCGTCTCCGTCAGCAGCCGCATCGCTCCAGGTCCCCAGCGCAACGGCCTCGCCCATCTCACCAGCGGGCTCTGCGGAGCCGCTGCGCTCGATCTGCGCCATCGCCTCTGCGTGATCGGTGGCTGCAGCGCCGATGAACAGCTCCTGGTCGCAGGGGCGGAAGGTGAGCACAGGCCCCTCGGGCAGCTCGATGAAGGTGGTGAAGGTGCCCTTGGCGCGCTCGGACTCCTTGTCTCCCTTCCACTCTACGGTCATCTCTGAGACCCGTAGACTGCAGTCCTTCTTGCGGGGCTCAACATACAGCCGCACCTTTGAGGTGCTCCCGGCCTTGTACAGCCCCTCGCGGGTCTCATCGAGGATCTCGGTGAACATCACGTCAGAGCCGCGCTTCTCACCCTTCAGGACCTTCTTGGTGAAGCCACCGCCGGTGTACCAGAGGCTGTAGCTGCCGCCCTCGTTGACGACCTCAAAGCGGTACTCCTTGATCGCCCGCTCGTTGAATTTGATCCACTTGCCGGCCATGTTGTCCATCGAGACCTTTGGACAAGCATCTTCGGGAGTCGGTCCCTCTGGCACGGGCTCCTCAGCGCCATCGCAGGCGGTGAGGGCAGAAAGCAGCACAGCAGCGGATATCCAGCGGATCATTTGGCCTCCAGAGCAGGACATGTTCTACCACACCGGTGCGCGGTCCGGTCGGGACAGTGTATAGTGCGGGACTGGAGGTAATCATCGTGCTGTGGATGCTGCTCACTGGGTGCTGGCAGAGCTTCTCTGACCTCCCAACGCTGGACTTCAGCGAGGTGCC
This sequence comes from Myxococcota bacterium, assembly GCA_029251165.1. Taxonomy (GTDB): domain Bacteria; phylum Myxococcota_A; class UBA796; order UBA796; family UBA796; genus JAQXDW01. The sequence goes on from JAQXDW010000017.1 coordinate 5,531, forward strand.
CTACTCCAACCCCCTGATGGCCAGCGAGTCTGCTGTCATCAGCGTCTTCGACACCGTACTCGACTGTCCCGACGGTCAGGGTACCCGGTTTGCTGCGGTATATCCCGCAGACTTTGATGGTCAGGCCCCTGTCGCCATTGTGATGCATTCCGGTGTGTTCGACTACCTCTTGGAAGGCACCCTCGACGGCATCCACTACCAGAACCCCAGCCGACTCGACCGGGGCTGGGCGGTCAGCAAGATCTGGGAGACCCTCGGGCTGTCCCTCAGCTCAGTGGACCCTTCTGAGGTCAACCTCGGTGCGCTGCCGGCTGCCCTCACCGATGCCGGGTTTGTCCAGCTTTACCCAGGTAATTGCTGGGGTGACCTCTGGCACAACGAGGAGGGCGCCCAGGACAACGACTACTCTCTGGAGTCGGCCCTGGCCCGCAACGGCCGCACCATCGCTGGCTGGATGGTCCAGTCCATTGTCGATCCAGCGTTTGCCGAGGCCCGTGGCTTCTCGATCCCTGTCGCCATCAACCCCAACGAGATCTACCTCATCGGTATGGGTGAGGGCGGACGCGGAGTGGTTGAGCTGCTGCTGCGGGACAACACCCCGCCGGTTGCCGGTATCCTCATCGACTCCTCTCCCGATGATCTCACCCCGTTCATCTCTGATCCGGGCACCTTCGTCGATCAGCAGAAGGGAATCGAGCGAATTTTTGGGACGGACAACCTCGACAACATCACAGACTGGTCTCTTCTGGCGCTCGCTGGACAGGGATCGCTGCCCGATCGGGTTGGGTTCATCTACTCCGACTCGGACCCGCGAGTGCCGGTCGACACCGTCGCCATGACTGCCGAGGTCCTCCGACAGCTGCCGGGGACATGGGTTGACAACCGCAACGAGTCCGCGCACGTCTTCCTGAACAGCGACATCGAGCTCGCACAGGCCGCGGTGGACTATCTGCTGACAGGCGTCGTCCCCCCAGAGGGCGTCGGCGGGAACACCGGCGGCCTCGACACCGGCGCAGACACCGGGAACTGATCAGGTCCGGACCGGAACGGCCTCCCCGCACGTGATGGTGTAGTCGACGAGCCCGCCGGAGAAGATGGCTCGGTGTGCGATGACCTCGACGCCGGCAGCGATGGCTTGGCGGAGCGTCTCGCCGTAGACCGTGTCGATCTCGTCGGCGGGGCGAAGGTGGGTGCGTCCGCCGCGCGAGAGCAGGAAGAACAGAACCGCCCGATCTCCAGCCGCCTTCTGGGCCATGAGCTCGCGGAGGTGACGTGTACCCCGTGCGGTGACCGAGTCGGGAAACATCGCCCCAGCACCGGTGTCGGCCATGGTCACGCTCTTGACCTCCACAAAGCAGCGCCCCTTCGCTCCCTCTAACAGCAGGTCAATGCGGCTCTTCTCGCGGCCATAGCGGACCTCTCGACGCAGGTCTGGGTAGCCGGACAGGCTGGGAATCGTCCCCGCCACGATGGCCTCCTCGACGATGCGGTTCGGGCGAGCGGTGTTGACGAGGATCGGATGATCTTGTCCATCGAAGGCAACCTCAAAGGTCCACTTCAGCTTCCGCTTCTTGTCGGTGTGGTGGGTCATCAGGACCTCCCAGCCGGGCTCCCAGCAGGTCTTCATGCTGCCGGGGTTGGGGCAGTGGGCGATCACCTCGGTGCCGTCCTGCAAGCGGACGTCGGCAAGGAAGCGCTTGTAGCGACGGATGAGGGTGCCACGGTGCAGGGGAGGGAGGCGCATGGGGACTTCTATAGCCTGCTTGCGTTAGGCTGCTGCGATGCTCAAGCTGCTGCTGATTGGACTCTTCGGTGCCCTCGGTGCCCTCTCTCGGGCGCTGCTGTCGATGTGGCTCAATCCCGATCGGCTCGGTGTCGGCCTGCCCTGGGGAACGATCGTCGCCAACCTGCTCGGCAGCCTGCTCATTGGGGTGCTCATTGGGGTGTCTGGACGACTCCCGGAGCCCTGGCGCAGCACGCTGATCACCGGCTTCCTCGGCAGCCTGACCACCTTCTCGACCTTCAACCTGGAGACCGTCGAGTTGTTCAGCGCGGGGCGCCCTGGGCTCGCTGCGGCCAACCTCATCCTCCAGCTGGTGCTGGGGCTGGCTGCCGCGGCAGCTGGCCTGAGCCTCGGCGGCTACTGGGTGCGGTAGCTACACCAGCTCGATCAGCGTGAAGGCGTCGCCGCCTTCCTGCTGCATCGCCGGTCGCCAGCGGTTGACGTGGGCGCACTCCGGCAGCCAGTCGCGGATCGCCTTCTTGAGCACGCCCGTGCCGTGACCGTGGAGGATGTAGGTGACCGGTTCGTTTCGGCGAACCATCGCATCGAGGAACTGCTCGGCGGTGTCCAGGGCAGCGTCTACGCGCTTTCCACGGAGATCACAGGTGTTGGCATCGGTTCGGACTGCGACCAGCTCTCGGTTTACCGGTGGCGGCAGGGAGGCCTCAATGTTGGCGGCCTTCGCGCTCTTGCGGTGCGCCAAGAGGGGCTCTCCCTCTGCCAGATCCTGAAGTCGAACCTTCATTCGCATCCGTCCGACCTCGACCTCGAAGCGATCTCTGGGCAGGACCGCGACGATCTTTCCCCGGCTCCCGAGTGTGCGCAGCTTGACCTTGTCGCCGACCTTCAGATCCGCTGGAGGCGGAGCGGCAGGAGCCGTCTCGGGGACCTTGGGCAGCGCCCGCAGCTTTCGAATCTGCTCCAGGGAGCGCCCGGCGAGCTTGATGTCGGGGTTGGACTGCAGGGCTGCGATGAGCGCCTTGACCTCGTCTTCGCGCTTCGCGAGCCTCTTGCGGAAGGTCGCAGCGATCTCAGACTCCAGGTGCTTCTTGCGCTTCTCAAGCTGCTGCTCTTTGTGCTCCAGGATGCGGGACTTCATGTCCAGCGCGCTGCGCTGTGCTTCCAGATCCTCGCGGAGCTGTCGTGCGCGGCCTCGCTCGCTCTCAAGCTCTGTGACCAGCTCATCCATCCGGCGCTCGCCTTCATCGAGCAGATCACGGGCACGATCGAGCACCGCCCCTGGGAACGCCAGTCGCCGCGCGATGGCGAAGGCATGAGATTCTCCCGCGAGTCCAAGATCGAGCTGGTAGGTGGGCTGGCCGGCGATGAACCGTACTGCGCCGACCCGGAACCGGGCATCGGAGGAGGGAAGGGCCTTGAGCTGGCTGTAGTGGGTGGTGACCGCGACCCGGGCACCGGTGTCAGCCAGGGACTGCACGACCGCCTGAGCCAGCGCTGCCCCCTGGGCTGGATCGGTGCCCATTCCAGCCTCGTCGAGCAGCACGAGGCTGTCTCGACCCGCCGCAGCGATGACCCGCTTGAGAGACTCCAGGTGGCCAGAGAAGGTCGAGAGATCTCCCTCGACGGTCTGGAGGTCGCCGATGTCTGCAGAGATGTGCGCGAAGAAGTCAGCGCGACTGTCAGGGCCGGCGGGCAGGGGGATTCCAGCGCGAACCATGAGTGCACAGAGGCCGAAGGTCTTGAGCGCAACTGTCTTTCCGCCGGCATTGGGACCGGTCAGGACGAGCCCGGGATGCGTGTCGGTCATCGAGAGATCGTTTCCGATAACATCGACACCACGGAGCTGGAGGACAGGGTGACGGGCGGCGTCCAGCCGGAGGGTTCCGTCGGTGCCGACAGCGGGAATGCTGGCGCGCAAGGTGTGGGCGAGGCCGGCGCGCGCGACGGTGAGGTCGATTCGGATCGCGCACTCCATCGCGGTGAGGATGTTGTCGGCCTCTGCGCCCACTGCGGCTGTCAGCGCAGCGAGGATGCGTCGGATCTCTCGAGACAGCGCTGCCTGGGCCTCCTTGAGCTCGTTGGTGTGTGCGATGACCTCCAGCGGCTCGACAAACACCGTCTCACCGGACTGAGAGGTGCCGTGGACCACCCCGATGCTGCGCTTGTAGTTCTGCTTGACCGGGACGACGTATCGCCCGGCGCGCTCGGTGATGTAGCGGTCCTGGAGCATCGACGACATCGCGCTGCTGCCGATGAGGTTGTTGAGGACGCTGTGGATGCGTCCGGTGAGGGTGGTGATCCGATGGCGGAGATCGGCGAGCTGGGGGTACAGGGCCTCGGAGAGCTGTCCAGCGTCGTCGAAGCTGCGCTCCAGGGTGTCGAGCAGCTCTGCGTCGATATCGACGGGGTCGATGATCTGACGGAGGGTCGGGGCCTCTGCGTGTCGAGCATCGAGCCAGCGACGGAGCCGACGAATCGCGGCGAGGCTGGAGGCGATGGACTTCAGCTCTCCGGCCTCCAGCAGCCGTCCACTGCAGGCTCCCTCTAAAGGGGCGGAGATGTCGGAGACTCCACCGATTGGAATGCTCCCGTCCGGGGTATCCTCCAGCCTGAAGACCTCCGCGACTGCTGCATAGCGAAACATCACCGCTGCGCGGTCTGGTGCGAAGTCTGGAGTGCGGGCAGCGGCAGCGCCCTGGAGAGTCCTGGCATGCTCCGCGAGGGCTACCAGGACGGCGTCCCAGTCGAGGGTATTCAGGGTGCGCTGATCGATACCGAGACGCATCTCGGCCGACTCTTCGGTAGACATGAACAAGCTCTCATTCGGGTCCGTCGGAGTACGCGCCCGGTGTTGTTCCCAGAGCTTAATGCAATGCCCCTGGCACAACACCCTCGGATGGTTGGGATAGCCTGAGAGCCATGCAGGATCTGCTGGACACCTCCGCAACACAGCTCGCCGCTCGAATTCGGAGACGCGAGCTGTCACCCCTTGATCTTCTGGATGCACACATCGAGCGAATTGAACGGGTGAATCCTTCGATAAACGCAATGGTTCATGACCGGTTTGAGCAGGCGAGGCAGGAGGCGATCCAGGCTGAGGTCCGGCTCACCAATGCGCCGAGAGCGGCCCCGCTGCCTCCGCTGCTGGGCGTCCCATGTACGATCCAGGAGCTGATCGGAGTGGCTGGTATGCCGCAGACCTGCGGCTCGGTCTACCGATGGGATCGCATCGCGCAGTCCGATGCTTCGGTGGTTGCTCGCCTCAAGGCTGCCGGGGCGATTGTGCTGGGTGTGACCAATGTCGCAGAGGCGAGCCTGTGGCTGGAGACGAACAACCTCATCTACGGCCGCACGGTCAATCCGTGGGATCCCCAGCACACCGTCGGCGGCGGCAGCGGCGGGGAGTGTGCGCTCATCGCGGCGGGGGGATCCCCGTTTGGGCTTGGTGCTGGGCTGACCAGCAGCGTTCGCATCCCGGCGTCGTTCTGCGGGGTCGTCGCTCACCAGCCCACCGCGCACCTCGTGCCTGCGACAGGACTGTGGGGCCTCGGTGCCTCTGGGCTGCTGGACAGCGGACCCATCGCTCGCCGAGTCGAGGACCTCATGCCCCTCCTCCGCATCATCGCCGGACCGGACGGACGGGACGCCACGGTCTGCAACCGTCCGCTCCTTGAGCCGGAGCACGTGGACTTCTCGACGGTCACGGTCTTTCCGCTGACAGAGCACGCGGGGCTGCGGATCTCTCCGGTCATGAAGGAGGCGGTCAACCGAAGCGTTGAGGTGATGGTCGCGCTGGGGGCGAGCGTCTGCACGAAGCGACTGCCGGTGCTCTCAGAGACCGCCGCGCTGTGGGGTGCGATGATCACCGATCGGATGTCTGGCGATGCCGCTGAGATGCTCGGAGATGGTGAGAGCATCCCGGTTCTTCGAGAGGCGCTTCGGTTCGCTTTTGGCCGCGCCAATCACACCACGTCAGCCCTCGCGATGGCGATGGTGGACGCGCTCCGACGTCTCCTGCCCAGCCGAGTCACCGAGCGCAGGGCGCTCGCCATTCAGCTGCGTGCAGAGCTGGAGGAGGCCCTCGGTGATCACGGGGTCATCCTTCATCCCCCCTATACCCGACCCGCTCCCCGACACCGTGGGACGCTGGTCACCCCCAGTGACTTCGTGCTCTCTGCGCTGTTCTCCGCCCTCGGAATGCCGGCGACGTCTCTGCCGGTGGGCTTCGATGTCTCTGGTCTCCCGCTGGGGGTTCAGGTCATCGCCCGACGCGGCGCAGACCACCTCACCCTCGCCGTCGCTGCGGGACTGGAGCGTGAACTCGGCGGCTGGGTGCGGGCGCAGCCGACGCTCTGAACGCTCAGCTGTACAGCTTTACGTTGCAGGACTCGCCCAGGTTGAGGCGTGCCCAGCCCTCGCCCTCCTCCAGCATGTGCTCGCCGTTGATTCCCGCCCGGATGAGCTCGCTTCGGGTCTGGTGGATGATCGTGTTGAGCGCTGAGAGGCTCAGTCGCCGAACCCTGCCGACCTCCAGCTGAAGGTCGCGGGTGTGCGCGGCGCCCTGCGGGAGCTCGCGGTCATTGAGTCGGCCAGGAAAGCGGGTCCGGGTGACCCGGCGCAGCCGGGAGCTGACGTGGGCCTCCAGGAGCAGCTGCATCAGCTGGTAGCACTGGTGGTGCAGGCAGACCCGGACCTGAGAGCGGTCATCGAACTGAAACAGCAGCCGTCCAACCTTCTGGAAGGGATGGAGGATGACCAGTCGGGCGGGCGTTGAGGACACCGCAGTGTGATCGGTCAGGGTGAGTGCTTGCCCGTTGATGGTGATGTCCTGCCCGGGGACAAGTCGATGCGCGAGGTGAGGCTGAACAGCGAGACCATCGCGGGTCGCTTCGACATGGGGCTCACAGAAGACGGCCCCAGCGAGTACAAGCAGGGAGATGGCCCGGGCTGGCCAGCCGGCAACATACAGATCGTCGTCTTCGCCGCCGCCGGCAAAGAGCGTCTGGCTCTGGAGGCGGTGCTCGACTTCAGCGACCGAGACCGTACACTGGGTCTTACTGGCAGCGGGCTGCACTGTGTGGTTGAGCTCAAGCCAGGCGCTCGGCTCGATGGTCACCCGAGCCCCTGCCTCAAGGAGTGTGGGCTTGGTGATCGGCATGCCGTTGATGTAGCAGGGGTTCTGTCCCAGCGGGATCAGCTCCATGTGCTGTGAGCGCTGGCGAATGAGGGCATGGTAGCGGTGGACGTATGGATAGGCGTAGCGGACGTCGCAGTCCGGATTGCGCCCGATGAGGACCCCGCCGGAGTCCAGCCACATCCGGCTGCCGTCCGACTGCCGGATCCACCACGCCTTCGCAGAACCGCAGGACTGCACCGGCTGCGGAGTGACTCCTGGTGGGGGCTCTTGGAGCTGCAAGCACACGCCGGCAGCGGTGCGTGAGAGGAGGCTGAATCCGTCGACACCGCCGCGAATGAGGTCCTCCTGGAGCACCAGCAGTGCATCCGGATCCACCTCGATTGCGCCTTGGATTCCGAGGAGCGCCCTGAGGAGCGCCGCATCTCGAACGGGGACCGTGATGTCGGTGTCAGCGTAAGAGAGCTGGAGGGTGTTCGGCCCGGCAAGGCGTGCAGCGTGGGGCGGCTGGCTGCGAAGCGGACCGCAGAGCCCCCACACCGGCGGCGGCTGATGATCCTGCGCGGGTCCGTCCGTGACCTGTAGGCGTGTGCCGTTGGACAAGGCGAGGGCATCGCCTTCTTCAAGAATCCAGGAGCGGCGATCGGGCTCCAGAGTGACACCGTTGAGGACAACGGCTTCTCGATACGACAGCTGCAGCGTTCCGTCGGCCCGGGCCTGGAGTGTGTTGTCCCCGAGGTGCAGCGGGGGGCCGTCTGGTGTGAGGCCGTGCTCGCGAGCACCAACGCGAACCTTCCACTGTGTGGTGGTCGGACTCATGATGATGACCCGAAGCAGCACACCCGGGGCCAGCGAGATCCAGTCGCCGTCTGACAGCTGACGTGGGTTGTGGATGGGGCTGCCGTTGAGCTCAGTCGGGCTGACGCCCCGTGGCGTGAGGAAGACCTCATCCTCCCGACAGTTGACCTCAGCGTGGCGAACGCTCACCCGGGTGTCGAGGGTCCGAAAGGCGCAGCCCCGACCCCTGCCCAAGAGCAGCCCGTCTGGTCCGATTCGCTTCCGGCTCCCGTTCAAGCCCTCAAGCCAGCAGTACAGCGACATGCAACCTCAAACTTAAGTCCGGGTACCGCTTAGACTATAGCGCATCCCACACCACAGGCCGCGCGGGAAGGCTGCGGAGGTGTGGAGGCTGGTCTCAAGTCCTGCGGCCTTGAGCGCGGCCTCGATGCGCTCCGAGGTGTAGAGATACCAGGTGTCCTGCTCAGAGAACATCTCTACGCCTTGATTGTCTCGCGCAACCATCCAGTGTCGCTTCAGTCGTGCCCGAATGCCGGAGCGACGGACCACTGCGGAGCAGACAATCTTCAGGCCCTCTCCATCATGGGTGTCCATCAGCGCAGCGCCGGCCGGCAGCTCGTCGGGCTCTGGGCCGGGCAGAAGCAGGAGCACCCCGTCCGGCTCGAGGACGGCGAGCGCGGCCTCGAGCGCCGCAGCGAGATCACGCTCATCGAGGGCCTCAGGCTCGCCGAACACAACGACATCGAATGGCGCTGGAGCGGCCAGTGCATCTCGGCGCGCGCGCCACAGCCTCACCCCAGAGCGTCGCGCACGAGCGAGGCGAAGTCGCGCCTCGTGCGGGTCGCTACCGGCGACGGCGTACCGCGCCTGAAGGGCGCCCAGGAGTCCGCCGTCTTGACAGGGGGTGACCAGCACGGAAGCTCCACCTTGGACCCCAGCAGACGCCAGGAGGGTGTGGATGGCTTCAGCCTGGGCTGGATGGTCGAGTCGAGATGACATCGCCGCGGCGAGATCTGCGCGTTCACCGAGGGTTCCTCCCTCCTCAGTGCGCTCTGTGGAACCCTGTCTCACAGTCCTTCCTTCTGGCTTCTGGTCGTTTGTGTCGATATGTAGCTACCTTCATTTATCCCTCAAGAACGGGGCTGCCGTCGTGCAAGAAGATGATCTCATCACCCAGGAACGCCCTCTCTCACTGCCGATCAACCTCGGTCTGAACGACGGCACAATCTGTCCGCAGAGCTGCATCGACGTGATGCAGCAGCACACCAGCCGAACCTCTCTGCGTCACTACACCACTGCCGACAATGAGCCTCTGCTCGATGTTATCTGTAAGGTGGATGGGGTCAAGCCCGAGAACATCTACCTCGCGCACGGCTCTGGTCCGATCCTCAAGCAGTGCGTGCCCTACTTGATCACCAAGAAGATCAAGAGCTCCACCCGCCGGATCGCCCGTCACCTGATCTCCAAGAACGGCTTCCCGATCATCTCCGGGCACCTGACCTACTTCAAGGTGCCGATCAAGGCGATGAACAGGGGGCTGACGGTGCGGCTCCTGCCGCTGTCGCCAGAGGACAACTTCAAGCTGCGCGTTCCAGACGTCGAGGCAGAGCTGAAGAAGGGAGATGGCCTCGTCTACATCTGCAACCCGAACAACCCCACCGGGCAGCTGATGATGGAGCGGGACGAGATCGAGTACCTGGCGAAGAAATACCCCAAGAGCATCTTCTGGGTCGATGAGGCCTACGTCCAGTACATCGCGCGTGACGAGCACGCTTACATCTCCGACCTGGTCCCGAAGTACGACAACCTCTGCGTCAGCCGTACCTTCTCGTTCGCCTATGGACTCGCCGGGGTTCGCATGGGCTACCTCCTCTCCAGCGCTGAGCGCATCAAGGAGTTCGAGAGCCAGGTGACAAACTATCGGTTCGGAACCCTCCAGGAGAAGCTCGCAGCCGCCGCCCTGACGGATCGCGATCACCTCATCCAGCTGCGCAAGATGACCGCCATCGATCGCGACGATGTGATGGCCCACCTCAAGAAGTACGACGGCCTGGAGGCCTACGCGTCCAAGACCCACTTCATCCTCTGCAAGTTCACCGACGGCCGTACGGGCGCGTGGCTGGGAGAGGAGCTGATGAAGCGGGGCATCAAGATCAAGGTCTTTAAGCCGGTTCCGGGCCAGGACTACACCGCGTACTTCCGGCTCACCCTCGGGGTGAACAATGAGAACATCTACCTCTGCGAACAGCTCGACGCGCTCCTGGGGTAGCGGCGTTGCTGCGGTGCGAGCTCGGGCACTGCAGCGCAGCCTGGCGCGGGATCAGCCCACCGCCAGCACGCCGACGAAGCGCCAGACCAGCATCGCGAGGTCCAGCGGTCCGCTGATGATCCCGCTGCCCGGCCCGAGGAAGAAGAACGCCACCAGGATGAGCATCCCATAGGGGGCGATCCGGTCCATGACATCCCGCCCGCCAGGCTTGAGGAAGTAGTGGAGCACCTTCGAGCCATCCAGCGGCGGGATCGGCACAAGGTTGAACACGCCGTAGACCAGAGTGGTCAGGTAGACCGCATAGGTGAGGTCATGGAGGATGTCGGGGAAGCTTCCCTCGTCGAAGCCCTGTGAGGCCAGCACGGCGTGTGGAATCAGGCAGATCGCCGCGAGCAGGAAGTTCGCGGCGGGGCCAGCGATAGAGACCAGCGCGAGGTCTCGCCGCCAGCCCTTGAGGCGCCGGGGATTGACCGGAACCCAGGCCATGCCCATCGGCACGAGGCCCTGGAGCGCGGTGACGACTGGTGCAACCACCGCAAACAGCACCGAATTGAGATCCCGAAAGTCGATGTGGGCGAGCGGGTTGAAGCTGCGCTTTCCCTGGAGCGCGGCGGTGTCGTCTCCGAGCGCCGCCGCGGCATAGGCGTGCGCGCCCTCATGTGCGCCCATCTGGATGAACCAGGCGGCAACATACAGCAGTACCCAGTGGCTGATCTCCACGTTTCTTTGCATCTCTCGACAGGGTGATACAGGTCGGTCGTATCACCGATAGGGGAGCAGGTGGAGCATCCAATTCGGAGAATGTTCCGCGTCTATGCGTGGCAACACCGGGGGAGCTTTGCTGCTGGTGCGGTCTGTCTGGCGCTGACGAACTACCTCACGGTCTCAATTCCCACCCAGATCGGGTCGGCAATCGATGGCCTCGCCGCAGGCAGTGCCGGTGTCGTGCCGGGTCATGCGGTCAACATTGCCCTGATGGGGGTGGCGATCATTGTCGTTCGGACCCTCTCGCGGGTGCTGTTCTTCAATCCTGGCCGCGACATGGAGTACGCCCTGCGCGGCGACCTGTTTGCCCGCCTCCTCTCTCAGCAGCCCGGCTTCTATGCCGGCCGTCGCACCGGAGACATCGTCAGCCGAGCCTCCAACGACATCTCCTGGACCCGTGCCCTGGTCGGGTTCGGGACCCTCCAGGCGATCAACATCGCCATGGCGGTTCCGCTGACCTTCTGGAAGATGTTCGGCATCTCCATGACCCTCACCCTCGCCGCGCTGGTTCCGATCTCACTGGGAATCGTCATCGCGCAGATCTCAATTCGCCGTGTCTTCCCCCTGATGCGGCGCAACCAGGAAGAGCTGGGTGAGATCTCGAACCATGTCCTGGAGAGCTTCCAGGGCATCGCGTCCATTCAAGGGTTCGTCGCGGAGGATGCCTTCGAGACGCGGTTCCAGGTCAAGAACGAGGCATGGTTCGCCACCGGCATGAGGCTGGCGGTTATCCGGACGCTGGCGTTTCCAATACTCGGCTTCTCTGGTGGGTTCGCGCTGTTTATTCTTATCCGAATTGGCGGTCCGATGGCGGTGTCTGGGGCGCTGAGCGTCGGCGACATCGCCGCGTTCGCCACCCTGCTTGCAGCCCTGCTTCCGCCGCTGCGCTCGATGGGCTTCATGCTGTCGGTCTGGCAGCGTGGTCGGGCTGCCCTGGAGCGCATCTTTGAGCTGATGGACTCTCCGATCGACCGCCCCGAGGGGGACTCTCCGGTGTCCACTCCGGTCGGACGAGGTCCGGAGATCGTGCTCAACGCGCTGACGTTCGCCTACCCCGATGCTCCCGACGACCCAATCCTCCACGACATCTCCCTGACCATCCCCTCGGGGGAGACGGTCGGCATCTTCGGTCGAACGGGCTCTGGAAAGTCCACCCTGGTCCGCTTGCTCTCTCGGCTCTACAACCCGCCGGCGGGGAGCATGATGGTCGACGGCGTAGACATCTGCGCCCAGGATCTCCATACCTGGCGCCGTCGGCTGGCGGTGGTTCCCCAGCGTCCGTTTCTCTTCTCCGACACCATCGCCGCCAACATCGCACTCGCCGATGAGCCCGCCCATGAGGCGGTCGCTCAGGCTGCTGCGCTCGCTGCACTGGATGCCGACCTCTCTGCGCTGCCCGATGGGCTCGAGACCGTTGTGGGGGAGCGCGGCATCATGCTCTCTGGCGGACAGCGACAGCGCGTTGCCCTGGCGCGAGGACTGCACAGACAGGCCGACGTGGTCGTCCTCGACGATGTCCTCTCCGCGGTCGACCACGACAACGAGGCGAGGCTGGTCGCCACCCTCGCTGGTCTCTCCGACACCGACCGGGCCCCGACGACGTTCATCGTCTCCAACCGCCTCTCCGCCTTCCGGTATGCATCCATGATCGCAGTGCTCGACGGAGGGCGGCTGGTGGATGTCGGCACCCACGAGGAGCTGGCCGCCCGCGAGGGCGTGTACCGCGAGACCTGGCTGGTTCAGCAGGACGACGGCGTCGAGGCGGTCGCGGGATGAGTGAAGAGCGCTCTGACTGGCGGCTGCTCGCTCGCCTCTGGCCCTACATCAAGCCCGACCTCTGGGCATTCGGCATCGCCCTGGTGGTCACGCCGCTGGTCGCACTCGCCAGCCTCGCCCAGCCCTGGCTGCTCAAGCGTGCGATCGACGAGCACATCGTGCCGGAGGTCCTCGACGGGCTCTCGGACATCGCCTGGCTCTACCTCGGCGCCGTCATCGCAGCGTACTTCCTCCGGGCGCTGTACTCCCTGGCGCTGTCCTGGGGGGGCGCGCGGACCCTGGTTCGGCTGCGGGGCTCTCTCTACAGCGATCTGCTCGGACGGCCTCAGTCTTTCTTCGATCACCGCCCAGCTGGGATGCTGCTCACCCGCCTCACCAGCGACATCGACTCCCTCGGCGAGGCGCTGTCTGCGGGGTCGGTCACGATCGTGCTCGACCTGCTCACCATCGGCGGCATCCTCGCTGCGATGTTCTGGCTCGACGCCGATCTGACTGCCGCGATGCTGGTGCTCTCACCGCTCCTGTTTGTGCTGCTGGAGATGCTCCGCCGCAAGCTGAAGGTGCTGTTTCTGGAGATCCGCGTCGCCATCGCAGCGGTCAATGCGTTCCTCGCCGAGCGCATCGACGGGGTGCAGATCATCCAGCTGTACTCTGACGAGGAGCGGACCCTGAAGCGGTTCGATGTCCTCAACAGCCGGTTCCGCGATGCCTGCTCGACCTCGAACATCTACGACGCCTTCATGTATGCCCTTGTTGACGGCATCGGAAGTGTGTTCATTGCGGTGATGCTGTGGTTCGGCGCTGGCGCCGTGGGCCTGTCGATCGGACCCACGGAGGCCGTCTCGGCGGGCCTCTTGATGGCGTTCATCGACTACCTCGGTCGACTGTTTGCCCCGCTGAGAGAGCTGTCGGGCAAGATCGCAGTCATCCAGCGCGCCGTGGCGGCCCTCACCAAGATCTTTGGCTTGCTCGACGATGCCGAGGTGGCGATCTCCGGTGAGAAGCCCGTCGGCAGGATCGCCGGTCAGCTCTCCATCCAAGACCTGCGCTTTCGCTACCGGGAGGATGTGCCGGAGGTCCTCAAGGGCCTCAGCTTAGAGGTCGCCCCCGGAGAGGTGATTGCGGTTGTCGGTGCTTCTGGGAGCGGAAAGACCACCCTGACCCGACTGCTCGACAAGTCCTATGAGGGCTACGAGGGATCCATCAAGCTTGACGGCATCGAGCTGTCAGAGCTCGACCCCCACCAGCTGCGTCGGCAGGTCGCTGCCGTCCGTCAGGACATCCAGATCTTCTCCGACACCCTCCAGTTCAACGTGGATCTCGACAACCCCGACATCGACCAGGCCCGTCGAGAGGACGCCAGCGCGCTGGTCCATGCTGATGCTTTCGTGAAGCGCCTGGGCTGGGAGCATCTGCTCCGAGAGCGCGGGGCAGACCTGAGCGTAGGAGAGGGGCAACTGCTGACCTTCTCGCGAACCATGGCGCACGACCCGGCCTTGATCATCCTCGACGAGGCCACTGCCTCGGTCGACTCGATCACCGAGTCCCTCATCCAGGATGCCATCGCCCGAATCCTGTCCGCGAAGACCGTCATCGTCATCGCCCACCGCCTCTCGACGATTCAGCATGCCGACCGCATCGCGGTGATGTCCGGCGGTGAGATCGTCGAGCTGGGCAGCCACGCAGAGCTGATGGCGGAGGGAGGACAGTACGCCCACCTCGTTGAGTCTGGTCGTGAGGTCGTTGCCTAGCACAGCAGCCCATCAGAGCGGCTATGCTCAGGGCCGGAGGCGCTGATGATGCGCGTAATCTTGCTGGCAGTCCTGAGCGGCTGCTCAATCTTCAATGCTCCCCCGGACTCATACTCCGACACCGCTCAGCCCGGCGCAGAGACTGAGGGGCCAGACACAACCCCGTCTGACGGAGACTCTGTCGACACCATCGGGGGAGACGACACCAGCAGCGACGGCAATGCGCTCGACTGCGAGCAGCCGGTTCCGCCGGTCCCTGCACCGGGAGAGTGCGTCAAGCAGCAGATCTCCTGCGGTGAGCGCCTCATCGACACCACAGAGGCCGGCACCAGGGTCATGACCGACGAGGAGTATGCCTCCTGGTACTGCTACGTCTTCCCAGAGGGCGACTACTCTGGCTCCGAGCGCATCTACCACTTCCGCCACCCCGGCACCGGAACCGTCACCGTCGAGCTGGACTCGCCCTGCGCAGATCTCGACCTGTTCTCCTTCCAGTGGGAGTACTGGGTCACCGACCAGACCTGTCCCACCGAGAGCAACACCCTGAATTGTGATGTCGCCAAGGGCAGCGGCGGTGGGACGGTGAGCATCTTCGACAATTCAGTATCCAACTACCTCATTGTCGTCGACGGGCCGAAGCCTGTCAGCGACATCTTCGCGCTGAGCGTGACATGTCCCTGATGCTGCTGGTGCTCACCGGCTGCGATGATGGCTCGTTCTCATTCGGCTCTGCAAACACCAGCAGCGAAGATGCCATCGAGGCCGAGGACTGTGAGGATGTCCTGCCTGAAGAGATCGTTGGCCCGGACTGCCTCAGCGGTGAGCTGCTGTGCGACGAGACGATCACCGCCACCACTGAGGGCGGGATGTCGATGCTCCAGGGCTCTGACTACCAGCCGTGGTACTGCATCCCCAGCAGCGACGACGACTGGAGCGGCAGCGAGCGAGTCTATGCGTTCACCCACCCGGGCACAGGGACGGTCACCTTCGACCTCGCCACCCCCTGTGGTGATCTCCAGCTGTTCGCGATGGCGTGGGCGGATGAGACGGTTTGTCCCTATACCGGTGTCTCGATCCTCGAGTGCGAGTCCGGCAGCAGCACCGTCGATGTCTGGAGCAACACCCAGACCCGCTACATTGTCGTCGTCGATGGAGACGAGGACCACCCGTTCTCTTTGAGTGCCTCGTGCCCGTAGTCAGGCCCCTGACTCCGGAGGAAGAGGCCGAGCTGACCGAGCGGTTTGCCGCTGCGCTGTCGCTGATCCCGGTTCAGGGGGAGGACGCCGACTTCCTGATTGCGGGCCTGAACATCGTGGTCGATGCCGTCCGGGCAGGGCGACCCGTGCCCCGCCCGAAGGATGAGCTCGCCACCGATCTCGGGGTGCTGTGGGGAGACGAGCTGTGCCGTGTGGCGGGCTGGTCGTGGGCCTACGTCACCCTGGAGTCCGGCGCGGAGGGGCCAGCGGTCACCTCGCCAGATCAGGCGCTGATGGTGATGCCGGTTCACTTCCTCCACCGCGCGTTCACCGACGAGAGCCGTCAGCCGCTCGGGCTGTTCAAGCAGCTCATCGCAGGAGACACGTCTGCCCCGCCGGGCGGGCTGCTGCTCTTAGGCTGAGGCGGCACCTCGCAGGGCGCGCGCGGTCCAGCTGCCGGTCTTCTCTGCGCCGAGGATGAGCTGCTCTGGCGTTCCGGTTGCGATGACCTGTCCGCCCTCCGCACCTCCCTCGGGCCCCATGTCGATGATGTGGTCGGCGTTCTTGATGACGTCGAGGTGGTGCTCAATGACCACGACCATGTGCCCGGCATCCACCAGACGGTGCAGAACAACCAGCAGCTTCTCGACGTCTGAGAAGTGAAGTCCGGTGGTGGGCTCATCGAGCAGGAAGCAGGTCTCTGGGGCCCGCGCGCCGATGGACAGCTCGCTGGCGAGCTTGAGCCGCTGCGCTTCGCCGCCGGAGAGGGTTGTGGCGGGCTGGCCGAGCCGAAGGTAGCCGAGCCCCACGTCGCACATCGCGGTCAGCGTGCGGTTGATCTTCTTCTGGTTGGTGAAGATCCCTCGGGCCTCTTCGGCGGTCATGTCGAGGACATCAGCAATGGAGACGCCCTTGTAGCGGATCTGCATCGTCTCGGCGTTGTAGCGCCGTCCGCCGCACAGCTCGCAGGGGATCCAGACATCGGACAGGAAGTGCATCTCGACGAGGACTGCACCCCGTCCCTCACAGTGCGAGCAGCGGCCCGCTGCGACATTGAAGGAGAATCGCCCCGGCTTGTACCCCCGGCGCCGGGCGAGCGGGACCTGGGAGAACAGGGTGCGCAGCGGGGTGAGCAGACCGCAGTAGGTCAGCGGTGTGCTGCGCGGGGTTCGTCCGATCGGCTTCTGATCGATGACGACCAACTTTCGCGGTCGGTTTCCACGTCCCTTGATCCGCAGTGCCTTTCGGCCGCCCTTTGCGATGGCGGCCTCGAGCTGTGGTCGCAGGGAGTCCATGACCAGGGTGGACTTTCCGCTGCCAGAGACGCCCGTGACTGCGGTAAAGCAGCCGCGTGGAAACCGTGCGGTGGCTGACCGAAGGTTGTGGAGGGTGGAGGGCGTTGAGGTCATCCACCCCTGGGGCTTGCGGCGGGTGGTGGGCGTGGGGATGGTCGCGGCACCAGAGAGGTAGCGGCCGGTGAGGCTGTCGCCGAGCGCATCTGGTGCGCCCTGTGCGATGACCCGTCCGCCGTGCTCACCGGCCCCAGGGCCCATGTCGATGATTCGATCTGCGCGCAGCATGACCTCGGGATCGTGCTCGACGACGACCAGGGTGTTGCCCAGCTCTCGGAGGCCCTCGAGGGTGTCCAGGAGGCGCGCGGTGTCGCGCTGGTGGAGGCCAGTGGTGGGCTCATCGAGCACGTAGATGGTGCCGGTGAGCCGAGAGCCGAGCTGTGTGGCGAGCCGAATGCGCTGAGACTCGCCGCCAGAGAGCGTTCCCGCAGATCGATCGAGGGTGAGGTACGCCAGCCCGACATCCTGGAGGAAGGTGAGCCGGGCGGTAAGCTCCTTGAGCGCCTGCTCCGCGATGGTGCTCTCCTCGTCCGTCAGAGACAAGCGGCTCCAGAACGAGAGCGCATCGGAGATGGTCAGGGCGCAGGCATCTGAGATGGAGAGGCCGGGGGGCGCTCCGGGGCGGTCGCCGATGCGAACGCTGAGCAGCGCGGGCTGGAGGCGATCGCCGTCGCAGGCCGGGCAGGTGGCGACATTGAGCAGCCAGGACGCTCGACCCTTCCAGCCCTCGATGATGCCGACGACCCCTGGCCAGATGCGGTCCTCCTCGATGACCGTGGTCGTGCTTCCCCACCGTCGCCGGTACCGAATGAAGAGCGGCTCCTTGAGTCCATGGAGCAGCGCCCGACGCAGCGGCCGGCTGTACGCTGTGGTCGGCATCTCTGGATCGGCATCGAAGCGGGCAAACACCGCCTTGACCTGCGCGGCGATGCGCGGGCCACGCGACAGGGCTGCGGCCACGCGTCCGTCCATGGCCTTGAAGAAGCTGCCTGCTGGATCGGGAAACAGCAGCGCCGGATCGACGGTCTCTCGGCGGCCGAGTCCGCTGCAGTCGGGGCAGGCACCGAGGTGAGAGTTGAACGAGAAGTGTCGCGGAGTCAGCTCCTCTGGCAGCACCGGTCCGTGCTCGGGGCACTCTGGTGCGCGCGACAGCTTGATGATCTCGCCGCCGCGTCGGGGGATGAACCGGGCGTGGTTGCGGCCGAAGGCGTAGGCCGTGGAGATGGACTCGGAGAGGCGGACGAGGCTGGAGCGAGCCGGGTTGATGCGGTCGATGACCAGGACGGGATCCGTGAGGGTCTCCGCCGGGTCGGTCAGCTCGACCTCCTTGCCCGCCACCAGCACCCGCGCGAAGCCCTCTCGGGTCAGCTCGCTGGCGAGGCGCTCTCCGGAGAGATCAGCGACAAGCCAGCCGGAGCCGCTGTGTGCTTTGAGAAAGCGGGCCGCTGCTGCGGGAGGACGCGCGGCGATGGGACGCGCGCAGTGGGGGCAGTGGGGGTGACCGATGCGGGCATACAGCAAGCGGTAGGTGTCGTAGATCTCGGTGACGGTGGCGACGGTGGAGCGCGGGTTGTGCCCGCCGTTGCGCTGGTCGATGGCGATGGCGGGAGCCAGGCCCTCGGCGGACTCGACCGGAGCCCGCTGGAGGCGTCCGAGGAACCGCCGGGCATACGTGGACAGGCTCTCGACGTACCGGCGCTGCCCCTCGGAGAAGAGGGTGTCGAAGGCCAGAGAGGTCTTGCCGCTGCCGGATGGTCCCGTGATCACGGTCATCGCACCCCGTGGGATGTCGACGTCGATGCCCTGGAGGTTGTGGGTGGAGACCCCGCGCAGCTGGATGTCGACCGGGCGCTTCTTGCGCCGACGTGTGGACAGCGGGAAGGCTGGCGCCGAGGTGCTGGGATCCGCACGCTCGGCAGCGAGGACCGCCGTCAGCATCCGGCCCGTCGGAGAGTCCTGGCTCGCGACATGCTCGGGGGTACCGGCGGCAACGATGAGTCCGCCGCCGACCCCGCCTTCTGGACCGAGATCGACGATGTGGTCGGCGCACTTGATGACGTCGGTGTTGTGCTCGATGATGACCACGGTGTTGCCGGCCTCGACCAGCTTGTTCACCGCACCCAGCAGCCGCCGGACATCGGCCATGTGCAGGCCGGTGGTGGGCTCGTCGAGGATGTAGAGGGTCTGCCCGGTGGCTGGCCGGTGCAGCTCGCTGGCGAGCTTGATGCGCTGGGCCTCGCCGCCGGAGAGGGTGGTCGAGGGCTGACCCAGGGAGATGTAGGTCAGCCCGACGCTGGCGAGGGTCGAGAGGATGCGGTGGATCTTCTTGTGGTTGGAGAAGAACGCCGCGCCCTGCTCCACGGTCAGCTCCAGGATCTCGGAGATGGTCTTGCCCTTGTAGCGAATCTCCAAGGTCTCTGGATCAAACCGCTTTCCACCGCAGCTCTCACAGGGAACCTGAACGTCCGCGAGGAACTGCATCTCGATGATCCGCACGCCCGCACCGCTGCACTCCTCGCAGCGCCCGCCGCCGCGCTCGGGGTCGACATTGAACGAGAACCGGCTCTTGGTGTAGCCCCGACGACGAGACTCCGGCGTGGCGGCAAACAGGGTGCGGATCGGCTCCCAGGCTTTGGTGTAGGTCACCGGGTTGGAGCGGGGAGTGCGGCCGATGGGAGACTGATCGATCTCGACGAGCTTGTCGAGAAGCGCGACGCCCTCCAGTGCATCGTGGGCACCAGGGCGGGCAGTGGCGCCGTTGAGCGCCATCGCCATGGCGCGGGCGAGGACCTGGGTGACGAGGGTAGACTTTCCGCTGCCGGAGACGCCTGTGACCACGGTCAGGACACCAAGCGGAAGGGTGAGATCGACGCCGCGGAGATTGTTCTCTCTTGCCCCGCGAACCACCAGAGACTTCCCGCTGCCCTCGCGGCGCACTGCGGGCATTGGGATGCGCTCTTCTCCACGGAGGTAGCGTGCGGTGAGGGCCTTGCTGCGCAGGAAGCGCCGGGGCGTTCCGGCGGCGGTGATGTAGCCACCCTCTCGGCCCGCGCCGGGGCCGACCTCGACGAGGTAGTCCGCTCGGGCCATCGTCGCGGTGTCGTGCTCGACAACCAGGACGGTGTTGCCCTTGTCCCGCAGCGCCTCGAGTGCATCCAGCAGCCGCGACTGATCTCGGCTGTGCAGACCGATGCTGGGCTCATCGAGCACATAGGTCACGCCCTGAAGCCCAGCGCCGACCTGTCCGGCGAGTCGGATGCGCTGAGACTCTCCACCGGACAGCGAGCGCGCGGTGCGGTTGAGGGAGAGGTAGGAGAGACCGACCTGGTTGAGGAAGGCCAGCCGCCCTCGGATCTCGCGGAGAATCGGCGCGCCGATCAGGGCCTCGCTCTTCGAGAGGTCGACACTGGCAAAGAAGGCATCGGCGTCGTCGATGTTCATCGCCGAGAGGGTGGCGATGTTCTGGCCGCGGAAGTCCACAGCGAGGGCGATCGGGTTGAGTCGCTTGCCAGCACAGCCGGGGCAGGAGACCCGCCGACGGTAGGCGGTGAGTCGCTTGAGGTGGGTGAAGTGCCAGACGTGCCGCACCGCGCCCATGAAGCCCTTCCAGGTGCGGGTGCTGACGGAGGTCCGTCCGCTCTCGCTCTGTCGCTTGACCGTGTACTTCACGTCCGCGCCCAGCAGCAGCGCACGCTGCTGGGTGTCGGTGAGGTCTCTCCACGGGGTGCGGAGCGAGATCTTCAGCTTCCGGCAGACGCTCTTGACCACGTCCCGGCTCAGCGAGGAGAACGGCACCCGCTCGGTCTCCTGGAGCAGGCGCAGGGCGAGGTGGGGTTTTGCGTCTGGATCGATGAGGAGATCGATGTCGAAGTCCTCCAGCCAGCCGATCCCTGAGCAGTCTGTGCACATGCCCTGTGGGGCGTTGAACGAGAACAGCCGCGGCTCCATCTCTGGGATCGAGACGCCGTGGGTCGGGCAGGCACGACGAGAGGAGAAGGTGCGGTGGACACCATCGAGCAGCACGGTGACCACACCGTCCGACAGCGCCAGGGAGCGCTCGATGGCTTCGACGAGCCGAGGGCGAACCTCTGGGCGCACGCTGATGCGATCGGTGACCAGCTCGATGGTGTGCTTTTCATACCGGGCAAGGGTGATGTCGTCTTCTAGGGAGCACATCTCGCCGTCGATGCGGGCGCGAAGGAAGCCGCTGGCCAGCGCCTCCGCCAGCTCCTTGCGGTACTCCCCCTTCCGATCAACGACCACCGGCGCCATCACGATCAGGCGCTTGCCGAGCGCGAGCCGGGTGAGGTGGTCGGCGATCTGGCCGGGTGCGAGAGACTGGATGGTCTCCAGGCAGATCGGACAGCGGGGGGTACCCAGGCGGGCGAGGAGCAGCCGGAGGTGGTCGAGGATCTCGGTGACCGTGCCGACCGTGGAGCGCGGGTTGCGGTTGACGGTCTTCTGATCGATGCAGAGGGTCGGGGAGAGCCCATCGACCCGCTCGACCTGGGGGCGGGTCATCTGACCCAGAAATTGCCGGGCGTAGGCAGACAGCGACTCCATGAACCGCCGCTGACCTTCCTGATAGATGGTGTCGAACGCCAGGCTGCTCTTTCCGCTGCCGGACAGCCCGGTGATGACCACGAGCGAGTCTCGCGGGAGGTCTACGGAGACCCCCTTGAGGTTGTGCTCTCGCGCACCGATGACCTTGATCTGATCTGTTGCCATGTCGCCTTGCTAACCGGCTGAAGCGGGGTGGGGATTCCCGATGCCAGCAGCCGGGTGATTGCTGAACTGATGTTCAGATTGGACCGCCGCGTCTAAGGCGGCCTACCATGCCGCTTGGGTGGGTCCAGCGACCAGAGCATGAGACGGTGGTCGCCACACGAGCGGGGCGCTGTAGAGCCTCAGCGAGGGGACACGCGCCGGATCCAGCGCCTCCGGCAGGGTAAAGCCAGCGCCGCTGAGCGCGGTGCATCGGCAGCAGTCCGAGCGCTGGATGAGCGGCTTGTCATGACGAGTGGGAGAAGCAGGAGTCCGTCTTCGTCGGACCAGCCGGGCCACAGCAGCGACGCACCCGCAGCGTGACCCCAGCGGTCTCCGTCACCTGCTCGGCTCGACAGGGCGCCTGTAGGCGGCGACCGAGTGGCTGTGTGTAGACCTTCCTGGGCAGCCTGTGGCGCACGTCGATGGGCCGAGGAGGCAGAGCGATGCACATCGTCGATGGACTGCTTTGTTCAGTTTAGAGAACAGATTTGGTGCCGTAAATGCGCAACAACAGCCACACGACTTCTCCGCCCATCATGTTTCATTTCGGTGACGGTCCGTGGGGCTCGAAACGGGCAGCGTGTCTTTATTGTACGCTATGGTGAGCAACGATCAGGAGCGGCATTGAGCGAGACCTGGGCAATCCTCACCGACATCCATGGGAACATCGATGCCCTCGACGCTGTGCTGCGTGATGTAGAGCTTCAGGGGGCGGATAAGATCGTCGTCCTCGGTGACTCCGTCAACTACGGCGCGGCTGCGGTGGCGGTGATCGAGCGGATCACTTCGATCGCGGACATCATCCTGCTGGGGAACCACGAGAAAGCGGTCCTGCACGGCGAGGAGGGCATGAGCGGTCCAGCGGGAGCCGGTCTGGCCTGGACCCGAGAGCAGCTCGCCTCTTGCGAGGCCTGGCAGCAGCTCGTTGATGGTGCCGTCTTTCCAGATGCCTGCGAGCGCATCGTCGACGATGTCCACCTGGTGCATGCCTCTCCTCGCGATCCGGTCCTGGAGTACGTTTGGCCGGGACACTCAAGCTACTACCTTGCATTCAATGACCAGATCGATCAACGCCTTGCGCAGATCCTCGCCGCGAGTCAGGCACGGCATTGCTTCTGTGGACACACCCACGTTCCTGCCGTCCTCCTCCCGTATGCCGAGCGGCGACTGCTCAAGCTGCTGCCCTGGGATCGCCGCCTGAGCTTCGTCGGACCGCAGGCCATCTTCTTCGTCCCAGACACCACCCTCAGGATCGAGGGCCTCTCAGAGAGCCCGGTGATCATCAACCCCGGCAGCGTCGGGCAGCCCCGGGATGGTCGTCCTGAGGCTGCATACGCACTCTACAATGGCGACGAGCTCCGGTTTCGCCGGGTTCCCTACAACATCGACGCCGCCGGAGAGAAGATCCGCGCGCTGCCCATCGATGATGATGCCCGGGACTATCTCGCCGATCGGCTCCTGCGCGGAGAGTAAGCACTGGCAGCGTGCGCAGGGCTTGCCCCCTGAGGCTCAGCACGTGCCGTCTGGCTCCCGCCGCAGGTCATTTCACAGGCTGGCATGGATGGGGTCATCGACTTCAGGGGCTCCGCCCATCCCCAGGCGTCCGCTCAGCCGAAGCCCGCCGGCAATGTACTGCCGGTCAACTCCAGAGCGACCGTCGCTGTCGCGGGGCTCCCACTGGGTCGTGACCTCTCCCCAGCCTGAGAGGATGAGCGTGCCCCCGGTGCCGAGGTAGCTCAGCCCGAGCTGAGGCTCGAGCATCACCTCATTGCGGACGGTGTTTCTCTCGTCTCGACGGTGGCGGTTCTGAGCGGTCGACTTGATGAGGACCCGTCCGTATACACCGATTGGCCCGACCACCTGACCGATGAACTCGCCGCCGAGGCCGCTGCCGATGGAGATGTAGTACTTCAGCTTCTCGTCATCGTCCTGGTCGGTGTTCGAGAGCCCGAGGAGGGTGAGGTTGGAGGGCACCAGCGCCGTGAGGCGATAGCGAGGGCCCTCGGCGAGCCGCCTGGATCCGATCCAGTGCCCGCCGATGATGCTGAGATCGAGCCGGTCTCCCAGGTTGCGGCGGACGCGGACGCTGGCGAGCATTGAGTCCGCCTGGAGCCTGTCGAGCTTGATGTAGCCGGCCTGATCAATGCCGATGCGGGCGGAGAACGCCTCCGTGTTGTTGGCGAATCTGCCGCTGAGCAGGCTGCCCTTCTCAGAGTCCTCCTCGCTGAAGCGAAGGTAGGAGAGCTCTACCCCCTGGAGCGATGCCGTGGACCGGTCGGGAATCGGAACGGGACCAGACTGGACCGCAGCGACATAGGGGCCGATCGAGAGCTGGTGGTGCTCTGGTGAGGGGAGCATGGAGAGCGCAGAGAGGGGGACAAGCCACATCACATGCTTGTAGCAGAACTGCGATCTCGCTGGCGGTGTTCTCACCGATCACTTGGCCTGGAGATGGGATATCAGCACTCCACTGTCAGGAGGTATGGATGCCCAGGATCTCAGACCGCGCCGGCGTGCTCCAAGAGAGCGCAATTCGAAAGCTCGACATCACGGTTCGTCAGCAGCGGGATGTGGACTTCTTTCGAATCAACATCGGCCAGCCCGACGTCGCCACTCCCGCACCGATGCTTGATGCCATTGCCTCCTGGCGGCCCGATGTCATCGCCTATGGTCCGGCCTCCGGGTCGCTGGAGTGCCGTGCTGCGGGCGCTCGATACCACAGCGCATGGTGTCCGCAGCTGACCGCCGAGCATGTCGCGATTACCACTGGTGGTAGCGAGGCGCTGTTGTTTGCGTTCACCGCGATGTGTGATCCCGGCGATGAGATCCTGGTCCCTGAGCCCTACTACACCAACTACAACGGCTTCGCGACGGTCGCGGGTGCGACGGTCCGATCCATCCGAACCCGGCTGGAGGATGGCTTCGCGCTGCCCTCGAACGCAGAACTGGACGCCGCGTTCACCGACAAGACCCGAGCGCTGGTGTTCTCAAATCCCTGCAACCCCACCGGCGCAGTCTATGCCCGAGCCGAGGTCGAGCGGGTGATCCGCTGGTGCATCGCGCGGGGGATCTGGGTGGTGGCCGATGAGGTCTACCGTCGGATCTGGTTCGAGTCTCCGCCGACCTCAGCCCTGGAGCTGCCCTGGGCGGCAGAGCATGTGGTGGTGATCGACTCGATGTCGAAGACCTGGTCGGCCTGCGGGCTGCGGCTGGGCATGCTCATCAGCCGCAACATGGCCCTGATGGAGAAGGTCGAGCGTCTCGGTCAGGCCCGGCTCGGCCCTCAGCTCCTCGCACAGCATGCAGCGATGGCTGCCCTGGCGCTGCCGGAGTCGTACTACGAGTCCGTTCGGGCCACCTGGCGAGCGCGCGTCGCGGTGATGTCGGATGCCCTCGCGGCGCTGCCCGATGTGCAGAGCCACCGTCCTGAGGGGGCGTTCTATACGATGGCCCGGCTGCCCGTGGACAGCTCTGAGGCCTTCGCTCGGTTCCTCGTGACCGACTTTCGTTCCTCAGGACAGAGCGTCGTGGTTGCCCCCGGCGGCGGCTTCTATGCCGACCCCGCCAGCGGTCAGGATGAGATTCGACTCGCAGCGGTTCTGAAGCCTGCGAAGCTGCGCCGCGCGGTCGAGATCCTCGGCGAGGCTCTGGCCGCATACCCCGGACGCACCGGATGATTACCTGCACCCGTCGGATCGAGTGGGACTCGATGCACCGCATTCCGCTCCACGAGAGCAAGTGTCGGGCCTTCCATGGCCACCGCTATGCCGCAGAGATCACCTGCCACATCGAGCAGCTCGATGATCGCGGTCGGGTGATTGACTTCGGGGTCGTCAAGCAGAAGGTGGGCGGCTGGGTGGATGACCACTGGGACCACACCGCCATCCTCATGCGCGACGATCCAGACCCGGCGGTGCAGGCCATCGCGGCATCCAATGCTGCGCACGGAAGGCCGGTCTACTGGCTCGATGATCCCCCGACCGCCGAGAACGTGGTCGCGGAGCTGGCCCGGGTGGCCCAGGAGCTTCTCGCGGACACCGGCGTCACCGTGACCCGGATTCGCCTCTGGGAGACCCCCAACGGCTCCGCAGACTGGACCCGCTGAGCGGCATCAGGTGAGGTACTGCACCGGATGGTTGGTGCCGCAGTAGGGGCAGATGAGGGCGGTCTGTCCCTTGACTGGTGCCTCCAGCGGTGCATCACAGCCGACGCACTTCTCCGGCCAGACGACCTTGTGTGCGGCCGCCCCTGCGGGAGCACCGCCGGCAATGCCCTGTGGCTGTGAGGTTGCGGCGGCCTCGGCCTGATAGCTTCCCAGATCGCCGGAGCGGATCAGCTCGACCACACCATCCCAGTCGGCTGCGGAGCCGCTGGTGATCTCGAAGGTGGTGGTGGCGGGCGCCTTGGCTTTCTTGGACCACGAGAAGGTCAGGAGCTGATCCTTCATGACCCAGCCTCGGGTGGAGTCGACCGAGTCGAGGAGGTGGCCGACGGGCTCGTCGATCATGAGCTCCTGGAGGCTCTCTTTCTCTGCAGTGAACACGAAGAACTTGCGCTTCGTTACCCGCTCTTCCTTCTGCTCGAACCGAACCCGATGATCGGTGAACATCAGCATCCCAGCTGGCTTGTCGGAATTCGGGGCATCCTCCCAGATGGCCTCTGCGGCGGCGATGGGGCGCTCCTCTGGGGCCATCTTGAAGGTGGCGGAGTCGAACTGATCGAGGGTCCAGTGGAGGTCCTTGACCTTGCCCTTCAGGTCAGAGATCGACTTCAGCAGGGGGCTGCTGTGCGCCTCCAGGCGATCGGTGGTCGCGCTGACCTCGGACTTCACACCGCGAACCGTTGACTCCAGAGACTCAATGCTGTCTGCGTTGCGGAGGGGATTTCCGGTGATCTCGGCAGCATCGCGAGACAGCCTGGAGACCTCCCGCTGGAGACGGTTGTCGACCTGATCGATCTCGCGCCGCAGCGCGGTCATCACCGACTCCGCAGAAGAGCGCGCCTCCGCCAGGGTCTCCTCCAGATCTCCCCGGAACGCATAGCCGCGGCTGCGCAGCCGCTTGAGCTCCTCGGTGAGATCTGGCAGGGATGCTGTGGCCTCAGAGACATCCTCGACAAGCTCAGAGAAGGTGATCTCTCCCTTGAGATCAGCGATGTCGTCGCGGAGGTTGTCGAGTGTCCGCGCGAGCTTCCGGCGGCGCGCTTCTCTTGGATCTTCAGTCGTCATCGATGCTCCGTTGCTCGATCCCCCTGGAGCTTCCAGGTGGCAGCATTGACTGCGGCGAGGTGCCGCGGAAGGCACTGTAAGTGCTCGGTAGGGTGCGACCGCCATCGATGATGGCTCCCGACCAGCCAAGCACTCATCCGAGTCCTTTGCATGAGACCAGTACCCCGTCGAGAGCCTACCCTGCCAAGCACTTCTGCCTTCCACATCATCGGTACCCCAGCAGCATCCACGATGCCGCCCAGGTCACCCATGCTGAGCGGCGCGATCCCGGCGCAGGTCAGCGAGCCCAGACGCGACGGAGAGTCTCTGACGATTGGTCCGGTGAGGACCGCATGCTGCGACAGCAGCACAGCAGAGGCGAGAAGCGGTGGGTGCGCCGAGGTCGCGCAGAGGCTCCCAGGGCTCACCCTGACCGACCACGACGCCAGCGAGCAGACGCGCCCTGCGCACCAGGCTCGCATGCTGACTCGAGTGTCCGCCGGGCGGCCATCTCCAGGGCACATCAGATCGTGCGGCGGTCTTGTTCGAGACCAACCACAGCATTACCGGGGGCTCCACCAGACCGGCTCGACGCGACTGGAGAGCGCGGTCTGTCGCTTCGTCGGCCATGCGCTGGATGCCCTGTCTCGAGAGGGCCAGGGGGCCGTGTCCCATGGGGCTGTCGGTGTCGTTTGTCGGTGATGACGACAGGTTTCGAGAGTAGCGGGATATACCGAGCGGCGATGAAGCAACCTTCCCGTCGAACTGTCCTGCTCTCTCTCTCCGCCGCCAGCCTGCTGCCCGCCTGTGGGCGCAGCAGCGACACCGGCACAGCCTCCGAGACCACCCCGGTCCGTGATCCAGAGCCCGATCCCTGGGCACCGGATGGGACGGAGGATGACAGCGTGTTCCCGTGGGGCGTGCAGGTCGGAGATGCCACTGACTCCGGTGCGCTCCTCTCCGTCGAGACCACCGCGAAGTCGCTGACCCTGGTGGTCATGCAGGGGAGCGATGGGGAGTGGCGCGAGGTCGATCGCGAGGACGGTCTGACCCCTCAGGACGGTCACCTCCAGATCGAGCTGACCGACCTCTCGCCTGACACCGCCTGGAGCGTGGTGTTCTATGAGCCCGGCGGCGCACGGTCTGCTCCGGCCCGCTTTCGGACCGCGCTGGCGGACGGAGACGCACGGGTCGTGGTGTTTGGGGCGACCTCCTGCCTCGGCGGGAACACGCCCTGGCCATCACTGAGCCAGGCGGCCGCTGAGCGGTACGACTTCTTCTGCTTCCTCGGCGACACGGTCTATGCCGACGGCTCAACGACAGCGGCCGACTACCAGTGGCACTGGGATGCCGCGATGAGCACTGGCGGGATGCGCGACCTGTGTCAGAGCACAGGGCTCATCGTGACCTGGGACGATCATGAGGTCGACAACAACTGGTCATGGCAAGACGCAGGAATCGAGGAGCGGTTTCAGAACGCGCTCGACTGGTTTGGCCGTGCGCTTCCCCACCGGACAGGGCAGGGATTGGCTGGAATCTGGCGCAAGCTGTCCTGGGGCGACACGCTGGATGTGTTTGTCCTGGAGTGTCGTGCGGAGCGGTCTGCGGCGGACGGGGTGTACCTCTCTCGCGCGCAGCTGGACTGGCTGAAGGCGGAGCTCTCGGCGAGCACTGCTCGGTTCAAGATCATCCTCAACTCCGTGCCGATCACCGACTTCTACGATGCCATTGGCATGCTGGCCGAGGACGACCGCTGGAGTGGCTTCCCGGAGCAGCGCGCGGAGATCCTCACCCACGCGGCCGACATTCAGGGTGTGCTCTGGGTCTCTGGTGACCTCCACTGGGGCGCGCTGAGTCAGGTGGATCCCGACGGCGGGGTCGCTGCTGACCAGCACGAGGTCCTGGCGGGGCCGGGCGGAAGCTTCCTGAACATCGCCGCAGACCTGGTGGTCAACCGAGAGCAGTATCCGATCCTGTTTGCGGAGTGGAACCACACCCGGTTCTCCTGCGATCCGGGCACTGGTGTGGTCTCGGTGTCCTTCATCGGCGATGATGGCTCCGTCCTCTATGAGCAGGATCTCTCTCTCTAAGCCGTGCTTTTCCCGACTCTCGACTACCTGATCTTCCTCCTGGTCGTCGTCGCGGCGTACTGGAGCGCGCCGCAGCGGTACCGGCTGATGGTGCTCGGGGTGGCCTCGCTGGTCTTCTATGCGAGCTGGGATCTCACCTACCTGCCGGCGCTGCTGCTGGTCTCCGGGGTCGCCTGGCTGGCCGGACGCCTCTTCGCTGCTGGACGGGCCCAGGGAGTGGGGACCGCAGCGCTCCTGGGGATCCTGTTCACCCCGCTGTTCATCTTCAAGTACTGGGACTGGCTGGCCTGGAATGTGGAGGAGATCCTGGGCTGGGTGGGCATCCCGCTGGCCCTGCCGTCGGTCGGGCTCGTGCTCCCGGTGGGCATCAGCTTCTTCACCTTCCAGGCGGTCGCCTACACCGTCGATGCGCGTCGTGGGGGGCCGGTCGAGCCGGGCCTGGGGCGGCTGGTGACCTTCCTGGCGTTCTTTCCGCAGCTCGTCGCGGGGCCAATTGTTCGTGCTCCTGAGCTGCTTCCCCAGCTCAAGACGCTTCCGCTCCTCAAGGGGGGCATGGTCGGGGAGGGGCTGTTTCGGATCACGAAGGGCATGCTCAAGAAGCTGCTCATCGCCGATGTCATCAAGGCCGCGATGGTCGATCCGGTGTTCGCGGAGCCCGAGCTGTATGGGGGGCTTGAGGTCCTCATCGCCCTGTACGCCTACACCTTGCAGATCTACTACGACTTCTCTGCCTACACCGACATCGCCATCGGCAGCGCGCTGCTGTTCGGCCTGCGGCTGCCGGAGAACTTTCGGCGCCCCTACCAGGCGACCAGCGTTGCAGAGTTCTGGCGTCGCTGGCACATCACGCTGTCCAATTGGGTTCGCGACTACATCTACTACCCGATGGGCGGATCAAAGACCGACGCGGAGTGGAAGGTCTACCGAAACATCCTCCTGACGCTGGTCACCATCGGCCTGTGGCATGGGGCCTCATGGAATTTTGTGATCTATGGAGTGCTGCACGGCACCGCGGTCGGACTCAATCGCTGGCAGCGCCAGCGGACCGGACGGCGACCCGGAGAGCCTGTCCCGGGTGGGTGGTGGGGCTGGCTGTGGCGCTTCTTGATCACCTTTCACTTTGTCGTGCTCTGTCGGATCCTCTTCCGGACCGAGGCGCTCTCGGGGGCGGCGGTGATCTGCACGCGACTGCTGGACATGGAGCTGCTGCTCCCCCGCTTCTCTCCGCTGACCTGGGGACTGCTGCTGCTCGGATACGGCATCCACTTCACCCCGACGCGGTGGGTCGACAGCCTCCAGGTGTGGTTTACCCAACGCCATCCTGCCCTTCAGGCCCTCATCGCGGCGCTCGTTGCGGCGGCATGCTGGCAGATGGGGACCCGCGATCAGCTCGCGTTCATCTACTACCGGTTCTGAGAGGGAGGCATCAGCAATGGATGAGCACCGCCAGGAGCTGACCCGCTTCCTCACCTTCTCAGGGTGCCTGCTCGGGCTGCTCGCGGCTCCCTATCTTCTCCCGGCCCTCGACTCGCTCAAGCCATGGGTGTCCGGCGAGCCCCTGCCGCTCATCGGGCTGTGGTGGCAGCCTGACGTGGTCCGTCAGGTGGAGGAGACAGCGGACGGCATCGCGATGGTGATCGTCGATGAGGAGCCCGAGGAGAGCGCAGTCCTGATGCCCTCGGTCTTCCCCGACCGCAGTCCAGGCATCCACGAGCCCCTCGATGTGCCGCCTGGTGCGCTGGATGCCTGGTTTGTCTCCCTGAGCCGGGTCGAGGACGATCTGCCCGGTGAGATCGCACGCACCCTCATCTGGGGAGACTCCACCATCGCCAGCGACCGGGTCATCGAGGATGTCCGCAGCCGGATGCAGGACCGATTCGGTGACGGTGGCCCCGGCTTCCTCGCGGTCCAGGTCGATCCGTACTGGTCGCTGCGGGCGGACATCACCCGGTGGGTCAAGGGGGAGTGGACCAACACCACGATCGTCTCGGGTGGGGGGGCTGGCCGGCGCTACGGACTGGCGGGGGTCGCCTCCACGGCCCTCGGCGAGACCTCCTCTGCCCTCGGCAGCCACCCCGATGCCACCGAGCCCCTGACCCGTGCCCAGGTCTTCTACCAGCTCCAGCCGGGAGGCGGAAGCTTCTCGGCATCGTTTCGCGGAGACGGAATGGGAGCGGCGACCGCCTCGGGGGGCACGTCCGATGGCTACCGCGAGCTGCGCTCTCCGGGCACCCAGCGGCTGTACATCAAGACCGCCGGAGACGGCCCGGTCACCTTCTATGGTGCGGCCCTGGAGACGGCCGGTCCGGGGGTGACCTGGGAGACCTTTGGCATCGCTGGCGCAAGCATTGCGGCGATGAAGACCCTGCGCAAGCGCCACCTGTCCAGCCAGGTTGCTGCGCGAGACCCGGCCCTGGTCGTGTACTGGACCGGCGGCAATGAGATCGCGTATCCCAGCGTCCAGACAGGAGATGGCGCGGACTACCGGCGCATCTACGGGCAGGTCGTGGACATGATCCGCGACGGCGCACCAGACGCGGCCTGCCTGCTCATCGGCCCTCTCGATCAAGCCACCCGCAAGCGCGGCCAGATCGTCAGCAAGGTGGGTGTCGAGCGGCTGATTCGGTTTCAGAAGACGGTCGCGGCGGAGCAGGGCTGCGCGTACTGGGATGCACGCGAGGCGATGGGCGGGGAGGGCAGCTTCGCGAAGTGGCTGCGTGCAAAGCCACGGCTGACCTCGCCGGATCTCATGCACATCACCCGGGCGGGCGGACAGGTCCTCGGTGACGTCCTCGCCGACCTCCTGCTCGATGCTTACGACCGCTGGCGCGCGGAGAACCCGGAGATCGGCTGGTTTCCCGAGGAGTGTGACCCAGACACCTTCGAGGAGTCCCTCGGAGAGTCCCTCGGAGAGTCCCTGCCGGATGCTATCGAGGGGGCAGGCTGAGGCTGCGGGCGTCGTCGAGTGCGGCGATGAACAGCTCGGCGGAGTGTGTGTAGCCATCGGGGGTGAAGTGGATGTAGTCCCCAGCGGCGAGTCGGGGGCTGTACTGACGCCAGATGAGCATCGAGCCGGGCCCTCCAGTGGCCTGCTGCCAGTCCCAGAACACGCAGCCAAACTCTGGGGCGACTGTGCGCTGGACCTGGGCGACGGGCTCAGTGCGATCCCAGATCCATGGGGTCGTCCGGCTCTTCTTGATCGCCCGATCCGATGGCCCCACGAGCACGCAGGCGGCGTGCGGACGAGTCTGACGGAGGCGCGCCAGCACTGCGCGCAGATCGGCTGTGTAGGCCTCCATCGTGTAGTCGGGATCGGCGGCTTCGTTGGTCCCGTAGGCGAGCACCACGAGGTCGGGATCCAGGGCCGTCATCATCTGATCCATCAGCGGCTCGTCCCAGGACAGCCACGACTTCGCCTGACGACCTCGGATTCCGATGGCATCGACAATGACGCCCGGTCCCGCGCGCTCTGCGGAGATGCCGAACAGTCGAACCTCACCGTCGCCCTGCGGCGAGACGGTCAGGCGGTGCGCACCGGGCTCGACATCAATCCATGCCTGGAGAAGCTCGGGCGCGTCTGCTGCGGTGGGAAATGACAGCGGCGGGCCCTGATCGACCCGGGCGGTGAGGGTGCCGCCCTCAGGCTGCATGAGTCCGAAGATGCGGTACCGGCTGACGGCCCGGCCGTGGGGGTTGCTGCGGGTGGTCTCGACCCAGCCGAAGTCCTCGGCGCTGCTGCTGCTCACCGACATCCCGAGGCCCAGGTAGTGGTCTCCCCAGGAGGTCTTGGCGCGGTCGTAGTCGGGCCGCCAGCCGTCGGTTCGGCAGAGGTTGATGTCGCTGTTGCGGAAGCCCCGGTACAGGGCTGCGGGCAGGATGAAGCCGTGTCCGGCGTCTCCGTAGCGGGACTGCATCACGCGGCGAATGTGGCCGGTCCAGTAGTCTCCCCCGGTGTGTGAGGCGCCGAAGACGGTCATCCGAACCCGCTCTCCGACCTCTGCTCGGCGCAGCACCTCGCCCACACGCCAGATGTCCTGAGGATTGCCCTCCAGGGGCTGCAGCGGGAGCAGCGTCGGGTCGGTCTCGGCGGGGGGCTCGACCTCAAGGCCGTCTGCTCCGAGGAGCGTCGGGAGGGTGTCTGGCGGGGTGGACTCAGGAACCTCCGGAGGCTCCAAGGGGGCCTCTGGTGGCAGCGGAGGGGTGCGGCCCTCGGCAAAGTCGAGCCCACCGCTCCTGGCAGCGCTGCAGTCCTGGGCTGGGAGCTGGGGAACTACAGAGCGGAGCTGGATGACCTGGGTGGTGATCCCGAGCGCCCCTGCCGGCAGCAGGAGCACGCCGATGGCGAGCAGTGTCTTGGTGTGCATTCGCAGGAACAACCCCAGGTCAGCGTCAGGGCATCCGTCAGTACCGTGCGACGCCGCTGTCGATGTTTAGGGACCAGGCATCGATTCCACCGGAGACGTTGTAGACCGTCTTGAAGCCCTGGCTGAGGTAGTACTCTGCCGCCTGCTGGCTGCGCACGCCGTGGTGGCAGTGGAAGGCCACCGGGGCGCTGCGGTCCAACGCGGCGAGCTTCTCCATGCCCGAGCGATCCAGCGCGATTGCGTCGGCGATGATGGCGGTCTCACGCTCCTGGGGGGTGCGCACGTCGAACAGGGTGATCCCGCCGGCTGTCATCATCTCCTTGAGCTGGAAGACGTCGATCTGCTCGACACCGGGGGGCTCGTTGGGGTTGTCGATGATGACGCCCCCGCCGGACCCAGGCTGGTAGTCCAGGGTCATGCCGTCGGCGCGCTTTGCGCTGCCCCGATCGACCAGAATGGTCATGCCGTTGCTCTCGACCGAGAAGTCACCGTCGACTTTTGGTCCGAAGCCGATGCCGTACTCGAACCGCGGGGAGATCTCCAGGCGTGGGAAGCCGCCGCTGCTTGCGGAGTACTCCTTGAGTGCGGAGACCATTGCGTCGGTCAGGGTGATGGCAGGTGCGGTGGGCTCAGCGTAGGAGAGACCCAGCATCTTGTGCAGCTCACCGTTGGAGGCCATCTGGGTGACGATGTCGCTTCCCCCGACGAATTCCTGGTCGATGTAGAGCTGCGGGATGGTCGGCCACTCCGAGAAGTCTTTGATACCGCTGCGAATCTCGGGATCTCGGAGGACATCGACGGTCTCGAACGCTTCGCCGAGATCGAGCAAGATGCCCACCGCCCGTGCCGAGAAGCCACACTGTGGCTGGCTGCGGTTGCCCTTCATGAACAGGACAATGCGGTTGTGGTCGATGACCTTCTGGATTTTAGAGCGGGCGTCTGCGGAAAGCGGCATGGCAGCCTCCTGGGTGGTTTCTCTGCGGCTATCTCACCGCACCCGGGTGGTCACATCATCTGCGCTGAACGACTCGTCTCATGCTGACCGAGATCAGCGCCGATCCCGCAAGCCACTCCATGCTGCGCGATGCGTGATGGCTGGGCGCAGCGGTCTCCGTCTGGAAGCGATGGTGAACCTGGAGAGTGGTTTTCGGTCCATGCTCTGTGAGACCTGTTGGCGTGTCGGTGCCGGGGCTGGTGTGCCTGGTGGCGCTACTCCAGCTCCAGTCGGTTGAGGCTGGTAAAGCCGGTGAAGCCTTCCGCCTGTGTCTCCTGGCGGTCGCTGACCAGGATGGTCGTTGGGCTGATGATGGCTTCGGGGAGCTGATCGAGCTTCCAGGCGCGTGCGCGCTCCAGGTCTACGACCATCGACCAGTGGTGGACAAATCGGTAGAACACCGGGTTGGGGCGGCTGCGGCAGGTGAGCAGGACGAGGCCGTGATCGCGTCCCATCTCCTTGAGCTCGGCGTGGCAGTCCTCTCCGGCCCCGGTGACGGGGTGGTAGACGCCGCTGTCGAAGTCCATGAGTACGACCCCGCCGGTATGCGGATCCCGGCCCAGGCCTGGGCGCGGCATGCCGTCATAGCTCAGCGGGGACAGCAGCGGTGACTGCCAGCGCTCGCCAGCCTCCAGGTCAACCCAGTGCTCGGAGAGGGTGGGGGAGGTGTCGGGGATCGGCTCGGCGAGGATCGGGTGTCGCATCGGACGGGTCAGGAAGCTTCCCCGATGGGCCGGCGGGAGGTCCTGGCTCCAGGCCCGCTCCCACTCTGGCGACCACAGACGACGAAGACGCTCAGGGCTGCTGCGGTCTGGGTGGCACTCTGCGAGCACCCGAGGCGGAGATGCGAGGGTAGCGGAGATGGTCCAGCGGCAGTCTTCTTCGAGGCGCCAGGGCGTCGGCTGGGTGTCACGATAGAGCTGGACACCGCCGGTCCAGGAGCCGACCGCAGTCCAGCGCTCCGACAGCTGCCAGCTGTCGGTGGTCGGCCCACCATCGACCATGCGGCACTTCGGGGTCTCACCATCGAGCCGATACCGCACACAGGGGCCGTCGCTGCCTGGGACTCCGCGTCCGCTCCAGGCCTCGATGCGATCGCCATCGATGGACATCGCGGTCGGCCAGAGGGGGAGCGGCGACAGCACTGGCTCGCCGTCGCCGCCGAACACCCCGTAGTAGGCCTCGCCAGCTTCACCCCGAGCCGCGACCAGCACGGACGCGCTGAGGAACAGCCGAACGTCGGTGGCTGCGGTTCCGTCGGGTAGGGTCAGCTCGGTGGTGAGGCTCGCGCCGTCTGTGAGCCGGACCAGCACCGGCAGCGGATTCTCGGCCTCTCGGGCAACCGCCACGCCGAGGTCCCAGTCGACCGCGCGCGGCGTGGGGACCGTCCCGTAGTCGGTGCCGTCGGTGCCGAGGAGCCGGCCGCCGGTCGGCAGGATCGGCTCCGTGCTCGACAGCTCGTACAGCAGCACCCGGTCGGTGCTGGCCTCCCAGAGCATCGCGGCCTCGCCTTCATACAGTGGCGTCGAGCCCGCGAATCGGCCTGCGCTCAGTGCGATCGGGCTGCCCTCTGACAGCACGCGAAGGGTGGGCTCGGGCTCGGGCTCTGCCGGCGGCGGGACTGACGGGCAGGCCAGCAGGAGGGCGATCATGGAATGGTGATGCCGCGCCGGGCAAACCGGGGGCGGATCTGCTCGTCGAGGCAAGCCTGGTAGATTCGGGCGTACTCTTCGCCGTTGATCATCCCGCAGGACCGCTCTGTATCGGTGATGGTCGTCCGCGAGCGGGCTCCGCCGTAGGCCGTGTGGAACCAGCGGAGCATCTCCGGGAGCGCAGCCTCCGCGCGCGTGCGGACCCCGGAGCCATCGATCTCAAGCAGGACATCGAGGGCGTCCCAGCCAAACGCACGATGGACGGCCTCGTCCTTGAGGATGCGATCCAGGGCACTCCGCGCGACAGGGACTGTGGTGGTGGCCCGCATCGCGTGGAACAGCGGCACCGCGAAGGTCTCGCCGAGGCAGAAGTTCCGGAGGATGGAGTCAACCAGGCTCGCGAGGACACCCTCTGGAGCAGTGGGGGCAGCGGTGGCTCGGATGTCGAGCGCCATGGGGGCGTCTTCTCCGCCGCGGTCGACCACGACGTCGTGGCTCAGTCGGGCGTGAACCAGCTCGTCCTGCACGATGCGAAGTCCGACGGAGATCACCTCTTCAGGGAAGCCACACTGAATCATCCAGTGAACGACCTGTGCGGCCAGTCCGGAGGAGCCGTACTCCGCACGCACGCGGTTCTTCCACTCCGACAGCACGCGATCCAGGGCGGGATCCGAAGCCATGGTCACTTCTCCAGGAGCGTCTTGACCTTCTCTGCGGGGCACTGAACCAGGGTTCCCCCCGATCTGCTTCCTTCGTCCAGGACGTACCCGCCCATCGCACGGGCCTGCTTAGGCACGGTGCGGGGGTCGTACCACTCCTTGAAGCACTCGGTGCCGTCTGCGCTGACTGCGAGGACCGGAATCGGTGGGTTTGTCGCGCCCTCAGGGTGGTCTGAGGTGACGCTCTCCCAGGTCGGCAGGGTCGGCTCTGGGAGCTGCGGCGGGGGCGGGTTGACGGTCCGGATGGGGCCGCCGCTTGGTGTCATGACCTCAGGGACGATGCTCTCCGGGGCGGGGGCCTCGGTGCTGGCATCCGCTGGAGGGGGAGTGGCGGGATCGTCACGACCGGCGCGACAACCCGCGACAGTGAGGGCGGCTCCGGCGGTCAGGATGACTACGGCACGACGCATCTTGGTCTCTCTCAGCCTCGAGTGAAGTTGAAGGGGTAGGTAACCACGACGGTCCCGCCACGGGGAACGGGAAACTGAGATCCTTCGAGGTTCTGGAGGATGCACTGCTCGACCTGGGCGTTGCCGAGGCTGGAGCTTGCAACCCGCGCGCGGTCCACCACGCCGACATCGTCGACGACGAATTCGACGGTGATGGTCCCCTGGAGGTTCGGGGTCCGCTGGAGCTGCCGCTGGTAGCAGCCCTTGTAGATGTCGATCTTCTGGCGAATCCCCAGCGCGATCGCGCTCTTGTCGAGCTCTCCCCGACCGTCTCTGGCGCTGGTGAAGCCCTGCGGGGCTTCGTAGACGACGGTGTCGGTGACGTTGCCGAAGCCGCTGTCTGCCTCCAGCGGCTCACCCAGGCCCATCATCGCGAAGGGACCCTCTGCCTCACCGAGCGTGAGGTGGGGACCCTCCTGGCTCATCAGCTCCGGCGGAGTGAGGTGCTCGTCGGAGGTCGCGATGGTCTCAAGCGGTATCTGGATGATCGCAGCGACCACCGCAGAGTCCTGCCGTGTGGTGCTGCCCTTGAGCATGAGGAGTCGCTCACCGGCGGTCGTGGTGACGATCAGCTCTGCCACCGCGCCCTGGTAGGCCGGGAGGTAGGTCAGCGTGCGGATTGTAGAGAAGGAGACCGTGGTGCTCTCGCCGCTGTCGAGCCAGATAAATCGCAGCGCCCGGCTTCGCGTGTCGAGGATGACCTTGTCTGCCCAGGCGGAGAACTCAGCGGCTTCTTCCGGCGCGCCCGTGTCTGAGAACTGATCGGTTCTGAGCGCATCTTGAGCGGTGGCGGTTGAGGCGATCGCGAGGAGCGCAAGGAGGGGCAGTGTCCAGCGGTACATGCTCTACACTCTATCAGGGGAGCCCCGGTAGCGTCTGTGGGGTTGTCGGTGATGCCCTTAGTGCGAGCGACGCTGCTCCTCTTGCACCGTCTGTCCCAGCAGACGACCCAGCCGATTGGGGACGTTGATGAACTGAATCCCCAGCAGGGTGTGGCTCATCGGCCAGCCCTGCTCCGTGCGCACAACCTGAGCCTCCAGCGGCAGCCAGTGCTCGGCGATGCGCAGCTCTAAAAACAGCCGGGTGCCGATGGAGATGCGATCCGTGGTCTGGAGGGCACACCCCGACTCAGAGAGGTCAACGACCTCTCCGCCGAGTCGGCCGCCGTCTGGCATCCAGGTCTGCCGGGCTGGATCTTCGCGAAGTCGCCAGGCGTTGACCTGAAGGTTGATGGGGACGCGCAAGGCGCTCCGACGGTTGAAGTAGCGGATCTCATCCGGCGCGGAGAGGATCAGGAGGTGGCCCCGGCGGGGGATCTGTACAGATGCTGGAAGCGGTGCAGTCCGCAGGACGACCCCCTCGACGGTGTAGATGCCGTCAGGCTGTCCGAGCTCTACGGAGACCGCTGTGCCGGGCGCTGGTGAGCGGACATGCTCTGGGATCGCGATCCCGATGCCGTCTTCGGTGTCGATTGCCAGCCCGGGTGTCATCTCCAGCACCTCTCCATCCGGCATGTGCAGTCGGGTCGACCGGATCTGAGACAAGAGGCTTGACTTTGGAGCGGCGGCCCATGGAAGGACGTTCTCGGGGACGCTGTCTCGGGCCCAGGTGCGATGCATCTCGACTTCTCCCTCTGGTATGGCGGTGTCGGCTGGTGGACTGATGGCGCTCTTGATCCGCTGAGCGGCAGCGGCTGCGTTCGAGAGCTGGAGCTGGACCGGTGAGCGCTCCGAGCTGCACAGCGTGAGGGTGTGGTCGCTGGCAGAGACGTCAGAGATCTCTCCCAGCGGGAGGGTAAGGTCGCCGACCTGGAGCGCGTCGTTGGTCAGCAGCATCGGCAGCATGCGCTGATGTCGCCGGGCCAGCCAGCCAGCGATCGGGCGGGGGGCCTGGAGGTAGCGGTCGATGAGGCGGGCGAGTGAGCCACGGAGCGGAACGGGGGTGGTGGGCGGTGGCTGATCGAGATCGATGGCGAGTCCGAGCCGTCGGAAGAGCCCGCTGAGGAAGCCAGAGGCGGTGAACCGGAGACGATGGCTGGTCAGCGTGGCCACTCCGCTCAGCGGGAGCGGTCCGAGCCAGCGCCGGCAGGGGCCGGAGAGGTAGACCACTTCATCGGACTCAAATTTCTGATCTCCATACCCGCGCAGCGCAGCCAGGCGGTGTCCGAGGGTGGCGGCAGCAGTGCTGAACCAGAGCGTCTCCTTGCCCAGCTGGACCATCAGTCGGCCCTGCTCGGTCACCATGCTTCCGGTGATCGAGAGGATCAGCTTTCTCAGCACGATGTCTTGCTCTGTGCTCTGAAAGGTGAGCTGCCGTCCGCTCAGCACGAGCGAGCCGCTCTGCCGGACGTTGTCATGAAGCCAGGCGCAGTCTGCTCGGGCTAAGATGGGATCTTCTGGGTACACACTTAACGATTTCGGCTTTGACGCCTCTGGACTTAAGCGGGTCACCGCCGCCGGGCTGCTGCCGGCAGGTCGATCCACCGTGACACTACGTCAGGGTCGATGTGCGTGGCTCCGCTCAGGAAGCGATCGATGTTGCAAAAGCTGTCGTACCCCCAGAACAGCTCACCATCGACCTGCACGGTGGGCACCCCAAAGACCCCCTCTGCGATGGCCCTGGAGGTGTTGTCACGGATCTGCTGCTTGATGCTCGGGCTGCTCGCGCGCTCGGCGGCATCTGAGACTCCAACCTCCGCTGCGATTCGATCAACGACGTCTCGATCCGTGACCCCGGATCCGCCGCCCCAGGTCGCCTTGAACAGCCGATCGATGAGCGCCTTGCGCGTCGGCTCTGGCATCGGCAGCGCGGTGACACGCAGGGCCAGGAGGGGGTTGAACGGGTGGGCTGCCGGCGGTGTCAGCGGAAGGTCGAGGTGGGCGGCAGTGCGCAAGACGTCCTTGAAGGTGTAGAGGCGCTTGGCTGGGATCTCTGCTGGACCACGAGTGTCGTTTGCATTGAGCATCGCGGCGAACAGCACCGGCACTGGCTCAACGGTCCGACTGTGTCGCTCCGCGAGCGCATGAACCTGCGTCCAGGCGATGTAGGCGTAGGGAGAGATGTAGTCGAGGAGGAAGCGCATAGAGAAGCCCTACCGTACTCTCCCCCTACCAGGGCTCAAAATCTGATACAGGTCTCTGGGGGGCTCTATCAGTACAATCACCGGAAGTTACACCAACATCAGCTTCAGCAGTGGGCTGAGCGGAAGCTCCGACCGGCTGGCCACGGTCCGGTCGCTGCAGCGGGCGGCGTTCCGGCAGCGCGAGGAGTACCAGAAAGCGGACGCGGGGCTGGAGGAGCTTTCGCAAAAGCTGAAGCAGCTCCGCAATGTCTCAGAGCAGTATCGACTGATCCAGGGGGCCTCCACCACGCTGTCTGCCACGACGGTCGGCAGCGAGCTGGGGCTGACAACCACCGATGCGGTCAGCACACTCACTGGCAGCGCCGAGATCAACACCGTGACCACCTCATTCTCTTCACGGGGGCCGGCCTGGGACGGCGGCATGGGATCGACCGCTGAGGTGACTGTCGGCGGAACCTACACCGGCTCCACCGACGACACCCTCTCCTTTGAGGTCTTTCGAGACCGGACCGTTGGGGACTCCCGTCGGCTCAAGCTCGATGTCTATGACGGAGCCGGGAATTATTTAGAGCGAATCACCTGGGACCGGAGCAGTCCAGAAGGCTCCATCGAGACGACCAGCCTTGGCCTGGAGCTGTCCTTCGGAGCCGGCGACCTCTCTCAATATGACACCTTTCATGTTGATGTCTTTGCCTCCACGGGCACAGATGCCGTCGCCAGCAATCCCCTGGACGGTGTCAGGGATGCCCACCCCCAGCTCGAGGATGCCGAAGCGGTCACCGACGGAGAATTCATCCTGAACGGCGAGATCATCTCGGTGAGTAGGGCTGACTCCATCGAGGATGTGCTCAATCGCATCTCTGCCTCTGCCGCTGGCGTCACCGCGAGCCTCGCTGGTGATGTGGTCACCTTGACCGCGGATCGTGCCGGCGAGGAGATCTCCCTGACCTCCGATACCTCCGGGCTGATCGCTGCGCTCAAGCTGGACACCAGCATCGCGACTCCCGCCACCCTGGACGAAGAGACCATGTCGATGAGCGATGTGGCTGCTCTGGCCGGAGTGACGGATGGAACCTTTGAGATCAACGGCGAGACCATCTCGGTGAGCGCGGCCGACTCCATCGAGGATGTGCTCAATCGCATCTCTGCCTCGGCTGCCGGTGTCACTGCGAGCCTGACCTCGGGGGGGGCGGTCCAGATCGTCAGCGACTCTGAGGAGGCGTTTGTGCTCTCTGGAGACACCTCGGGGTTCCTCTCGACGGTTGGAATTGAGCAGGACACCTACAGCAGCACCGTTGAGGAGCCATCAAAGCGGGGCAGTCGTCTGGCGGCTCGAATGATCACCGAGGCCCTCCAGGACCTCGCGGACCCCCTCAACGAGCTGTTCGCAACCTCAGAGGACGACGATCCCATTCGACTCGATCGCATCTCGATGCATAGTCGCCTGAAGGCTGCCATCCGCTCTGCTTTTGACGAGAGCGATCTCGACGCCGATAGCAACGACATCGGGCTGGAATTCGACACAGAGGCCGACGAAGACACGCTGCTCCTCGATCTCAGCCTCAGCAATCGACGAACGCTCCAGAACGCCATGCGTCAGGGGCCGCGAGAGATGACACGCCTCCTGTTCGGTAGCCAGAGTCAGGAGGGATTTCTGTCGCGACTCACTGACGCCGTCGAGCTCGCTCGTGAGGATATTCGCGAGCAGTCAGGCGGGATCGCTGTGGCGCTGAGCACCTACATCTGATCCTGGGTATGATCGGGGCATGATGCTGACGACACTCCTCACCATGCTCTCCGCTCAGGCGGCTCCTGCCCTCTCCGTAGTCCTCGCGACAGAGAAGCCAATTCCCGGCGATGCCCTGAGCATCGAGGTTCGCTGGACCAACGACACCGCTGAAGAGATTCGGATACCGGCCAGCTGGGCAGATGAGCTGCAGATGTGGGTGTGGCGGGTTGCGCCGGGGGAGCGACCGGAGCCGATGCGGATCACCCGCGACATGCCCACCAGCATCACAATGGCCCGCAAGATGGAGTGGGTCGCAGTGCCGGCGGGTGAGGCGGTGAGCAAGCAGCTTCCCATCGAGATCGAGGCGTGCGCTGAGGGCTGTCAGGGCGGCAGCTACTACGGTCAGGTCAACCTGACCTGGGGCATCGTCGATGGCATGAAGCCCATCCAGCAACTTCCTCAGGGGCAGGTTCCATTCAGCTTCGATCTCACCCTGCCCACAGAGTCGGTCACCGCGGCGGCTGGAGTCACTGCGGCGATCACCTCGGTGAGCCCGATCAATGAGACCGGCGGCATCGACCTCACCGTCAGCCTCTCCAACGGCACCGAGGCTCCCCTCTGGGTCGCTGGCCCAGAGCAGTGGCTCGGCGCCTGCCTGGTGGTTCACAAGAAGGGCGAGCTCACCGGACTCGCCGACAATCCGACTCCTCCTGCAGCCCTCGTCGAGGCCGACTCCTTGCTCATGCAGCCCGGCGGTGCAATGGAGGTCGCGGTCTCGTGTCCGGCCATCGCTCCAGAGAAGGTCAAGAAGCCAACAATCATGGTCTCGATCAAGCCCGCTGCGGCGTTCTTCGCCATCGAGAACCACGAGGAGCGGCGGGTGTTTACCGGCGAGATCGGCACCGAGGCGGCGGCGGTCCCCAAGAAGTAAGCAGCGGCCAGCACCTCCGGCTCCCCACCCGTCGCAGGCACCGACCGCGTGTCACCCCGCGCGCGGTGGGCAGGTGGAGTGTGCCGAACACATCGTCCGTTGAGCGGTTCTGCGGTGTGCATCGCGACATACGTGGTGGAATCAGGCCCTACTCGACGACGACGAGGACCTCATTTCGACGGAGCAGTCCGGGGGTGAGCGGACCGTTGTAGACGGCGAGGGTCGGCGGGCCGACCACAGTGAGGCCAGCCTCGCGGACCGAGGCGAGAAGCTCATCGGTCTGTGCGGAGAAGTCTCGGGTGTCCATACGCCCGGAGAAGGCGAGCGCCGCGACCCGCTGTGCGGGCTGCTCCTGGATCGTGATCCGGCTGTCAGTGACGGGAGGCAGCGTCTCCATCGTGAACCGGGAGGGCATCGCGAACCACATGTTCCAGGCCTCTTCTGAGGGGTCGCTGTACTGCCCGACCGGGATCGTCATGCCGATGGCCTCACCGCTGGGGGTGTCCTTGTTGAAGATGTAGCCAGCGAGGATGCGGAAGGCAGAGTCGGCATTTCGGTCTCGCTTACTCGGCATCGAGACCTGTGCATAGAGCCGGGGGCCGTAGTCACGGACCTCGACCGCGCCGAGCTGCGAGACGACGGTGTATGCCGGCTCCTCATAGCGGCTCGCCCAGGCTGCGGTGGCGACACCGAGACCGACGAGGGTGAAGAGCGCGATGGCGAAGGAATGTGTGATGGACATG
>JAQXDW010000026.1 GCA_029251165.1 Myxococcota bacterium
AAAAGCGAGAGCAGAGCCCTTGCAGAGCGGGGCAACATTTTGCTGCCCGACAACCCCCACCAGTACGGCTTCGGACCGGGCGCGGAGGGGAAAAAAGCCGCTTGAACGACTTACCCGCCATGCCTGACCGAAGCGAGCCTCAGCGGTTGATGGTGCAGCCTGGGAGGGATGACTGAAGGCCCTGGACTTCCGCTTCCGGCACCGATGCGTTGCTGCCGAGGGTGAGTGATTTGAGGCGGGTCATGCCCTTCAGCGGGCTGAGGTCCTGGGTGCGGGTGTTGTAGAGCGTGAGCGAGGTGAGGTTGGTCAAGCCCTTCAGCGGGCTGAGATCCCGAATTGAGGAGGCACCGTAGAGCGTGAGGGATGTGAGGTTGGTCAGCGCCTTCAGCGGACGGAGATCCCGAGCGGACTCGCTCAAGTTCAGGTGGAGGGATGTGAGGTTGGTCAGCCCTTGCAGGGGGCGGAGGTTGCTGAGGTTGCGCGCGCTGAGGTGGTGGATGGATGTGAGGCTGGTGAGTCCCTTCAGCGGACTGAGGTTGCGCACGTGCGGGCAGCGCTGAAGAGAGAGGGTCGTAAGCCGGGTCAGGTTCTCCAGCGGACCCAGGTTTCGCAGCGCCTGCCAGTTGGTCAGGGACAGCGCGGTGAGGTTGGTCAGCGCTGCGATGGGCTCGATGTCTTTGGCGCGGTTGGCGGGGTATGTGTTTTCGCGAAGGTGCAGGGTGAGGGGGGTCTTCTGGAGTGTGGGCCAGATGGATTGACCCAGGACGCCCTGGAACGGCAGGTTGCCCAGTCCCGAGACATAGGCCGACACGTCGATGGAGGTGCTGCCTGCAAACAGGCCGGCACACTGGCCGACCAGCAGCGCCACATGAAGCTGATACTGCGGCTGGACCCAGCCCTTGATGAGGCCACCGATCTCCAGCGTCGGTGTCACGGAGATCCCGGCGGCGAACGTCTGCCAGACCTCCGGGTCATCGAGGGCTTGCATCAGCTGGATGCCCTGATGGACATGGGCTTCGTCCGCAGAGCTCAGCAGCGTCTGGAGCGATTCGTTCTGTTTGTGCAGCCCCTGTACCCCCAGGCCTGTCTTCAGCAGTGCCCTGGAGAGGGCCCACAGGGTGTCGATGAGCGTCTGTGCATCTTCCAGGCTC
Source organism: Myxococcota bacterium (assembly GCA_029251165.1). Classification (GTDB taxonomy): domain Bacteria; phylum Myxococcota_A; class UBA796; order UBA796; family UBA796; genus JAQXDW01. The sequence goes on from JAQXDW010000026.1 coordinate 1,152, forward strand.
CCCATGGTCGGGGCTGTGGTCTGCAGCAGATCGATTCCACTGACCTCTTCAATCTCCGCGACATCAAAGCTCTCCAGCACGATCTGCGAACCCATCCGACACTCCTCTACACCCATTGCTCTCAGTGTAGAGCAGCGGTCGCGTCATTCACACGGGCCATCGTTGTCGTGGATGGAAATCAGTCCGTCAAAAGAGTTCTTTCCCCGTGTTTTTCGAGCCGTGAGCGGAAAGGCCGTACAAGCAGGGTGTAGTCTTGTCGCTCCCTTGAGTGCCCAACTTGAGCTGCTGCTCCACAGCGGGCGTGATGGGGCAGCCAGCCCAGCTCGTTTCCTTTTGCCCAGCCCGGGCGCCCCCGGAGTCCCTGTTGGCTCCCTGAGCGCCTCGGTCTGAGGGCGGCCCCGCCTGAGAGCGGCCCCGTATGGAAGCGCTTCCGGAGTGGCGAACCCCAGTCCGCACAGCGAGGAGCGTCCTCCTCGCTTGGCGATAGTTCTGCTTTGATCTGGGTGACAGGACGATTTCTGACCGCTTCTTGAAAACGAGGAGGCTGAGGGCGCCCCCGGCTGAGGTGGTCCGTCACACGGCGCCCCCGGGCGACCATCCAGATCGACGACGCGCCGCCGGTCTCGGGCACGGGGCTGGAGGACTACTTCAACGCGGGCTTTTACTTCCAGGGCGGTCCCTTTCACGCAGACGCATTCGGCTGCCTGCAGCGCAGCTTCCTGCTTGGGCGCGCCAGCGGATACCGCTTCCACATCGACGATCCCGTGGCGTTCGACACCAGACTGCGCATCTCCATCGACCATGGCTTTCTCAACACCATGTCCGGCGTCTACTCGACCGTCGTGTACTGGCTCCAGGACGAGCCCGGCACCGATCCCCGGTACACCTCACCCGAGACGATCGGATCGCCCCCCGTCCTCCGCCAGGTCGTGCAGATCCTGCTCGTCGCTGCGCTGGCGCTCCTTCCGGTCGTCCTGCTCTGTGCGGGGCTGCTTCGATGGGGAGCGGCCCGGTAGACTCCGCCCATGCCAATGCTCGCGCTGCTCCCCATCCTCACTGCGCACGCTTTCCTGCGGCGCCTACGATCTGATCCTGATGAGCAGCCGCAACGAGGTCTGCACACTCCCTGAGTTCGTTCCGTGCGGAAGCTCCGAGATTCCCCTCACAACCGTCGGCTTCGAGACCTGCATCCAGCAGACCGCGACCCCGGATCTGACCGTCGAGCTGGTCAACGAGAGCCGATACAGCTTCGCGCATCTCTACCTCTCTCAGGGCGGTGATTGGGGGGAGGATCTGCTGGCGGGAGCGGGGCTTGACCGTGGGGGAGACACCTTTGCGGTCACCGGTGTGCCCTGCGGGGTCTATGACATCCGACTGGTCGGCCCGGGCGGATCCTACCCCAGCGTGCTCCCGGGGGTCGACATCTGCCACCAGCGGACTTCTTTGCCCCTTGAATCCCTCGGACTGGAAGGATTGAAGGGGGTCGCACCTGGCATCGAGCGGCGCTGAACCTCAGTCAGAGTCAGCGATAGCTTTGTTTTCAGGCTGGTATGAGGACAGTATTAGACCGCCTTGAAAAGCGAGAGCAGAGCCCTTGCAGAGCGGGGGGCCATTTTGCTACCCGACAACCCCCACCAGTACGGCTTCGGACCGGGCGCGGAGGGGAAAAAAGCTGCTTGACCGACTTACCCGCTCCGGCGCTGTCGGACGATGAGATCATCGCGCTCGGTGAGGGCTTTGCGGTTGTGCGCGATGACGTGATGCCCGATGCGATGGTGATGGCGTGTCGGGCGTGGATTCAGCAGCTCATCGCACAGGCCCGGCTCACTCCGGCCCTGCTGGGTCGGGCCCGTCACCACCGCCCCGAGCTTCGCGGAGACTGGAGCTGCTGGCTGGAGGAGGCGGGAGATCACCCCATGCAGCGGCAGCTCTG
>JAQXDW010000061.1 GCA_029251165.1 Myxococcota bacterium
GGCCTGGATGCGCTTCGACATGCGCCAGTCCATCGGCAACATCGCTCGCTTTTTCACCGAGGGTATCGGACTGTCCTGGTCGAAGGGCTCCATCAGTCGTCGGCTCTCCAAGCTCATCAACCAGCTCGCCCCGATCACCAACCAGCTCTGGGAAGACCTCCTCACCGAGCCGGTGATTCCTGTGGATGAAACGGGTTGGAAGGAAAATGGATATCGTCGTTGGCTGTGGAGCGGCAGCGGGAAGGACACCACCTGTTTCCACGTCACATCGCAGCGGAATCGAGACAGCTTCGAAGAAATCGTACCCACGGTCTTCTAAGGCATCGTGACAACCGATGGGTACACCGCCTACAACGCCATCCCTGTTGGGAAACACGCCGAGTGTTGGGCACACATTCTACGGAAAGCACGGGATGCGTGGGAGGTTCACAGTCATCCCACCGATGGTGCCGTGCTCATCGCTATTACGTATTTCCTTCGGGGTGCGCGTTGGTATCAAGCACAGTGGCAGGTCAGCGGGATTCGTCCCGAGGAACATGAGGTGAGACTTCGCACCGCCTTCGCCGGCATCATCCAGGCCTGCGAGGCCGCCAATACCTCGCGGTTGTCGTCCATGGGGGCGTGCTTGAGGAGGCATCCAGATCGGTATCTGCTGTTCTTGGAGCATGAGGTTGTCCCCCTTACCAACAATGCCGCCGAGCGCGAGTTGAGAGCGGCGGTCATCATGCGGAAAACCATTTTGGCAGCCGGAATATAATCGGTAGCAATACGATATCAGATGGCTGGACCATCATGGGTTCCATCAAGAAGCGCGGTGGAAGTTGGTTCGAGTTCATCGAACGAGCACTCCAGCAAATCGCCAGCGGAATCGTCCCGCCTTTGATCCCGTCAACACTGAACTAAACGACTACGAGACAACGTCCCTGGCGCTCACCCTGACGCGTCGGCTGGAGCAGAAGACCTCGCGAGAGGGTGAGCGCCAGCCGGTGCCGTCGTGAACCCAGACCGGGGTTATCGGTGAAGTCTGAACCAGACGCGTCGCTGCTGTGGGCGGGAGAAGAGACCCTCAGACTTCCCTGTTAGCTATTTTAATGAATTTCACAATCATATTGCTCTTTGAGGCGGTCTCTTTAAACAAGACCTCACCATGTCCTTTAATACATACAACAGAAGCAAAATTAGGCTCTCCTGATCCAATGGCTTTTGCTAAGTTCTCCAGCTTTACAAACAGCAAGTCTGAAAGCTGGAAGTCGTCTTTAATCTCGAGTTCTGATTTTAGGTGCCATTTTCCATACTTAATTAATTACTGTCTCCCCTGTGCTTTTAATATTGCAAACGGCGTACGGAAAGCGGACGGACTCTCCGAGCTCTGTCTCCACTTGATAAGTCTGCAGCTTGACTATGCTATAATAGCTCAGTTAATTTATTGTATTGGTAACGTTTACTTCTGTGTTGTTCTCTTCGAGAATAGAGAAGTCTTTTGGATAGGAGAAGTGTTTCATCTAATAATATTTTAATTGGGTTTTCAGTATCCCAGCTAAATACCTCGTTGTCCCCGTCCTGGTGCATTCTTCCGCCAATTTCAATGGTCAGTTTACTCATTTCTTTTCCTCTCGTTTTCGGAGCGGTACGAAGCCGACGTAACTACTTTCCTATGCCCTGCTATATTTGTCAGTTCGAAAGAGCTTAGTGGTCATGTTCCTGGTCTTGATAAGTGTTAAATCAAGGAATTGAATTGTTGTCTCTCTAAAATTCCTGGCGCTGCTCTCGCACGTCTCTGGACATGAACGGTCCTGCTCCGACTGCGGGGCGAGGTGCTGGGTGGTTGACTCGGTGCTGGGACTGTGGCGTGTGAGGCGGGCGCTCTTGGCGCTGGGCATCGACTGCTCTGTGAGGACGTTTGCCCCAGCCCGCGGTCCATCGTCGCTGTGGTGAGTCGCCGCGAGCTCCGTCCGGGACTCGAAGGCTTTGGGCGCCCCCGTCACCACGCAGGCTGAGCATTGAGCGCACAGTGGGACTGTGGGAGGCTTGCCTCCGGTCTCGAAGGCGGACCCTTTCTGGCGGTTTCGCTGAACATCGGCTTGCTGGAGCGGAGGCAAATCTCTGCAGGAGAGTCGAGGGGAGCGAGATCTGGCCTGCTGAGGCGCACCGATGCTGTGGGTGAGGGAGTGAATAAGACCGCTTGAATTTTTATTGGCTTTTTAAGTATCAGCTAATGACCACAGCAGAAGTGCGATATTATAGTGTGAGTATGCTCTTCCTCCTGTTTGGCTGCAGTCCTCCCCCTACAGATGCTCACCCCATTGGGATTGAGCCGCACTCTGTTCCAGAAGTGCTCTCGTTGTCATGGTCTTCACCCTATGTCACCACCGATGAAGCCCTCTCGGTACACATCTCCTCGCAAAATGCGCTCGACTTACAGATCGACTGGACGATCAACGGCACATTGCTCGAGGCAGAGGGGATTACGCTTGATGGTCGCCGGCACTTCGACCGCGGTGACTTGGTCTCTGTAGCCGTCACTCCGATCGACTATCGCATGAGCGGCGAGACCGTGACGCTCGGCCCGCTGGAGATCGCCAACAGCCCACCAGGCGCCCCCACGGTTCAGCTCGTGCCTGAGTCACCCATCGCCGCGATAGACCCCGTGGTCTGCCTGGGGATGTCTACGGACCCCGACGGAGACCCCACAACCCTGCGCTACTCCTGGACACACGATGGGAGTGAGATCAGCACTTCGTCGGTGCTCTACCCACAAGAAGTGCTCGCAGGAATGCTCACCTGCCGCGTCTGGGCGCAGGACGGTACAGACGAAGGCTCAGAGGGTATGGCGCTCACCAGCGTCCGCGATCTTACGCCTGCCGATCTCGATCCGTTCATCCAACCAGACATCTACATCACCCCACAAGATCTCACCGGCGTCGAGTCCATCACGGTTCACTACACTGGCGAGCTGCTCAAGAGCAGCATGCTGTCCCTGCGCTACGGCGTCGATGGAAAATTTAACCACGAGTCCATCGAGCTCGAGCAGCTCACCAGCTCGCTGATGTTTACCCGCGATGTGGAGATGGAGTGGATCGATGAGGAGTGGCAGGTCGAGGTCGTGCTGCCCGCGGACGTGACTGCAATTCACATGTCCTTCTTCAACCAAGACGGCATGCTGGATGACCGCAGCGGCCTCGAGTATCACCGCAGCCGCACCTTCCCGTACATCCCGCCCTACCTCACCTGGAATGACTCCGTCTCTCCCGATGATGGGATCATCGTCAGCTACGCCACTGATATTGAGTGCCTTGGCGTGGTCGCCTTCGGAACGGATCCTGACGATCTGAGCGAGCTGCGGGTCGGCGGGGTCTACGACACACTGCACCACATCGCGCTCACTGAGCTCGAGCCAGAGACCACGTACTACTACACGGTCCACGACAGCGCTGGTCATGAGTCGGACGTCTACCACTTCACGACCACTCCCGAGGAATTCTCAGCCTACACCCTGCTGGTGATGGCCGATCTCCAGGACAACGGTACCGTCGACGAGCGCTGGCCTGAGGTCGCAGCCACGATCGCCGACAACCACACCGAGATCGATCTCATTTTGATGCCAGGTGACATGACTGCTGACGACTATCCAGGGTACTGGTGGCTTCTCTTCGAGGGCGGTAAGGAGCTCTTCCCCTACATTCAGATGCTGCCAGTCTTGGGGAATCACGATACCCCAACCGGAGGATCCAGCGCCGATTACACCAGCTTCGCTCGGTACTTTGAGCTTCCGAGAAGTGGAGGGGATGAGGCTTACTATGGCCAGGACTATGGCAACTCACGGTTCCTGAATTTCAACTCAGAGGTCCCCGAAGACTTCTCGGAGAAGGGCGCTCAGGTTCAGTGGGCGGAGGAAGAAATCGCCATGCTGTGGGATGGCGCCGACCCCCTGTATGACTGGGTCTTCGCCGCTTGGCACTCCCCTGTCTACAATGTCGGCGGCCGGTTCGCGATGAACCAGTACAGCTTCCGACCGATCACCTCCGTGCTTGACGGACACGTCGACTGGGTCTTCACGGCCCACGAGCACATCTACCAGCGCTACCTGCCGATCACCTACTCAGATACCCTGGCAGCCTCTGGCGACTATGGCGTGATGTCCGATGATGGCGTCGGCTACATCGTCGTCCCGGCCGGCGGGAACCGCCTACGGGATATGGTGGTCGCAGAAGATGCCACCGGAGGAGAAGTACGCGACCTTCTGGCGTACCCCACCCTCACCGAAGACCAGATCACTGTCGACGCTGAGCATGGATACATTATCGTCGATATTAATGGTCCAACAATGAATATGAACGTCTGGGGTATCGGCGATTCGGACCTCGCACTCGCCCCTCACGTCCGCGACTCGGTCAATTACACCAAGCCGTAGCACGGCCAGGCACCGCACGGATCGCCGTAAGCTCTCATGTCGCTGCTGCTTCCATCGTGCTCATTCATCACCTCGAGATTACCGCCAACAGCGGCCGGGGACCGTGGCGGGGGCACCAAGGGGGAGCGGTAAGGGCGTATGAACGCGTCCTAATCATTTCCGATCATGACATTGATGGGTCGCACCTTCCACCGCCCACAGGGAAACTGCTGATCTTGCCGTTGGCGCCGTTCTTTACCGTCGAGAAGCACGATGAGCGCCTGGTCCTCACCGGAGAGATCTCCAGCGACTCGGCACCGGTGCCGCGCAGGTAGGCACGTGGCCGCGAGCTGTCTTGGCGTGCTCTCTTTTTGACCAGATATTGCGCTGCACTGGTGCGCATCCAGGGCAATGTGGTGGTCAAGACGAGTCGTGCGGATGCTGCCGCCGACGACCTGGGAGGCGCTGCGCGTCTGGTCGATGCGTCCTTGCTCCTGCTCACCTGGAGAGGCCGCACCACCGACCTCTTTGCTGCGCTGCTCG
>JAQXDW010000089.1 GCA_029251165.1 Myxococcota bacterium
CTGTTGTCGGCGACACCGTTGGCGACCCCTTCAAGGACACCGCTGGTCCTTCTCTCAACATTCTCGTCAAGCTGATGAGTGTGGTGGCGCTTGTCATCGCACCGCTTCTCGCAAGCATCGGCTCTGGCGGCTTCCTCGGCGGCCTTCTCGGCCTCTGAGTTCCTCCGCGGGGGTGCATAAGGCGCCCCCCACTTCAGTCCAGGTGGAGGTTTAAACCTGATGATCTACAACGAATACGAGACCACTTACATTACGCGTCCGGAGCTGTCTGAGGACGTCCTGACCCGCATCTTCGAGAAGCTGAGCGAGATCGTGACGCGCTTCGAGGGTGAGCTGTTCGTGCACGATGGATGGGGGCGTCGCAAGCTCGCTTACCCAATCCGGAAGCACAACCACGGCATCTACATCTACCTCAACTACGTCGGCCCTGCTGATCTGCCGAAGGAGCTGGAGCGCATCATCCGGCTCGACGACCAGATCATCCGCTTCCTGACCGTCAAGCTCAACAGCAACGTCCAGCCCGATGAGACTCGCGAAGCCTCCCAGGCCCGCAGCAAGTCTTGGATTGAGCGTCGCATCGCCCAGAGCGCTGAGCGTGACCGCGACCGTCGCCCGGCCTCCAATTAACCTTCAGAATTAAAAGGAGGAACCATGATTGTCATCCTTCAGCAGGATGTTCCCAAGTTGGGGAACGTTGGAGACATCGTCAAGGTCCGCGACGGCTTTGGTCGCAACTTCCTGGTCCCGCGTGGACTGGCCGTGATCGCCGATGAGCGTAACGTCCGCCGCCTGGAGCATCAGAAGCGCATGGCGGCTGCCAAGGCTGCCAAGGAGCTCGCGAAGGCGCAGGTTCTTGCAGACCAGCTCGTTGCCAACGCGGTCACCATCCGTCGCCAGGCTGGCGAAGACGGCAAGCTGTTCGGCGCGGTGACCAACCGCGACGTTGCAGAAGCCTTCTCCGCCGATGGTTTCGAGATTGATCGTCGCTCGATCCAGCTCGAAGAGCCGATCAAGACGCTCGGGAAGTTCAACATCCCCGTGAAGCTCGATCGCGGCATCCAGGCGACCATCAAGGTCTACGTCGTCAGCACCTGATTTGCGCCTCTCCGGTCCCGCTCTCTGATGGGGAGAGGGGACGGGGAAGAGCGGTCCATGCTGACTTCACGACGCGCCATTGGCGCGTCGTTTTTTTTCTGGGCATATAGAACTGCTCACCGGAGGAGAAAACATGGCGGAGGACCGCGCGCTCCCACACAGCATCGAGGCAGAGCGTGCCGTGCTCGGCGGGCTCATGCTCGACTCGGTCACGGCCTCTGAGATCTCGGAGATGCTCGAAGAAGGAGACTTTTACCGCGAGGCCCACGGCAAGCTGTTCACGCTGCTGGTGGAGATGTCTGAGCGGGGTGAGCCCACTGAGATGGTGGCTGTCGTTGAGAAGATCGCCGGCTCAGGAAGGGCTGATGAGATGGGCGGTCTGTCTTACGTCAGCGCCCTACCAGACAACGTCCCCAGCACCGAAAACCTGGAGTACTACGCTCGCCTCGTTCGCCAGCGCTCAGTCGTTCGCAAGCTGCTCGCCGGACTCACGGAGGTCGCTGAGCGTGCACGAGGCGGGAAGGACGAGCTCTCCGAGCTGCTCGACTTTGCGGAAGAGACCATCTTCAAGGTCACTCAGGACAAGTCCAGTGCAGACTGGCAGCCCCTCAACAAGGTCGTCGATGAGGAGTTTCTGCGCATCCAGCAGCTTGCTGAGCGAAGCGGAGAAGTCACCGGGTACTCGACTGGCTTCATCGACATGGACAAGATGCTTGCCGGGCTCCAGAACACTGACCTGGTCGTTCTCGCTGCACGTCCGGCGATGGGCAAGACCGCGCTGGCTCTGAACATGGGGCTGAACGTCGCTCGAAACAACGTGGGTGTTGGTGTGTTCTCCCTGGAGATGGGGGCCGGTCAGCTGGCTACCCGTCTGCTGTGTATCGAGGGCAAGGTCGATGCCGGAAAGGTTCGAACCGGCTTCCTCTCTCGCGAGCACGACTGGCCCAACCTCACTGCTGCGGCAGAGTCGCTCTACAAGATGCCGATCTTCCTCGACGACACACCCGGCCTCAACATCACCCAGGTCCGAAGCAAGGCGCGACGTCTCAAGGCGCAGTGTCCAGAGCTTGGACTGCTCATCATCGACTACATCGGCCTGATGAGTGGTGATGGCCGCGTGTCGCGACAGGAGCAGATCGCCCAGTCCAGCCGTGGCTTGAAGGGGCTGGCCAAGGAGCTGAACTGCTGCGTCCTTGCGCTCTCCCAGCTCAATCGAGCCGTGGAACAGCGCAACCCGAAGATCCCGCAGATCTCTGATCTTCGTGAGTCTGGAGCCATTGAGCAGGATGCTGACATCATCATGTTCATCTACCGAGACGACTACTACAACGAAGAGAGCGCACGGCAGGGAGAGGCGGATGTCATCATCGCCAAGCAGCGGAATGGTCCGACTGGTACCGCCGTTCTTCACTTTGAGGGACGGTTTACCCGGTTCGACAACCTCGCCCGCAACGTCAGCGGCGATCAGTACCTGTAGAGGCTGAAGATGCTCCCATTGCTGCTGCTCCCCATTGCCTCCGCACTGGACGGCAACGACCAACTCACCATTACGCTAGCGGGAGACGTCGAGGTCACTGGTTGGTTCCTCCGTGCTGAAGCTGACCAGGTCATTCTCAGCAGCGACGCGGGAATCATTGAGGTTCCCGTTGTTATCATCGAGTCTGTCATTCGAAATGGTGAGCCAATGGGAGAAGCGCCCTTCATGGCGGAGGTGTCAGAGGCGTGGTCGCTGCTGGAGGCCTTCCGTGCCGATCCGCCGCCGCATCCACACCCCGTTGCGACCTTTGGGCTCTCTATGCTGTGGGCGGGGAGCGGACATGCTGCGATCGGAGACTGGCGTGGGTTTCGGAATTATTCAGTTATCGAGGGTGCTATGCTGTCATCCATCGCCTTGAACATTGCCGTAGACAATCCTCAGCCCATTCCAACCCTCATCGCGTTGGATGTCATCTTCCGAGTCTGGTCTGCACGAGAGAGCACCCTGGTTGCACGTCGGAGACAAGATCTACTCCGTAGATACAACACTATCCCTGAGCCCCCTTGACACCAGACGGCGGGACTTGGTACCAAGTCACGTGGTTTTTAAGGTGCCGTTGCTCCCACAGAGGCGGCGATCCCCTTCTCAAACGAACTCCCTGGATGCGTACTGATGGAAGAGCTGCTTACTAAATTCTCTGGGCTCCTCGACAATTACGCCCGTCACCGCGAGTACATCAACCGTGCCCGGGCGCAGACGAGCAAGTTCTCTTCGGACATCATCGAAAAGGTGGTCCTCGATCACGAGATCAAGTCCTCTTCGCTTGCGGACGAGATCCTTCCGTTCGTTCCTGAGCTTGAAGGGCTCATCAGCAAGATCGATTCCGAGAAGCAGGACATCCTGAACAACAAGTCCTCTTCTGATGAGGAAATGCAGGAGATCGAGCTCCGTCACCTCATCGGTGAGATCGACGATGACGAGTTCGGCGGTCTGACGGGGGACCTTCGCGGCACGCTCGACGATGCCAATGGCCGCCTCGAGCTGCTTGACGTCGATCGCGGAACCCTCTCCGCAGCCCTTGACCGTTGGGTCGCCCTGGCCGCAGATGCGGCGCAGGATGTTGGTCTCAGCGACTCTGAAGAGGCTGCAGAGGACGACGCGCCGGAGGTCGAGACGGCACCGGAGCTGGAGGAGGTCGAGGAGCCCGAGGCCGAGGAGCCCGAGGCCGAGGAGCCTGAGCTCGTCGAGGAAGAGGTCCTGCTTGATGAGCCGGACACTGGCGCTGAGGATGCCCTTGGTGATGCCAGCTTCGATCCGGTCGCAGCGGAGCCTGACGGCAGCCACTCCAACCTCGGCAGCACCGAGGACCTCTCTGTCATCCTCGACGAGGACGATCACGACAACGGCGACGATGAGCCGATCATCGCGACCATGGATGTCGACGATGAGGCCGATGAGTTCCCGTTTGATGACGACGACGACGAGCCCGCCGAGGTCGTCCTTGATCCGCTGGATGACGACGATGGCAGCCACAGCATCGACGACGTCGCTGGTATCGTGGTGGACTTTGAGAACGTCGAGGTCGAGCCGGAGCTTCAGCCAGCCTCTGACGAAGCCCGCCGTGCACTCCTTCTCTACCAAGAGGGCACAGCAGAGGAGCAGATCTACCCGTTCACGAGTGATGACCTCACCATCGGCCGTGGTCGTGACAACGACATCCAGATCAAGAACGACTCCAAGGTGTCTCGCTTTCACTGCAAGCTGTTCCGCCGCTCTGCAAACTTCTACATCGAGGACAACAAGTCCTCCAATGGCACCCTGGTCAACGGTGAGTTGATCACGGAGCGTCGTCTGTTCGGCGGAGAAGAAGTCATCATCGGTGAGACCTTCTTCCGGTTCCGGATCATGTAATCATGACTGTGGGGCGGGAGAGGCAAAAAGGTAAGAAGAAGCTTCTATTCTTGACGACACACCAGGCTGCTCAGTTGTTGGGTGTCAGTCTTCCGACAATCGTGAACTGGATCGGAGCCGGTCGTCTGAATGCATATCGGACACCAGGTGGCCACCGCCGCATACCCCGGGGTGAGATCATTCGATTCTCCCGGGCGTTCTCGTATCCGCTCCCTGCTGAATTTACGGAGGAGTCGGGCCCTCTTCGGGTTCTGGTCATCGACTCCGATCGCGATCTCGGAGAGATGGTCCGAGACTACCTTCTGATGCAGGGGAACTACGAGGTTCGACTGGCCGCGGGCCTCTTTGAAGCGGGCTACCTCATCGGCGGCTTCAAGCCCCAGGTGGTGCTGCTCGATCTCAGCCTTCCAGGACTGGATGCTCTCGGTGTTCTTCGCCTAATTCGAGACGATGAGCACGCCTCTGTGCCCCTTGTCTTCGCGGTGGCTTCGGTCCGCAACCTTCGGAACGAGCGCCTCCTGAGCTCATTCGATGGCCTGCTTGAGAAGCCGCTCAGGTTGGATCAGCTCTTGGAGAAGCTGCCGCGGGTGTGAATCCGGCCGCTTGGGCTGCTCCGCCACGGGCGGGAAGCGGGATCGCTGAGAGGGGAACCGGAGTGCGCTCGCAGCCACGGCGGATGCGGATGAGCTCCGCGACCACACTGACGGCGATCTCTTCAGGGGTCTCTGCGCCGATGTCCAAGCCGACCGGCGCGCAGAGTCGGTCGAACAGGCTCGGATCCATCCCTGCAGCACGCAAGCGGATCAGGAACTTCGCTACCTTGCTCCGGCTCCCGATCATCCCCAGCCAGGCTGCAGGACGAGGGAGGATGCGCTCGATGAGATCTTGATCGAGCTGGTGGGAGTGGGTGACCACAAAGTGAAAGGCGTGTGCTCCCCATGGAAGAGTCTCGAGAACGCGCAGGGGATCGGCCTCGATGAGGTTGATCTCCGGGCTGAACCGCTCACGTGTCAGCCACTCGTCTCGATCATCAACGACAGTGACTGCAAAACCTAGCCGTGCAGCCGCTGCAGCGGTCTCTGCGCCCACATGACCGGCTCCATAGATGACGAGCCGCTCTTGCTGCTTCAGTGGCTCCACAAAAGCCTCCATGGACCCGCCACAGCACATGCCGAGATCGCGGGTGAGGTGAACGGCATAGCGACGTGGCATGCCGGACTTGATGGCTGCGAGTGCTTGCTCTATGAGTCGGTACTCGAAGGTCCCGCCGCCGACGGTTCCGACGATCTCTCCGTCGTCATAGACCAGCATCCGTGCACCCGAGGTTCGCGGTGCGCTGCCGGCGATGCCGATGACCGTGATCATCGCAGCGGACCGTCCGGTGCGCATGGCTGCCTCTGCCGCAGCGAAGACCTTCACAGTCCGGCCCGCTGTCGGACCCGAACCAGCGCAGCCTTGCTCTGAGTGACGGTCTCAGCGGTCGACCAGCCGACCACTGCGCGATCCTGGACCACCCTGTTTCCACCCACAAAGACGTCGGTGACGTTGGCTGGGGTCATCGCGTAGACGATGGCGCTCCGAGGGTCTCCACCGCCGAGTGAGTGGGGGAGATCCGGGTCGAGCACCACAAGGTCTGCCTGCCGACCGACCTCAATGCTGCCCGCGTTGAGTCCCAGCGCGGTCGCGCCGTCGGTGGTCGCCATGCGCAGGACCTCTGTCGCGGTCATTGTCTCCGCACCGAGTCGGGGTTTCTGTAGCAGCGCAGCGAGGCGCATCTCTGCGAAGATGTCCATGCGATTGTTGCAGGGCGCACCGTCTGCTCCAAGGGCCCACCGGATGCCCCGGGCGCGCAGCTCTGGCACCCGTGCCAGCCCACTCGCGAGCTTGCAGTTGGAGCTTGGGCAGTGGGTGAGCGTCGTGTTGGTCCTGGCGAGGATGTCGATCTCAGCCTCGGTGAGGTGGATGCAGTGCGCGAGGATGACGTCTGGTCCCGTCATGCCGATGTCGTGGAGGTAGCGGACGTTGTCGCGGCCGGTCATGCGCTTGACCATCGCGACCTCGTCGCGGTTCTCTGAGGCATGGGTGTGGATCTGACAGCCGTGCTGTCGGGCGAGCGCGACGGTCTCCCGGAGCAAGGGCTCAGAGCAGGACGGTACGAACCGAGGCGCGTAGGAGAACGCGAGGTTGCCTTGACCATGCCAGCGGGCTCGGAGCCGCTCAGCCTCAGCCAGCGCGGCGTCGGTGGTGGTGCCCAGGCCTGCCTCGTTGTCTCGATCCATCATCGCGTTGCCGATGCTCGCTCGGATCCCTGCCTCACCGGCGGCCTTGAAGACCGAGTCGGTGTGGTGAACGGTCGCCATGTCGAGAACGGCGGTCGTTCCGCCCAGCAGCAGCTCGGTGATTCCCAGGCGCGCGGACCAGTAGATGCTCTCCGGATCATGCGCGCGCTCCAACGGCCAGATGCGCTGACGCAGCCAGTCCAGCAAGGCGAGATCATCCGCCAGTCCCCGAAACAGTGTCTGGACGAGATGGATGTGTGCCTGCACGAAGCCTGGAACAAGCCATCGTCCCGCGAGATCAACGACTGTTGCCCCGGGATGAGGGGGGCTGTTGTGAGGGAGAAACGCCTCGATCAGTCCATCGCTGATCAGCAGATCGTTGAGAATGATCCGATCGGAGGGATCACAGGTGATGAGGTTGGCGCCTCTCAAGTGCAGCTTCATGTCCCGCATATACCCCTCCGTTCTCAGTGCGTCAGGCGACCGGTGGTTCGATCTCTCGTGTGCGATGGATTATTCTCGGCAACCGGAGGGGTCTGATGGAGCATCGCGGCCGACTTGGCTGGCAGGGGCTATGGACCCTGCTCGCCCTTACCATCTCGCAGGTTGTGGCCGCTCAAGAGCCCACAGCCGGCGTTGAGGATGGCGAGCCGTCGGTGAGCACAGACTCAGAGCCAGAGATCTCAGATCCAGAGATCGACACTCAAGATATCCAGGCACAGCCCTGGTCTGCTGGTCACTACTGGCGCTCCACCAGCCTTACCGTCCCGGTCTCTCGGCTCGTTCGAGATGACTCTGGAGCCCTGCTCGTCATGGCTGAAGACGGCGCCATCTACCTCCAGGAAGGCGCAGACCGGTGGCGTCAGGTCCTCGGCGGTCGGCTGGTGAGCGGGTCCGAGATCGATGAAGAAGGCATCCTGCTGGATGCTGAGTCTGCTGTGGAGGACTTCACCGAGAGCGGGACCAGTGAGAGCGTCCAGGACGACTCTGATGAGAGCGCTACGGCCTCCGTCGAGATCGCAGCGGATGTTCAGGACGCAGTGCAGGTTGGCATCTTGGATGCCGACGACCGCGTGAGCGCGCTTCCGGATGCGCAGGCGCTCTGGGCCTCCCCAGACATCGCTGGACTCGTGATCGCCAGCCGGCCTGAGGGGAGCTGGCGCTCCACTGACAGCGGCCGAACCTGGAGCCCGCTGGCAGCCCTGCCGCCGAGTCGCGACTTCCTCCGGATCAGCGGCAGCGATCGACGAGACCTCATCCTGGCGGGCACCGACAGCGGCATCTGGTTCAGCATCGACGGCGGACGTTCCTGGCTTGAAGGCTCCTCGGCGATGCGCGGTGTCGGAGTCCTCAGCCTGGCGACGGACGGTGCGCTGGTCTTTGCTGGCACCACCGAGGGGCTGTGGATGAGCATGGACGGGGTGCGCTGGGCAAAGCTGCTCCCGCCCCGCTACGCAGATGTCCAGATCGAGGATGTCCTCACTGATCCCACCTGGGTTGGCGGTCTCTGGGCCGCCTCGGATGAAGGACTCCTGCGCTCCGATGATGCCGGGCAGACCTTCCGACCCGCAGGACGAAATCCCCTCATCGGCGTCACCGATCTCACCCTCCTCGCTGGTGCCGGGCAGATGCTTGCCTCTGGAGACGACGGGGTGTGGGAGAGCAGCGACGGTGGCATACGCTGGAGTCCACTCGCCACCGGACTCCCCGGTCCTGTGGTCGCAGACACTGTCCGCGGCTCTCAGCCCGCCATCGCCACCCGCACCGGGGTCTATATTCTCTCCCGTCCCGTCGCTGCAGACGCCCCGGAAGAAGCCGGAGCCATCACGTCGGGCTCCGGTCTGACTGCAGAGCAGCTGGTCAGCATGAGCCTCCGACGCTCTGGAATGGATCTCTCGCCCCTCGCAGTCCAGCGGAAATTTGCCCGAGCGGCCCTGACTCCGCACCTCAAGATGAAGGTCGAGCGAGAGAACGCCCGCTACATCCTCGCCGACTACGATGCCATCCAGACCGACTTCGTGAACAGCCAGTATTGGCGGTTCTCCACTGCTTTGTGCTTCGGTGGGTGTGCCTCCAGCAGCACCGATCTTGCCTACAACGCGGATGGCTTCTCAGACAGCGCTCTCATCGGAGACGATGTCGAGCTGCTGGTCATCGGCGGAGACATCTACTCCGCTACGGACCAGTCTGTCAGCATCGCCCCTGCTGCTGTGAACGTCTCGCAGCGCATCGCACAGTACCGAAACGATCTCACCGACTACATCATCGAGCTGTACTACGCCCGGCAGCGACTGGTCTCCGAGCGCAGTGCCGTCGGAGGCCTCCCCTTGATGGAGCAGGTCCTCCATGACCTCCAGATTCAGGAGGTCGATGCCCGGCTCGACATCTACACCGATGGTCGATTTACCGCCTCCCTTGAATCTGCTCAGTAAAGAGGAACCCAATGCTGACGACCCTCCTCGCCCTCTTCTCCGTCGCACAGGCCGACGAGATCCGCCTCAACTCTGCCACCGCCGCAGAGTTTGCCGCAGTCGAGGGTATCGACGAGGCCACCGCGGATCGCATCGTCGCGCTCCGCAGTGAGCGTGGCCAGCTGTACTCCGTGGAGTCGCTGCGGGTGCTCAACCTCGACGGTCAGACCCTCGACAGCCTCCGCAGTGAGGTCATCATTGACCTCCAGGTCGACACCAGCCGCAAGAGCTACAGCAGCGCAGATGAGGTCCTCTCGGAGTTCGCCAGTGAGCCGGACGTCCGCCAGGTTCAGGCCATGGCGCAGGGGTACGCGCGCACCAACCCCGAGCTGGTCGACGGCTGGCTGAACGCCTCACGCCGGGCCTACCTCCTGCCCAAGCTCAACCTCCAGTATGACAAGCGGCTGGAGCTGTACAACACCTTCGACTATGTCTCTGACGACGGCGGAGATCCGGTCAGTGAGCAAGATGGAGGCCGCATCGACAACGACGACAAGTACGTCGTCAAGCTGGAGTGGCGGCTGGACAAGCTGGTGATGAGCTCAGAGCAGATCCGCGTCATCAACGAGTCTCAGGACATCGTCAAGCTCCGCGACAAGGTCCTCGATGAAGTCACCCGGCTGTACTTTGACCGCCGTCGTCTTCAGGTCGAGCTGCTCCTGGCACCAACCGGTGACCTGCGCACCCAGCTGGAGAATGAGCTTCGCCTTCAGGAGCTGACCGCGAACCTCGACGCACTGACCGGCGGCTCGTTCTCCGCCTCTCTGTAGCTGCTGCGCGGACCGAGTCGAGCACGTCGCCGCGGCTGCTCGCTCTCTCCGGCCGCTGGAATTTAACCAGAATCTCCAGCGCGGCGTGGGCGTGGCTGCACTCTACACCGCCGCTGATGAGGATGGGGTTCGGCGTGTTCACGGGGCCGCAGCACAGCCCCGCTCGGTACACCACGCGCATCGTCCGCCGTCGGGCTGTCGATGTCGTCGGCTTTTAGAGTTCCTCCACAAGAGGACGGTGCTGCAGGGTCAAGGAGCGGTGCCATGCCAGGCCCCCCATCTAAGGCTCGCAGGAGCGACCGGTTGTTTTCATCGTCCGTGCGCTGGCTGCCATGTCGAAGACACCGGACTGTGGAGGAAGCCCTTGCTCGCCTTCCTCCGGTTCAGCAGCGTGCTCACACAGACGCACCTTGATGCTGAGGGCCGCTGGTCTCACCGCATCCTGCTGGCCGTGGCCGGCCCGGTGGAAGACAGTGCCGAGCGGATGCCTGTTTGGCTAGCCCACGGCGGCTGGACTGCTGGACTGACCTGTGCTGCCCTCCTCCGCTTCGGTGGCCACAGGTTAAGGGCACGCCAAACCAGACGGCTCCGCCGTCGCCTGCCCCCAGGAGCGCGCTGTGGAAGGCCACGATCTCGTCCTAATTCTCGACTTCGGATCGCAGTACACCCAGCTCATCGCCCGTCGTGTTCGCGAGCAGGGTGTCTACTGTGAGATTCGTCCCTGCACCGACGCGGCGCCTGCCCAGGCTCCCGCTCGGCTGGTCGGCCTGATCCTCTCTGGCGGTCCGTCCTCAGTGCTCGGTGAGGATGCTCCTCCGTTTGATACCGGCTGGCTCACCCTTGAGGTCCCGATCCTCGGCATCTGCTACGGCATGCAGCTCCTCGCGGCACACCTCGGCGGCAGCCTGGCAAGCTCACAGCGCCGGGAATATGGCCACGCCGATGTCATCATCGATGAGCCCGCGGTGCTCTTTGACAGCATCGAGGGACAGACTGCGGTCTGGATGAGCCACGGCGATCATGTCGAGGAGCCTCCGACGGGCTGGCGGGTCATCGCGCGCTCGACCGCTGGTGCGATGGCGGCCATGGCAGACGACACCGGGCGCTGCTTTGGCCTCCAGTTCCACCCTGAGGTGACCCACACCGCTGAGGGCGTCACCATTATCCGGAACTTCTTGTTCCCGATCTGTGGGGCAAAGTCTGACTGGAGCATGGGCTCGTTCATCGAGGAGCAGCTCACCCTCATCCGGGAGAAGGTCGGCGACGGTCACGTCATCTGTGGCATGTCCGGAGGCGTCGACTCTGCGGTCACTGCGGTCCTCCTCCACCGTGCCATCGGCAGCCAGCTCCACTGTGTCTTTGTGGACAACGGGCTGCTTCGCAAGAACGAGCGCGAGGGGGTCGCTGCTGAGTTTGCCGACATGGACCTCACGGTGGTCGATGCGCGCGAGCGGTTCCTGACTGCGCTCGCGGGGGTCACGGAGCCGGAGCGAAAGCGAAAGATCATCGGTGAGGTGTTCATTCGCGTGTTCGAGGCCGAGGCTGAGCGCCTCAAGACGTCCCATGGCACCATCAAGTGGCTCGCCCAGGGCACCCTCTACCCCGACGTCATCGAGTCGGTCTCGTTCAAGGGCCCCTCTGCGACCATCAAGAGTCACCACAACGTCGGCGGCCTGCCCGAGCACATGGACATGTCCCTCATCGAGCCCCTCCGGGAGCTGTTCAAGGATGAGGTTCGAGTCCTTGGCCTGGAGCTTGGCATGTCTGAGACCCGGGTGTTCCGACAGCCGTTCCCCGGTCCAGGTCTCGCGGTCCGCATCCTGGGGGACATCACCGTCGAGAACACCGCGCTGCTCAAGGAGGCCGACGCCATCTTTGCCCAGGAGATCCGCGACGCGGGCCTCTACCGAGACATCTGGCAGAGCTTCGTTGTCCTGCTTCCCACCGTTCGCAGTGTCGGCGTGATGGGAGATGGGCGGACCTACGAGAAGGTCGCGGTGCTGCGGGCCATCCACTCTACCGATGGCATGACCGCGCGCATCACGCGCCTGCCGTGGGAGCTGCTGGAGCGCACCTCTACCCGAATCATTAATGAGGTGAGGGGAATCAACCGGGTCGCCTATGACATCAGCAGCAAGCCGCCAGCCACCATCGAGTGGGAGTAGCGGCTTCTGGGCTGCTCTGACCCTCCTCGCGACCGCGGGGGCACAGCCGATCCACTATCGAGTCGGTCTGCTCGCGCTTGGGGCGGGCCTCCTCGGTGCTGTGCTCAGCCGATATCCCCGCTTGTCTGCGGGACTGATCGCCCTCGGCGCGGCTCCGCTCTGGATCGCCGCGACCCACGTCCACCCGGCGCTCTCTCTGCTGGCCCTGATCCCCGTCGTTCTTCACCGCTCGGGGCTGCCACGGGCGGTCCCATGGCTGGTGCTTTCTCTGGCGGGGGTGCAGGCGGTGCGCCTCGTGATTCTGGTCGACCCCCTGCCGTCCTCGGCCGGACTGGGGCTCCTGATCTTCGCGGGTGGCCTGGCCGCTGCGGGGGCTGCGGCAGCACCTCCGGGACGGACCACTGGGGCTGCGGTTGCCGCCTCTGGAGCCCTGCTCCTCGCTCTCTCGGGGCTCGCTTGGCAGCAGTCCCCGACCACGCCATCTGATATCCAACGCGCGGGCCGGTTTGGCGTCCTTACTCTGCAGCCGCTCCCTTCAGGCACGCTCGCATCGACCGCCCTCACGGTTGAGCCTGGCTGGCATGACCTCGCGCAGACCCTTCCCCCTGAAGAGGCGCTGAGGGCAGGCTGGCGTCCGGCGGGTGCTCCGCTGACTCCGCCAGAGCGTGTCAGGGTCGCGCGCCTTCTGGAGCGGAGTGGAGACGGCAGCGCCGGTCTGCGGCTGCTGGGGGAAGACGATGCGGAGATGCTGCGGTGGTGGCAGGTCCTGTTCAAGCGTATCCAGGGCCAGCCTGTGAGCTGGACTGCTGGTGTCCTGCCGGATGTCGAACTCATCGCGCTCGAGGGATACACTGAGCTTGAGCTGCTGCTCTCTCAGTCTGGCAGTACTGAGCTGCTGCTTCATTCCCTCCAGGACCATCCAGGGCTGGTCCTGACCGTGAGCGGGGAGTGGTTCGAGGGACCACCTGAGCTGGAGATTGTCCTGGATGATCGCATGCGGATCGTCCAGGTCAGCACCGAGGAGATGGAGCTGGAGCTTGGGGCCCTCTCTGCGGGGCCGCACCGACTCCTGCTTCGCTTCCTCAATGACCTTCAAGGGACGCGCGGAGATCGCAACGTCACCGTCCACGCCTTGCGCGTCGAGTAGTCCACCGCCCGAGTCGCCTTCAGTCCGGGAGGATGTCCTCGGCTGCGGCTCCAGTCCAGCTCATCGCCTCGTGGAGAAGTGCAGCCGTGATGCGCTCGACCAGGCTAGAGCCCAGCGGGGTAGGGTGTCGGAGGTTTCCGCGATAGAGGCGGACTTCGGTGGGCAGGTTCTGCCAGGGGTCGGCATCTTCTCCGGGCAGCTTGCCGATGTACAGCGCCCCGCTCATGGGGCTCAGCGGTGGGAAGTCGGCGATGAGGTGCTCCAGCGTCGGAAACTCTGCCCAGCAGAGTGGAACCTGGACATAGAGCGCCTGAAATGGCGACGGAAGGCATCGCAGTGCTTCCTTGAGGGCCTCATTCCAGTCGCCGTCAGAGAGCTCGAGGGGGAGCGGGGCCTCTGCCGGGTTGAGCTTGTGGGCGCGCTGAAAGCACTCCTGGGCCAGAGCCCGATGCTCAATCCGCTCCAGCACCAACCCCTGATAGTACCAGCCCTGTGCCAGCGCAGGGGCAAGGTCGCTGCTCAGCCGCGCAGCCTCAAGGGCGGCAGTGTATGCGGCGCTCTCAAAGGAAGCCATGGCCAGCCCGAGCTGGATGGTCGGGTCGCGCGGCGCAGTGCCAGCGCACCGACTGAATGCAGCCATTGAGCCCATGGCATCGCCGAGCCCCAGAGCGGCCTGTCCGGCCAGGAACAGCCCGAGCCGGTGGTCTGGATGCTCATCGAGGAGCTCCTCCACCTCACCAAGCGCACGGCCGAAGCTCCGCTGGTCCAGGGCTTCCTGGATACGGGAGAGTCTGAGCTCAAGGAGCGACTCTGGATCGAACTGCCAGCTGCCGATCTTCACACCCGTTTACATGAACAGGTTCGCCAGCATGATGATGCCGACGATGATCACGACCAGGATGGCGATGCCGACGAGCTTTCCGCTGCCACCACCAGAGGCCACGGGCTGAGCGTTCGTGAGCGTTGCCGGTGGGGCACTTGTCTGCGCCACATCGGGGGTCCTGGTTGGCGCAGCGGACTGTTCATGACTCACCGACGCTGCGGAGGGCTCCGCCTTGAGGGCTCCTGCGCGGATGGAGTGCGCGAACACAGAGAATTCCGCGATGTCCTTGCACAGATTGATGTCTGTGACGAGCCACTGCTCGAATGCACGGACCTCGTCGCTGCTCTGGAGCCGCGCGGCTTCGTAGAGCGGAAGCGGGGCTTGATCGAGGGCAGGGGTCTTGGGAAGGACGCTAAACGGAACGCCGATGTTCTTGCTGAGCCAGACCTTCAGCGCGTGACGAGCGTTGAGGGCCGCGAGCGGCTGCTCTGCAGCGAGAAGACTCTTGTCGGTGTAGGTGCGGTGAAGAACATCGACCTGCTCGGGCTGGAGAGCAGCGGCGGCCTGCACGAGCAGTGTGGAGGGAAACTCTCCACCAGTCATGGCGTTGGGTGCATCAGAGCTCATCGCGTTGCCGCCAGCCTGACGGATCTCTTCGAGCACGATCTGGTGCGCGAAGTCGATCAGCTCGTCGGCATTGGTGATGTCCATGATGCGCTGCGCGAAGGTCTGACAGGCACGCTCAAGCGGGGCGCGCGCGTTCTGATCGCCCAGCCTCATGACCGTGATTGCGTAGTACCAGTCGCTGAACCGCTGGGCCATGCTGACCCCGGCTTCCGCGTCTCCGCTGCGCCACCGCTTAAACAATGCCTTGACATCCAGTGTTGGCGTCTCCGCCATTCGCCCATCCTCGGATTACACCTGTTCAATTCAGCCGGGATTCTAACCCAACGGAGCACTCTCTTGGAGAGTCAATGCTTCAGGGGAGCCATCTTGTGCGCACTGTGCTCAGCACACTGCGACGGAGCCATGTGTAGCGAGCCTCAATCACGGCGGGCTTTGGGCCGCTCTCAAGGTGCAGCTCTACCCGCGCATGGCCATCGATCCCGGGAAAGACTGCAGCCTCTTTAAAGTCAATGTATCGCCGGTGCTTTGGGGCAAGTGCCTTGTAGATGGCTTCCTTGATCGAGAAACGGAGGAGGGTGCTGATCCACCGACGGTCTGGCGGGAGCGCTGCGACACCCTCCACCTCTTCAGGGCGAAGGACCCGAGACTCAATGCCTTCACGAACTGGTGAGAGGTCCTCAAGATCGACGCCAAGGCTGCCGTGCTCGTGGCGCGCAACCAGTGCGACGGCCATGTGTCGCTTGTGGCTGATGGAGATGCTGAGATCTTGACGGGAGGTTGGAGCCCCCCACGGATCGGTCAGGATCGGTGGTCCGCCGCAGCCGAGCACCTGAAGTGCAGCGCGTGCAGCGATGCGCCCTCCGACCCAGTGGACCTGTCGGTAGCCCGTCAGATCGACCGCATAGGCGCGCTCCTCTGGGTGAAGCTGCTCCAAGACCTCCACCGGAACCGGTGCCTTGGAGTCCGGAAGTGACACGCCGAGCACAATTCCGTGCTGGACAGCATCTTTGTGGATGATCGAGAAAGGCTTCACCCCGCCAGGGTAACGGCCTCTCCTGTCCTGGGCCATGGCGCGGTAGACTGTCGGTGCATTGGAATCCCCCCTGCTGCGGAGGGGTTGTCCAGCCACCTCATCCGGACACCTGCCATGCTCAAGTTCATCATTGTTGCCTTGCTTACCATCCCTCCTGCCGTTGCCGGCAAGGACGTCGTTCAGGCCGAGCATGAGCGTCTCGTTGACGAGATGGAGAACCTCGTCGCGCGCCAGATCTGGGGCGGTGTCGAGCGCAAGTACAAAGAAATGCAGAAGCTGGAGATCGAGCTGTCCCAGGAGGACCATCTCCACGGTGCATATGCTGCCAGAGAACTCGGAGATATGGCTGCTGTCTACGAGCGCCTCAAGAGGGCTTCTCAGCTCGAGCCCACCAAGGAAGTTATCGACTGGCTCTGGGAGATCGACTCCAACTACGGCCACGTCGAGCTGCTCACGGTTCCCAACCGATCCACGGACCTGGCCATCGAAGAGATGCCGTTCGATACCAGTCAGCGCAAGGCGGTCGAGGTCGCCGTGAGTGCTGCAAGTCACGACGGAACATTCACTGGCCTTATTCCAAAGGGAAGCTACACCTTCGCTGGGCAGACATTCATGATTGAGCCCGGAGTGAGCGTTCGCATTGAAGTTTCTCCCCGGGTCAGACGTCAAGGAGTGATCGAGCCGGTGATCATCTATCGTGACACCCCCGGCTCGGGAATTGTCGAGCCCTGAGCAGCTCCCTCTGCGATGACTTGACGGCTCATCCTCTCCAGGATGAACGCGATGAAAAACACACCACACCGGAGCAACCTCATGTTGCCTGCATTGCTTCTTCTCGCCGGAACGGACGCCCAGGCGGCGTCAGGCCTCCACATGTGGGGCGCTGGTCCCACCCTCTCCACGATTGCCTGGCCGGGCGCCTACCCAAACAGCTTCCCCAAGTCCACCCAGGACGAAGACCCAAACCCAAGGAACAACCTTGAGTCGGTCAAGGGGGATGCGGCCCTTGCCGGGCGTGGACTCATCTACCTCAGCAACAAGCAGCGCATCGGTGCCCGGCTCAACCTTGGCTTTGGCGGAGGCTATCGCGCCACCACGCTCACCGTTGAGTATGAAAAGAGCATCTTCCGCCAGGACAACATCAACGTCTTTGTCGGTGGCGGAATCGGTGTCGGAAAGCTGAAGTTCGCTCAGGGCGAGAACGGCACCCTCTCCACGAACACCTACAACACCCGCCTCCAGATCGGTGCGATCTACCGCGACAAGCAGGGGCGGAAGAACGCTGCGGACGACCGCGCCTACGAGATCGCGCTCTTTGCGACCCCGATCGGCTTCAATGGTCCCGAGACCTACGAGTATGGCAACGTCACCGTTCAGGATCCCGACAGCGCAAGCACCTTCGCGTTCCTCACATCTGACGACAGCGACAACCAGAAGCTCAACGGCAGCCTCTACAACCCGACCATTGGGATCGAGGTCTCGGTTCTCTTTGGCGACTTCACCTCGCCAAAGAAGAAGAAGAAAAAGAACCGCTGAGCGAGAGCTGCGGTGCCCTACTTCAGGGGGATTCGCTCATGCCACCCCCCAGCATCGTGCTGCGGAGATTGTAGAGGTCTCGCAGCATGATGTGTCTGTCTGGGATGCTGTGGCAAGTCCACACAGCCCCTCATGTGCATACGCCAGCTCGACCGCAGCGAGCGCGCCGACTGGCTACCGCAGTGTCCGCCGACTGGCTACCGCAGTGTCCGCTGAAGAGCGCCGGGTACCGGTGAGCCCGATCCGACGCTTCCGTCAGTATGCGCGCGCGAAGATGGCCATGTGGGTGGCGTCCTTGCCGCTGTAGAAGCACTTCTTGCCGACAGCTTCGTCCTGCCCATCGAGCGGATAGCATCGGATGGTGGCCTTGCAGTCGGTCTTGATGGCGGCCTCGTTGTCTGCATCGTCGCACCAGGGCACCAGCGCGAAGCCCCCGGTCTTGACCAGCTCCTTGAGAGCATCGTAGGAGGTCAGACGGTGGATGTTGCTGTCCCGGCGCTCGATGGCTGCGGCCAGCAGTGCGGCCTGGATGCCATCGAGGTGCTCTGAGAGGGTGGCCTCGAACGCATCGTTGACTGGGATGCCGAACTTCTT
This sequence comes from Myxococcota bacterium, assembly GCA_029251165.1. GTDB lineage: Bacteria > Myxococcota_A > UBA796 > UBA796 > UBA796 > JAQXDW01. The sequence goes on from JAQXDW010000089.1 coordinate 17,929, forward strand.
GCCGCCGGTCCGCTTTGCGCAGAAGACGCTGCCGTTCTTGACGTCGCGGGGACCGATCTCAAGCCGCAGCGGCACACCGCGACGCTCCCACTCGAAGTACTTGGCGCCCGGCTTCATCTTCACGCGGTCGTCGACCTTGATCCTGAACTTCCCCTTGAGACGAGCGAAGACCGCATCGGCGAACGCCATGACCTCCTCGCGCTCCTTTTCTTTGCGCCAGATCGGCACCACCACGATCTGCACCGGAGCGACCTTCGGAGGAAGGATGAGTCCCGTGTCGTCGGAGTGGGTCATGATCGTGCCGCCGATGAGGCGGGTGGAGACGCCCCAGGAGGTCGCCCAGACGTGCTCCAGCTTGCCCTCGGCGTTCTGGAAGGTGACGTCGAAGGCCTTGGCGAAGTTCTGACCGAGGAAGTGGCTGGTGCCCGCCTGGAGCGCCCAGCCGTTCTGCATCATGCCCTCGATGGTGTAGGTCTCGTCCGCGCCGGCAAACCGCTCGTTGGCGGTCTTGACACCAGTGAGGACGGGCATCGCGAGGTGCTCATAGCAGAAGTCACGGTAGACATTCAGCATGCGAAGCGCTTCTTCCTGGGCCTCCTCGGTGGTGGCATGCGCGGTGTGCCCTTCCTGCCAGAGGAACTCTGCAGTCCGCAGGAACGGCCGGGTCCGCATCTCCCAGCGGACCACGTTGGCCCACTGGTTGATGAGCAGTGGCAGGTCCCGGTAGGACTCGATCCAGCGGCCATACATGTGCCAGATGATCGTCTCGGAGGTCGGCCGGACGATCAGGGGCTCCTCAAGCTTTGCGCTCGGATCGGGCTCGACGCCGCCGCCGTCTGCGCTCCGCAGCCGATGGTGAGTGACCACCGCGCATTCTTTTGCAAATCCCTCCACATGATCCGCTTCCTTGGAAAGGAATGACTGCGGGATGAACAGGGGGAAGTAGGCGTTGGTGTGCCCCGTCTCCTTGAATCGCCGATCGAGGTCGTCCTTGATCGACTCCCAGATCGCGTAGCCGTTGGGCTTGATGACCATGCAGCCCCTCACCGGGCTTGAGTCGATCAGATCGGCCTCTGCGATGACGTCCTGGTACCAGCGAGAGTAATCCTCTCCCCGCGGCGTGATGTTCCTCGGCACAATAGGCTCCGTGTTCAGTGTCAGGCGGCGCAGATAACAGATGCGCCAGACGGCATCAGCTTGTATATGGCGCTCCTCGTGTACCGCCGACATCACACCGCACACTTTGCGGAGGGGTTTCCCATGAGCATCGAGCAGCAGGTCGTCAACACCATCAAGGGCCTGGCGATGGACGCTGTCCAGGCCGCCAACTCCGGTCATCCGGGCGCACCCATGGGCATGGCGGACATCGCCACCGTCCTCTGGGGCCGCTTTCTGAAGTATGACCCTGCTGATCCCGCCTGGCTGGATCGGGATCGGGTGGTCCTCTCCAACGGCCATGCCAGCATGCTGCTCTACAGCATGCTGCACCTCACCGGGGTCCAGGATGCTCATCGCGGCGGTGACTCGATCACCCTCGACGACATCAAGAACTTTCGCCAGTGGGGCTACCCCACCGCCGGTCATCCGGAGTTTGGCCACGCCGCAGGCATCGAGACGACCACCGGCCCGCTCGGGCAGGGGTTTGCAAACGGCGTCGGCATGGCGCTGGCGGAGCGGTGGCTGCGGGCACGGTTCTCCGATGCGCTCGTCGATCACTACACCTACGTGCTCACCGGTGATGGCTGCCTGATGGAGGGGGTCGCTGCGGAGGCTGCATCGCTCGCTGGTCACCTCAAGCTCGATCGGATGATCGTCCTGTATGACGACAACGAGATCACCATCGACGGCGGCACTGACGTCTCGTTTGGGGAAGACGTCGCCGGTCGGTTCACGAGCTATGGCTGGCAGGTGCTCAAGTGCAACGGCCACGATCGCGAGGCCATCGCCGCTGCCATCACTGCGGCAAAGGCGGACACCGACAAGCCCACCCTCATCTGCTGCCGCACCGTCATCGCAGATGGATCGCCCAACAAGGCTGGCACCAGCAAGGCCCACGGCGCGCCGCTGGGCGACGAAGAGATTCGACTGACCAAGTCTGCGATTGGGCTGAACCCGGACGAGACCTTCGCGGTCCCAGCGGAGGTCATCGCCTACTTCCGCGACGGCGACACTGCCCGCGCGGAGTCCCATGCTGCCTGGTCTGCCCGCCATGCAGCCAGTGAGCTGGGAGAGAAGCTCACGGCGTTCTACAGTGCCCCGGACCTCTCGGGTGTGGCGTGGCCGCAGTTTGGCACCGATGGCAAGCTCGCCACCCGCAAGGCCTCTGCCGCTGCAGTCCAGGCCATCGCGGCTTCCGTCGAGAACCTCCTCGGCGGCAGCGCCGATCTCGCGGGCAGCAACGGCAGCTACATCAAGGGCGGCGGAGACATCACCGGCAGCGACTTCGCACAGCGCAACCTGCACTTCGGCGTCCGCGAGCACGGCATGGCCGCGATCTGCAACGGCATGAGCCTGCACGGCGGCATCAGCCCCTACTGTGCGACCTTCCTGGTCTTCCACGACTACATGCGCCCCAGCGTGCGGCTCTCCGGGCTCATGGGTCTGCCGGTGACCTACGTCTACACCCACGACAGCATCTTCCTCGGCGAGGACGGCCCGACTCACCAGCCCGTCGAGCACCTCATGGCCATGCGCGGGATCCCCAACCTGTACGTCGTGCGTCCGGCAGACGCCGCGGAGACCGTCGAGGCCTGGAAGATGGCCCTGACCCGTCACAGCGGGCCGGTTGCGCTGAGCCTCACCCGCCAGGGACTCCCGCTGCTCGACCACACGACCCTCGGGTGTGCCTCTGGGCTCCACAAGGGCGGCTACGTGCTCTCTGAGGCCGATCACGGCACTCCTGCGGCGGTCATCATCGCCACCGGAAGCGAGGTCGCTCTTGCGCTGGATGCCCAGGCCGCGCTCTCTGCGGAGGGCGTCTCGGTGCGGGTCGTCAGCATGCCGTGCTGCGAGGCCTTCGAAGAGCAGTCGGCAGAGTACCGTCGCGCTGTGCTGCCCGCTGGGGTTCCACGGGTCTCTGTCGAGGCAGGCATCACCCTGGGCTGGGAGCGGTATGTCGGCCTGGAGGGCAAGGCGGTTGGCATCAACCGGTTCGGTGCCTCAGCACCCGCCAGTGTCCTCGCAGACAAGCTCGGGATGAACGTTGCTGCGGTCAAGTCCGCAGTGATGGCCGTCTTGGCCGAGTAGGCGTTCGGGGCCAGTCTCCCCAGACAGAAGATGACCGACACACCTGCTGTGGTTGAAGTAGGATAGACCTCCAATGTTGACGTGCCAACTTCTGGCCGTCCAGGGGACCTACCTTGAGCAGCCGCAGCGGAGATCGCAAGAAGAAGGATGCTGGTGCCCGCCGGCTGTCTGGAAAGCGGCGTCCGGCCTCGTCTGGGGCGCCACGGCGCAAGGTCTCTGAGCCCACGCGAACCGTCGCGCTCCCGGGTCGCAAGCGCAGCAAGAAGCGCGCACCAACCCCGAAGCGCCGGACCTCTCGCAAGCCTGCGCCTCGCAAGAAGCGGTCAGCTGCAAAGCGCCGCAGCACGCGCCGCCGTGCGCCCTCCAGACGCTCCAGTGGTGTCTTCTCTCGGCTCGCGCGGATGTCGTTCTCGGCGCTCCTCGGAGCCCTCGTTGGATGCTCTACCGTCGGGTACGTGCTCTACCATCAGGCCGAGCGAGATGTGCAGGCGCTCCTCGCACAGCCGGTCTGGTCGCAGACCGGGCGGGTCTTCTCGGCGCCGATGGAGCTGTGGCCTGGAATGCGGCTGACCGCTGGAGAGGTCGCCAGCGATCTTCAGGCTGCGGGGTATGCCCGGGTCCGCTCCCTGGAGAACGAGGGCGACTTTAAGGTTGCATCAGACGCCATCACCCTGCGCGATGTTCGGGGTGACCACACCATCCAATTTTCCGACGGAGTCATCTCTTCAGTCGCGCCCGGCGCGATGGTGCGATTCAGCGCTGTCGAGCTGGCCGAGCTGCGTGGGCCTGAGGGCGAGTCTCGTCGGCCGCTTACCCTCAGCGAGCTCCCCGAGCACGTCTACCGGGCCATCCTCGCCATGGAGGACGGGCGGTTCTTTGAGCATGAGGGTGTCGATCCGGTCGGCATCACCCGAGCCATCCTTGCCAACATGGGGGCTGGTCGAACCACGCAGGGAGGCTCGACCCTGACCCAGCAGCTCGTCAAGAACCTCTTCCTGACCTCTGAGCGGACCTACCAGCGCAAGGCCCGTGAGGCTCTCCTGTCGGTCGCTCTGGAGAACCTTCACACCAAGGAAGATATCCTGGAGCTGTACCTCAACGAGGTCTACCTCGGGCAGGTCGGCGGGGCAGGTGTCGCTGGACTGAGCAGCGCAGCGCGCGCGTACTTCGGCAAGACTGCAGACCGCCTTGAGCTCGGCGAGGCCGCTGTGCTTGCCGGCATCATCTCGGCTCCCAACCGCTACTCTCCGATTCGTCACCCCGAGCGGGCCATCGAACGCAGGGACCTGGTGCTAGCGCGCATGGTGGCGCTCGGCTGGCTCTCGGCGGAGGTCGCCAGCGCCGAGAAGGAGGCTCCGCTGAGCCTTGCCCCCTCGGTGATGTCCTGGCGGAGTCCATGGGGCGTCGAGGCGGCCATCGAGCAGGTCGAGGACGCAGCAGAGGGGGAAGGCCTCGTCGCGGGTCAGGGCTGGTCGGTCTACACCACCCTCCAGCCAGGCCTCCAGCGCATCGCAGAGGCTGCAGTCACTGAGAGTGCTTCCCGAATCGATGCGGACTATCCTGAGGCCAGGGGAGCACAGATTGCCCTGGTCGCTGTCCGAGCCTCAGACGGAGCCGTCCTTGCGATGGTTGGCGGCCGCAATTACGCCGAGAGCTCCTTCAATCGGGTCACCTCGGCACACCGCCAGATCGGATCAACCGTCAAGCCGCTCACGTTCCTCGCCGCAGTCAGTGCCGATCATGAGTGGACTCCAGGCGCGAACATCGAGGATGCACCACTAGTGCGCCGCTATGACGGTCAGACCTGGAGTCCGAAGAACTACGACGGACGCTACGAGGGCGAGATCAGCCTCCGACGGGCCCTCGCCCAGAGCCGCAACATCCCAGCGATCCTCCTCGCCGAGGCGGTGGGAATGCCGCAGCTCAAGCGGTACTGGCAGGGGCTCGGGCTGGAGGGGGCGACTGCCCTGCCCAGCGCGGCCCTCGGCAGCTTCGAGGCTACGCCGCTCCAGCTCGCCGGCTCCTACACCGTCTTCCCTGGCGGCGGCAAGGTCAGCACCCCCAGGCTCGTCTCGCGGGCTGTTGACTCCAGCGGCAGCACCATGCAAGCCAACAAGCCACAGCTCCGCGAGGTCGCTACGGAGCAGGAGGCTTGGCTGGTCCGCTCGATGATGGAGAGCGTCATCGAGGAGGGGACAGGGCGCGCTGCCCGTCGCTTCGGAGTCGAGGGCACCGTCGGAGGCAAGACCGGCACCACCGACAACGCACATGATGCCTGGTTCGTTGGGTTCGCAGGAGACATCGTGGTCGCGGTCTGGGTTGGCTTCGATAGGGGCCAGGATCTGGGACTGACTGGCGGGAAGGGCGCGCTGCCCACCTGGTCACGGTTTGTCGCCTGGTCTGGTCTCTCCGCACCACCGGTCGCGGCGCCAGAAGGGCTGAGCATGGTCACCCTCTGCGACGACTCTGGCCTCCTCGCGAGCTGCACAGACTGCCTGGAGACCCACACAGAGCATGTCTTTGAAGGCCGCGAGCCGGAGTGCCCTTCAGAGAGTCCGCTGAGGGATGCGGTCAGCCGCATGCTGGAGGGGCTCGGAGCGGATGACACCCCGGAAGAGGAGAGCGACCAGCGGCGCGGACTGTTTGGTCGCCGCAGCAATTAGTCGCCGCATCAATTTAGTCATCGAAGCAATTAAGCGCCCACAAATGGGACGGGCTTGGTGTCGTGGACGGTTAGGGTGATTGAATCACCTTGGAGAACCATGCGACCGCGTCCACTCTGCGACCTCCACATCCACGTCGGTGCCTCTGTGGCCCCCCACATCATGTGGTCGATCGCCCATCAGCAGGGGCTGAGGCTTCCGGTGAAGGACTACTGGGAGTTCAAAGAACTCATCACCATCAACCCCCGCAAGACCCGCTCGCTCGATGACTATCTCCGAATCCTTCACGAGTGGACCGAGCGGATTCAGTCGAGTCCCTCTGCGGTCGAGCGCAGCGTCTACGAGATCATCGGCAAGGAGTATCGCAGCAGCGGTGTGGAGCGCATCGAGCTTCGGTTCAACCCGATGAAGCGCAACCGCAGCGGTGAGCGCGACATGGATCACATCATCCACGCTGCGCTGCGGGGAATGGATCAGGCATGCCTTGAGTACGGTGTGGAGGCTGGCCTCATCTTCTGCCTCGGCCGTGAGTATCCCCCGGAGCAGAACGAGATCATCCTCAAGAAGGCGATCAAGTACCACGACCGTGGCGTCATCGGCATCGACCTTGCTGGCACAGAGACCCACACCATCGAGCTCAACGATGCGGTGGGCCGCTACGCCAAGATGTTCGCGCAGGCTCGGGAGGCTGGGCTCGGCACCACCATCCACACCGGCGAGACCATGTCCACCAGCGGCGAGGGCGTCATCGCGGTGGTCAAGAACCTCAAGCCCGACCGGATCGGTCACGGCATTCGAGCGGCCTACAACGACGACGCGGTCAAGATCCTGGCGGACTCCGGCACGGTCCTTGAGATCTGCCCGACCTCCAACCTCCACACCCGCGCGGTCCGACACCTCGAAGAGTTTCGCTACATCCTCGGAACCTTCATCGAGGGGGGCGTTCGATTCACGATCAACACAGACGGAACCTACCTCTGCTCGACCAACCTGGCCCGAGAGTTCTCTCTGCTCACAGAGAGCGAGATCCTCAGCGAAGAGGAGTCTGAGACGGCTCGTAAGCTGGCGTTTGAAGTTAGCTTCATCAAGCCTCGGGCCCTATAGGCGGTCGAGTGCCCACCGCGCGTGGCTGGCGACGTGCTCGTCGGAGTGCTGCAGGGCCTTGAGCAGCGCTGGACGCGCCGCGACATCTCCGAGGTTGCCGGCGACCACCGCTGCATTGCGCTTGAGCCCAGCGGGCTTGGGGCGCCGCAGCGGGCTGCCGATGAGGGCGGCGTTGATGTCGTCGTCCTCCGCAGTCAGCAGCCACTGAAGATCCAGCCAGGCATGTCCGGTTCGTGGCTGGAAGTCATCGTGTGAGCTCGAGCGGTCTGGGCTGCTGTGCAGTCGGTGGTTGTGTGGGCAGACCTCCTGGCAGAGGTCGCAGCCAAAGACCCAGCGGCCCATAAGCGGACGGAGGGGCAGGGGAATCGCTCCGCGATGCTCGATGGTGAGGTACGCGATGCACCGTCGGGCATCCAGCTGCATCGGGCCCACGAAGGCATCGGTCGGGCAGACCTCCAGGCACCGCCGACAGGTGCCGCAGTGATCGCGTAGGGTGGGTGGATCTTCGGGAAGAGCCTCGGAGATCAGCATCACCGCGAGGAACAGGTACGACGAGGTTCCTGGGATGATGACCATGCAATTCTTGCCAACGAACCCCATGCCTGACCGCGCTGCCCAGGCCCGCTCGATCAGCGGCCGGCTGTCGACTCCCCAGTAGACCTCAACACCATCCTCCCGGAGCCCCCGTGCGAGCCTGCGGAGTCGCTTGCTCATCAGGTTGTGGTAGTCCCGTCCCCAGGCGTAGCAGCTCACCTTTCCCGTGAGTCCGCCGGGGTCGGGGGGCCGTGGCCAGGCGTAGTCGACTCCGAGCACCACCGCAGTCTTCGCTGTTGGTAGGAGGCTGAGGGGGGCAGCACGGGCTTCTCTTCCAGACTGCATCCAGGTCATCTGTCCGTGGTGACCTGCCGCGAGGAAGTCGTCGTATCGCCCGATCCCCGGTGCTCCACCTGTCCGGGCAAATCGGACCCGCGAGAAGCCCAGCGCAGCAGCCTCTGTGCGGATCCGTTCCGCGAGGTTGTTTGTCGGAGGGTTGGCGTTTAGGTTCCCCATCACCCATCACCTTGGAGCTGAAGTGTCTGAGTCTACTGAGTCCGGCGTTGAGAATGTCGTCATCCTCGGCAGCGGCCCCGCAGGGCTGACCGCCGCCCTCTATACCGCACGTGCGGATCTACAGCCCATGATGTACGAGGGCAAGGAGCCCGGTGGTCAGCTGATGACGACCACCGATGTTGAGAACTTTCCCGGCTTCGAGGAAGGGATCATGGGGCCAGACCTCATGGGCGTCATGAAGAAGCAGGTCGCCCGATTCGGCACGCGGTTTGACTATGACGAGGTCATCGGCGTGGACTTCTCCAGCCAGCCCCTTGTCCTCCACACCGCCTCAGGAAAAAACGTCAAGACCCAGACTGTCATCATCGCCACTGGCGCCGCTGCCCGCTACCTCGGCCTGGAGAATGAGCTTCGCCTTCGTGGAAACGGCGTGAGCGCCTGCGCGACCTGCGATGGCTTTTTCTTCCGTGGCGTTGAGGTTGTGGTCGTCGGTGGTGGCGACTCTGCCTGTGAAGAGGCGGGCTTTCTCACCAAGTTCGCCTCCAAGGTCCACCTCCTCGTTCGACGGGATGAGCTGCGGGCGAGCAAGATCATGCAGCATCGGGCGCTGAACAACGACAAGATCCAGATCCACTGGAACACGGAGATGACCGATGTCCTCGGCGAGAAGACCGTCGAGGGGGTCGCGGTCAAGAACAACAAGACCGGCGAGTCTGCCCAGTGGAAGAACATCCAGGGGGTCTTCCTCGCCATCGGCCACACCCCGAATTCCAAGCCCTTCCTTGAGGCGCTCGATCACGACGATCAGGGCTACCTGATCACCGCGCCGGACTCCAGCCGAACCAACATCCCCGGGGTGTTCGCATGCGGTGATGTCCAGGACCACACCTACCGGCAGGCAATCACTGCAGCGGGCAGCGGGTGCATGGCCGCCATCGACGCAGAGCGCTGGCTGGAGTCTCAGGAGAGCTGAGGCTCTCAGGAGGGGTCCGGTGGGAGCGGCGGCGCGGGCTCGACGGGCGTGCTCGTCTCCATGACCCGCCGGATCCGGTCGAGGCGAAAGGTTCGCTCTCCGCCTCGGAGGTGGCACCACGCCTTGACCTTGTCCCGACCCACCGTCCGGATGGTGATCGTCCGGACGATGCTGAGCATTCCCTGGGCCGCAAATGAGGTGTAGTCGATAACGACGGGCGCTTGGGCTGCATGAGCAGCCTTGAGGGCCCCACGGATGTCTGCGCTCACCTCTACGCTCTCCAGAAGCTCTCGGGTGGACGGGATGCGTCCCGCCTCAGCCTGCTGAAGCATTGTCTGGTACAGCACCAGTGCCGCGCGTGCATCGGCGAGGGCCCGGTGTGCATTGGGCAGCGGGAGGCCAATTCGCTCGGAGAGGGTGCCCAGTCCGCAGCGTGGGAGTCGGAAGACCTTTCGGGCCAGCACCAGGGTGTCGACCACAACCAGGGGCTTCGGCGGAGTCAGCCCACAGCGCGCACACTCGGCCTCGATGAAGCCGATGTCGAAGGGGGCATTGTGGGCAATGAGGACTGCACCCTCGATAAGCTCGGTCAGACGTGGAAGGATCGCGGTGAAGCTCGGGGCATCTGAGACCATTGCATCGGTGATCCCGTGGACCTCTATGGAGGCTTCAGGGATGGGGTAGCCGGGGTTGATGAGGTACGAGCGCTGTCGGAGCACGCCGCCGGGCTCCAGGCGCACCACTGCTGCCTCGACCACACGGTCTCCGCTTGCTTGAAGCCCGGTGGTCTCCAGATCAAGGGAGGTGATGGGGACCTGATTTGCCGGCAGGTTGAGCAACTGTTCGCTACTCCTTCTGATCGGCTTCGGCGGGATCCACCGGCTTGACGAGCCAGTCTGGAAGGCCTGGTGCGGTGAACTCCCCGTCACCGTCAGCGTCGATGTAGATGGGGTTTGCGAGTCCGTACGGATAGATCGGGTAGGTCTGCGGGATCGGAACCAGCGGGGAGAGCACGCCGCTGATGGTGTCGTTGCCCAGATCGCCGAGGACCTCTGTGACGATGTCCTGGAGCGCAACGGCGGGGATCTCGACGGGGTTGAACACCGGCTGGAGGTCGTCGTTACCCGATGCAATCACGACGTACCAGCTGTCCTTGGTTGGGGTGACCGTGACGGACTGGCCGAAGTTGACGGTGTCGACGTTGGGGGCCTCGACGGTGAACTCCTCGATGAGGGTGCCGTTCTCGTACAGCTCGACCCGATCGACGTCGAACCAGGTCGGGCTCTGCACCTCGATGTACAGCTCCACGCTGCCATCGGCATCAGAGACGTCCGAGCCGGGGCCGAGGTTCTCGTCGCCGTTGGCGTAGAACCGAATGAACGGCCCGTAGCTGGCGATGACCTTCCCTGCGCGGACCGCATCTGCGATGTCCGCATCGTCGATAAACGCCGGGTCGTCGGTCATTGAGGCGACGAAGTTGCGCGGGCAGCCAGACTCGGTGGAGGTGGTCCCGTGGGTGTCTGAGTTTGCCAGTGCGGTGTAGCGGAAGCCCAGGTTGAGCATCGTGAACCAGTCATCGAGCTGCCCCTCGTGGCCGAAGCCGAGGGTGTAGGTGCCGTCGATGAGGGCCTGCTGCTCCTCCATGGTCCGGGTGAGGATGTCGTACATCTCGACGCTGTTGGCATCCTCGCCGTAGGCATCCAGCTCGGGCTGGGTCGGCGTCCGGATGATCTCCAGGTGCTTGGTGCCCATCAGCTCCAGGGCATCGAAGTCTGTGGAGAAGTTCGCACCGGACAGCAGCGGGTTGAGTGCTGCGGTGAAGACGCTGGTCTCCAGGGTCGGAGAGCCGACGATGCCCGCGTAGGGGCTGACGGCATACTCATCGTAGTAGCCGAGGATGCCGTCGCGGGGGTGGGCTACGAACGTCACCGGCTCGGTGACCTCTGGTGCGCCAAGATCCCGCAGCCCATCCAGGATCTCGTCGGGAGTCAGCGCGGTCCAGTCCAGCGCAAGACCGGAGTCTGCGAGGTAGTCGTGCAGCAGCGGAAAGCCGAGGAAGTGACCGACCTCGATGGTGGTGACCTCCAGGCCGATGGTCGCGCTGACCCACGGCTCCAGCCCCATGTCCTCGATGACTGGATCGAAGTCGGTGATCTGGTCATGGTCGTTGCTGGAGAAGTACTCCACGCCCTCCGCGACCATGGTGGAGACCCGCATGGGAAGGGTCACACCAGAGTCATGAGAGGGAATGGAGTGGACGTGGAAGTCCGCAGAGATCCAGCCGGTGGTCTCGACGCTCCGCACAAGAGAGAAGGTGAGGTCGACGGCGCTGCTGTCCGAGACGGTGAAGGGCTCGCTCTCGTCAATCTCGTACTCCAGTCCACGAGATGCGACGGCGTAGTACTCGCCGGGAGGCAGGACGACCTGGCCGTATCCGTAGGTGGCGAAGGCAACCTGAGAGGGGCTGGAGCCGATGAAGGCATCGCCGAGCACTGGATCCAGAGACTCGTCGGAGTCAAGACGGTAGAAGGTGACCTTTCCGGGCATAAGCAGACCGGTCTCGTCGGCGATGTCGAATTGGACGCTGCCGGGCTGTGGAGACTCCAGCACCACGCTGACGCTGCCGCCGGTGGTGACCGTGACCGGCACGCGCTGTCCCTTTGGGCGGCCTGTAGCGTAGGTCATCAGCTCCCACTCTCCCGGAGGAAGTGTTCCGCCGAAGGAGCCATCTGGGTGAGGGTCATCGCCGATGTCGGAGACCCACTGTGACCAGGGCCGCTCCGCTCCGGGTTCGTAGACGAAGACGCTGACGTCAGACAGCGCGACGCCTGTCCCGCCCTCGACCACGTAGCCGTCGATGCGACCGGTCTCGATGCCCTTGACCTCCAAGAGGTTGTCCAGGGCGCTGCCGACGTCGCCGATGCCCACGGTGAAGTAGCGGTCGTAGCTGAGCGCGGTTCCGTCCGGGAAGCGGTTGGTGGAGCCGTCTCCGGAGAGCCCGGCGCCGATCGCCACGGTCTGGCTGCTGGTGAACAGCGGCACGAACAGCTTTCCGTTCGCGGCGGCGAGGCCGTAGCTGATGTCTTCGCCGGTGCCAGCGAGGTAGTCGGCCGGGATCGGGCTGGCGAACGAGTTGATGCCCTCGAGGCTCATGTTGTAGATGAAGCCTTCCTCGTCAAAGCCCACGCCTGGGGCGAAGACGTTGAGGCTGCCGCCCTGAAGGTAGAAGTCGCCGATGACGGCACCCTCTTCCAGCGCAAGCTTGAGGATGTCGAGGGTGGTCTCTGAGGAGTCGGCTGCCGTTGCGCCGGACAGGTCGCTCTCACATGCGCTGGTCTCAGAGTAGATTGCATAGGTGCGCATCAGGACTGCGGCCGCGCCGGGCTCTAAGATGTAGTCAGTGCGCATCCGGTACTCGCCGCCGCCCAGCAGCAGCCACAGCCCGCCGAGCAGGGAGATGAACGGCTCCGCAGGGCCTTCTGCGCAGACGATCGCAGCCCCTCCATCGGAGCCGTCCGCCAGCAGCACCACTGAGCCCGCAGTTGGGGGATCGTTGAGGTACTCCAGCTCGGCATCGGTGTAGTCGTGAACCCGTGGAATATTCAGGTTTACCGTTGGGAACAGCTCTGCAAGTCGGTCGTTCCCCTGTCCACCACTGTATGCCGGTGACCGACGCTGGATGTCCGCATCGATGATGCTTCCTCCAGAGGTGTGCGGCCCCATGCTGGGACGCTCGCCCAGAATTGCGACCCGGAGTCGATCATTCTCCAGGATGAAGTCTCCGGGTCTGGCGAGGGCCTTTGGGCCGCCGATCCCCTCGGAGAGATCTTGAATCTGGTAGGCCTGAGCGTACGGCGCGTTGTCCGTCGTGCAGCTCAGGAGAGTGGTCAGGTAGAGGTGGACGAACATGGTGGACATAGAATAGCCGGAGTGAGGTCGACCTCACCTATATCCATCCGACCCGGATAAGCCCCATGATGCTCCTCACACTCCTCGCCGGAACCGCTCAGGCCGAGGACACGGCCTCCGGAATCCCGACTCCGACTCCCTATGTCCTCGTCCACACCTGGGCGACGGTGTGGGACACCGACGAAGATCCGACCGCTGATCCGGCCGGCTATGGTGATCCGGAGGATGACATCGGCTTCAAGGTTCGGCGCGCGCGTGCTGGCTTCACTGGCAAGAACGACCAGTGGCAGTATGCCGTCATTGTCGGGACGTCCGCTCCCTACGATGCACTCCGTGCCTCCAACGAGGGCGACATCGACATCGTGGATGCCAACATCGGCTATCAAGTGGCCGAGGGACTGTGGGTGACCGGTGGTGTCCAGAAGGCGCCGATCTCGCGAGAAGCGATCATGTCCAGTCAGCGTCTCGCCCTCGGAGAGCGTGCGGCAGCATCTGAGTGGAATGTCCCGGGTCGAGATGCTGGTCTGCTGGCGGAGTATCGCGCAGGAACAGACAGCATGGAGGTTCGCATCTCTGCAGGTGCCTACAACGGAAACGGCTCGCTGGAGACCGACGACAACGCCGGGAAGCTGTTCGCGGGGCGTGCAGAGGTCATCTTCGGTGAGGCGAACCCCTACCGGACCTTTGGCGCGGTCAGCGGAACGACCGTCGCGGTTGCCCTCGATGGCTGGCGCAACGACGATGCAGCCACCGACACCACTGGCTTCGGCGGCGATCTCATGCTCCGCACCAACGGCCTGTCGCTCATGGCGGAGGGACGCATGTCGATCCTGGCGCCGGACAACACCGACATCGACGTCCCTGGTGTGCTCAGCGAGACCAGCCGCCTCGGCGGACTTGCCCAGGTCAGCTACACCATCAAGCGCTTCGAGCCGGCGCTCCGGTTCTCGATGCTCGACGATGACATGGACACCGAGGACAACGGCGATGTCGCAGACGCGATGGCTGGCGTGACCTGGAACAGCAAGGGCGCGAACATGCGCCTCGGCGGCGGCTATGTCTACCGCATGGAGCTCGGCGGCACCACGGTGAGCAATGACACCCTGCGGCTGTGGTGGATGATGAAGCTGTGATGCGTCCCTGCGGGGCCTGACGCACGGCGCACAGACAATGAGAGCCCCCAGGCCGGGGGCTCTCTGCACGTCAGCCAGGGACTACCGCGACCAGTGCCCTGGGACCCAGCGTCGGCTGTGGCCCTTGCCGACGTGGTGACCGGGAACCCAGCGGACGTTGGCCCGAGGCGGGGTCTGCCACTGACCGTGGACGGTGATGAATCGGCTCAGCTGGACGCTCCAGTTCCGGTGTGCGGGCACCCAGACCTTTGCGGCTGGCGGTGCAGCGACGACCACTGCGGGGCGCCGGGCGGCCTCGGCCTCGCTGGATGCGACGGTGCCTGTGAGCATGAGGGCGGATGCGATGAGGAGGATGCGCTTCATGAGGGGGCTCCTTGGTTTTCGTTCTGCTGCTCAGACGGTGCCGCTGTGGAATCATTCGAAGAAATCTCCACCTCGGCGGGAATGGTTCCGTTGAGCGAAGTGATCCCCCACGGACCCGTTACGAGATCAACTCTCGTCCGATCTGGAGTCCTCCATGTTCACGCTTCTCCTTTGCACCGTTGCCCAGGCTGCAGACTGGAAGACCACCCTCGAAGAGGTCAAGCCAGCGGTTGTCTCCATCCGGGTCTCTGCGACGCGATCCTTCGACACATCCTCCGCGCGCTTCTCCTATGCGACCGGGTTCATTGTGGATGCCCAGCGCGGCATCATCCTCACCAACCGGCATGTTGTCCAGTCTGGTCCAGTGGTCGCTGAGGCGATCCTGGAGAACAACGAACAGATTGCGCTGACGCCGATCTACCGGGATCCGGTGCATGACTTTGGGTTCTTCCAGTTTGACCCTGAGGATATACGCTTCCTGGAGCCCGTCTCGCTCCCGCTGCGCCCGGGCGCTGTGGATGTCGGCGATGCGGTACGGGTCATCGGCAACGATGCCGGAGAGATGGGCTCAGTGCTCTCTGGGACCATCGCCCGTCTTGACCGCAGCGCGCCCTCGTACGGTCGCGACAACTACAACGACTTCAACACCTTCTACATCCAGTCGTCCGCTGGGACCTCCGGCGGCTCGTCGGGCTCACCCGTCATCGACATCGACGGCAATGTGCTCGCCCTCAACGCCGGGAGCCGTCGCTCGGCAGCGTCCAGCTACTTCCTGCCGCTGGATCGGGTCGTCCGTGCCCTGACGATGCTGCAGTCTGGAGAAGACATCTCGCGTGGAACCCTCCAGGCGACCTTCGAGTACCTGCCCTACGACGAGGTCCGTCGAAGGGGGCTTCAGGCGGAGACGGAGGTCGAGATGCGTGCGGCATTTCCAGAGGCCACCGGGATGCTGGTGGTCGACAAGCTGCTGCCGAAGGGGCCGGCAGATGGAGTGCTCCGGACGGGAGACATCCTCGTGAGTCTCGACGGCACTCCGCTGATGTCGTTTGTGGCCCTGGAGTCGGCCCTCGATGCTGCGGTCGGACTTCCGCTCACCGTCGACATTGAGCGGAACGGACAGCCGCTGTCGCTGACACTCACCGTCGGAGATCTCCACGCCATCACACCGGATGCCTTCTTGGAGTGGGGCGGGAGCATTTTTACTCCGGTCTCTTACCAGCGTGCTCGGACCCGTGGCGTGCCCGTTGAGGGCATCATTCTGACGTCGCGGGGCTACGCGATGACCGCTGCTGGGGTCCTCGAGGACAGCATCATCACCCACATTGACGGCACTCCCGTTCCCGATCTGCGTGCTCTGGAGGCGGTCCTGGCGGCACGTCCGGACGGGAAAGAGATCCTGATGCGGTCCTTTCACATCTCCAATCCCCGCCGAGAAAACATCGACGTCGTTCGGTCGGAGCGTCGGTGGTTTCCGATGCAGTACTGCACGGAGGGAGCGCCTGTCTGGGACTGTGTGGCGTCTCCTGAGCCGCCCGCGCCAGCACCCGCCACGGTCTCTGAGACGACCTGGCCAGAGGTGCCGGATCGGATCGCCCGCAAGGTGGCCCGCTCGATGGTCGTGGTGGACTTCGACATTCCTTACCGAACCGACGGCGTCTCCGGCGGGCAGTTCAAGGGGGCTGGCTTAGTCGTAGACGCGGAGCGGGGAGTTGTCGCTGTGGACCGCGACACGGTGCCGGTCATGATGGGAGACATCACGGTCACCTTTGCCGGCTCGGTCTCGATCCCTGGGCAGGCGGTCTGGCTGCACCCTGAGCACAACCTCGCCCTCATTCGCTATGACCCGGCCCTCATCGGCTCCACCCCGGTTGTCAGCGCCACCCTGAACGACACGCCCCTCAGTGCCGGCGACAGGGTCTGGCAGGTTGGGCTCTCCAGCGCCTACCAGATCGTCTCTCGAAAGACCACGGTCGACACCATCCGCCCGCTGTGGCTGGGCCTCCCCAGCACTCCCTCCTTTCGAGACACCAACCTCGACACCATTCGCCTTCAGGACTCTGCGTCCTCTATCGGTGGCGTGCTCATCGATCGGAGCGGAACAGTGCGGGCGACCTGGGCCTCGTTTGTCGACAACAGCGGCGAGCGGGAGGGGTACCTCCGGGGGATGGCCACTGACCACCTCATCGAGGCCATGGAGAGCTACACCAGCGGAGCGACCTGGCACGGGCTGGGGGCGGAGCTTGGGCAGCTCAGCCTGGTCGATGCTCGCAACCGAGGCCTCCCTGCAGAGGAGGTTGTTCGCCTGGAGGCCCACGACGAGAAGCGTCGGGTCCTGGAGGTCCACCGGCTGATGGCGGGCAGCCCGTCCGCAGAGCACCTCAAGGCCGGAGACCTCATCCTCCGTGCTGGTGGGGAGACCGTCACCGTGTTCCGAGAGGTCGAGCGTGCGGTTCGCGGCGAGACCGTTTCGCTCGACGTCCTCCGGGACGGCGCGGTGGTCTCAGTAGAGATGCCGACCACAGCACTCCCGACCACCTCCGCAACTCGCCTCGTCGGGTTTGCCGGAGCCATGCTCCAGACCACACCGATCTGGCTGGCCCACCAGCGTGGGCATGTCGCCGAGGGGGTCTACGTCTGCTGGTACTGGTACGGATCTCCAGCGGCGCAGTATGGCCTCAAGGCCACCCGTCGCATTGTCGCACTTGACGGTGAGCCCGTTGCCGACCTCGATGCCCTGCTCGTCCTGGTCGACGCAATGGAGAATCGGGACACCATAGAGCTGACCACCGAGCGAGTCGATGGACGCATCGAGGTGAGCACGCTGCGACTCGATCTGCACTACTGGCCAACTTTTGAGATCCGTCAGACGGAGAGTGGCTGGCAGCGCATCGTGCGCTGAGCGGAAGGGACGCGGTCTGGTGCACAGCAACCGGTCTCGACCGCTGTGTACCTGACCGCCACTGAGCCATGCTCTATGGACAGAAGAAGGCAGAGTCGCGTGACGGGGAGCGGCGCTCCCTGACCTCGACTCTGCCTGGCCTCAGGTGTGAGCTGCATCACCCGAGCGATACGAACCCGTGGGCCGCATCACCCCCGGGTGAACGACTGGATGCCCGTGATCCACCGACCCAGGATGAGGTTGTGGATGTCGTGCGTGCCCTCGTAGGTGTAGACGCTCTCCAGGTTCGCCTGGTGACGCATCACCGGGTATTCGTCGAGGATTCCGTTTGCACCGTGAATGTCACGAGCCATTCGCGCAATCTGCATCGCGATGTCGACGTTGTTCATCTTCGCCAGGGAGATCTGCTCGGGGATGAGGGTCTTGGCGTCCTTCATCTGACCGAGGTGAAGGGCGAGGAGCTGCCCCTTCGTGATCTCGCGGAGCATCCATGCCAGCTTGTTCTGGACGAGCTGGAATGCAGCGATGGGGTGTCCGAACTGAATTCGGGACAGGGCGTACTCCTTAGAGGAGTGGTAGCAGGCCATTGCCGCGCCCAGCGCACCCCAGGAGATTCCGAAGCGTGCGTTGTTGAGGCAGGAGAACGGTCCGCGCAGTCCAGAGACATGCGGAAGGATGCGGTCCTTGGGGATCCGGCAGTCTGACAGCACAATCTCACCCGTGGCAGATGCCCTCAGGCTGTGCTTTCCGTGCATCTCGGGCGTGGTAAAGCCCTCATCATCACGCTCGACAATGAAGCCGCGGATCTTGCCGTCGAGCTTGGCCCAGACGATCGCGACGTGGGCCACCGGTGCGTTGGTGATCCACATCTTTGCGCCGTTGAGGATGTAGCTGTCGCCGTCATCGACAGCCTTTGTCAGCATCCCGCTGGGGTTGGAGCCGTGGTCGGGCTCGGTGAGGCCGAAGCAGCCGATCAGCTCACCGGAGGCCATGCCGGGCAGGTACTTCTGCTTCTGCTCCTCGGTGCCGTGCTTCCAGATCGGGAACATGCACAGAGAACCCTGAACTGAGACAAAGCTGCGGATGGCAGAGTCTCCACGCTCCAGCTCCTGACATGCGATCCCGTAGGCGATGTTGGACATTCCAGCGCAGCCGTAGCCGTGGAGGTTCATGCCCAGCAGGCCAAGCTCGCCGATCTGAGGAATGAGCTGCATCGGGAAGGTGCCTTCTCGGGCATGGTTCTCGATGACCGGGATGACCTGGTCGTCTACCCACTGGCGGACGAGGTCACGAACGGCCTTCTCCTCATCGGAGAGGTGGGCGTCAATGTTGTAGAAGTCGAGTCCGTCGAACTTCTTCATGGTGTCTCCAGGTGCGCGAGGCGCGCTGTGGTTCAGCAAGAGAGGGGAGTGCTCTATCCCGTTATCGGGCGTACTCCAGTGCCATCAGATCCCAAGCCATCTCGACTGGGGCGCGATCGTCGGTGAGGACCACGGCATCCTCCCAGCCCTCGACTTCTCCGACGATCTTCTTTCGCAGGCGCTTCTTGACCATCCCCAGCGCAGTCGCACCCTTGACGGCCTCCAGTCGGTCTGCGGCCTCGTAGAGATCTTTTTCGCGTCGAGCGGCGAGGATAATGTCGTTTGACTGCGTGGCGTCAACGAGAATGACGGTGGGAAAGGTCTCCTTGAGGGTGCGGTAGATCATCGCCGCAAGGGAGCGGCTGACCCCGCGGACGCTGGCGACGTTGATCGCAACCAGACCGTCCTCAGTGAGGTGGTCATCGACGAGCTCGAAGAACTCCGTGGTCACCAGGTGGAAGGGGATGTAGGGCTGCCGGTAGGCATCCATCATGATGAGGTCGTACTTCTTCTCGGTGGCCTGTAGGTAGATGCGGCCGTCCATGACGATGGGGTTGATCCGCTCGTCGGAGTTGTCGAAGTACTTCTCGCCGATCTCAACCACAGTCCCGTCGATCTCCACGCCGTCGATGTTGACCTCTGGAAAGGCCTCCAGCATCTGCCGGCCGATGGTTCCGCCGGCGAGTCCGATGATGAGGACCTCGCGGAAGTCCTCGCGCTTCTCAAAGAAGAACGGCATCGAGGCCATGTAGGTCCAGACACCGCGGGTCTCGATGGTGTCGCTTGGGCACTTGACCGAGTGAACACCCACGCCCTCGTTGAGGTAGAGGTGCAGCGCGTTTGGGCACTTTCCGTAGGGCTCCTCGACGACCTGGATGAAGTGGTAGAGGCTCTCTCCTTCCCAGATGAGCCCATCCATCGGGCGGATGGAGCTGGCGGGCATGAGCATCAGCAGCGCCATGCCGGCAGGGGGGAGGGCGGCCTTGGCGCCGGTGAGGAGGCCGGTCATGCTGGTGGCGAGCAGGAGACTGCCGACTGCGATGAAGGTGTTGCGGGTGCCGAGAACCGGGATGAGCACGATCGCAGGCGCGAAGCTGCCGATGATGCTTCCGGCGGTCGAGAGTGCGTACAGGCGACCGGCTGCTTTGCCGGAAGACTCCACTTCATTGACTGCCAGTCGGATTGCCCACGGACTCACGGTGCCCATCAGGGTGACCGGGAGGGCAAACAGTCCGATGGTTCCGAGGACACCGCCGATGAGCACAGCGAACGCAGTGGTCGGCTCAGAGAGGGCCTGTCCCTGCAGGAGGGGGCGCAGGGTGGCTGCTGCGGCCTGCAAGATCGGCTGTCCGATGAACGGAATCAGGAGGATAAACACTGATGCTGCAGTGGTCACCTTACACAGCGATGAGAACTGCGGATGCTTGTCTCCCCATCGTCCTCCGAGCCAGTAGCCCAGAGAGAGAAAGCCCATCATCGAGCCGATGAGGACTGTGGTGACAATGAGAGAGGTTCCGAAGAACGGAGCGAGCAGTCGGAGGCCGGTCATCTCGACCGCCATGACGCTCAAGCCGCTGATGAAGACCAAGATCGGGAGGAAACGCTGGGACATGGCGCCTCATTACTTCACCGAGCCGGATCTCGCACCAGTGATTTTGTCCTGAGTGCGCTACTTTGGGATGTTTTCCAGGGCCTCGGCAGCAGCCTTCCGGACAAGGGCATCCATATCTGCGAGACGGGCCTCGAGGAGGTCGCGGTGCTCTTGAGCGGCGAGGTCTTCTAAAGACCGACATGCCTCTGCGCGAACCAGCGGGTGTGGATCGTCCAGGGCGGGCAGAACCATTGCGACCGCGCGGGGATCCTCAGTAAATCCCATCAGCTGGATCGCGAGGTAGCGAAGCCGGGCATTTCGCTTGGAGGTCCGATAGACCTCCGCGAGCTCGGGCAGCGCATCAGCGCGGTCAAAGAGGATGGCATCGAAGGCACGATCTGCCCGCTCAGGGTCAGGGTCGCAGAGGGCTTCAAAGAGATCAGAGTAGCGGGGACGCATAGGTGAGATGTGACACTCCCGCGCGCAATGTAACACTCCAGATCCAAGCGCCCATCAATCCGCTCAAAACGCGATAGAGGAGGCAGATGCTACTGCTCTCTAATGACGACGGTGTACGTGCTGAGGGGCTCAAGGCCCTCGCCGAGGCGCTCGCCCCCATCGATGCCCTGCTCGTGGTTGCACCGGAGACGGAGCAGTCAGCCAAGAGCCATGGGCTGACGATGCATGATCCGCTTCGACTACGAGGTCCAAGTCCGGGCTGGTATTCGGTCTCAGGGACACCAGCAGACAGTGTCTACTTCGCCCTCAATCATCTCTGCGAGACCCCACCACGAGCGGTGATCTCCGGAATCAATCGCGGCGGCAACATCGGCAACGACGTTCACTACTCTGGCACCGTCGCGGCGGCTCGGGAGGCCGCGCTGTCTGGTCTGCCGGCCCTCGCCGTGAGCCTGATCACTGAGGGGGGAGGGCACCGCAAGCACTGGGAGACCGCCGGAGCCCTGGCTGCTCAGATCCTCCAGAAGATGCTGGCCTCCCCGCTGCCTGCGGGCATCGTCCTCAACCTCAATGTCCCCAACCTCCCGCTCTCTGAGATCGCAGGTCTTGTTGCCGCGCCGATGGGAGATCGCGCCTACCAGGCGATGGTTCGCAAGGAGCAGGATCCCCGGGGACAGTCCTACTATTGGATCGGTGGGCCTCCGATTCAGCCGACCGAAGAGTCTCACACCGACAGCTCTCTCGCTGCGCGGGGTTTCGCCACAGTCACGCCGCTGCGGACGGATGTCACGGCCTACAAGCTGATGGAGCAGGTCGGTGGGCTGCTCGAGCTCAGCTGAGCTGCCGGAGGTCGCACGCTATTCCAGACCAAGCAGCTGCTTGATCTCTGGCTTCAGGATCGTCTCGACGGCCTCGGGACCATACGTGAACGCGTAGTAGACCGCCGCACCGGCGATGGCGGCAGCGACCGGAGCGAGCAAGAGACCGAACAGCAGGAATAGCCCGTCTTCCTCGAGAATTCCGGCTGCGAGCATAAAGATGACGAAGCTTGGAGCCGTGTTGGTCAGCGGAATCGGCATGGACATCATGGCCGCCAGCAGCATGATCATCACGCCGACACCGGGCAGGAAGATTCGATGGCTCGCGAGCCCGGAGAGGCGAGGGCGGATGAACAGCTCCACCGCCCTGAGCGGGAAGCGGGCATTCTTGATGCTGAAGCTGAGCAGCTTGTAGGGCACCCGCAGCGTGCCCAGCTTGCGTGGGACCCACGGGGCCTCTCTGCCGAGGGCGATCTGCGCACCGAGGGTGATCAGCAGGATGCCGAACGGGGTCCCGTAGCCGACCGCTGGGATCGGCAGTGCTGCAGGGAGAGCGAGCAGGAGGATGAGGAGGCCGAAGCCGCGGTCGCCGATCATGTTGACCAGGTCGTTGACCGTGCTGTCCTTGCCCTCAAGCTGCTCCAAGAAGTCATTGAGTTCAGCAGAGAGCCGAGTGTCGGGGATGGCCGAGGTCTGTGACATGGCTCCCGTTAACCGATGGGCCGGGTAGCGACCGTTGTTTTGATATGCTCCACCTCACCAAACCCACTCCATCACAGAGGCAGCACGATGAGCTCACTGGAAGCAGACGTCAAGGCGACGATCCGCGACATTCCCGACTTCCCCAAGCCGGGCATCCTGTTCAAGGACATCACCCCCATCCTCTCGGATGCATCCCTGATGCGCCGGATCACGGACGCCATCGTCCAGGAGTTCTCGGACAAGGGAATCGAAGTGGTCATCGGGATGGAGTCTCGGGGCTTCATCTTTGGTGTCCCGGTCGCGATGGCGCTTGGCGCGGCCTTTGTGCCAGCGCGCAAGCCCGGAAAGCTGCCCGCTGAGCGCATCGGGGTGGACTACGATCTGGAGTACGGCACTGCACGCCTTGAGATTCACAAGGACGCACTGCAGGCAGGGCAGAAGGTCCTGATCGTTGATGATCTACTGGCAACCGGCGGAACGGCCAAGGCAACCATTCAGCTCGCCGAGATGCTTGGTGGAGAGGTTGTCTCCTGTGTGTTTGTGATCGAGCTGTCCTTCCTGGAGGGGCGTGCGATCCTTGAGACCGACGCGTACAGCATCGCGACGTACTGAACACAGCGTTCAATCTTCGCCAGAGGCATGCCTCTGGCGTTTTTTATGGCCCATAAGTTTACATAATGCAAAGCGAGCCCTGGCTTCTCTTGTTTTTCATTCATTTACTTTACATAATGCTTATTCATCCAGTCACAAACCCAACCTCTTTCATCCGCTCCTTTCGTCGTGTCAGCCCCGCGTGAGCGACCCTGGGTCGCTGGCTCTGAAGGGGAGCGAAAGCGACCTGCTCTGGTGATTCACGTCGCCAGCTTTCGCTCAATCTTTGCCCATGCTCGGCTCACTTCGAGCTCCAGATCCTCACGGCTGCCGTTGTTGTGAACCACCGCATCCGCCAGCGCCACCTTCTCCGCGATCGGCATCTGGGTCGCGACCCAAGCTGCTGCAGTCTCTGCATCGAAGCCTTGCCGATCCATCAGCCGCTTGAGCTGAACAGCCGAATCACAGGCGACCACCAGCAGCGCGCTGTAGCTCTTGTGGTTGCCAGACTCCACCATGATCGCCGCCTCTACTGCTGCGATCGGGGTTGCTGCCGCGGCATGGGCTTGCAGCTGCTCGCCGATGCGCCTGAAGATGCGCGGATGAGTGATGCGCTCCAGCTTCTTCCGCTCTTCACGCGCCACTGCGGAGTCTCCCATCACCAACGCTCCCAGCGCCTTTCTGTCCAGGGTTCCGTCGGGAAGAAGAAGGTGTGCTCCGAAGCTCCGCGCGATCTCGTCGAGCGCGGGCTCACCGGGAGAGACGATCTCTCTGGAGACCTGGTCTGCATCGATCACGGGAATCCCCCGCGCTCGTAGGAGGCTGGCGACAGTGGACTTGCCGCATGCGATCCCTCCAGTGAGTCCAACAGTGTACATGCTCGGGCTACTCCTCGAGGGTCTGAATCGCGCGCTCAATGCTGCGCTGTGTCCCCCGCGCGGTCTCTGGCAGGCGCGCCTTTAGGGCGGGGAGCGCAGCGTCAGTCTCCAGCAGGCTGAGGATGTCTGCGCAGGGGCGGGTGAGCTTCGGCTCGGTCAGAAGCTCGATGCACAGCGGGGCCAGGGTGTTGTCGAACACCGCGAGGAACTGCCGGGCCTCCAGCGAGCGGATTGGGTCCCGGCTCGCGGTCTCCTTGAGGCTCATCCGTGTCAGCCGGCGAAGCTCTCGCGCTGCATAGAGCTGGTCTGGGGCATGGCTGCCCCCGAGCGCGGATACCAATTCCTCCGGCGTCTCTGGGCGCGGGCGGGGGACTGGTTCCTTGATGGACTGCGCGGATGCTGTGATGGAGAGGAGGAGCAACATCAAGCGTCAAACTTCTCGATGTACCGGAAGATGGTGCGCGGATCGACATCCAGATCGCGCCCGGTCTGTGCCTTGTTCCAGTTGTTCAGCTCCAGAACCTCTCGGATGTAGTTCTTCTTGAACTCTTCTGTGGCAGCCTCAAGGGGAGCGATGTCTCGCTTGGTTCCCGTGGGAATCCCCATGTCATCGGGATTGAGCAGGGCACGGTCAGACATGATGACTGCTCGCTTTACCCGGCTCTCCAACTGCCGGACGTTGCCGGGCCAGTAGTAGTTCAGCAGGCCGCGGATGGCCTCGTTGGTGAAGCCCTTGACCTTGCTGTCGTATTGGTCGGCGTACTTGTTGAGAAAGAACCGTGCAATCTGGTGGATGTCGTCGCCGCGATCGCGAAGCGGCGGGAGGTTGGTGGTGACCTCAGCGAGGCGGTAGTAGAGGTCCTCGCGGAAGTTGCCTTCCTTGATCTCAGCGTCGAGATCCTTGTTGGTCGCCGAGATGACCCGGATGTCCACAGAGCGAGGCGTCAGCGAGCCGACGGGCTCGATGGCCCGCTCCTGAAGCACTCGCAGCAGCTTGACCTGGAGGTTCATCGGCATCTCGCCGATCTCATCGAGGAAGATGGTGCCGCCGCTTGCTGCCTCAAACTTTCCCATCTTGTCGGAGACTGCACCGGTGAAGCTGCCCTTCTTGTGTCCGAACAGCTCGCTCTCCAGGAGGTTCTCTGGGATCGCTCCGCAATTGATCGAGATGAACGGACCCTTGACCCGCTCTGAGAGGCGGTGCAGCTCGCGCGCGACCAGCTCTTTTCCCGTTCCGGTCTCTCCGAGGACGAGGACGCTGAGGTCGGTGGGTGCCAGGCGGCGAACCATCCGGAACAGCTCCTTCATCGGCGCACAGGAGCCGATGATGTCTCCCTGCGAGCTGCGGCGCAGCTGATCACGAAGGTTGCGGTTGCTTATCTTCAGCTCGTTGAGCATCAGGGCGTTGTGGACCAGCATCGAGGCCTGGGTGCCCCAGACGGAGAGGACCTTGAGGTCAGACTCAGTGAACAGGCCCGTGACGGCATCATTGCCGAGGTAGAGCACCCCGAGCAGATCATTGCGGTACAGCAGCGGCACACACATGACGCTGGAGACCTTGAGGTCTACGACACTCCTTGAGCGACCGAAGGTGCGGTCCGCCATCGCATCGGAGACGATGACTGGCCGGCGACGCGCGATGACCCGGTCGATGATGGTGTCTGAGACCCGAGAGATGTCGAGGGTCTCCTTGCCCACGTTGTGGCTGGCTGCGAGGTGCCTGCCGCCGTCCTTGAAGAAGATGACGAAGCCTTTCTCGGCTCGGGTCATGCTGACCACGGCCTCAAGGAGGGTCTTGAATAAGGTCTCTGGCGAGGTCTCCTTCATCAGCTGTGACGAGAACTCGACGAGCTGCTCCAGCGCCTTCACCCCAAGACCGCCGCTGCCCCCTTCCGGCTCCTTCGCTGCGGGCTCTCCGTCCATCAAGGTCAGCTCAAAGCGGCCGATCAGGGCGCGATCACCCTTGGTCAGCCGCGCGCTGCGCTCCAGCCGTCCGTTGACGTAGACCTCGTTGCCCCGCTGGACCACTGAGAGGGTGTAGGACTTGTCCTTGTTGCGGATGAGGTTCGCATGGGTCGCGGCGATCGTGGTGTCTTCGAGCACCACGTCGTTTCCCTGCTTCCGGCCGATCGAGATCAGCGGCTTGCGGAGGGGAAAGTCTTGGGTGGTCTTTCGGATCGGATCAGAGCATCTCAGGTAGGCCATCGCGGCTCCCAGGGAGGGGAAGCCAGCATATCGCGATCACCTCGTGAGCGTTGCACCGCCGATGAACGAGACGCCTTCTGTCGCAGGCTGTACAGCGAGATTTACCCGCCAGTGACGCCGAGCATCCAGTCCGCTGAGCAGCCACATGCCATAGAACCCTGCGGTCGTCGTGAACTGAGTTGCCCGCAGAACCGCGACTCGCTGCTGAGCATCCGTGTCTGTCTCCAGGTAGCTGCGGTTGGACAACAGCACACCAAACAGCGCAGCGCTGCTCACGCCGAATCCGATCTGGCCGAGAAACAATGGCCAGCGACCAGAGGTGGTGTGCTTGAACTGGTAAGCCGCAAACGGGGCGTAGCCTGCGGGCGGAAGCGGACGGATGACCATCGCAGGGGGAGTCGGCGTGCTGGTCGGCACGATGTAGGTGCGCACGTACTCGAAGTGCCCGCAGACATCTGGGGGGTGCCGGAAGCGATCGATCTCGTAGCCGGAGTCCTCGATGAGGACTTGCTCGAAGAGCTGCTTGGCCCCCTCGGTGTCCCCCTGAATGTAGAGCAGCTCGCCGAGGTAGACCCGGGCGTCCTGCCGCACGCTGGCATCGATGTCCGGATCGATGGAGAGAATCGCGAGCTGCTGCATGGCGAGTCCGTGGCGGTTGGTCTGGTAGTTCAGGACCGCTTCTTCAAGCCGCTCAGCAGGAGTCTGGAGGCGCGGGGGCTCGGGCAGAGGCTCTGGAGCCGGCTGCTGACCCTCTTCTCCTGTCGTCGCGGACGCTGGCGACTCGGGAGGGATTGCTGATGCTGGAGAGCCCAGTATTGCAAGCAGGAAAATCAGCAGACGCATTGACTCGGAAGGTACCCCCCCCCTTGATAACAGGCAAGCGGCGTCAAGGAGAGATGCTGAAGGAGAATGCACCGTCGGCCCCGGTGAGGGCGGAACCGTAGAATTCACCGCTGTCATCGTAGACTTCGATGACCGAGAAGCCAGACTCATCCGTGGGGCGGGTGATCGTCCCGCTGAGGACCACACCAGAGCTGAGCTGCCAGGAGGACTCGCTCTCTACAGCGGGGTTGAGCAGCTCACGACGGGTCACTGCTGAGGCCGTGCCCTGGGTGAGGGTGAGCCGAACGTCGAGGGGAACGTCTGGGACCATGACGTCGAGCATCCCGGTGCTGTCGGTGTAGGCCGTGTAGGTGGCGTTGTTGAAGCCCTGCTCGACGAAGGTGACCAGGACATTTACCGCTGGGTAGCTTTCCGCAGTGAGGACCTCGCGCCGGAGGTTGACCTGCTCTGCCAGCGGGATGAGACCGAGGTTGGTGTCTGCGCTGCCGATCTGGATGGCCTGCTCCAGCGGTCCGGTGAGATCCGTGATCTCGGCTGGCGGAATGATCTCCAGGGTCCACTCGCCGGGCAGGGCGTAGACCAGGAACTCTCCGCTCTGGTTTGTCTCGGTCTCGACGACCATGGAACCGCTGCTCTGAAAGAGCGCTGAGGAGGTGAGCCGGACGACGGCGTTGTACATGGTCTGACCGGTCGCGGAGCGAGGAATCCCGCTGATCAGGACCGGGCTGATCTCGCCGACGTTGATGTCGACCTGTGCCCCGCCGGCGTCTTCCTCGAAGGAGACCATTTCCTGAATGGTCGGCAGGGTACTGCCGGTCGCGGGCTCGGTCTGGACAATGTATTCTCCTGGCTCAGCCCGCAGCATATAGAAGCCTGAAGAGTCAGTCTGGGTGGCTCCTCCCTGGATGCCTGTTGCAGCGTCGATGAGCCGCACGGTGCAGTCGATGGCCTCGCCAGAGCTGTTGGTGACGGTTCCAAAGATCGGGTCACCGTAGCCAAGGCTGATCTCGCCGAGGTCTTCATCGCTGGAGATGCTGAGGTCACCCTCAATGTAGAACGGAAGCTCCGGCGGCTCGGTCGGCAGCGCTGCGATCTGGTAGCCCTCACCAGCCGGTAGGCGGATACTGAAGGCGCCAGCGTCGTCGGTCTGGACGGTCGAGGAGACGATGGTGTCTGGCTGATAGACTGTGACATCTCCGAGCACCGGAACGTCGGCAGCCCCCGGAACCTGAACACCGTAGGGGTTGGCAGAGAAGCCGGTCATCGAGCCGGTGATCTCAACCGTGGGCTGAAGCTCGAGGCGCATGTCCTGCCAGTCCGCTTCATCAGCGAGCCAGAACGACTGTGGATCGAGATCTTCGTCGACGGCGACTGTGGGCAGAACATCGAGACGGAGTCGGATGTCTTCGAAGGCTCCCTTGTTGAGGTCTTGGTAAGACTCGGACATGGACGAGTCTTCGTTGACCGTGCTGTACTGCATTTCGCTGCAGCCGCTCAGCAGGACCGTAAGCAACGTGAACATCCGCATTATAGTGACTCCCCGCTGACCTGAAGCGGCCACTCTGCACGGACAGATGCTCCGGCGGTGTCTTCCGCGTAGAACGTGAGCACCTTGCCGTCATAGGCATCGTTGTAGAGCAGCTCAAGCTGGCTTGCGACCGCAGAGGCTCCTGCATCCGGAATAAGCGACCAGTTCTCCTGAAGTCCGAACGCGGTGATGCTCCACCGGAAGCTCAGGGCTTCTACATCGTCCAGATCTTCGATGATGACGAAGACCTTCACCGAGGCCTGATCCAGCACGATAGGCTCACCGATGGTGTTGGAGACGGCATCGATTGTGGGCGGCTCGTTCACAGGGATCTCTTCGATGGGGAGGAAGAAGAAGCAACCGCTTGTCAGCATGCTGAGTGTGACTGCTGTACTCACCCTGAGCATTATGCAAGACCTGTGCCACAGACTGCGAGTCCGGTAGCCTTGTGGCATATCGGTAGGAAGAGTCCTGCAGCGGGTAGAGAATCGAGACATCTGTGTCAGGCCACTATCGCTGTCCCAGCGGGACCATTGAGCCGGGCTGGATGCCCTTGAGGGTGTGGGTCTGAGCGTCTCCCTCCGGGCACTTCAGCTCCACGGTGTGCTCCCGATCCGGCTCGGAGAGCTGGAAGCGGTGGCCGAGTCCGGCGGCCGTTCCGAGCGCGTCACCATCCAAAGATACCGTGCAGCTCCCATCGAGTCCGGGCAGCTGGATGGTTGCCGGCTTCCGCTTGAGGTCTGAGATGGTGACGGTCTGAGACTCGCCGGAGACGACAGTGATCTCCTGGATGTGGGGGAGAGAGTAGTCGTTCTCGACCCGCAGGGTGTGCGTTCCGGCCAGCAACTCGATGGCCCCGACCTGTCCAGTGCGGCCGCGGCGCTTGTCATCGATGTAGATGTAGCCCCAGGCCCCGGGAACCAGCACCGTGACCCTGCCGGGGGTGTCGTCAACCGGCGGCGACTCGGTGACGCTGACTCTGGGGTTGGGGATGACGTTGACTTGCGGACGGACAATGGCGAGAGGCTCTGGCTGCTCCAGCGGAGCGTCCGGACGGAGGGAGGGCTCCTCGACTGGCGGCTCAGGCTCGACCGGCTGCTCGGGCTCGACCGGTGGCTCCACAACATCCACGACGGACGGCAGGATCGGCGCGACGATCTCCGGAGGTGGAGCGGGCCACAGCGCCCAGGTCAGCAAACCCGCTGCCAGCGGAACCGTGAGGGCGACCAGCCACCACGGCTTGCTGTCAGCGGGCTCCTCCGGCTGGAGGCTGTGCATTCCCTGGATGAGCGTGAGGACCTCTTCGTTGTCCTCGTCCATCGACAGCAGCCGGTTGAACAGCCGGAGGGCTTCGAGGTGGTTGTGTGCCTCAAGTCGGGCCCGCCCCAGCAGCATCAGCTCACCGAGGAGGTGCTCCGAGAGCTGCTTCTCGTAGGCATCGGGGCCCATCATCCAGCGCTGCAGTCCCCAGCGCTCGTCGCTGGAGTCAATCCCGACGTCTGACAGCACTGGGAGCAACTCTTCGAGGGCGTCTCCGGCACGCACCTGGCGATCATCGGTGTCGGTCTGGAGCAGGCGCTCGATGGTGTCTGCGAAGCCGCCGGAGATGTCGGGCACCAGCTCCATGACATGCGGTCGATTTCCATCGATGATGTTGCGCAGGATGATGCTGGGGTTGGTGCCGGTGAACGGGAGCTGACCGGTGACGAGGTGGAACAGCAAGGTGCCCAGCGAGAACAGGTCACTGCGCTGATCCAGCGGACGCTCCATGGCCTGCTCAGGACTCATGTACGCGGGGCTACCAACCAGCGCGCCCGTCAGGGTGAGGTGCATCTCGTCGAGAAAGTGGGCGATGCCGAAGTCCATCAGCTTGATGGTCCCATCGCGGCGGAGCATCACGTTCTCGGGCTTGAGATCCCGGTGGATGATGTTCATGCCGTGGGCATAGCTGAGGGCCTCGGCGAGCTTGATGCCAACCAGCGTGGCGACCTCGCTCGGCAGCCGCCCTCGGTCAGAGATGATCTCCTGGAGGGTCAGCCCGTCGACGTACTCTGTGACGATGTAGCAGTCGTCAGCTTCCGAGCCGGAGTAGTCAAAGATCTTGAGGATGTTCTCATGATCCATGTGCTCGATGGCGCGGGCTTCTCGGGCGAACCGCTGCCGGTTGCGCTCGGTTGCAGAGAGGTGGGGATGGAGAACCTTGATGGCGACCTCACGCCCCAGCGTCAGGTGACGACCCCGGTAGACCGTCGCCATTCCGCCTTCTCCAAGCTTCTGGAGGACCTCATATTTGTCGAGGACGCTGCCGATCAAGGTTGTAGCACCTGTGTCAGAGGGGTCTGGAGGGAGGCTCTGGGGGCTGGACCGGGGTTGATTCTACCCCGGCAGGCTGAAGATCGCAGCTTAGTGCGCGCAGGCTTAGAGCTGTCCAGCCTCTCGAACCGCTCCTGCAAGCTCCTTACCCAGGCCACGGTCATTCATAATCTTGATGATGATCGCGGCGGTCTCTTCGACGGCTTTTCGGGTGACATCGATCACCGGCCAGCTCGGATTCTGCCGGTAGAGGTCCTCGGCCCAGTCGAGCTCCGCGAGGATGTAGTCCATGTCAGAGTAGTTGCTCCGCCCGGCGACCTGCATCGTCACCAGGCGGTGTCGGCGGATCTCCTGGAGGCTCTCCGGGTCGATTGTCAGGGCGAAGACCCGACGGGTGTTGGCGAGCGCGAGCTGGCGGGGCAGGGGGCGATCCAGAACCAGCGGAACATTGCTGACTTTGTAGCCCTTGTGCGCGAGGTAGACCGACAGCGGAGTCTTTGAGGTGCGGGAGACGCCGACGAGGATGATGTCGGCATCCGAGAGCATCCTCGGCTCTTTTCCATCGTCTGCCTTGACCGTGAACTCAACAGCCTCGATGCGCTGGAAGTACGCACTGTCGGCCTTGTGCATCCTGCCGGGCATCTCTTCAGGCTGGGTCTCTAAAAAGAGCGTGAGCTGGCTGAGCAGCGAGCCGATGAGATCGGTGAATTGCACCCGGTGATGCTTCGCCAGCTCTGCAGCAGCGACGCGCATGTCGGTCCGGACCAGCGTGGTCACGAGCATGGCGTCTTCCTTTGCCGCCAGCCGCACCAGCCGCTCGAGCTGATCGCGCTCGGTGATGTTTGGGAAAGCCCTGACATGGACGAGGTAGCCCTGGAACTGGTGGAGAGCAGCGCGCACCACCTTCTCGGCAGTGTCACCAGTACCGTCAGAGATGATGAAGATGGGATTGACCCGAGGCGTCAT
Organism: Myxococcota bacterium; assembly: GCA_029251165.1. GTDB lineage: Bacteria > Myxococcota_A > UBA796 > UBA796 > UBA796 > JAQXDW01. Next base: position 49,524 of record JAQXDW010000089.1, read on the forward strand.
CAGCGCAACCTCCAGGACCCGGTTAAGCCCGCTGTCACTTCAGCCGGGCCGGCAGGGCCGCTCGCCGTGCTGGTATAACGATTTTACGACGGTTCACCCCGCTGACAGGCTGGTGATGGCACAAGATCCCCGAACGTTCTTTGAAGATCGCGCACGGCACTCCACCGAGCGCATCCGCGCCGGGCTGCCAGAAAAGGTCGTGGTTGTCTTTGAAATTGACGGTCCTGGCGGGGGAATCTGGCAGGTCTCGAATCGGCACGAGCGCACCATCGGACCCGTCACGCCCGGACCGAAGGACTGCATCGTCCGGTGCAACAGCGCGGACTTTATGTCTGTTCTCCGCAACGAGCTCAAGCCCAACGATGCCTTCGGTGACGGGCGGCTGGTTGTCTCTGGAGACATCGGCCTGCTCTTGAAGCTCCGTCGGATGTTCATCTCCGCATTCTGAGAGCGCCCCATGCCCCAGCCCCTCGCCGGTGTTCGCATCCTCGATCTCTCCCGGCTCCTCCCCGGTCCGATGTGCTCGTGGTACCTGATGGGCCTCGGCGCGGAGGTCGTTCGGGTAGAGCATCCCAGCCACCCCGACTACATGCGGTTCGTTCCCCCCAACGATTCGTCGGGTACAGGTGCATGGTTTCACGCGGTGAATGCGGGCAAGCGATCGGTTGCCTTGGACCTCAAGCAGCCGGGAGATCGAGAGAAGCTGATCGCCATGCTTCCTGGCTTTGATGTCCTCCTGGAGAGCTTTCGTCCGGGCGTGATGGCACGGCTTGGCCTCGATCCGGTCCAGCTCCGGGCCCAGCACCCCCGTCTGATCATCGCCAGCATCAGCGGGTTTGGTCAAGACGGCCCGATGCGCACCGCTCCGGGGCACGACCTCGGGTATCGGGCGCTGGCCGGCTCCCTGGCCGTTGGTCCTCGCGATGCCGACGGGCTCCCGAGCATGCCCGGGCTTCAGGTCGCCGACATCGCCGGAGGCTCGATGACTGGTGCGATGGCCATCTCCGCAGCGCTGTATGGCCGCGAGAAGACGGGAGAGGGAGACTGGCTGGACATCTCCATGACCGAGAGCGTCATGGCCCTCGCTGCTCTCGAGATCGCCGCGACCGCAACCGCCGGGCAGCGACCGGTACCGGGTAAGACCGCCCTGACTGGTGGCTCGCCGTTCTACCAGATGTACCGCTGCTCCGATGGGGGCGTGGTTGCGTTCGCCGCCCTGGAGCCAAAGTTTCAGCAGGCGCTCAGTGCAGCCGTGGGGCAAGAGGTCGAGATGTCTGAGGACGCTCTCGCCGCCCTGTTCGCCACCCGGACCCGCGATGAGTGGGCCTGCCTGCTGGAGGGAGCCTGCGTCAACCCCATGCTGGAGCTCGACGAGCTCGCGGAGCACCCCCAGCACGTCCACCGCCGCTCGCTGGTTGGTACGGGCGCTGCACTTCGAGTGCGCCCGCCGTTTGCAGGCTGTCAGGAGATGATGACCCGCCCCGCGCCCACGCCCGATGAGCACACCCAAGAGGAGCTGGCCCGCGCCGGCTTGCTCAATGACAAGGAACAATCATGACTGCGCCGCCCATCGTCCTCGGTCCGATGGAGTGGGGCCTCGTCGTGCTCTCCTGCGCCATCATCATGCTCTTCTTGGGCCGAAAGCTGCTCGACGATATTCGGCGCTGGACAAAGCGCTCGGAGTAGAAGGCGCTCGGAGTAGAAAGCGCTCGGAGTAGGTAGATCGTCGCTCAGATCAGCGAGAACTGCGCGCTGACTGCCAGGATCAGGATCGAGTGCACCCACATGTGGCGCAGGAGACGCTTGGTGGCCGCGCTGTAGGCCTCCTCATCGGTCACCCCGGCGTCGCCGTCGAGCTTGCGGAGGGGCTCCAAGGTCCAGACCTCCAGCTTGAGGTTGGAGACCCACATGATAAAAAAGGTCACCCAGGCGGCGAGGATCTGGACCTCACCAGGCGTCGACCAGCCCCAAGAAAATTCGCCATGCTTCAGCCAGTATGCGGCGAGCATCCCAAAGATTGACGCCCCCAGTGAGAGGCCCAGACCGGGCCCCCAGGCTCGGTAGCTGCGCACCAGATCCCACGGCTTCATGTGGGGGAGGGCGCTGGCTGCGGTGATGATAATTGTGAAGGCGACGAGGGGCCCTCCGTAGAGGAGGAACCCGAGGTTCTGCAGTATCTGGGCTGCGGTCAGCATGGAGGCTGGATACCGACAGCGAGGCGCGATGTCAACGGCACCGCCAATTTGGTTGCTGCTGGCAGCCTGACAGTGGATATAGAGTGGCTCCCTGCGTCCCGATGACTACTATGCTGCTTCTCTTCCTCTCCTCAGCCCATGCTGGCGATGTTCTCCTCCCAGAGTTCACCGCTGGATCGTTCTCCGACTTTGAGGCGGCAGAGCAGCTCACCGCTCGCATCGACGATGAGCTGACTTCCCGACGCGTCTCTGTCGACGGTCCTGACGTCATCCTTCGCGGAGCCGAGGATCTCGCGGTGGGGTGCGCGGAGGAGCCGGGCTGCCCGTCGGAGCTGCTCTCTCGCATGCCAGCCCGGCTCGCTGTGATCGGCCGCGTCAGCTCTCAAGGGGGTCGCTTCGTCACCGACGTAAGCTTCTACACTCCGAACGACCCATCACCCATCGAGAAGCTCTCTCGTGAGCTGAGCAGCGCTGATTTCACAGACTTCTCTGTGGCGATCGCCGACACCATCGAGTCGCTGCTCCCGCTGCTCCCCCCCATCCCTGGGAGCGCACCAGACCTCCCTGATGAACCCGATCCCATCGCGATGGAGCCCGCGGAGCCCATCGAGCCGGATCCGATCAGGCTGGAGCCGCTGGAGCCGCTGGAGCCGCTGGAGCGAGAGGTCTCGGATGACCCTCGAATCCGCTCTCTGCCATGGCAGGCACAGACAAAGTTCTTCGCCAGCGGGATGGGGGCGGACGAGTGGCTTGTCGCGCATCGGGTACGAACGGGCAAGCTGCTCTTTGAGGTTCAAGGTGCAGCGGTATTTGGCGATGTCTCTCGCCGCTACGACACCCGCATCTCCGTCTCGACCGGCAGCGACGGCGCTCTGGAGCAAGGCACTCCCTACGAGTATGAGGACTTCATCCAGGGCACCGGTCAGCTGTTCGGTGCCTCCATTGGGTATGCCCCGATCTGGTGGCTGGAGACTGGCCTGTTCGCGGGACTGATGATGGGGGGCAAGGAGCTGACAACGGGATGGGAGCAGATCGAGGACGGCGTCCTGGTCGACGAGGACAATGAGGTCTATACCCCCACCTCAGCCATGCTTGGTGTCATCGAGCCGCGGCTCCGCATGTACTTCGTCGCCACGGGGGCGCTCAAGCCCTATGCCCTTGGTGGCGTCCACCTGCGGATCTACGACGGCTATGACGTGCCCGACATCGCAGGGAAGATCAACTACTCCAACCGGCCAGGCGGGCTCGGTGCAGGCATCAATGCCGGGGCTGGACTGGCGTTCGATACCGCCGGTCAGCTCACTGGTTTTATTGAGGTTCCCTGGACCTACTTGTTCTCGCCGCCGCCTCACTATCAGGAGGGAACAGCACTCCTGACGACTCCCGAGAAGGCCCCCGGTTCAGAGCAGATGTTGATGTTTCGGGCCGGCGTCGGCATGCGGCTCTAAGCAGGCATGCGGCTCTAGGCAGGGTCTCAGGTCAGGTCGATGCTGCGGAACCACTGAATTGTGCGCTCGATTCCGGCCTCAAATTCAACCTGAGGCTCCCAGCCAAGCTCCGTCCGAGCCCGGGTGATGTCGGGCCGTCGGCGGGTGGGGTCGTCTTTGGGCAGGGGGCGAAACACAATGCCGGCCTGGTTGTTGGTGACCGTGTTGATATGCGCCGCGAGCTGCAGCATGGTGCGCTCGTTGGGGTTGCCGATATTGCACGGCTCGGCGAGATCGGACTCCATCAAGCGGATGAAGCCTTCGATGAGGTCCGAGACGAAGCAGAAGCTCCGGGTCTGGGTGCCGTCACCGAAGATGGTCAGCGGCTTGCCCTGGAGCGCCTGCGAGACAAAGGCTGGGATCACCCGACCGTCGTTGTGGCGCATGCGGGGGCCATAGGTGTTGAAGATGCGCACGATTCGGGTCTGGACACCCTTGTAGCGGTGGTAGGCCATGGTCAACGCCTCGCCGTACCGCTTCGCCTCGTCGTAGACGCTGCGCGGGCCGATGGGGTTGACGTTGCCCCAGTAGCTCTCCACCTGAGGATGCACGGCGGGATCGCCATAGACCTCGCTGGTCGAGGCGATGAAGAACCGGGCGCCGGTCGCTTCTGCGAGCCGGAGGCAGTTTCGAGTGCCGTCTGAGCTGACGTAGAGCGTCTCAAACGGAAGCTCCACATAGTCAATCGGACTGGCGGGAGAGGCGAGGTGGAAGATCCGGTGCACCGCTCCCTCGACCGGGAGCGACTCAGATACGTTTGCTCGCACGAAGGTAAAGCGATCGTTCTGGCTGAGTAGATCGACGTTTCTCTGGTGACCGGTGATGAGGTTGTCTACGCCGACCACCTCATGCCCTTCTCCGAGCAACCTCTCGCAGAGGTGAGAGCCGAGAAATCCGGCCGCGCCGGTGACCACAATGCGCATCGTTGTCCTCTCGTCCGGACGATGCAGTGGAGTCTCGTCCGTACGCGATGGGATACCCTGTCCCGTAAAAGGTCGCTACAGCAGGACGAGGTGGTGACAGGTCCCTGACCGACACTACTTGCACCTCTTGATACACTAAAAGAGCAGCACAGCGGCTTCGGCCTGCTCTCCTGAAAATATTGAGACAATCAAAAAAGCGGGCATCCGGATGGCTGGAAACAAGAAAGGCAAAAGCACAGATCTCGGCTTTGGAGATCTCGAAGATTCATTTTTTGCCTCTGGTGACTTCGGCAGTGAAGATTACGCCCTGGCAGATGCTGCGCCTGAGGTTTCTGAACCTGCGCCTGATCCGCTGGCCCCTGATGTGCCGGTCGTGCAAGAACCTCCTGCATTTGAGCCTCAGGTTCCAGATCCGTCAGCGCCACCGCTGCCAGATCCCCTCGACGAGGACCCTCTGGCTCTCGAAGAGCCGGCGGTAGCGCAGGCCCTGGAGGCCGAGAGCGACCCTGCGCTTCCCTTGTCCGAGCCGGGCATCTCCGAGCCGGACATCTCGGAGTATGACGACCGGACGGAAGATCTTCCCACAGAGTCGGTCTCCACCACCACCACCCTCTCGGCAGAAGAACGCTCTCTGTCCGCCGCAGCCGAGCTGGATGTCTCCGCCGGCAGCGATTCCGGCAGCGATGTTGATGAGACCGAGCCCAGCAGCTCCGGCGAAGAAGCTGGAGTCTTCGGTGAGGCTGGCGACGAGGATGAGGAGTACGACGACGACGACGACGACGACGAGTACGAAGAGTACGAGGACGACGATGAGGCGGTCGTGACCGCTGAGGACTTCGTCGACAGTGCACCGGACGAGACGATGATCCTTCGCCGCTCTTCCAGCTCTAATGCTGCAATTGGCGATGACTTCTCTCAGGATGAGGTCACCCGTGCTCGTGCTGAGCGCGAGGCCCGCCGACAGCTCGCCAGCGAGGCTCCCGACACAGGCGCTGAGAATGCTGAAGACGAAGCTGCAGTCGAGTCCGCTGATGGGGATGCTGCTCCTGTCATCGAGGAGACCAGTCGGGTCTCTGCGCCTGCGGCCATTCCGATCATTCAGGTTCCCAGCCCGCCGATCCTCTCTGACTTTATTGAAGATGATGAGACGGAAGTGGAGCCGTCTCCCCCGACGGTCACCATTCCTCCCGCTGAGCCCACACCGCCTCCGTCTGTTCCGGAGCCGGTGGTCGTGCCGACTGCCTCTGCTGAGCGTGTCGCACGCTACACCCCCTCTCCGAGTGTTGCAGGCCGGTGGAGCGAGCTCGCTCGTGCCCTTGAGCTGGAAGCGGAGAGCACCTCGGATCCCACACAGCGCGCTCGTCTTCAGGCGGAAGCCGGTCGGCTCTACTTCTCTCGCCTGGGGAACTGGGACGAGGCCGGTCGGCTGTTTGCTTCCGCTGTCGGTGCCGGTCTCGATGAGCCCCGCATCCTGAAGGCCTATGGTGATGTCGTCGCCAGCCAGGCAAACTACAGCCTCCTCCGTGACCTGCTCGTCCAGCGTGCCGATCGCAGCGAAGGTCCGGCTGCTGCTGAGGCTCTTCAGGACGCTGTCCTTGTCGAGCGCAACATCCTCCGACAGGATGCATCGGCCATCGCGCTGCTCGGCCGCTCGCTTGAGATTGAGCCACACGACTGGTTTGCCCTTCGCTTACAGCGGGACCTTGAGCACCGCAGCAAGAACTGGGCAGGTCTGGTCGACGTGCTTGATCGCATGGCCAGGATGACGAGCGGCGCGCGCGCTGCCCGCCTCCTCGTTGAGCGCGGTCGTATCTTCGAGGACGAGCTCGACAATCTCGACGCCGCAGCTGCCGCCTACAGTGCCGCCAGGCAGCACGATCCGGCTTACGGTGCTGCCTTCCTCTCCAGCGAGCGTGTTGCTCGCGTGCGCGGTGACAGCGAAGGGCTCATCAGCCTCTACATGGAGGAAGCAGGGCGCTTCGAGGGCCGCGACGCTGCCTTCTGGCTCGCGCGCGCCGCTCGGTTCTCATCGCGCAGCGAGGGCGCTGGCGAGCGCACTGCTGACCTCTACACCCAGGCCATCGCTGCTGCAGGACCGTCTGCCCGCGAGCTGAGGCACGAGGCTCAGAGCTTCTTCGCCGCAGCGAGCATGTCGGATGCCCTTGTCCATTCTCTGGTCGAGGAGGCTGAGCACCTCTCCGGTCAGGAGAAGGCATTTGTGCTCTACCGACTCGGTCAGATTCTCGAGCAGAACTCCCAGTCGGAGGAGGCGCTCACAGCCTATCGCCAGGCTGTTGATGCCGACGCCGCTGCGGGACCGGCTGCAGAGTCCGTCACCCGTCTGCTGACTTCTCGGGGAGAGTATCGCGAGATGCTCGTCTTCCTCACCGAGTATGTCACCCGACTCGACGATCCCCACCTCTCTGTGACCACCCTGTACCGAATGGGTGAGCTGTGTGAGGGGCCGCTCGGCGATCAAGACGGTGCCCGGACCCACTTCGAGGCCATCCTCGACACTGCCCCCGGGTACCTCCCGGCGCTCGAAGGTCTCGAGCGCGTCTACACTCGACTGGAGGCCTGGGACAGCCTTGCGGCGGTCTATGAGCAGCGTGCGCTGCTCTGTGAGGAGCCATCAGGCATCGCGCTGCAGCTGCACCGGGCTGGAGCAGTCTGTGAGTTCCGCCTCAGCGAGCATGCTCGGGCCCGAGACTTCTACCATCGCGCGCTCGAGCAGGTCGCGGACTTTCCGCCGAGCCTCGATGCCTTCGCGCGCATCCTGGAGTCTGAGGGAGACTGGGCCCAGCTTGCTCAGGTTCTCTCTGCTGCCGCCAAGGTCACGCGTGACTCCAATGAAGTCGTCAGCCTGACCTATCGCGCAGCCCGGATCCTCGCGGATCTCGTCGATGATCCGGCCCGTGCTGTCGCGAGCCTTGATCGGTGCCTGGAGCTGCAGCCTGGCTTCCTCCCGGCCATCACTCTGCTCCGTGAGCTGTCGTCTCGGACCGGTGCCTGGCAGGAGGTCTACACCCTCCATCGTCTGGAGGCGGAGAGCGCAGAGGACCTCTACCGGCGTCACTGGCGGATGATTGCCGCCGCAGATGTCGCCGAGCGGGTGGAAGATGTCGATGTTGATGCTGTCCTCACCGACATCCTCTCCGAAGACGAGCGGCACGTCGGGGCTCTGGGGGCGCTTGAGCGTCGGGCCCTCTCTGGTGACAACAGCGCACACCTCCTCGCGGTCTACCAGCGCCTCTTGGGGCTCGTCGACGAGGGAGCAGACCGGGTTCGAATCGCGGCTCGTATAGCCAGCCTCGCCCAGGATGAGGGAGACACGGTTGCCGCAATACAAGCGGTTTCTGAGGTCATCGGTGCGGAAGAAGACAGACCGATTATCGCCATCGCACGCATTGCCGAGAGCCTCAACTACTGGGAGGAAGCCCGTCGGGCGCTGGAGTCTGCAGACGGTACAGCCCTTGAGCTGGCCCGACTGCTGGAGGCCTATGGTGGTGAGCCCGCACAGTGTGCAGTCGCATGGCGCAGCATTCTCGATGAGACTGCCGACTCCACTGAGGCTGCCAGCGGCCTGGAGCGTGCGCTGACTCGGATGGGCTCTCGTGAGGGCCTCGCCGAGGTCCATGGTGTGCTCGCAGACAACCTCTCCGATGCGCCCATCGCGGCATTCCACGCACTGCTCGCGGGCCATCTCTTCGAGGCTGGCGAGGACCTCGAGCGCTCGATCAGCTACTACGATGCAGCCTTCAAGGCGCGTCCCTATCCGGGCAAGGCGTTCAGCGCGCTCCGTCGCATCTATGCCCAGCAGAAGGACACACAGGGCCTCAACACCCTGTTTGATGCCCTCTCGGCCTCAGACTCCATTGAGCGGGCAGAGGCCATTGAGGAGGCTGGAGACAGCAGCACTGCTGCGGAGATCTACGCCAGACTGCTCGCGGCTGCGGCGCCCGATGATCTCGCTGAGCGGCTCCCCCTGATGCTCCGCCTTGAGCAGACCCTGGAAGATTCCGGACAGTGGGCTGAGCTGTTCTCGCTGCTCACCCAGCGCAAGGACAGCACCAATCACCCCGAGGCGAGGCTCGCCATCGAGTCCAAGCGTCGCTGGGTGCTCACCGAGAAGCTCTCTGACACCGATGAGGCCTGGGACTTCTACCGACAGCTCCACGAGGAGAGCCCGCAGGATGTCGAGGTCCTCGAGGCCCTTGCGCGCATCGCTGGTGCCCGTGGTGAGACCGAGCTTGCCATTCAGTACCTCGATGGTCTCTCTCAGGCCGCCACCAGTGCCGAAGATGCTGCCCGCTACCAGCGTCGTGTCGCAGAGGTTCACCTCCGCACGGGTGACAGGGCTGCGGCTCGCAAGGCGCTGGAGTACGCCCTGGATCTGTGCAGCGGAGACGCTGAAGCCTTGGGACAGCTGAAGACCCTTGCCACTGAGGATGAGGACTGGCGTGGACTTGTCGGGGTTCTGTCTCGCGAGGCTGCCTCGGCGCCAGGCCAGGCTCAGGTGGACTGCTATCGAAAGATCGCTGACATCTGGGAGAGCAAGCTCGACAAGCCGGCCATTGCCCAGGAAACCTGGGGGCGGGTGTTTGAGCTGTCTCCCGGTGATCCGGAGGCCCTCCAGCGCCTCGTCGACCTTGCTCGCGGCGAGGAAGACTGGATGACCTTTGCTGAGAAGGGCGCACAGCTGGTCCAGATCCTGGAGGGTGCTGAGCGCTCAGGCTTCATGGCAGAGCTGGGCAGCGTGCTTCTGCACAAGCTTGAGCGGGAATCGGATGCCCTCCGCTACCTCGACGCGGCTTCCTCCAGTGAGCACCCCAGCCTTGCTGCGGCGCGCGAGCTGAAGCAGGTCTACAAGCAGCGGGGTGCCTGGGAGCAGGTCGTTGAGATCATGATCCGCGAGGCGCAGGCCACTGAGGATCCCGCAGAGGCGACGACGATCCTCCTCCACGCTGCCGAGGCGCGACTCGACACCCTCCACGACCGCGACGGCGCTGCAGAGATCTACGGCATGATCCTGGAGATCAAGTCAGACAACCCCGAAGCCTTGCGCTTCCGGGGGGACTACCTCTACCAGAGCGGTGATCTGGATGGCGCGGTCGGCATCTTCCGGCAGCTTGAAGGCATTGATGAGGATCTCGATCTCGATGACTTCGATGTCTGCATCGAAGCTGCGCAGTACTACTTCCGGTTCGGAGACTCTCTCCGACGAATTGGCGACATCTCTGAGGCCTTGAGCCGCTACGAGAAGGCCCTGGAATTCAACCACAGCCACCTGCCGACCCTCGAGGCCATCGGACCGATCTACATCGAGAATGAGTCATGGAACAAGGCCGCGAAGACCTTCCGGCAGATCCTACAGCTGACCGGTGGGCAGGGGGATCCTGAGCGAATTGCTCGTACCTACACCAATCTTGGCATCATCGAGCACAACCTCGGTAAGCTCGACAAGGCCAAGAAGCGGTTCAACAAGGCGCTGGAACTGCGTCCCAACGACATCGCGGCGCTCCAGGGCATTGCGGGCGTTCTTTTTGCTCGAAGTGACTGGAACAACCTTCTGAATGTCTACAACAACATCATCTACCACGCCCAGGAGCCTGGAGAGGTTGTCGAGGCCTACTTGACCAAGGGGTACGTCCTGGATGCCCAGCTTGGCCTGCCCGCAAAGGCTGCCCAGCACTACGAGAAGAGCCTCGACTTCGATCCGGCTCAGCCCGCAGCTTACCTCCGGCTCTCTGAGCTGGCCCTGCGTGACCAGGACTGGCCTGAGGCCGCTGGACTTGCCGATCGTGGACTGTCCCTTGAGATCGAAGACTCCTCTCTTCTCTCCGGACTGCACCTCGTCAAGGCCATTGCCCACCAGGCATGCGCAGACGCGACTGCAGCGCAGGACAGCTACCGCGCTGCGGCCGATGCCAGCGCTGCGCTCGCAGAGGCTCTGGGAGTGAGCGTGACCACGGCTGAAGAGATGCACAGCTGGCTGCGTGAGCGCCTCCAGAGTCGCCCCTGACCTCGTGCGTCTCCAGGATCGCGGGGGCTGCGTAGTCTCTGTCATCTCCGGAGATCATGATGGCAAGCGGGGAGGTGCCCTGGAGGCATCTCCTCCGCTCGGTGCTTCTGCTGAGCAGCCTCAGCGCGCACCATCGCTGAGGTCACCGGAGCGCCATGTCCGGACGTAACGGGCTGTCTCCTGGGCCGCAGGGCCTCTTTAGAGGGGGCCTCCGAGCCGGAATGGGGCAACCATGTCCACGCTCCCGGTCTCGGAGTGTCGGATGGTTGCGATCCGCAGGTTAGGTCCAGACTCAGACTGCTCCCCAGCCCAGGCCCCGACATGCCGCACTACCTCGACTACAACGCAACCGCTCCGCTGCTTCCTGTCGCTCGGGAGGCGATGGTCGCGGCCTTGTCCGCAGCGAACACCGCGAGCATGCATGCTGCTGGTCAGTCTGCTGCGATGATTGTTGATGCGGCTCGGATGACGGTCGGACGACTGCTCAGTCGAGATCCACGGCAGGTCTCCTTCACCTCCGGTGCGACCGAGGCCAACGCGACCATCCTGCGTGGACTGAAGACCCCGTCTCGTCCCGCAGTCCTCACCAGCGCCATCGAGCACCCCTCGGTTCTTCATCACGCGACCCACACCATCCCGGTTCTCCCTGATGGGGTCATCGATCTCGATGTCTTTCGCCAGCAGGTCAAGGCGCTCTCTGGAGAGCTCGCGGTCATCAGCGTCATGGGGGCCAACAACGAAACCGGCGTGCTTCAGCCTGTCGCAGCCATCGCAGAGATTGCTGCTGAGGCTGGAATTCCTTTTCACTGTGACGCAACACAGCTCATCGGGCGGCTGCCGTGCGACGTTCCTGCCGACTGGATGACGATATCTGCCCACAAGTTCGGTGGTCCCATGGGCGTTGGGGCGCTGGTGGGTGAGGGGGAGCTGCCGCCGCTGCTGCTCGGCGGCCCCCAGGAGCGTGGTCGGCGTGCTGGCACACACAACGTTCCTGGGATCGCTGGGATGGGGGCGGCTGCGGAGGCTGCGGGTCGAGTGTCCCCTGACGGGCGCGATGCCCTGGAGGCGTGCTGCGTTGCGCTGGGAGGAGAGGTCCTCGGGAGGAATGCCCCGCGCCTTCCCAACACCCTCTCCGTCTTGTTTCCCGTTCCTGGAGATCTCATCGTCATGGCGCTTGATCTGGCTGGAGTGTATGCCTCCAATGGATCGGCATGCAGCTCTGGTGGGGCGCAAGAGAGCCACGTGGTCCAGGCCATGGGGCGCCGAGGGATCCCGGTCCGCCTCTCGTTGGGGGAGACATCAGACGTAGATGCTGTGCTCCCCATCCTTGAGAAAGTGGTTCAACAATGTTCTGTAAGCTTCTGATATTAAAGAGTTTTAGTGAGGTCTAAGATGAAGGTCGTGGTCGCGATGAGCGGAGGAGTTGACTCCTCCGTCACGGCAGCACTGATGCGCGAGGCCGGTCATGAGGTGATCGGTGTGCACATGAAGCTGCACGATGCGCCAGCGGTCAGCGACGGCAAGCACTGCTGCGGGCTGGATGATGTCTTGGATGCCCGAAGGGTCGCAGAGCGGATGAACTTTCCGTTCTATGTGATGGACCTGCAGCGGGAGTTCAAGAAGGCGGTCATGGACTACTTTGCGGACACCTACATCCGCGGTGCCACACCAAATCCCTGCATACAGTGCAACGGTGTGCTCAAGTTCTCGGTCCTGCTCCAGCGTGCTGCTGCCCTTGGCGCAGAGGCCCTTGCGACAGGTCACTATGCCCGTGTTCTTCCTGGCGGTGGCCTCGCTATGGCGGTCGATGCCAACAAGGATCAGAGCTACTTCTTGTTCCCGGTCCGACGCTCTGCGCTCCAGAAGACCCTCTTTCCCCTCGGCGAGATGACCAAGGCGGAGGTCCGAGAGCATGGTCGACGTCTCGGCCTCATCAACGCCAACAAGCCGGAGAGCCAGGAGGTCTGCTTCATCCCTGACGACAACCACACCCGGTTCGTTCGTCAGCACCGACCCGATGCTGATGGGGCAGGTGAGATCGTGGATGAGTCTGGGGCCGTCCTCGGGAAGCACGACGGCTACTGGCGCTACACCATCGGGCAGCGCCGGGGGCTCGGCGTCTCTTCGTCGACGCCTCTGTACGTGCTCTCTGTCGATGCCACCTCCCGTCGCGTCACGGTCGGTCCTCACGAGCGCCTGTTTCAGCAGGGCCTTGAGGCCTACGGCGTCAATTGGTTCCGGAAGCCTGCGCCCGATGAGGACATCCGCTGTCGGCTGAGGCATCGGGGGGCACTGCACCCCTGTGCGATCCTCTCCGAAGACCCCTTGACCATTCGACTCACCGCTCCTGCCCGAGCGATTGCACCGGGACAGGCGGCGGTCTTGTACGTCGGCGATGAGGTTGTCGGTGGCGGCTGGATTCGTCGCGTGTTGGATTGAACCGTATGCATGAGCACCCGACCGATTTTACCCTCTACATCCGCGCACTCACCCACACCTCATACGCTGAGGAGAACGGGGGGCAGCACAACGAGCGCATGGAGTTCATGGGCGATGCTGTGCTCCAGCTCGCCGCCAGCGCGATGCTCTGGGAGCAGTTTCCGGACGCCACCGAGGGAGAGCTGAGCCGCCTGCGTCGCCTGGTGGTCAACAACGAGTTTCTCGCTGGTCTCGCGCGTGAGATCGGACTGGGGGCACTGCTTCGGCTCGGGCGCGGTGAGGAGCAGACCGGCGGTCGGCAGCGTGAGCGCAACCTGTCGGGGGCCTACGAGGCGCTGCTGTGTGCGATCTACCTCGACCAAGGACTCCCGGCGGCTCAGGCGCTGATTGAGGCTGTGATTCGTCCCCGGCTCGACACCATCAAGGAGGTCGTCAACCCCAAGCTGCGGCTCCATGAGTGGGTCCAGGCCACCTACAAAGAGACCCCCCGATATACCCTCGTCTCCACCAGCGGACCCGACCATCAGCGCAGCTTCACCATGGCCGTCTGGGTCATGGGTGAGCAGGTTGCCGAGGGAAGCGGCTCGTCAAAGAAGGGAGCCGCGAGTGAGGCCGCAGCGGTCGCTGCCGAGAAGCTGGGGCTGCTGTGAGCCGTCCCATCCTCATTCCCGTTGATCTCGGCGGGAGCCCGACGGAATGCTGGCGGCGTCCGCCCCTCCGACCCGTGCCCACACCGGATCTGGTCCGGGCGCTCATTGAGCACTATCGGACTGAGCGCGCGTCCGGGGCTGCGCTGGAGGTCGCCTTCTTTCACGGCGGCCTCCCTGAGGATGCGCTTATGGCCGCAGCCAGCGGCCTGCCGATTCGGCTCGCCTGTTCTCCGGCAGATCTGAGCAGAGCAGCGGTCGCGCGCCTCATGGATGGCGGCCTAAAGACCATCGAGGTTGCACTGGGGAGCTTGGATGCTCGTGTGCTTCGCACCAACCGCATCGGGGTACGCCGCGCGGTCCTCCTGGAGATGCTCGAGTCCCTCGGTGAGCTCGGCCTGCGGGTCGGCGTGGTCCTCAGTCCAGGCCTACCGGATGCGTCCCACGACACCGCACTAACGACCGCCCGGGCGCTCATCGGACGGGCTGAATTTGTGCGCATTGAGCCAACCCTGGCCCTGTCAGGTTCCCGACTCTCAGAGCTCGCGGACAGCGGCCGCTGGGAGCCGATGTCCCTCGGAGAAGCGGTCACCACAACCCTCGCGATGGTGGAGATCCTCGAGGACGCTGGTGTCGAGATCGCTCGCCTGGGGCTGCAGCCAGGGCAAGACATCCCGTGCCGTGCCACCGCCGGGCCCGTCCACCCCAACCTCCGTCAGCTCGTTGAATTTCGTCGCTTCTATGCACGGATGGCCCACGAGCTGGCCCTGGTGCCGCGAGGGAGTCAGGTCGAGCTTCAGGTGAACCCGCGAGATCTGTCCTGGGCAAAGGGAACGGCAAACACCAACGTCCGCGCGCTCCGTGCGGCGCACGCTCTTGCATCCCTTCGGATTCGGACCGACGAGGATGTTCCGAGAGGGGACGTTCGACTCCTTGCGGTCTCTGCTTGAGCGCTCAGCTGCGGCCTCGGGCAATAGGCGGCGTAAATCTGTCCGCGACTCACGGATCCGCCCGGGTTACCTGCCGAGGATGCATGCAGGCTTCATTACCCTGATCGGACGACCCAACGCTGGCAAGAGCACCCTGCTCAACGCCGTCCTGGGACAGAAGATCTCCATTATCTCCGCCAAGCCTCAGACCACCCGCAACCGGATCCTGGGAATCTACAACGGCGAAGGTGTCCAGATCATCATGGTCGACACCCCCGGGCTTCACCAGGCAAAGGGAAGGCTAAACCGGGCAATGGTGGGGGTCGCGACGGACTCTCTGCAGGACGTGGATGCGGTCTGCTGGGTGCTGGATGCCTCCGGTCCTGCCCACCGCATCGCCTCGGGGTCCCTCCCGAGCAAGATCCTCACCAAGGCCGAGTCTCGGGTCCTCGCGCTCATCGAGCGCTCCAATGTCGAGAAGGTCTCGATCGCCCTGAACAAGATCGATCTGCTCTCTCGCAATGCCCTGCTTCCGCTCATCGCTGCCCTCTCCGAGCGCCTGCCCAATGCGGAGATCGTTCCGATCTCTGCGCTGAAGAACGGATCTGACAAGTTCTCCGGGGGCGTGGATCGTCTCCTGACGGTCTGGAAAGGGCACATCCCCGAGTCTCCGGCGCTCTACCCCACCGATCAGGTGACAGACGTCTCCGAGCGCTTCGTCGTCTCGGAGCTGATCCGTGAGAAGATCTTCAACCTCACCCGGCAAGAGATTCCTTACGCCGTCGCCGTCGAGATCGAGAAATTTTCTGAGGAAGCCCGCGAGGGCAAGCCACCATTGTTCCACATCATGGCCCGGATTATGGTGGAACGTGACAGCCAGAAGGGCATCCTCATTGGCAAGCAGGGCAGCTCGCTCAAGCGAATCGGCACCCTCGCCCGTAAGGACATCGAGCCCATGCTCGGCGCGCCTGTCTTCCTCCAGCTCCACGTCTCGGTTGCTCCGAAGTGGACTGAGAACCCTAGCCTTCTCCGAGAGCTCGGCTACGAGTCGTAGGCTCCGGATATAGAGAGTCTCCATGCTCCCGGTCATCGCCATCGTCGGACGCCCCAACGTCGGCAAGTCCACCCTGTTCAATCGCCTCATTGGCTCCCGCCAGGCCCTCGTTGACGACCGTCCCGGCGTCACCAGGGATCGCAATTATGGCACCACCGAGATCGAAGACCGCGAGGTCATGCTGATCGACACCGGTGGCTTCGAGCCTGTCCCTGAGGATGATCTGTTCGCCAAGATCCGGGTGCAGGCGGAGGCCGCGATTCAGGAGGCTGACGTCATCCTCCTCGTCGTCGATATCCGAGCTGGAATGACTCCCGCAGATGAGATGACCGCCCAGCTGCTGCGCCGCATGGGCGCCCTCGACCGCGTCATTCTTATCATCAACAAGTGCGACGGTCCCAAGCAGGAAGAGCTCGCGAACGACTTCTGGGCGTTTGGAATCGAGAACATGCTCACGGTGTCCGCTGAGCACGGTCGCGGCATCTATGAGCTCCATGATGCCATCGTTGCCTGTCTTCCGGAGTCCATCGCTGGAGAGGCAGACGACGGAGAGGATGAAGACGAGGAAAACCCCGAGATTCGCATCGCGGTCATCGGTCGCCCCAATATCGGCAAGTCTACCCTCGTCAACCGCATGATTGGTGAGGACCGTCACGTCGTGCACGACAGCCCCGGCACCACCATGGATGCTGTGGACTCCCTGTTTGAAGAGGACGGTCGTCGCTGGCGCATTGTCGACACCGCTGGAATTCGGCGCAAGGCCCGAATCGACGAGCGCATGGAGGTCGTCGCGGTCACCCGGGCGATCAAGGCCATCGAGCGCTGCCACGTCACCCTGCTGATGATCGACGGGATGGAGGGGATTACCGGCCAGGATGCGCGACTTGCGGCCCTCGCTGCGGATCGTGGACGCGCGGTTGTGGTGCTGATCAACCGCTGGGATCTGGCGCGGAACAATCCTGAGGTCTCCTCCAAGAACATGGACTACCAGCTCGAGACGGTCTTGCCGCACCTCACCTGGGCACCTCATCTGTTCGTCTCTGCGCTCACAGGAAAGGGCTGCCATCGGATCCTTCCGACCATCCAGCGCATCTACAAGCAGTTCGACAAGCGGGTCCCGACCTCTGAGCTGAACCGCTGGCTGGACATGACGGTCTCCGCGCATCCGCCGCCGCAGAAGCACAACCACAAGGTCCGGATGAACTACGTCACCCAGCACAGGGTTCGGCCGCCGTCGTTCATCATCTTCGGCAACAGCCCTGAGGCCATCGCGGCGCCGTATATTCGATACCTTGAGAATCGTCTTCGCGACTCGTATGGCTTCGAGGGGACCCCGGTTCGCATCAAGCTCAAGCGCAAGCGCAAGCCAGGGGAGGCACACGAAGCGTCATGATCCGGATCCTCTCCGATGCCACCGTCAACAAGATCGCTGCCGGTGAGGTTGTAGAGCGACCCGCCAGTGTGGTCAAGGAGCTGGTCGAGAACGCCATCGATGCAGGCGCCAGCGATCTGCGCGTCGAGCTGAAGGGCGGGGGGCGCAGCCTCATTCGGATCATCGACAACGGCTGCGGGATGAGCCGCGCCGATGCCACCCTCTGCCTTGAGCGGCATGCCACCAGCAAGATCCGCTCGGACGAGGACCTGTTCAAGATCGCCACCCTCGGCTTTCGTGGCGAGGCAATCCCGAGCATCGCCAGCGTCAGCCGGTTCGAGCTGCTCACCCGTCCGGCAGCGGATCCCATCGGGACGCGTGTAATGGTCGAGGGCGGTCGCCTTGTGGACATTCAAGATGCCGGCTGCCCATCGGGCACGACCATCACCATCCGGTCGCTGTTCTACAACATCCCGGCCCGTCGCAAGTTCCTGCGCACGGTTGCGACCGAGCTGTCGCACTGCCTCGAGGCCGTTGTTCGCCAGGCACTCATCCGGCCCGATCTCGACATCGAGGTCACGCACGATGGTCAGAAGTCCATCCGTGCTCCCATCGTCTCAGATCTTGCCGGACGAGCCTCTGATCTCCTCGGTGCCCACGGCGCGGCTCTGGTGCCCGTGAGCTTCAAGCAGGGAGAGCTCTCTGTGGAGGGACTGCTCTCGCCGGTTGGGGTCCACAAAGCCAGCGCCCAGGGCAGCTCCTACCTCTATGTCAACGGGCGGTATGTCCGAGACATCGTGGTCCGAAAAGCGATCACCGAGGCCTACCGTGGCATCGTCCCCAAGGGGCGCTACCCCACCGTCGTTCTCAAGATTCAGGTCCCGCCCGGTCATGTTGATGTCAATGTCCATCCGGCAAAGACTGAGGTTCGCTTTCGCTATGCCAAGGACCTCTCGCGGATTCTCTCGCAAGGCCTCCGCACCCAGCTGCAGCGCCACGGAATCAAGCAGCCGGTGCCCAACGAGTCTCGCTACCAGCCTGTCGGCAGCGCGCCTGCGACCAGCCATCAGGCTCCGCTGAGCCTCTCTACGCCGCCGCCGATGGTTGCCTCCGCGCCCTCACCGCCGCCGTTTGCGCTCGGCTCCAGGCCGACCCTCAGTGCGCCTTCTCCCGCGCCATCGTCCAGTGTGTATGGGAGCATGTCCACGCCGCATCTTGGCGAGACAGCCACCGGTGTCGTGCCAGGCAGCGTATCCCAAGCCCCTCCAATCGGTACACGGCCTCCGCTGGCCGCTCCGCTGGCGGTGCCCTCGACCGGTGTCGGTCGCAATCTCCTTCCGGTCGCCCGGTTCTCCGATCTGAGGGTCGTCGGTCAGCTCGGTCTGACCTATGTGCTCTGTGAAGGGGCAGGGGAGCTGGTGATTATCGATCAGCATGCAGCCCATGAGCGCATCACGCTCTACGGGCTGATGAGCAACGAGCGCGCCCATCTCGGTGGCGGCCAGCTGCTCCTCACACCTCAGGTCGTCGAGCTCACTCCAGCACGCGCGGCTGCCCTCTCTGGCCACACTCAGGTGCTCTCCCGGTACGGTCTTGAGATCGAGCCCTTTGGAGGTGCCGCGATGGTGATCAAGCAGGTCCCGGAGTCGCTCATGGGATCCGATCTTCAGCGCCTTGTCGAGGATGTTGCGGATGACCTTGCTGGAGGGGGAGACGGTGAGCCGGCTCGGGATCTCATCGAGAAGATCCTCGCCACCATGGCCTGCCACAACTCGATCCGAGCGGGTCGAACACTCTCCACCTACGAGATGCGCCAGCTCCTCTCTGCGCTCGATCAGGTTGACTTCAGCGTCTGCGCACATGGCCGCCCTGTCTCCATCCGGGTCACTCCGGCGGAGCTGGAGCGCCGCTTTCATCGGGCCTGAGGTGGGGATTCTCATCATCGGTGGTCCCACCGCAGCAGGCAAGTCAGATGCCGCGCTCGCTATCGCGGAGCAGTACGATGCCCGGATCGTCAGCGCAGATGCGATGACCGTCTACCGGCTCATGGACATCGGAACGGCCAAGCCGGATCCCGAGATCCTCAATCGGTATCCTCATGACTGCATCAACGTCCGTGACCCAGACGGAGAATTCACGGTCGGAGACTTCGTGGATGCCGTTGAGGCCGCTCAGTGTGCACACAAAAACGTCGTAATCGTTGGAGGAACACCCTTTTACCTCGCTGCACTCGTCCGGCCTCATGCTCCGCTCCCGGTGCGTGATCCGGCCCTTCGTGAAGAGCTGGAGGCCCTCTCGGATCCATACGTCAGGCTCGTCGAGGTTGATCCGGAGATCGCCCATCGACTCCACCCCAACGACCGGGTTCGGATCATCCGCGCCCTGGAGGTCTTCACCCTCACCGGCAGTCCGATGAGTGAGGTCCAGCGTCGGCCGCCAGTCCGCCCGCCGATCGAAGCCGAGGTGGTCTGGCTGGACCGCGACGGGCTGCGCGCGCGCATCGATGAGCGGCTCGCGCGCATGATGTCGAGCGGCTATCGCGCGGAGGCTGAGGGGCTGCTCGGTGCGGGATGGGGCCGAGATCTCAAGCCAATGCGCTCATTTGCGTACCGTCACATTGTGTCGAACATCCTGGATAATCTCGACATCGAGGAAGCCATCAGGCTCACCGCAAGAGACACCTGGCGGCTGGCACGCAAGCAGCGAAGCTGGGCGAGAACGATGGGCTGGAAGCCTGGCACGGAGGATGCATTAGCAGGGGCTGCCGAGCGGGCGTTTTCCAGGTAGATTCGAACTTTCTATTGACCTGTCAATACTTAATCGAGTACCACAGGGAACGGTGCCGCATTCTTCGGGGCCACGATCTGGAAAGCATCGTGAATGGATCCTGGACTTACCCCGTCTGAGTGTCTGTATTGATGGAGGTGGGTATGACGTCAGCAGCAACACGAGGGGGCCACATGCTCCTGATGGGTGCACTCTGGCTGACCGGTGCCTGCGAGACGACGCGGTACACCGAGGGCTTCAATCCCCAGGGCAACATCACTCGGGTGGTTGTCAAGATCGACTCCGGTACGGTCGAGCTGATTGAGGGAGACACCCTCCGAGTCGAGCGCACCATTCGCGGTGCCGAGGGGGCGCTGAAGCTGTCACACCGCATCGAGTATGCCAGCGAGGATGCTGAGGTTCTCAGCCTGATCGCCGAGTGCGTCTCGGTTCTGCCCTGCTCTGTTGACACGCGCATCATCGTGCCGGCGGGAGTCCCTGTTGACATCGAGCTGGCTCGCGGCGAGGTCTGGGCGACGGGCATCGATGGCCTGAGCCTGGAGCTTGATCGCGGGAGCGCTGACCTCGACATTCGGGGTCCGCTTACCGCACACATCGGCAACGGGTCGCTCATCGCCACCATGCCTGCGGCCGCTTCGGCCCGCGTCGCGGTCGGTCACGGCGACATTGCCCTGCAGATCCCGCCTGGTGAGTGGCGGGTGGATGCCACCACAGCACACCTCGTTCTTGATGAGCAGATCATCCATTCTACCGATGCTGTCGGCGAGCTGGAGCTGGTTGCACCGGGCGGCAGCGTGACCCTCTACAGTAGCCAGGCGCTCGCGGAGATCCGCTGACGTGCGAGGGAAGTGGTAGCATCAGGAGGCTAGGAGACCTCCATGTTGGCCGCTACCCTCCTCATCGCCTCCGCTGCTGGGGGCACCTTCGAGGTGACCCTGGACGCCGCCCGAGACAAGATCGTGGACGGCGATCTCGTCACGGCAGCCGGCTACATCCGCGCAGCCAAGAGCTTCGCGCCCACTGCCCCGGACATCCTAAAGCCCGATGAGCTGGGTCGAATCTGGCTGTACCGTGGGATGATGGCCTCGATGGTGGGGGAAGCCGAGGAGGAGGTGATGGACCTCTGGCGTCAGGCATTCGTCGTCAGCCCGGACATCCAGTGGGAAGAAGCGGTAATGGCGAGCGGGCCAGAGCGCGACCTGTTTGAGGCGCTGCGCCAGGAGGTTCAGGGGCGCCCCCGCGTCGACGTGCGCGTGCCTGAGATGAGCGGCGCAGCGGTCATCTATGTGGACGGTGGCAAGCGGATCGCGGGTGATGGCGTGAGAGAGGGGATGCACCTCGGACAGATCAGCTGTCCAGACGAGCAGGGAACCTTTGGCATCTGGACGGACTTCACTGACCGCAAGCTGGACTGGCTCGCGCTCTGTCCGGGCGGTGTGGACACCGCTGTGGTTGTTGAGGATGACGATGACGATGAATTTGGCGACTTTGGTCCCAGCTTTGGCGGCAGTGTCGCGGATGCAGAGCCGTTCGAGCCGCTGCCTCCGGCGGTTGCGGAGGCTCGTGTGGCTGCCTCGATGCCGCTCCTTCTGTCTGCGGGCGGTACGGCTCTCATCAGCGGTGGGCTCTACCTCGCGGCCCTCAGCAGCCGCGGTCAGTTCAATGAACTCACCAATCCCGAGCTGCAGACCGCTGCGGATGTCTCTGCGCTCCGCAAGCAGACCAATACCCGGGTCTACCTCTCTGCTGGTGCTGGCGTCATCGCGGTAGGGCTCTACACGGTGGCTTTCCTCGATGTTGACTTTTAACAGTAAACATCAGCCTGCCTGATAGTCGGAGAGAGGAGCCGGAGAGGCGTGCTCCAGACTTCTCCCTCACCGAGTCGAGGCAGATGGGATAGGGGCTGCGCGGATGGTGCCCCATGGAATTCACCCTTGAGTTTGAACGACCCATCATTGAGCTGCGCAAGCGCATCGAGTCTCTCCGTGAGATCGAGCGCACCAGCGGGACGGATCTCTCCGCTGCAATTGTCCAGCTTCAGACCCAGGCGGAGAAGCTACAGACGCAGATATTCTCTGCCCTGACACCCTGGCAGCAGGCCCAGCTCTCTCGTCATCCGGCTCGGCCCTACACCCTGGACTACATCGCCGGGCTGTTCACCGACTGGACCGAGCTGCACGGCGATCGGGCGGGCCATGATGATCAGTCTATCGTCTGTGGGCTTGCCCGGTTCGGCGACACACCCATCGCGGTCATCGGCCATCAGAAGGGGCGCAACACCAAGGACAACCTCTTCCGCAACTTTGGAATGCCGCGTCCTGAGGGCTACCGAAAGGCACTGCGGATCATGGAGCTGGCCGACCGCTTTGGCCTGCCGGTCATCACCTTTATCGACACCCCCGGTGCCTACCCCGGCATCGACGCAGAGGTTCGTGGGCAGGCGGAGGCGATTGCTCGGAACATTATGGAGATGGCCACCTACAAGGTCCCGGTCATCTGCTGCGTCATCGGTGAAGGCGGCAGCGGCGGCGCGCTCGCCATTGGTGTTGGCAACCGGGTCCTGATGCTGGAGAACGCCATCTACTCAGTCATCTCACCGGAGGGCTGCGCTGCGATCCTCTGGCGGGATCGCGCCGAAGGACCGGCAGCTGCCGCAGCCCTTCGAATCACCGCTGCGGACTGCATGCAGTTCGGCGTGGTCGATGAGCTCATCGAGGAGCCCCCCGGTGGTGCCCATCGGGATCCCGACGCCACCATCGCATCTGTCGGTGCGGTCCTCCGCCGTCACCTCGACGAGCTGAAGACCATGTCCGCAGCGCTGTTGCCTGAGGATCGCTACCAGCGCTTCCGGAAGCTCGGTGTGTTCGTCGAAGAGGCCTTGCAGACATCGGTCGCGGTGGTCGAGCGCCCGTGAACCTGCTGGCATCGGGCCCCCTCTGTGGCACGGTCGCGATCCCAGGAGACAAGTCGCTGTCTCACCGTGCGCTGATGCTCAACGGCTTTGCCTCTGGCCGTGCACGAATTCGTGGACTGCTGGCCTCTGAAGACGTCGCCGCGACTGCCCGCTGCATGACCGCCCTTGGGGTCGGCATCACCAAGGAAGACGACGGTGTCATCGTCGAGGGGCGGGGCGGAGCACTCCTGGAGCCCCCCGATGTTCTCGACTGCGGCAATTCGGGCACCACCATCCGGCTGCTGACGGGCCTGCTCTCCGGCCAAGACCTGCTCGCGGTCCTCACAGGAGACCCCTCCCTCCGCCGACGTCCGATGGCCCGCATCTCTCGGCCGCTGAGAGAGATGGGGGCCCGAATCGATGGGCGAGAGGAGGGCGGACGTGCTCCGCTCACCATCCGTGGCGGCGCGCTGGTCAACCGCACTTTCCGCCCTGAGCATGCCAGCGCCCAGGTCAAGACCGCGCTCCTGCTCGCAGGGCTTCAGGGCGCTGGCACCCAGACGATCATCGAGCCCGGTCAGTCTCGCGATCACACCGAGCGCATGCTTGCTGCAATGGGCGTGGTCCTCCGCCGCGAAGGCCTCGCGGTCTCTCTCGACGGCGGGCAGCGACTGTCCGCTTGCGATGTGGATGTCCCTGGAGACATCTCCTCTGCGGCGTTCTTCCTGGTCGCAGCCTCTATCTTGCCCGGCTCTGAGCTTCGGCTGACCGGCGTGGGCCTCAACCCGACCCGCTCTGGGATCCTCGATGTCCTCTGGCGCATGGGCGCGGACATCACCATCGAGGAGGCGCGCGAGGTGTGCGGCGAGCCTGTCGGCGATCTCATCGTCCGCAGCGCTGCGCTTTGCGGCACCATCATCGGCGGTGCGGAGATCCCCCGGCTCATCGACGAGCTTCCCATCCTCGCGGTCGCTGCAGCCGCCGCTTCTGGTCAGACCACGGTCTCTGATGCCGCTGAGCTTCGGGTCAAGGAGTCTGATCGCATTGCCACCACCGTCGCGATGCTCGCCAGCTTCGGTGCCGCCATCTTTCCCAAGCCCGATGGCTTTGTGATCGACGGCGGCGTCGCGCTTCAGCCAGGCACCGTTCATCCCCGTGGCGATCACCGCATCGCGATGGCGGGTGCGGTTGCGGGACTGCTCGTCGGCTGTGAGCTGGCTGATCCGGGCTGCATGGCGGTCTCGTTTCCCGGCTTCCTCTCCACCCTCTCTGCGCTCCAGGGGTGAACGATATGCCTGTCCGCATCGCTATCGATGGTCCTGCATCCTCCGGCAAGGGCACGGTCGCCCGCCTCACCGCCCGGCGCCTGGGCTATGCCTACGTCGACACGGGCGCGATGTATCGAGCGGTCGCGCTCTTCGCGCAGCGTCGAGGGGTCTCGACCAGTGACAGTGAGGCCCTCGGTGTGCTGACTGCGGGGCTCTCCTTTGGGTTTGCCTGGAACGGCTCACGGCTGACGGTGTACGTCAATGAAGAGAACATCTCTGAGCTGATCCGCGACGAGGCGGTGGGGCAGGGTGCCAGCCAGGTCTCGATTCACCCTCCCGTCCGAGCCGCGCTCTTGGAGCAGCAGCGCGACCTCGCCTCGGCGGGCGGGGTGGTCATGGAGGGGCGGGACATCGGCACTGTCGTGCTCCCCGATGCAGAGCTGAAGATCTTCCTCGATGCCTCCCTCGATGTCCGCGCCGCCCGAAGGACTGCCGAGATGACCCGTCGCGGGCTCACGGCCTCTCTCCCGCAGATCCGAGAAGAGATCCGAATCCGCGACGTTCGTGATCGCACTCGCCCGGTGGCTCCGCTCACGCAGGCTCCTGGAGCGATCTATGTCGACACCTCCAGCATGACTGCCGCAGAGGCGGCGGAGCACATCGCGCAGCTCGCCGAGGCGCTGGCCTGACGGTTTCTGCGTGCCACCTGTCGGGAATTACTCGGGAACCGCTTCCTCCACTGCGATTGACAGTCGATCCGCCTTGGGATACTTCGCGAGGCGAGCAGACCGCATTCTGCTCGAGTGTCCGCGAGGAGAACGCGGCGCCCAGCCTCGGTGGAATGATCCATCGGCAACGGCTGCATTCCCTTCTCATCCATTCCAACAGCGATCGCGGGCCAACGTCTGCGTTCGAGTGAGCACTACCAACTTTATGTCTACAGACTTCAACCTCGACACCAACCCCAGCGACATCTCTCAGGAGGACTTCGCGTCCTTCTTTGATGATTACCTCAACCAGCGCAGCATCCGTGAGCAGTCCGTCGTCAAGGGACAAGTCATCGGAATCGAAGGCGACTGGGTGACGGTTGATGTCGGGTACAAGGCCGAGGGCATCATCTCGAAGAACCAGTTCCTCAACGAAGAGGGTGAGCTGACCATCGAGGTCGGCGATACCGTCGACGTGTACCTCGACACGATGCACGAGGACGAAGGCCAGCTGATTCTCTCCAAGGAGAAGGCTGACCAGATGAAGGCCTGGGAAGAGATCTCCAAGGCCTACGAGAACAACCAGATCGTCACCGGTCAGATCACCCAGCGCGTCAAGGGTGGCCTCTCCGTCGACATTGGTGTCAAGGCATTCCTCCCCGGCTCCCAGGTCGACCTCCGCCCGGTCAAGAACCTCGAGAAGCTGCTCGGCGAGGACATGGACTTCCGGATCATCAAGTTCAACCGTCGCCGGGGCAACATCGTCCTCAGCCGTCGTGTTCTGCTTGAGGAAGAGCGTCAGGTCAAGCGGACCGAGACCCTCAAGAGCCTCGAGGTCGGCGCCATCGTCGACGGTGTCGTCAAGAACATCACCGACTACGGTGCGTTCATCGACCTCGGCGGCATCGACGGACTCCTCCACATCACCGACATGACCTACGGGCGGATCACCCATCCCTCCGAGATGGTCAAGGTCGGCCAGGTGCTCGAGGTCAAGATCCTCAAGTACGATGCGGAGTCCCAGCGTGTCAGCCTCGGCTACAAGCAGATCCGCCCCGATCCATGGGAAGAGGTCGAGTTCAAGTACCCCGTCGGCGCTATCGTGCGCGGTAAGGTCGTCTCGATGCCCGACTACGGTGCCTTCATCGAGCTCGAGGATGGCATCGAGGGTCTTGTCCACATCTCCGAGATGACCTGGAACAAGCGCATCAAGCACCCCTCCAAGCTCGTCGAAGTTGGCGACGTGGTCGAGGCCAAGGTGCTCGGTGTCGACGTCGAGGGCCAGCGGATCTCTCTGGGCATGCGTCAGCTCGAGAGCAACCCCTGGGACCTCGTCGAGGAGTCCTACCCGATCGGCTCAATCGTCTCGGGCAAGGTCCGGAACATCACCGACTTCGGCATCTTCGTCGGCGTGGAAGAGGGCATCGACGGCCTCGTCCACATCTCCGACCTCTCCTGGAGCCAGCGCATCCGCCACCCCTCTGAGGTCTACAAGAAGGGTGACGAGGTCGAGGCTCGCGTGCTGAACATCGACCGCGACGGCGAGCGCTTCTCCCTCGGGATCAAGCAGCTCTCCGACGACCCGTGGCTCTCGGTTCACAGCCGCTACTTCCTCGGTCAGCTCGTCAAGGGCCGCATCGTCAGCCACACCGACTTCGGTATCTTCGTTGAGATCGAAGACGGCGTCGAGGGTCTGGTCCACATGTCTGAGCTTCTTCACGAGGAGGAGTGGGAGGCCCACTACCAGCTCGGTGTCGAGATCAGCGTCGAGATCCGTCGCATCGACCCCCACGACCGCAAGATCTCCCTCTCGGAGAAGGACGCTGTTCAGCGCGGCGACAACCAGACCTCGGTTGAGGAGTACATGGCCCGTCAGGGTGAGTCCTCCTCTCGCCTGGGCGATGTCCTCGGTGACCTCTCCAAGAAGCTCGGCAGCTGATCGTCTCTTGACGTGACCTGCTGACTCCATGGAGTCTCAGCCCCCGCCATCCGGCGGGGGCTTTTTTCTGTCTTGCTCCAGGCGGTCTCAAGCTCAGTGCTCGCGGGCGGCGTGTGCCGCTGTGTCTGAGCGATGAGCCTCTCCACACGCCCCATGGGATTCCACCAAAGGTGAGCGGCGATGTGGCTGGTCTGTTCACCTCAGGCTTCGCTGAGATGAAGAGATGGGGATGCCGGCTGCGGCGACATGAGGCCAGCGTTGACGAGACTCGTGCGGGCTCTGGAGGGGCGTGCAGGTCGCTCCATTCCGGCTCCGTTGTTGCTTTGTCAGAGCGGGTCAGTCCCCCAGCACACTGAGCCATCTGGTATTAAAGGGATAGCCAACACCGGTTGCTTGGGAGCCCATCTTGAAGGCCAGCCAGATCGTCATGCTTGTTGTCGTGCTCATCGTTGTGTTCATCGGTGTGCTGTTTACGCTCCAGAACGGCGGACGAGTGACCGACCTCTCGCTGTCGTTTGGATTCTCAGGAGCCGCATTTCAGCTCGCCAACCCACTGCCGGTGCCGCTGCTGATGTGGAGCGCGTTCGGCGTCGGGCTGTCGCTTGGTGGCGGCTGGGGACTGTTTCAGCGGTTCACTTCTGGACAGCAGCTCCGCGAGATGCAGCGCAAGCTCGCCCGTGCCAGTGCAACGGGCAGCAACGATCCCTGGAAGTCCTGACCTCCGGAGTCGCATGCGGCTGGTTCGACCGACCGGTCCGGCATAGATCCCGGTGATGTCTGTGCTTCTGGTCATTCTCTCTGCCTGCACCAACACTCCGAGCACGTCCCCGCCTCAGAGCACGCCCGCGACCCAAGAGGGTCCGATCCGTGTTCAGATGGGTGAGGGCGGTCCGGTGCCCAATCCGATTGCTTCTGAGGAGCTGCTGGCGGTCTACCCTGACCTCTCCCTGCTCGCAGAGATGCCACAGGCCGCAGTTGTCGGAGTGCTCAACCTTGTCTCTGCGCCCTGTGCACCGTGCGATGACTCGCTGGCGGTCTGTGCGCTGGCTCCGCCCGAGGGCTGTGAGAACGTCCCGCACTTGGTCGCGCGTGCTGTAGAAGTGGCCGCTCAGGGCGGGGATCCAGACGTCATCCGGGATGCCGTCACCTACAACGATGACTGGGTCTCCGATGACACTCGCGCTCGGACGGGATCCGTCGATGTCGAGGTCTGGATTGACCCTTCCTCGCCGGCGACCTCAGAGACGCTGGCGCGCATGAGTGCGATCACCACAGCTCTCGATGAGATCCCGGTTCAGTTCCACCTCCGGGTGCTCTGGGATGCTGAAGAAGATGATGAGTGGCCGGCCGCTCTCGCCCTCTTGGCGGCGGAGGAGCAGTCTTCGGGGAGGGCCTTTCTCAAGGAACCGGCGGGGGCCATCCCGGACTCCGTGCGCTTCGAGGCCCGCAAGAACGAGGAGACGCTTGGAGACAGCCTGCGTGCCGAGCAGGCGATTGCCCGGGCAAAAGGTGTCCGGTCAACGCCCACGTGGTTTGTGGAGGGTTACCGTCTTCGAGGGCTCCAGGGGGAGCAGAACATCTCTCACTTCATCACGCTTTCCTGGATGGATCTGAAAGTGGCATCTTCCGCACAGGAGCCTGAAACGCCATGAGTCGCCTCAACCCCGGACGGCTGGCTGCTGGCCGCGCCCTCATCGCTGTCGAGCGTGGTGGTCACGCCGAGGATCTTCTCGCGGACCTCGCTCCCGCACAGACCAACGACCGCGCGCTCGCTTGGCACATTACCCTCGGAGTCCTGCGCCGACAGGGGGCGCTGGATGCCGCGCTCAAGCCGTTTCTTTCCCGCCCGATGCACCGCCTCGACCCAGCCCCTCGGATTGCCCTCCGCGTTGGGCTCTTCGAGGCCATGCTCTCTCGAACGCCGCTCCGCGCTGCGGTCGATCAAGCTGTCGAGCTCACGCGCCGACTTGGCGGCGGTCGCGCCTCAGGGCTGGTCAACGCGGTGCTCCGCAAGGCCGGCAAGGGCAGCCTGTCGGATGATGTGATGCTCGATGTGCCGCCGTGGCTAGCGGCAGAGTGGGCGGAGTGGGGCGACTGGGTTGGACGCACCCGACTGCCGGCGCGGCTGTGTGTGGTCACGACCGACGGTGCGCCCCCAGAGGACCTCACTACAGCGCCTGCTGCCGCCGCGGGTCAGGTCGTTCCTGGAGCATTCTGGGTCACGGAGGCCAGCGGAGCCGTCGAGCAGTGGCCAGGCTTTGACGACGGCGGGTGGTGGGTGATGGATCCCGCAGCCGCAGCCGTCGCAGATCTGGTGACCGGCGAGCGCATCCTCGATGCCTGTGCAGCACCCGGCGGGAAGAGCTTCCGGCTCGCCGCGAAGGGAGCTGAGGTGCTCTCTGTCGATCTGGTTGCTGAGCGGATCTCACGCATCGAGGAGGGCGCTGCACGCCTGAAGCTTCCCGTGAAGACGCGCCAGCACGACTGGCTGACAGGACCGATGGGTGGCCTCGGCACCTTCGACTCTGTGCTGGTCGATGCCCCCTGCACCGGACTCGGCGTGATTCGGCGACACCCGGAGATTCGATGGCGTCGTCTTCAGAGCGATCCGGATGCGATGGCGTTTCGGCAGCGCCAGATCTTGAAGGCCGCTGCTGAGCACGTCGCTGAAGATGGCCAGCTCATCTACGCGGTCTGCTCCCCGATGTCTGCCGAGGGGGAGTCTGTTGCCGACAGCCTCGACGGCTTCACCATCACTGGTGGCTGGGACAGTCGCCCGCCCTCTGGCGACGAAGATGCCTTCCAGGCGTTTGTCTTGACCCGGTCCTGAGGACAGCACGAGATGCCTCCCCGCGCGAAAAAGAAAAAGAAGAAGACGTCCCCATCAGACACCCCGATGATGCGGCAATACCTGAAGCTGAAGGCATCCGTGCCGGACGCCATCCTGCTGTACCGGATGGGGGACTTCTACGAGCTGTTCTTCCAGGATGCCGTCGATGCTGCGGAGATGCTTGAGCTCACCCTGACCAGCCGCAACAAAGACGATCCAGACAGCATACCGATGGCCGGCGTCCCGCACCATGCGATGCCTGGCTACCTCAAGCGTCTCATTGCGCTGGGCAAGAAGGTCGCGATTGCAGAGCAGAAGGTCAACCCAAACAACCCGAAGATGATGGATCGGGAGCTGGTTCGGGTGGTTACTCCTGGCATGCCGATGGACGACGACGGCCTGGAGGCTCGGGAGAGCTGCTGGTTGGCGGGCATCTGTCAGCAGAAGGGCGGCCTCATCGGAATGGCCTTCCTCGACTTCTCGACCGGAGAATTTCGGATCACCGAGGTCGCAGATCTCGACGATGCTGTGGCGGAGCTGGAGCGCATGGAGCCGCGTGAGCTGGTGGTTCCAGAGGATCTCGCAGAGGAAGAGGTGCTGAAGTACCTCCTCAGCCGAACCTCACACACCACCCCGGATCCGGCCTGGTTTGACATCGACGCGGGCCATCGCGGCGTCTGTCAGATCCTCGGAACGCGCGACCTCGCGGGCTTCGGCGCCACGGAGCTGACCGCTGCCATCGGTGCTGCCGGTGCGGTCGTCTCCTATGCCCGTGAGACTGCGCGCGTCAGCCTCAAGCACATCAACGCGGTGAAGCCCTACATCGTCTCTGGCCACATGGTCTTCGACGAGGCCACCCGCCGCAATCTGGAGATTCTCCGTCCGATGCGCGGATCGGGACGAAAGGGCACGCTGCTGTGGCTCCTGGATCGCACCTGCACTGCGATGGGTGGGCGAAAGATGCGGGAGTGGCTGTCTCGCCCGCTTGTGGATGTTCCGGCGATTGAGTCTCGACAGGATGCCATCGAGGCGCTCTGGGAGGGCCGGCTGCGCCGGGGAATTCGAGACAACCTCAAGCAAGTCTCGGACCTCGAGAGGCTCGCAGGTCGCGTCGCTCAAGGGACCGCAAACGCACGTGATCTCATCGCCCTGGCGGCATCACTCGCAGCGCTCCCGGCGGTGTTTACCCCCCTGCGGTCGCTGCCGGTTTTTGAGGGGCGCATTCCGACTGATCTGGTCCAGGAGGTCCACACGGACATCGGACAGTGGCTGGTTGCTGAGCCCCCCACTGCGGTCACTGAGGGCGGAATCATCAAGCCAGGAGCCCACAAGCCTCTCGACGAGCTGATCTCGCTGTCTCGAGATGGAAAGTCATCGATGGCAGCGATGGAGGTTCGCGAGAAAGAAAAGACGGGCATCACCAGCCTGAAGGTCAAGCACAACCGGGTGTTTGGCTACTTCCTTGAGGTCACCTCGGCCAATCTCCACAAGGTCCCCAAGACCTGGATTCGCAAGCAGACCCTCTCGAATTCAGAGCGCTACATCACCCCGGAGCTCAAGGAGTTTGAGGAGAAGGTGCTGGGCGCAGATGAGCGTCGCAAGGCCATGGAGTACGATCTGTTCCTCGCACTGCGGACCCGAGTGACGGCTGCCGTGTCCCGAATTCAGGACCTCGCCAGTGCGGTCTCATTCCTCGATGCCATCGCTGCACTGGCGGACATCGCCGTCGAGAATCGCTATGTACGGCCTGTGGTTCACGCTGGGGATGACCTCGAGATTGTCGAGGGCAGGCACCCGGTAGTCGAGTCGATGAACATGGACGAGCGGTTTGTGCCCAACGATGTTCGCATGGACGGTGAGCGTCGGCTGATCATCCTCACGGGCCCGAACATGGCGGGCAAGTCCACGGTCATGAGACAGATTGCCCTCATCGCCTTGATGGCGCAGATCGGAAGCTTTGTCCCTGCGAAGCGTGCGCGCATTGGCATCTGCGATCGCATCTTCGTGCGGGTCGGAGCCTCAGATGACCTCGCACGGGGCCGAAGCACCTTCATGGTGGAGATGTCCGAGACTGCACTCATTCTCAACCAGGCGACCAGCCGCTCGCTTGTTCTGCTCGATGAGATTGGCCGGGGGACAAGCACCTATGACGGGCTGTCGATTGCATGGGCGGTCGCCGAGGCGGTCCACGATCGGCTGCGGGCCCGGACCATCTTTGCCACGCACTACCACGAGCTGACCGCGCTGGCGGACAGCAAGCCGCGCGCAGCAAACCTTCATATTGCTGTAAGCGAGTGGGGAAATCAGATTATCTTTCTCCGTTCTCTGAGAGAAGGTGGTGCCTCGAAGAGCTACGGCATCCAGTGTGCACGCCTGGCTGGAATGCCAGAGGGGGTCGTCAGCCGCGCCCGTGCCCTCCTCCAAGAGCTGGAGAGCGCTCCGCCGGAGAAGCGCTCCATCCAGCAGCTTGACCTGTTCGGACTCGACAGCTCCGCTGTGCCGACGGAGTCAGTGGTTGTCGAAGAACCCGAGGAGCCCGAGGAGCCCGATCCGATGCGCGAGCTGCTCATTGAGATGAACCCCGACGACGTCACCCCGCGTCAGGCGCTCGACATCCTCTACCGACTCCGGGAGATGATGGTTCGCGAGGCGGTGGCGCTCGGGTGATCACTCTGCTCGCCTGGATTGGCCTCGTGATGGGGGGAGAGCTGACAGATGTTCGGCTGTTCTCTGGGGCAGGCCATGCGCGACTGCTCCTCATTCACACTGGAGAGCCGACCAACATCCGGACCCGCTCCGTACCGAGCATCGCCGGCAGCGATGCTCGAGGAATTGTGCTCCTGGGAGACGTCAGCGCGGATGGCATCGACAACCGCACCCTCAACGAGGGGGGGCTGCTCAACCTCTCGATCACTGCCGTCAACAATGAAGCCCAGGTCACCGTGACCATGGAGTCTGCGCGTACTGTTCGCGCGGTGAC
The DNA here is from genome assembly GCA_029251165.1 of Myxococcota bacterium. Lineage (GTDB taxonomy): Bacteria > Myxococcota_A > UBA796 > UBA796 > UBA796 > JAQXDW01. The sequence continues at coordinate 81,996 of JAQXDW010000089.1, forward strand.
CTTGTCGCCGGGAGTCATCCTGGTCGATCTCATCGAGGAGGGCAGGGGAGAGGACCCCACGCTGCCCAGCGCTGAGCAGCTCCGCGGGTGGCTTGAAGGGGTCTCTTTTGCGCCACAGCAGGTCACGACACCACGCGGCTACAAGCTGGTCGTTGTTGATGCCGGACACGGAGGATGGGACCACGGGGCTGTCGGTACGACCGGCACACGAGAGGCAGACATCGCTCTCCAGCTCGCGCACAGGGTTGCGATAGGGCTGGAGGCGGAGCTTGGGGTTGAGGTCTTGATGACCCGCGAAGATGACACCTTCATCCCGCTTCGGGAGCGCGCGGCGATCGCCAACCAGGCCGGCGCGGATCTCTTCCTCTCCATTCATGCCAACGCCGCTCCAGGCCCTGCCGCTTGGGGAATCGAGACATACTCGATGGACACCGCCTCGGATGGTGGTGCTGCGAGGGTGGCGCGTCGTGAGAACGTGCTAGCACGAGAAAATGGTGAGAGCGAGGATGCGCTCCTCATCGGAAAGCTGCTCTCAGACGGTACCAATCGCTTGTCACGAGAGCTGGCGATTGAGATTCAGGACAACGTGGTCAGTCGGCTTGGAGAGGTCTATGGGGCTGCGGTGATCCGTGATCTCGGCGCCAAGACCGCGCTGTTCTATGTGCTCGTCTCCACGCGGATGCCTGCGATACTCTTTGAGGCCAGCTTTGTCTCCAACCCTGAAGACGAGAAGAAGCTGCGCTCACCACATTTTCAGCAAGCGGAAGCCGATGCCATCGTCGAGTCGGTGGGACGGTGGCTAGAGCGTCAGGAGTAGCCAATGTCGACACCCATGGACAATGCTATCGAGGGCTTCCTCGCTTACTGCCGAGTTGAAAAGGGGCTCGCAGAGCTGACGTTAGATGCCTATCATCGAGATATTGTTGGGTTGGCTGGCTACCTCAAGGAGCGGTTTCGAATAACCGCGCCGAGGCAGGTGACAGCAGGTGAGCTGTCAGGTTGGATGAGCTGGATGGAAGGTCGAGGGCTGTCACTGCGGAGCATCGCGCGGCATCGGGTCGCGATGCGGCAGTTCTTCAAGTACATGGCTGCAGAGGGAATCATCGAGGAAAACCCTGCCGTGCTGATCGAGGGGCCGAAGATTGGACGGCCGCTGCCCAGCGTAATCTCAGAAGCTGAGGTCGAAGCTGTGCTTGCAGCTCCAGATAAGGGGAGCCGTCTTGGACTGCGAGATGCGGCAATGTTGGAGCTGCTGTACGCGACCGGTCTACGGGTGAGCGAGCTCATCAACGTCAAGCAGGAGAATTGGCACGATGGGTGGCTGGTCGTGCGCGGAAAAGGTGGAAAGGAACGACTGGTTCCGTATGGCGACCAAGCCGGCGATCTGGTGGCGAAGTACCTCCGCAGCAGGCTTCATCAGGACAATCCATACCTGTTTCTAAGCAGCAGGGGGGCTCCGATGACCAGGCAGAACTTCTGGGAGCGGGTGAAGCGATACGCGAAGCAGGCAGGAATCGGAAAGTCCGTCTCGCCCCATACGCTGCGCCATGCTTTCGCGACACACCTCCTGATGCACGGTGCAGACCTTCGCGCGGTTCAGGTCATGCTTGGGCATTCTGACATCACGACGACCGAGATCTATACGCACATTGCGCAAGAACGCTTGCGACAGATCCACGCCAGGTTCCATCCACGAGGCGAGTGACCTCCAACAGACACCCCGAACGAATTCTGTTCTGGATCTAATAGTTGACATAATGCAAATAAAACCACCACCTCTTACACTTTACATAATTCTAATCTTGTCTTCGTTCTCATCTTCAAATCGAATCATGAGGGAGTATTTTTGCTGCAACGTGAGCATTACTTGACATAATATAACTTATCGGAAGTTATGAACCGGGGAGGGCACCTGAACCTCACGGTCCCCTCTGCGCACTAAGATCGCCTCACTTCGAAAATCTCTCGAATTCAGCCCCGCGTGAGCTTCGCTGCCCGACACGCAGCGGATCGCATCCACGCTGCGCTGAACGCATCGTCCACTAATAGATCACTCGTTGTGCCGTTTTAGGGACCGAGCATCTTGCCGCACGCGCGCTACGCGATCTGGAAGCATCCGGAGCGGCGTGCGTCACCGGCACCAATAAACCCTGCGTCGCTGCTTCCTGCGATGTTCAAGCCACCGAAGTACATGTTCGAGCCATCAAACCAGCGTACCTCATCCAAGGCTTCGCTGAGGAGCTCACGTGTTCCCTCTGGTCGCCCCTCCGCCTCAATGCTTGTGACCTTTCCGTCGACATGGGCGCGCGGTGCGGCAGCAGCCTCAGAAGGAGTCATCCGATGATCGGTCAGGTAGACCAGGCCATGCAAGACTGCGCTGCGAATTCGACTCGAGCCGCCAGATCCCATCACCAACACCTGATCGTCAAGCTCGAGCAGCGTCGGACAGCACATTGTCATCAGGCGCTGTCCTGCCATCCGCTGCACATCTGGCGGATTCACGTCAGCCTCGCCCAGAAAGTTGTTGAGTATCACCCCGGTGTCACCGGCAACCAATCCACAGCTCTCGCCGAGCGAGGTCGTGATTCCGACTGCGTTTCCATGAGAATCCACCGTCGAGATGTGGGTGGTGTGCCCGGTGGACGGATCCTCCAGCGGTGTTCGAAGCCACTCCTCACCCTCATCTTCTGGCGACAGCGCAGTCAGGAAGCCTTCCTCAAAGCCAGGCATAAACACTGAGCGATTGAACCGCGCACCGCGGCTTCGCTCAGCTCGTGACATCGCCGCAGCCATCAGCCGAATCTGATCCGGTCCGAGTGCCGGCGGCATGGGGCCGCAGTCCTCCAGCTCTCGAAGTGCCTGAAGAACCAGCAGTCCCGCAACGCTCGGTACACCGGGTACCCAGACCGTCGCGTCTCGATACCGATACCGAAGCGGCCGCCGAAAATGAGCTGAGCAGTTCTCCAAGTCAGCGGCGCTGACCAGCGAGCGGTCTCCCAGAGTACCCAGGATGGCCTTCGCAACACTTCCCGTGCGAAACAGCGCATCACCCTGGGTTCCGAATTTTCGAAAAGTATCTGCTAATCCGGGGTTTCGGTGGATGTCACCTGCAAGTGGAGGCCGGCCATGGGGCGCGATCAGCGCCGACAGCGCCGGGGAGCGTGTGTAGATCGGCTCGAGTGCCTGGAGGATGCGGGCCAGTCCAGGCTGGATGACAACACCCTGCTCTGCGGCCTCGACTGCTGGTGCGACGAGCATCGTCATGGGCAGCGAGCCAAACTGACGGTGGAGCGCCGTCACCCCTGTTGGGATCCCGAGCGTCGCGACAGCACCTGGACCCACCTCAAAGCGCTGTTGAGTCGGTCCGTAGTCGAGCTGTACGGTGTCCATTGTGGGGGTGCTGCTGAGCGAGCGGCCGAGCCCTGGCATGTCCGTAAACAGATCACAGACCACTACAGAGCCATTGAAGCGGACCATGGCGATTCCAGCACCGCCGGGCCCCGTAAGCATAGGCTCAGAGACTGCAGCCATCATCAGCGATGCGATGGCTGCATCGATGGCATTCCCTCCAGCGCGGAGCATCGCAAGCCCTGCTGCAGCCGTATCGGGATTGCCCGCTGCGACAGCGCCCGGGCTCACGAGAGCACCGTCCGGGCAAAGCCCGCGAGGAGTGTATTTGCTTCGGGTCCTGGGACATGGCTCTCGAGGCGCTCCTGTGCCTCGGCTTCGCCAAACAATGCACCATAAGTGGACATGTAGCGGAGGTAGCGCTGCCGGTTGTCCTTCCAGGTCAGCTCTGGGTGGAACTGCGTCGCGTAGATGGGCTTTCCTGCGACTCGAAGGGCTTGAAACGGCGACAGCGCGCTGCCCGCGAGGTGAAGCACCCCAGCGGGAAGCGCCGTGACGTGATCTTTGTGACCAAGCTGGGCGATGAACTTCTGCGGGAGGGCCTGAAACACGGGATCCTTCCGTCCGGTGTCCGTCAGTTGAAGCGTGTACGAGCCCACCTCAGCGCGAGCGGGATCAGAGACAACCTCACCGCCGAGGGCGAGCGCAAGCGCCTGAAAACCAAAGCAAGAGGCGAACGTTGGAAATCCAAGCACACAGACCTCACCGAGGAAGTCGATAAAGCGCCGAATAGACGGGTTCGGATCGAGGACCGAGTAGTCTCCGGAACCCCCGACGAGCAGCGCGTCGCGGCCCTTCAGGATCTCGGGTGTCAGGACGGTGGTCAGGAGATCAACACAGTGAATCTGTGCCGGATCCACAGACAGCCGAGCTGCAAACGCAGCATGTTCTTCGTCACGGGCAAGGTCCGCGGCATCGCGGGCCTGAAGGAGCGTAAACTGAAGCAGGGCGGCCTCCTCGGGAAGAACGCATCATCCCAGGTGCTCATACACAGGGCGGGCCCATGCCACAACGTAAAGGAAGCGGCTTTCCGTGAAAATCAGAACCAGCGGGGAATGCGAATGGTGACCGGACCAACCACGCGTGCCTGGCAGGCCAGCCGCAGCCCTGAGGCCGCGCTCTGGCTTCCCAGGACCATCTGCTCTCGCCCGTCAGCATCCATGAGATTTTCGACTCCGGTGACCACTGAGACCTTGCAGGTACCGCAGGAAGCCATACCCCCACAGTAGTGATCAAGATCAACACCCGCCGCAGCAGCCCCCGCAAGGATGGTTGTGCCCCCAGGAACCGGTATCGGTGCGTGCCCTTCGAACTCCAGGGCGAACGGACCCTCAGGAATTGCGGGGCGTCGACCACTCAGTCGACCCGCGGCGCGTCTCAGTCCAGCCCGAAGCCCGCGCCGTCGCTTTTCCTCAGCCATCCCTTCCTCCAGGACAGTTTCTAACCCTGCATAGACGCTGGAGAAGCACGAACTTACAATCATACACAGCGACCCCGCCCAGTCACCCCGTGAGCCCCATTGCCCCCACGCCGCAGCCGAAGACAGCGCCCCCTCCCCAAGCTGATCACCTTGATTGGCTTGTCGGTGCTGCTGCATGCGGTGCTGCTTGCGTCGCTCCATCCCATCTGGGATCAGCTGACCTACATCGAGCCCCGCGGCGGCAAGACGATGCCAGTCACCTTGCTCATCGAGCAGCCCGAGCTCCCACCGGTTGAAGAAATCGAAGAAGAAGAGCCTGAGTTCAAGGGACAGATTGTCGATCTTGCGCCTCCCGAAGAGGAGATCACACCCGAGGAAGCAGACTACCTCGCAGCCCAGGATCAGGCCGTCGAGGAAGAGAGTCGAACGGAACAGTACCGGGTCAACCCAGATGTCCTGGCAGACAGCTACACCCGTGACGACCAGCTTCAGTTCGAGGACGTGGTCGACATGAACATCACCGATCCGTCCACTGGAGCGCAGGTGGGCAACGACCGCTTCGACCCCTCTGAGGACGGGCGGCTCTCTGCGCTCCCCTCCCCGTTCGCGCTCTCCAACAAAGACGGACTCCAGAAGCCTGTCCCGTCCTCATCGACGGAGGCGCGCCGTGCTGGTGCCCCCAACAACGACCTCCTCAACGAGCAGGTCAGCGACCGGACCCGCCTCAACGCCAAGGAGTACCTCTTTCACGGCTACATGATGCGGATCCGGCGCCTTGTGAACTTCTACTGGAACCAGAACATCCAGAACATGCCGCGGTCTGAGCCCCTCACCAAGCCGAGCTACACCACAGTGCTCGATGTCGTCTTGGACAGCAACGGCGCGCTCGAGTCCATCGAGGTCATCCAGGACAGCGGCTCGGATGTTGTCGACAACTGCATCATTGATGCCTTTCGAATCGCGGGGCCATTCCCCAACCCCCCTGAGCAGCTCATCTCGAAGGACGGGCGGGTCTACTTGCCCCAATTCAGCTTCGAGCTGACCCTTGGGCACGCGCAGGCACCATTTATTGGCGTCGATCCCCGCCAGGACGTCCGCTTTCCCGGGATCCTGAAGACCAACCGCTGAGGCTACTCTTCAGCAACGATGCCACGCTGACGCGGATCAAACGACCAGTAGCCTGCGTGGGCGTTCTCGGGATCCAAGGCCGCGGCCTTCTTGAACGAAGCCCGTGACTCCGTGAGGAGGGCCTCAAATGCCCCGGGGTTCCCAAAGACGATCGCGTCGGCATCCGCCTGACGCCGCAAGACCTCTCCGAGGGTTCCGTAGGCCAGGGACAGCACAACATCTTCGGGCAAGTCTTCCGTCCACTGCCCTCCAGTCTCTAAGGAGACAATGGCTGCGCGGAGGTGCTCCTCAGCTTCCACCAACTGGTCTGCGATCAGGAGGATGTTCGCAAGCTCCATGCGTGGCTCTGGGAGGCGCGGCTCCACCCGGAGGATCCCGCGCAGCAGCTCTGCTGCTCCGTCAACATCTCCGCGCTCGCGCGCAGCCATGGCCTGAAAGAAGCGGGACTGCAGTCCTGCAATGAGCGTGTCTTCGCTGTGGTTGATGTTGTCCATGGCTGCCGGTGTAACCGAAGCAGCCTATGGAAGGAAGTTGCCAACCTTCACGCTATCGGAGCAGCCAGCACCTTCATTCCAGGCCGCATCAAGCGGTATGGTCCGGAGGATGTACACTCCGTTGTCGACAACAAGACCGTCTTCGCCGCGGCCGTCCCAGCTCAGTGTGCCGACGCTGCTTCCAGTGACGCCTGCAGAGTGGTGGTCCATTCTCACCAGGTCCCCGTCGCTGTCGAGGACCTCGAGCCGCCACCACTGAGCGACATCTGTTGCGGAGAGCGTGAGCGAGACGCTGTCAGCCTCCGAGCCAGCACCATCGTCACCATCGGGGCGAAATTCATCAACACTCAGTGAGCAAGAGGAGAGGTCTGGAGCATCATTGTCGACCTGTCCGAGCCCGAGTGAGAACGCGGAGGCGGCACCTGTAAACGCTCCGTCGAGGGAATTGCTGTCGGCATCAGTGACGTCTGTAGAGAGCCACAGCGTCCAGATGCCCTCGCTCAGCTCAATGTCAGAGGCGAGAGTCAGCTTCATCACGCTGTCTCTGAGGGCATCCGAGGCGTCGCTGTCGTAGAGTTCGTAGTCGAGGATCTCGACTGCGAGTCCGTCGCCGTCCAGAAGCTGGACCGTGTCATCGGTGATGCTGCTCGCGAGGAGGGGCTCGGAGAACTGAACCTCCAGCGATGAGATGGTGACGAAGCGTGAGCCGGAAGGATCGACTGTGCGAACGGTTGGCGGGTGCGCATCGTCGGTGACGGTGGCATAGACCGCGCCGTCCGCTGCACCATCAGCGCGTCCCGCGTAGATGGTTCCAGCCCCTGCATAGAGCTGCGAGCCGGTGGCCCAGGTGAAGCTCCCCTCACCGTTGATGTCGAGAATGAGCTCGAGGCCAGCACCCGAGGTGGTCAGCGCAGCTCCAGAGAGTGTGCCGAGGTCTGTGCGCGCCAGGAGCGTGCCACCAGACGCCACCGCGCCGGTGCAGTCGACCGCAGAGACATCTACAGTGGTCTGCCCATCGGACAGCGAGGTGTCCGCCTGTAGTACGGCGCTCACTGAGCTGAGGGTCACAGGACCTGCGGGCTCACCGTCATCGTCTGCGACGTAGAGGACTGTGCTGGTCTGTGCGGCGCAGGCCTCATCGGTCGCGACGACCACTGAGACATCAAAGACCCCCTCGCTCGTCCACGTCTTCGTGATGTCCTCCGTAGAGGAATGCTGCCAGCCATCTGTGTCGGTGTAGAAGTACCAGCTGCTGAGGACACCAATGGTCGGCTCGGAGCCCAGCGCAGAGAGTGTGATGGCGCTCGTTATGCCGCTGGTTCGACAAGCCACGCCTGTGGAGCTGCCGTCGATGGTAAGCGCTGCTATCGGCGGCGCGATGCAGTCCGATGAGAGCGCATCGAAGCGGCTGCTGGCGCCCGTAAAGGTCCCATCGGTAGCAGAGAGGGTGTCTGTGAAGCCGGCTGAGGACGGAACAAACTCAACCTCAGCGACACCGCCCGACCAAGTCGAGGCGCTCACCGAGGCGCCGAGGCCAGAGGCCGACGAGAGCGTCGCAGAGCCGCTGTACGCGGAGATGGTGTTGTCGTATGCATCCGCCGCGGTGAGTCGAACCACCAGCGCCTCGTTTACCCATCCCCAGACGCGCTCTGGCTCGACGAGGAAGTGATGCATGTCTGCAGCGGAGACCGTGAACGACATCGAGGAGCCGAGCCACTGCCCGGCCTGATTGGCCTCGAGGTGGTTGCCTTCCCAGGCGGTCGTGAACACGAGGCTTGAGAAGAGGGCCGTCCCATCGCTGCCGAGAGTGGCGATCGCTGAGATGTCGCCGCTGTCATCGAGCAGCTCAACATCCACGCTGCCAGCCCCGACCTCGATGAATGGATTTTCGTAGGCGTCAAAGCCAGCAAGAGTCACCGAAGCGATCTGACCAGCGCGGACATTCCCGGGCCCGCTGAGCAACACCGAGGCCAGCCCCCCATTGACCACCTCAAACTTCGTAGAGATGGTCGAGAGACCAAGCACGTTCACGGTCAGCTGTCGATCCACCGCAGCCTGTGTGAGCACGCAGTGGTAGAGAACGCCAGTGGTATCGGTGCCATCAGGACTGCAGGACACCGGGGTTCCGCCAATCGAGAAGACCGGTGCGCCTTCGGTACCCTCCGAGGGCACCAGGATGTCGTTGCTGTAGGCATCCGTGACGCGCAGGGAGAAGTCGCGGCCGTCGTCAGCAGTGCTGAAGGCCTTGTCCGTGGAGACGATCGCGACCGAGGCCTCAGCGGGCTGAACCAGGATCACCTCCGAGAGGCCTGCGAGCACGCCGTCGGAGCTGGTGATGCTGATCTGCTCCTCTCCGGCCTTATACAGCTCGACATCGCAGAGCGCGAGTCCGTCTACAAACCCCGAGCAGTTCGCGGCGAGTGCGGTGCCGTCGCTGCTGTTAAACGCCAGAGGCTGGTCGTAGGTCGTGATGAGATTGTCGAACTGATCGTGGATCGAGATGAGCAACGGGACTGTCTGCTCTCCGGCAGTGACATCGGTAATGAAGGTGTCGATGTCAAAGGAGGCTGGCGCACCCGCAGAGACCAGGAAGGAATCCGAGGCTCCCTCCAGGGTTCCGCTGTCGCTGACGATGCGGGCAATGAGCTTGTTCTCTGGACAGTCCTCAGAGGTCGCGCCGTGGATCTCAAAAGAGACCGTCCGAGTGTTGACGAGGCTGAAGTACTTGTCGTTGTCGATCTCGTCGGAGCACACCTCCTGGAGGTGGACCGTCAGCGCCTCATCGAGCTGGGTGGGGTTCTCAAGCTCATCGAGAAAAGAGAACTCGACGCTGAGGACGTCGCCAGCATTGAAGCTGCGGCTGTCTGAGGACAGAGAGACGTCGAGGAACTCAACCGCACCGGCCTCGAAGAAGAGGTCGACGCGCGCCTCATCGATCGAGGACTCTTCGAGGACAGGGCGAATCTCCAGCTCAACGCTGCCTGGGTTCGTGATGTTGAACAGGACCAGGGCCTCGCCGTCCTCGTCGAGCATTCCACGAATCCCGTCTTCGTCAGCCAAGATGCGCTGATCGTTGAGGGTGACTTTGTGGAATGTGATGTCGACAGGCTCGCCATCATCACGTTCTGCGACGATGTCGATCTCGAGCGATTGATGGACCGGCTCGCCATCCCAGCCTTCGAGGAAGAGGTTGAGGGCAATGTTCTCTCCTACTGAGTGGCTGTAGGAGTTTAAGTTGTCAATCCCGATGGCCCGAATCGCGGTGTCTGTGGCTCGAAAGGCCCCCGGAAGTACGACGTCCGCTCCCGTCGGGGTGCGGACATGCAGGTCATAGCGACCCGGCAGCAGCCCTGCGCGGACCCAGCCGCTAAGCTCGGTGTAGCTGCGAAGACTCACACCCTCGAGCTCAATACTGCCCAGCGGAGACTCAAGCCAGGCACGGTACTCACGGTCGATGTCGACCTCACCGCCGGCAACCTGGACCGCAGGGAAGAGATCCTCACCCTCGATGGACAACTCAACGTCTAGTCCGCTGTACCACTCAGAGGGGAACACGGACTGGAGGGTCGGCTCAGGCAAGCCTGGGCTGCACCCCACCACAGAAGCTGCGATGAGGAGTCGGTAAGCCGAGCTCACTTGTTTTCCAACCACTCCCCGACTCTAACAGTTGTCAATGAATTTCCGAGGGAAAACAAAAACATCAGACATTCTGAGCGGGCATCGCCGCAGACTAATAGATGAATTTGTAGCCCGCCGACAGCCATACTCCACCGATAAAGCCTGTCCAACCGATGTCTTTTGCACCATCGGCCAAGGCCAGGCCGCCGACCTGTCCCTGGAGCTCACCATTGGGAAAGCGACGACCGACACCGCCGAAGAGCTGGAGGCCCGGGAGCGAAGCGATGCCCAGCGCGCTCGCGGTCGACTCCCTCTGCCCCGCAAAGCGGGTCTCCAGGTAGTACGGCGCTGCGGTGACCGCCATGCCCAGCCAGCCGGTGAGCTGACGAAGCTCCTGCCGCCCCAGCACACCGACGCCCACCGGAACGACCGTCAGCTCAAGCGAGACCTGCTCCCCCGTGACATCGTCCTCTACGCTGACCTGATCTCGATAGGAGCCGCCATAGACCCGCAGGAAGAGCGGGGCCTCCCAGCGGTCCACCTTCCAGTCGTGCTCCAGCGCGAGCCAGGGACTGCTCATCTCACCGAGCCCGCGGACCCAGCCCCCCACCGGGCCGGTCATTCGCTGGGTGATGCTGGGAACAACACGAAGATCCGTGGCTGCAATGAGGCCTCCCTTGCCGACCGCTGCGGTGATCTGTACCACTCCAGCAGCCAGCTCCTCTGGTGGCGTGTAGGTGGCAAAATAGCGACCGTCGGGTTCCCCGAAGACAGCTGTGAGGCGCCCCTGTGAGGCATCCAAGGTGATGTCCTCGTTGAGGATCGGTCGCCCGACACGGTCTTCGAGCCGGATCTCCACCTCTGCAGAGAACCCGCCGCCAGCAATCAGGGTCCGGGGATCTGTAGACAGGAAGATCTCACGGACCCGCCCCGCCTCGATCGTGATGGACTCTGAGGTCAGGAGATCCGGTGTTCCTGGAGCCCTCCCAACCATCTCTCCAGGCTGCCACCCCGCAGCTGCGATGCGCTGATTGACGCTCGCCGAGAGCACCTGTGGGGTCTCCGCGACGAGCTCTGCGACCGCCCAGCCGAGGCTGTCTGTGTCGACCGTGACCTCTTGGTTTCCAGCCCTCAGCAGCATGGATACCGCCGCGACAGGCTCCCCCGCTCGGTTCAGGGCGCGACCAGCGACCGTTACTCCTCTCTCCATGGGGATGGCTGCAAGCTGCACATCCCAGACCGCCCCAAGTCCAGGCTGACGACTCCACGCTGCGGTGAGCTGGTCTCCTCCAGCCGACAGTGCGCCCTCGCCCAGGTACTCTCCAGAGAGCTCCCCGTCGCGGTCAGTCATCCGAAGGCTGCCCAGGCCGGCCCCAACGATGACCTCCGATGCGGACATGGATCGACCCTCGGTGTCCTCCAGGAAGATCCGAACCCGGGCACGCGGCAGATCAGCCGTCAGGGTCGTCGGGACCACCTGCAGCTGGAGCACGCCAGGAACAGGCGGCTGCTCCGGGAGCAAGACCACTGCACGCGCCTGATCCGCCAGGCTGCAGTCAAGCCGATCGTCTGACGGGACCGTCATGCTCCACTGCCCACCGTCGAGCTTTTCGCTGCTCAGCGCCGAGCCAGAGGAGCCAAAGCATGTCGGTGCCGCTCCCCGCCAGCTGCGTCCATCCGGTCGAACCGCCCACAGGAAGACCCGTGGTGCTGGCGCATCCGGCCCTGAGAGGCCTGCCGTCAGCCCCAGCAGACGCGGCAGGGCATCGCCACCGAGGGCCTGGCGGGTTCGCCCGACGTTGCCGAGCGTGTCTTGGGTGAGGATGTCGATGGTGTCCTCGCCCGGCCACACCTCAACCCTCGGCCTGACCTGACCAGAGGCGTTCGCGATGAACGGTCCGTACGAGCGCGTGCCGATGGTCACGGTCACTGAGGCCCCAGGCTCAGCCTGGAGTGGAAGCTGGGGCCGACCGCGAAGGCGAATGACGCCCCAGGTCGGCCTGATGTCCGGTCTCCGAGCATCGAGCACCCCGATGGGGATGGCGCGCGCGAAGGGACTCCGAGTCGGCAGCCAGGTGATCTCCAGGGCGCCCTCGACCGACTCGACCGACTGAATTCGCCCCTCCGCGACCGCAACCGTGAGATCCGCCGGCTTCGGCAGCTCTGCTCCAGTGACGCGCAGCACGAGGGGAACTCCCTCTCCTGCGACGCCGGAGACTTCCGAGAGCGTCAAGCTCGGTTCTGCGAGGCTTCCGGGCGTAACGGACAGGGTGAGCGGCGGGGCTCCGGCGGTGGTTGCGACCAGTCGATCCTCGGCATCAGCGGCGCGGTAGGAAAACTCCCAGAGTCCGTTGGCGAGCGGAGTGGCTTCTCCCAGCGTCCCGATCTCTGCGCGGACCACGGGAGGTCCCTCGCCGTCGATGACTGCAACCTGCAGCCCGACCCGCTCACCAGGCAGCGGAGGACCATCCGGGAACCAGGCGAGCAGCTCTGCTGCGGTCGCAGCCTGAAGGAGCGTGAGCAGCATCATGTGTCGTCGAGGTCCATCAGTTTCCCCAGAGGACCTCAGTGTTGACCGAGGGCGCCTCTGTGTCGCGCTGAATCTCCCAGGTCGCGCGCTCTCGGTTCCCCATGACATCCTCGACCATCACCTCGATAGTGTTGTCTCCTTCCTGGAGCGGCAGGGCGGTCGAGAAGCGGCCGTCAGCGCCGGCACGAATGGTCGTGGGCTGCTGATCTGCGCTGAGGAGGGAGACCGAGGCATAGGGGGATGTCTGCCCCTGGAGAGCGACCGCAGCATCTCGGGTGACGGTGTGCTCTGGCCAGGCGACCTCCAGCAGCAGCGAGGCAGGGATCGGAGCGGCCTGCGCAGGGAGGCCGGGTGCGACGCTGAGCCGCGTCCCCTCCGGCAGGCTCGAGACATCATCGAAGCCTTGAAGCGACAGCTCCCCGCGGCGGCCCTCGACACCGAGCGCACCGTCTGCACCTGCGACCACGTCGAATTCAGCATCCGTGGCGGAAACCCCACGTCCTCGGCTGGTGATGCTCAGGGCGGGTGACTCCGGACGGACCCGGGCGGTGACCCGCCCCTCCTCCAGCTCAATCCGGACGCCGCCGGCATCGACCCCGACCACCCGAATCGAGGAGGCACTGCTGAGTGTCATTCGGGTCTGCTCGTCGACCGCAAGCTCCGCAGCCCCCTGGGCACCGACGGTGAGCTCATCCTTCGGCAGCAGCCGCATGCCGGGCGTGGCGGATTCCTGGAGGCCGTCTTTGTCAGTCCGGACAACAACACCAGAGGTCGACACCACGCTCAAGCCGATCTCGTCGCTGTCGGAGAAGAGCAGCGTATAGCCCACAAGTCCTGCGATGAGCACGAGCATTGCTGCCAGGAGGGTCTGGATCTGCTCACGCATTAGAGAGCGCTGGGAGCCAGAGGAGCCAAGAAGCGGTGCCCGGAACGGCGGCGCTCGCCTCGATCAGCTCACCGCTGTGGGCGGCAAGCACCTGTCGGGCGCTCCAGAGCCCCATCCCTGAAGCCATCCAGTCGTCTGACTTCTCGATGACTGCGCCGGAGAGGACAAAGCACAGCCCGATTGAGCCTGGACGGGTCAGCGGGGAGATGTCCAGCTGCCCGCCGCGACAGCCCGCTGCACGGAGGCTGGTGAGTACCTGCGCCACGGCACGCCCGAGCGCGGCGCGATCGCCTCGGGTGCGGAGTTTCGGGAGTGGCTCGAGGTGCACGGCGATGCCCCGCTGTCGGAAGGGGCCGCCAACCAGGGTGAGGACCCCACTGAGAACCACATCTAACTCTACCACGCCCCAATTCTCACCCATGGCCTTGTCGCCGACATCGGAGTAGCGCTGGAGATGCGCGAGGATGTCACGACACCGCTGGGCTTCGCGCTCGATGGCGGCGAGCATTGCATCGTCCGGCTGCCGCGCCTGGAGCAGCTGGGTCATGCCGAGGATTCCAGCGACTGGATTGTTTAGCTCGTGGGCCAGTCCTGCCCCCATCTCTCCGACCGCTGCCAGCTTCTCAGAGCGGACCAGGGCGCGCTGGGCCTGCTTCAGCTCAGCGGTTCGCTGCTCCACACGCTCCTGAAGTTCCTGGTTGAAGGCTTCGATCTCATCGTTCTTCGCAGATATCTCCCGAGCGGACTGGGCGAGGAAGGTGCTCATGAGGTTGAAGCTGCTGCCCAGCTCTGCGAGCTCATCGCCACCCATCTCAGGCACCTGGCCGCCGAGCTTTCCAGCCGCGACCTCCAGTGCCGCATCTCTCAGTCGTACAATCGGACCGGAGATCTGACGGGCGAAGCCCATGCCAAGCACCACGCTGAGCAGGCCAGCGACGGCAGCAAAGTAGGTGGTCTGAAGCTGGATCTGGCTGCCTGGAAGGGACATCGCCGAGGCTGGCGCGGCGGCGACGGCGATCAGGCTGGCGTGGGGAATGGGCGCACTCGCGGCGATGATCTCCGTGCCGTCGGAGATGGTGTAGCGGATCTCTGCCGCGCGAACGGTCGTGAATGGTGCGAAGTTCTCCGGTCGGATGACGGTCATGTCCTGCGCCAGGACGATCTCTCCCTGAGCGTTCAGCAGGGCGGTCGAGAACGCCGGATTGTCCGAGAATCGGGCCGCGACCTCATCGAGCGCAAGCTCCACCGCCAGCACCGCTCCCGTCGTCGTCGAGGCCGCAACCGCCAGGACCGGGCCACGACGCCCCTCAGGAACGTACGGTGTGCCGACGACGACCGCGCCCGGCGCAACCTCGAGCTGACTGACCTCTTGGCGGAAGCGGGTAAACCGGGCGGCAGAGACCACCTCATCTGCCGTGCCCACGACGCTCGGCGAGATCTCTACGCCATCAGTGTTCAGCAGCGAGGCGATGTGAATTGCCGGCATCGAGCGATGGACAAGCTGGAGAAAGCCCGCCTGGTTGCTTGGGTCGAGGCTCTCTACATCAAACAGCGACAGCTCTTGCTGGAGCAGCTCCAGGCGATCAGAGAGCCAGGTGTCCACAGACAGCGCCAGCCCATCGACGGTGCTGGCCTGCATCTCAGAGACCTGGACCAGCATCTGCTGGCTGCCGACGCGGCTGGCCCCAAGCGACAGCAGGAGCAGCGGACCGAGCGAGGCCATGGCGATGAGCAGCGAGAGCCGAGCGGACAGGCGCATGGGTCAGGCTTAGTTGACGACGGGGATCTTCAGGCGGAAGGTCGTGCCGCGCTCCGGCTCGCTCTCCACAGAGATGGTGCCCCGGTACTTGGTGAGGATCCGGTAGACAACGTTCAGACCCAGCCCGGTCCCCTTTCCTGGAGGCTTGGTGGTGTAGAACGGGTCAAAGATCACCGAGAGCTTGTCATCGGGGATTCCCGAGCCGTTGTCCGACACTTCTGCCCAGACAGACTCATCGTCCTGACCAACCCGGATCCCTACGCGTCCGCCGGGAGCCCCACCGAACCGCTCAATGACGGCCTCTGCGGCATTCTTGATGAGGTTGACGAAGACCTGCTGGATCTCGTTGGTTCGGGCATGCACGTAGGCGGCCTCTGGCAGCTGACGGTCGAACACCACTCCATCTACCGGTGCGCTGCGCTCGACGAGCAGCAGCGCATCTTCGATGATCCGTGGCAGGTCAACGGCGGTGCGGTACTCGGTCGTCGCGGTGCGCGAGTAGCTGGTCAGCTCGACGACGATGTCGCGGATGTTGCGGCAGTACTCCACGATGTCGCCAGCGTACTCTCGGACCAGGGCGAGATCTTCTTCATCATCGACCGCCTCTGCCAGTCCCATGATTCCAAACAGGGGGCTTGAGATCTCGTGGGCAATGCCAGCAGCGAGGGTGCCGATCCCTGCGAGCTTCTCAGACTGAATCAGCTCAGCCTGAAGCTCCTGAGACTCTCGAAGCGCCGCCTCAAGCTCTGCGTTCTTCTCCTGAAGGTGAGACAGCAGGCGACGATTCTCCAAGGCCATGTCGCGCTTCTGGAGTGCCTGGCGCGCCTTCTTGCGGATGTCGAAGACATTGTTGAGCGGCTTGAGCACGTAGTCGAACGCATCAAGCTCCATCGCAGCGATCGCAGTCTCGACGGAGGCATACCCGGTGATAATGATCACCTCGGTGAAGGGATCCTTCTCTTTGGCAAGCCGCAGCAGGTCGATTCCAGAGATATCCGGCAGGTTCTTGTCGGTCAGCAGGAGGTCACAGCCCTGCTCTTCGATGACTGCTGCGGCCTCTCGTCCAGTACCCACGGCCGTCAAGCGATAGGGCTCACCTTCCAGAACAGCCTGTAGAATCTGAAGAATAACAGGCTCATCATCAACGATGAGGAGGTGACGGGCTGGGGTGCTGTCAGGTTGGTCCATACCGCTGCGGCTCCGATGGGACGTTATACCAGGAGGGCTCACCGTGCGACCCATCGGGATTGGAAAGGATTCCGTTCCAGACCTGCTGGTCCGAGACCGATAACGGACAAGTCCACCTGTTGACACCGCCAGCGGTTGTGCGGCTACACTCTCTCAACTCACACCGGTTCTGAACATGCGTCACAAGCTCTCCCCCCTTCTGCTCGTCCCGCTGCTTGCCTGCGGTCCCAAGACTGCTGAAGATGCCAATGCCAGCGAAGACATTGCCGGTACACTCTCGGAGACCACGACCTCCGACGGCCTCCTTGAGCAGCAGATTGACCTCAACGGCGATGGCTCCGCGGACGTCTTCAACTACTACCAGGAGGGCAGCGACAGCCCGCGCTTGCTGGTGCGCAAAGAGGTCGACCTCAACTGGGACAGCCGCGTGGACGTCCGCAGCTGGTTCAACCTCTCCGGACAGCTGGAGAAAGAAGAGATGGACGGTGACTTTGACGGCCGGGTGGACTGGGTGGACCACTACCAGGGCGGCAAGCGCGTGCTCTCCAAGGTCGACACCGACTACGACGGCATCTTTGATCTCTACAAGATCTTTGAGGCGGGCAAGGTGCGGCGCAAAGAGCGCGACACCAACGGCGACGGCAACATCGACTTCTGGGAGTACCTCGACGAGGGCGGCCGAGTGGTCAAGACCGGCCAGGACATCGACGGCGATGGCGTCATGGACATCCGCCAGGACTGAGCGCAGCAGGCGCTTCATCCCCTCTCGACGCTCCAGTGGCTGGTGAGCATCGGCGTCGCTCGCAGTCAGGCTGCATCGAGAGACGGCTGCGGTGAGAGACGGCTGCATCGAGAGACGGCTGCGGTGAGGAGAGCGCGCCCCCGCGCCTACTCGGCCTTGAGGGAGAGGACCTTCATCGGGATCGGGTCATCTTCGATGTACCAGCGGACCTCGATCTTGCGACCGGGTGCGTCAGCGATGATCACCTGCGGGGTCAGGCATGCCTCGCAGTCTGAGACGCCCTCAACCCAGTACTCCCGGATCTCGAGGATTCCGCCATCAATGGACAGCTCTGGCTCAAAGACCGCATCACAGGTCTGAACGAAGTTGATGTGGCTGATGATGAAGTCCGTTTCGTCTTGAACGGCGATGATGTCTTCCTCACCGGGGCTGTCGAAGTCGTAGTCTAAACAGCCGGCTTGTTCGTAGTCGACATACAGCTGGGAGGCACAGCCCAGCAGGGTAAGCAGCATCATGTCATCTCCAGGTTTTTCCGGTTCTGACACCCTTACACACCGCAGCAGCCTTCGGTGAGAGCAGACAATTGGTTTACCAATGTTCGACAGAACGCCCGCTCAGGTGAGGTGGGGCAGTCCGGTGGTTTCCAGCATCGTGACGATGTCACGTACCTCCTGGGCACGGCTGGCATCCATGACGAGCAGGGCATCGTCCGCATCGACGACCGCAAGCCCTGAGACCCCGATGAGCGCAACGACCTTGCCGGGTGCGTAGGTAATGTTGTCGGCAGCATCGATGCTCAGGGTGCGCAGGGTCTCGCCGCGTCCGCCGGCATCTTCTGGCAGCAGGGCGCCGGCTGCGCTCCAGCTGCCGACGTCTGACCAGCCGGGATCGCAAGGCGCGGTGAGGATGTTGTCCACCCGCTCCATGATCCCAAAGTCGATGCTGGTGGCCTCCAGCTCTCCCCAGGCCTCCGCTAAGCTGCCGGGATCCGCTGCGATGCGGCGGAGGGCGACCGCCGAGCGCGGGAGATGCGCGGCGAACGCCGAGAGTACAGCGCCGGCCGTGAACACAAACATTCCAGCGTTCCACAGGTGGCGTCCGCTGGCGACATACTGCGCGGCGGTGGTGGCGTCTGGCTTCTCCTGAAAGCGGGAGACAACGCGGAGGGACTGTCCGGCCCATTGTCCGGCTTCATCACCAAGCTCCAGGTATCCGTAGCCCGTCTCAGGGTGGGTCGGGGTGATGCCGAGGGTGACCAGGGCTCCCGTCTCGACCGCAGCAGCAGCGGCTCCAGCGAGGCTGTCACGGAGGATCTCAGGCGCTGTGATGACATGGTCTGCAGGGAGCACCATCATCACAGCATCTTCCCCTCCGCGTCGGGCGACCTCGACGGCTCCCCAGCCAACACACGGCGCAGTGTTGCGGCCCTGGGGCTCGACGAGGATGTTCTCTGCCGGCAGATCGGGAAGCTGCGCAGCGATCGCATCGACCATGTCTGGTCCGGTGATCACAAGGATGTGCTCCGGAGAGATCATGGGGGCGAGGCGATCGACCGTCTGACGGATGAGGCTGTCAGGACCGCCGATGGCGACACACTGCTTGGGGAAGGCCCGCCGGGAGCGGGGCCAGAATCGTGCCCCGCGACCGCCGGCCATGATCAGGGCGTACATCATGTGAACAACTCTGGAGAGATCTGCTGGAGGGCAGTCATGGTGATAATCGCAGCGGCATTGGCGAGGTTCAGGCTCCGTACGGGGCCGGGCATCGGGATGCGGAGCGCACCATGCGCCGCGATCAGGTCAGCAGGAAGTCCCTTCGACTCCGCACCGAACAGCAGGACATCGCCGCGTGTATACGCTGCCGTGGTGTAGGGGGTGGTCCCCTTCGTCGACAGCAGGTGGAAGCGCCGCTGGGGATCCGCGGTGAGCCAGGAGAGGAAGGTCTCAAGATCCGCGTGCTCTACGCAGTCGACATGCTTCCAGTAGTCCAGCCCAGCCCGGCGTACGGCCTTGTCAGAGGTGGAGAAACCCAGCGGGTGGATGAGGTGCAGCCGCGCCCCGATCCCCAGACAGAGCCGGCCAATGTTGCCGGTGTTGGGTCCGATCTCTGGGTGAATCAGGGCGACATGGAGTGGAGGGCTGGACACGACTCAGGCGTCGTCGGAGTCGGCCTCAGCGGCGTCGTCTTCGACAGCCTCCGGGGCGCTCGCTTCCGCATCGACGACCTCATCGGCTGCGGTCTCTGCGGTCTCTGCGTTCTCTGCGTTCTCTTCGTTCTCTGCGGTCTCCACATCCAGCACCTCAGCCTCCTCAGGCTCCGGCGCGGTGTAGCTGCCGACGATGACGCGCGCGGGCTGGATGAGGCGATTTCCGACCCGGTACCCGCGAGAGAAGACCTCGACGACCACATCGTCGAGGGCCGGATCCATCACTGGCATGGTGGTCAGGGCTTCGTGGAGGTTCGGGTTGAAGGGGGCTCCCTTGCCAGGAACCTCTTCCAGACCGAGGCCATCAAAGGCTGTCATGAACTGCGAGAGCACCATGTCGAGACCGGTGAGGTTGTCGGCATCCACCCCTGCCTTTGAGAGCGCCTCACGGCAGCGGCGGAGATTCTCGACGGGCTCGAAGAGGCCGCTGACGACCTCTCCGCGGCGGAGCTCTTCGCGCTGAGCAGCATGGCGCTCCAGGCGCTTGCGGGTGGCGGCGACATCGTCCTGCTGCTTCTTGTAGGCAGAGGAGACAGTCCGCAGGCGGGCGGTCAGCTCGCTGAGCTGCTTCTCGAGCGTGGAGATGCGACCATCGCGCTCGGTGATGGTCTTCTGGAGCCGAAGCTTCTCCATGTCGATGATCTCTTCAAGCACGATCTCTTTGTGTGCTGAAGCGTCCTCTGCGTCTGCGTCTGCGTCTGCGTCTGCGTCTGCGTCTGCGTCTGCGTCCGCCGATGCTGCGTCCGCCGATGCTGCGTCCTGAGGCTCAGGGGCTTCTTCAGCGGTTGCTGCGGCCTCCTCGGTGGTTGCGGGAGCATCTTCGGTGGCAGCGGGAGCCGACTCGGTGGTGTCTGAAGCAGCAGAGATCTCCTGCTCGGTCTGCTCGGTCTGATCGTTTACCGGATCCATGGGTCACCATCCTGGGAATTCTATGGCGCCAACGGTAACCCCGAGTGCTGATCAGTCAACCCCGCCGGTTCCTTGACCGCTGCGACAAATTTGCGTACCTGTCGTGCGTCTACGCCACGCGGAGAAGACGATGCAGGAAAAACAGGGACGAATGCTCACCTGGATGGCAGGCAGCCTGGTGGTGCTGGTTGGAGTCGTAGTGCTCGGCGAGCGCGACGATGAGCAGACGGATGAAGCGGATGAGGCATGGCACTCCGCGCTCGGCGCGGTCGAGCGCAGCGACATGACCGGCCTGACCATCACCACCGCCGATGGCACACTGGCCATCGAGCGGTCCGATGATGGCTGGCGACTCGTCTCGCCGATCCAGGCCACCGCAGACAGCGAACGGGTCCGTGGTCTGCTGGGCTCCCTGGAGGACCTGGAGTGTGGCGATGACCTGGAAGCCGCCTCGGGTGCAGGGTTCGGCCTGGAGCCGCCGGAGTGGACCCTCACCGTGTCCGCAGGAGATGCTGCGCACACCCTGCGCATCGGCAAGGCAGCACCGGTCGGCGGTCGGACCTATGTGCAGTGTGGGGATGACGCCATCCGCACCACACGGCAGCCGATACTCGAGGCACTCTCTGACAAGGCTGAGGACTTCCGCTCTCGCGCTGTCGCCCGGTTCCCCTCCTCCGCCCTCACTGAGCTGCGGGTGACCTTGCCAGTCCTCACGCCGGACACCCCGGTCGAGGCACTCCAGAGCGACACCTTGATCGCCCAGCGAACCGCCGCAGGCTGGCGGGCTTCGGACTCTGGCGCGCTCCTGGACCGAGAGAAGATCCTGGTGATGGCAGAGGCGATGCTCGATGCCAGCGTCGACCGCTTTGACACTGAGCCTCCGACTCCGCCGCTGATCCGCTTCGAGGCTGTCGCGGATGGGGTGACCCACACCCTGGAGTACGGCATCAACGGCACGGCGCGGGTCCCGCTCCAGGATGCACCGGTCACCCTCTCTGGCGAGTTCCCGGTTCCCGGTCAGCTCGACACCCTCCTGGCGAGCGCGCTCCTCGATGTCGATCCCGCCACCCTCAGCGCGCTGACGATCCAGCTCGGCGATGCCTCGGTCTCCGGCACTCGAGACAGCAACGGCTGGACCCACGCGGCTGCAGAGCCTCTCCTCGCGGCTCTCCAGGAGGTTCGGGTCGATCGACGCCTGCCCGCTCCGGCTGCAGAGGGCTCTGCATGGGGAGTGGTGAAGCTGGAGAGCTCCGAGGGGCAGTCTCGCGAGGTCACCTTGCACCAAGAAGTCAACGGTCAGCGGGTGGTCTCGGATCCCTCGGGCGGTCCTTCCTTTCTGCTGCCGACAACAGAGCTGGAGCGGCTTCAGGTCGCGCTGGCCGGACCGTCCCTGACCGATACGCTGGACGTGCCAGCGACTCCCTGAGCAACCTCAGATCAGGCGCTGCTTCTTGGAGAAGGCCTGCCGGAGATGATGGGCATCTGCGAGGCGAAGACCGGTGCTGCCTGGGGCATCTAAGAGGCGGTGGAACTGACGCTGCCATGCCGCGTGAGCGCCTGGGAGCAGGAGGCTGGAGAGCACGGAGATGACGACGGCCCAGACCATCCCGTATCCAACCATTACAAGCCCGATCAGCACCCCGCTCCAGCCGAGTCCGCGCAGCAAGCTGCGGGCTGCGAGCTGTGCACGGACCCACCGGGCGCTCTGGACGAGGGCGGCGTCAAGGTCGGCGTCAGTGCTGGAGCCACTGGGCTCCGGCTCTTCGCTCTCAGGGGGGCTTCCCTTCGCAGAGGCCGGCTCGACGCGGCAGAGCTGACGGAGCAAGCGACGACCACGGAACAGCCGGCCTGCGCGGAGCGCGATGAGCGCCTCCAGGAGGCGAACGCTGTAGCGCTCACCGCCGAGCTCCCGCGCGCGCATCAAGGCGGCAGCGGCCTCATCGGGCGTACCGCTACGAAGTCGAGCGATGGCCAGGTGGTAGTGGAGCGCAGCGTCGTCGGGAAAGTAGCGAGATCCCATCAGGGCCGCAGTCTCTGCCTCTGCATGCTCTCCGAGCTGATCGGCAACCACCACGGCGCCGATGTAGGCTGCCCGCCGGTAGTGGTTCTGCTCGTAGGCCATGGTGAACCGCCGCAGGGCCTCCTCCCGCTCGCCACGGCGCAGCAAAAACATCCCCTCGCTGAGCGGATCGGGCAGGGAGTCGTCCTCATCTGGTTGCCAGGCCTCAGAGACCGGCTCTGGATCCATTGCTCGGGCGGTGGCACCCCGCCCCGTGAGGATCAGACCACAGTCGGCGCTGTGGTGAAACGCGATGAGTCCTTCGATGCTGCTCCCGCCCTGGTGAGGGTGCTGGAGCGCCTTGAGCTCGGCAAAGAACGCCTCTCGGGTCGGGCTTGCCTCGGCATCGGAGAATTGAAAGACGTACAAGAGGTGCTTGATGTCCTTCCGGGCATGAGACACATAGAAGATCTGCTGCTCGACTGAGGCACCCCCGATGCCCTCGCGGTCGGCATCCGGTGCCAGCGCAGACAGCTCCAGCCCCTCCAGGGTCTGCGCATCGGACACGTCGAGGCAGCGACGAAGGAACGCAGCGACCTCACCATCGAGCGAGCCCAGGCCGTTCCCGGCACCGTCATCAGCGGCGCGCAGAACAGACCAGCCATACCGTGTGAAGTAGCTTCGTCGAAGCTGCTCGATGCGCCTGCGACAGTGCTCAGCCTCGGCACGTGCGATGTCGGAGTCGCGATAGCGGGAGTCTGCCGATGCGATTCGGCGCTGATACAGGCGGACGGACTCCTCAAATGAGTACCGCCGAACTACACCATCTCGACCCACAATCTCGACCGGGAAGTCGACCACTTGACTGTAGTCCTTCCTGCCATATCGCCGCAATTTTCGGGTTTTATCCCCCGCTTGGGAACCCATCGGTTCTCCTTCACCTGCTACACGGTAGCACCCCTGTTTGACGTGCGGCAACTGAGCGAGAAGCGACGGGAGTGAAAAAAAAGCGTGCCATCCATGAAACGGGGCGCAATAGAGTGTCGTAGCGCGCCCACCATGGAGGTTCCGCTGCCTCTCAAGCTCCATGACCCCGAGTCCAAAGAAGCTGCTCGAATTCAAGCCGCGGTAGATGGTGATCCAGCTGCTCGCGACTGGCTCGTGGAGCGGTTCTCTCCGACGGTGCTCCGATTCAGTCGGCACATGATGAACAATGAGCAGGATGCCCGGGACGTCACCCAAGACACAATGGTGAAGATCCTCAAGAACCTCCACCGGTACGACAACCGGTGGAGATTCTCGACCTGGATCATCTCCATTGCCCGCAACACCTGCATCGACGAGTTCCGCCGCCGACGGCGGCGCTCCTACGATGAGCCTCCCGAGGTGGTTGATACCTCTCCCAGGCCAGATGAGATCACCGCACAGCAGCGCCGTGCCACCCGGCTTCACCGCGCCCTGGCACTCGTTCCGCCCCTGTACCGCGAGATCCTGGTGCTCTACCACTTCGAGCACCGAAAGTATCGTGAGATCGCAGAGATCCTCGACATCCCGATCGGCACCGTGATGAACCGCATCTTCCGCGCCAGGCGCAAGCTGCGTCTGGCCTACGAGACCATCGATGCTGCGGCCAACGACGCTGCGGCCAACGACGCCGAGCATGCAGCGCCTGACGCGTAAGCTGCCCCCGTCACTGGTTCAGCGAATCAGGGAGTGCTGGTCCCCTTCCAGCCTCCCTCATCGGTGTAGGAGACCCGGTATCGATCGGTGATCTCCCCGTCGGGCATCCGGTGACGGAACAGGAGACTCGCATCTTCGCCGTCGAGGGTGACCTTCCACCAGCCATGGGTCGGCAGGTGCTTCGCGGAGAGGGCGCCGATGAAGCCTTCGTAGCTTCCAGACGCCTGCGCTTCGTTCATGACCGACTCTGGGATCGGGTTCTCTTCACTCCAGCGGCCAAGCGCTGTGAGCAGGGAGACGTCGTACATCGGCTCGAGGTGGATGTCCTCCCGACGCTCCGCCTCCGCTGCTGCCCCCCAGCGACTGAGGTTGTGCGCTGGTGCACCGCCGCCGCCGGCGTTGATGTAGAGGCTTCCCAGAGGACCATCGGGCAGCAGTGCCTGGTTGGCGTGGCTCCCCGCAGCGAAGATCGCCCGGATCTTGCGCAGCGAGGTGGACTCCTCGATGGTCTCCAGCAGCTCCAGCGGCGCACCGTCGGGGTTGCTTGGTCCCTCGGAGAGGTCGAGGATTGGATCGTGCATCAGGATGAGCAGCGAGTCGAACCGCCCAGCCGCCTCCTCGCTCAGCCAGCTCAGCTGCTCTCCCCACCGACTTCCGAGCCGATCCTTGTCGGTGTCGAGAACCAGGACCCGCCAGGTGTGGCCCTTGGTGACGATGTCAAAGCCGTACCAGCTGGCGACCCGGCTGTAGCCAATGTCCACGCCGACGCCAGGAAACGACTCGCCCCACCGTGCCAGCCGCTCGTCGCCACGGCGCTCTCGATCTCCAGCCACCGGCAGGCTGCTGATGCCGACGTCTGCAGTGAGGCTGCTCCCCGCGAGAAGCCCTGAGAGGCGATAGTCCAGCCGCCGCCACTCCAGGGTGCTGCCGGTGCGGACGTGGTCGCCCATCATCGCGAGGAATTCCGGTCCCTCAGGCTGCCCCACCTGCGCCGTGATGTCGTCGAGCAGAGACTCGCTGACCCCGACGACCCGACCGCGGGTGTTTAGGCCCTGAAAGGAGCCCCGGGTGTTGCCGATCATGGCAAAGGTGATGCTTCCATCCACCTCCTTTCGCGCACCGTCGGCGGCGTAGAGGTCGTGGGCAGGGATCCGGGGGACCTCCTGTGCTGCTGCTGGGAGGATGAGGGCAGCCAACAGGAGGGCCGGTCGCGCGGTACGCTTGAGGGTAGACATGAACTGGACCTTGCCACCGGTACCCGGCACAGTCCAGACACCGACAGAGGCTCTGACGATGGTTTCACAGTGGCGCACCCTGGGATGGGGAGCGGGAACAGGTCCCCGGATGTGGTCACCAGGCGCACCGGACCTGCTGCTCGCAGACGGCGAGCAGATCGGCTGGCTGGGACGAGACGGCCTGTTTGTCGACTGCGGCGAGGAGGTCGGCTTTCTCGCCATGGCCCCACCGCAGTCGCTGTCAGTGAGCCCGATGTGCTGGACGGTGGTGCTGGAGGGCGCGGCTGGTCCCGTCCTCTTCTGGGGGGCACCGGGGCAGCCATGGCGACGTCGGGTTCTTCCGGAAGGACGCGCGGTCGCTGGCGGAGCATGGGTCCGCTGGCGCCGCGGCAGCCAGTTCACACTGACCACCCTCGATGGCGCTGAGGTGTCTGCCCCGATGGGGGCGGTCCGTGCCCTGCCCTGGCCTGACGGTCCGGGCGCGAGCTGGTGGGAGGGGCGGTTTTTATACCGAATGCCCGCTCCAGGGCAGGTCGCTGTCGCTGGAATTCTGCCCGGCTCGATCACCGACGGCTGCATCGGTCCTGGGGGCGCTGCGCTCCTGAGCGTCGGCGGCGCGCTCTACGGCGTCGTGCCTGGTGGGCTGCCTGCACCCCTGGAGGTTGAGGCAGGACTGGACGATGCGCGACTGAGCGCGACGGAGGCCCTGCTGCACACCCACAGCGGAGTCGGCCACTTCTCGCTGCGCGACGGCACGCTGCTGGATGAGGTCGAGGGAGAGTGCGTGCCCGTGGGCTTTGCGCCCGAGCCGCTGATCTTCGATGAGTCGGACGGCACGGTGTGCAGCCTGGACGGTGACCTCCGACATGCCCACTTTCAGTCCGGCTCCGCTCTGCTCAAGGGGCACACACTGTACGGCCCGGGCGGTGGAGCATGGGATCTGCGGAGCGGGCGCTGCACGCTGCGCGATCCGACCCTCTCCGCTCAGCAGATCCTCCCGCTGAGAGACGGCGTGCTGTGTGTTCATGCCCGGGAGCTCATCGTGCTTGATCACGGCGGCATTGAGCTGCGTCGGTTCGCTCGGCCCTCCCCTGGTGCGGTGTGCATCGAGGGCGAGCGGCTGCTGTTCCGTGGACGCGGCCGCACCCTCATCGCAGACCTCTCCGGGACAGTGCTCGGCACGACCACGCCGCTCCCTCCGACAGAGCTCCTGCCAGCACCGACCGAACGCTTGGGCCTGTCGCTGGATGCTGGGAGCGCCATGGGGCAGCGGGAGTGGCGGTGGACTGAGGACGGCATGCTGCTGTCGTTCTGAGGCTCACATCCCGCCGCTGAGGGTGACGCTGGGGAACAGCGCGCGGTCATCCGCCGTCTCTCGTGCCGCGTCCATCACGCCGATGATGACCTCGTAGGACACCCGCTCCGATGGAATCAGGATGAGGTGCGCTTTGCGGGGGTGAGCATCCTTGATGAGGGTCAGCCGCTGGGTGAGGGTCGCGAAGTCGTAGCTCTCCAGGCTCCGGCAGTGTCCGTCCGTGCAGGGAATGCGCGGCTCCTCCAGCCCGCGGTCTACGCCCTGGAGGGTCAAGCCGTCCGCGCTGACCATCACGCTGAGGTTGAAGGGCTCGTCGGTCGGATCCGAGTCGCTACAGCCCGAGCTACAGATCGCCGGTAGCGTGGTGTCGACCACCACAAGGTTCATCATCTGTGCGCCCATCAGCAGGAGCGGGATGAGGATGGTGACCAGGTTCATGACCGGCAGCAGGTTCAGGCTGGCAGTGGTCTTGGGCGTTCTCATGACTTCCTCCGGTGTCAGGTGAGGAGTCTGAGGTCAGACAAGCAGTGCTGTTCCACCCGAGAGCAACCCTTTACAGGTCTCTTTCAGGTGTTGAATCCCGGTGCCAGTGAGCCGTCTGAGGGGTGCGCCTGGCGTGCAGCGGGTGTGCAGGACAGCCGCGTTCCTGTGCAGGGCTACTCGACGGTGACGGACTTGGCGAGGTTTCGCGGGCGGTCAATGTCGCGGCCCAGCGCGAGCCCGGCCTTGTATGCCAGCAGCTGAAGCGGCAGCACGGTGAGCAGCGGTGAGAACCACTCCAGGGTCTCGGGGACCGGAATTGCGACGTCAGCCAGCTCAGCGATCGGATCTCCGGCGGTGTGGACCATGATGATGCGCGCGCCGCGGGCCCGACACTCTTGTACGTTGGAGGCGGTCTTGGCCTTGAGGGGATCGTTTGGCACGATGCAGATGACCGGGCTTCCCTTCTCGAGCAGGGCGATGGGACCGTGCTTCATCTCACCGGAGGGGTATGCGATGGAGGGAACGTAGGAGACCTCCATCAGCTTCAGCGCTCCCTCTGCGGCGACGGAAGCGGACACGCCGCGGCCCAGGAAGAAGGTAATCTTCGAGTCGCAGACCCAGCGAACGGCGTCGTCAATGGGACCGGGATTGGCGAGGTACTGCTCGACGAGCCCAGGGATCGCCTGGAGGTGCTCGGCGAACTCCCGACCTGCGTGGGCGGAGAGGTGGGTGGTTCGGGCGAGCTGGAGGGTAAACAGGCACAGCGCAGCGACCATGTTGGAGTAGGCCTTGGTCGAGGCGACCGCCATCTCCGGACCAGAGTGCAGGTAGACCCCGCGGCCACACGTCCGGGCAATGGAGCTGCCGACGACGTTGACGGCCCCCATGACCGCTCCACCCTTGCGCTGGATCTCCTTGACCGCGCCGAGGGTGTCGGCGGTCTCCCCTGACTGGCTGACCGCAAAGTGCAGCCCCCGAGGATCGACGACCGGGTTTCGATATCGATACTCGCTGGCAATCTCAGCGGTGGCCGGGATCCGAGCGAGCTGCTCGATGGCGTATGCGCCGACGAGGCAGGCGTTGTAGGAGGTGCCGCAGCCCAGAAGGGTGACCCGTTGGATGTCAACCAGCTCACGGGGGCTGAGATCGAGTCCGCCGAGCTTCGCGGTTCCGTCTTCGACGAGGACGCGCCCGGAGATGCACTGTCGCAGCGCCTCGGGCTGATCGTGGATCTCCTTGAGCATGAAGTGCGGGAAGTCTCCCTGCTCACCGTCTCCCCACTCTTCCTCGAGGGTCTCGATGGAGGAGGTCTTGGTGCCGCCATCGAGGCGCCAGGTCTCGACACCGTCGACCGTCAGCCGAGCCAGCTCGCCGTCGGCCATGAACATCACCCGGCGGGTGTAGGGCACGAGGGCGTGCGGATCGGAGGCGATGAAGGTCTCCCCGTCGCCGATACCGATGACCAGCGGAGAGCCGTTGCGGGCCGCGATGATCATGCCGGGGTGGTCGAGGAACATCACAGCGACGCCCCAGGTCCCCCGGACCCGTGACAGCGCCATCTTCACTGCCGCCACCGGATCACCAGCGATGTCGGGGATGATGCTGTCTCCGAAGCTGCCGTAGCCATGGTAGAAGTGGGCGATGAGGTGGGCGAGGATCTCGGAGTCGGTCTCGGATCGAAAGATCGCCCCCTCGGCGATGAGCCGGGTCTTGAGAGGGGCCATGTTTTCGATGATGCCGTTGTGAACCACAACGATCCGGCCCTCGTTGTCGAGGTGGGGGTGGGCGTTTTCTCGGGTAACGCCGCCGTGGGTGGCCCAGCGGGTGTGTGCAATGCCGCTTATCCCTTCCAGCCCATCCTCAACGCTGCGCTCAAGATCAGCAACACGACCGACTTCCTTGCGGACCTCAAAGCGCATGTGGCTTGCCACTGCAATGCCAGCAGAGTCATAGCCTCGGTATTCCAGCCGCCTCAGGCCACGCACAAGGAGGGGCGCAACATCTCGTGTGCCGGTGTACCCGATGATTCCACACATATTCGAATCCTTATTCTCAGCCACATGTCGGCAGTGTCTCGAAGCATGTCGGCAGTGTCTCGAAGAACTAAACTCTTAATCGCTTCACGACGTGCGATGGATCACGCCATCCCTAGCGCATGAAGAACAGGCTCAAGGACCGGACCGGGGAGATAGCGACTGACGTCTCCGCCGCCAGCAGCGATCTCCTTGATCAGCGAGCTGGAGATGAACAGGTTCTTTGGCTCACCGAGGAGAAAGACGGTCTCGATCTCCGGGGCCATGTCCATGTTGGCTGTCCCGATTCGGTACTCAAAGCCGAAGTCAGAGGCGGTCCTCAGCCCGCGAAGGATCGCCACTGCCCCGATGGTTCGGCAGTAATCGACCAGCAGCCCATCGAACCGCTCGACCCGGATGCTTGGGGTGTCGACCACGCAGGCCTTGATGAGTGACACCCGCTCTGCGTACGGCAAGAGGTATCGCTTGGCTGGGTTGTCGCCGACGGCGAAGATCACCTCGTCGAACAGCCGCGCGCCGCGTCGAGCGAGGCTGAGGTGGCCGATGGTCATTGGATCAAATGATCCGGCATAGACTGCAATTCGCTTGCTGCTCATCGACACCCCCCGCGACCGGAGGCTCTGGAGTGGCTCCGGGTGGCTGCAGTGCCGGTATCCATGCAGGACGAATGGCGCTATTGCTGCTGCGCTACAGCAACCCGGAGTGCCGGCCTATTGATGCCGCGGCCGAGGAGCAGCACCGCCGAGGTAGCGGGTCAGCATTCCCCGAAGCCGGGTGCTGCTGCGCATGGTCTTGAAGGCGGGATCCAGGGCGATGTCTCGTCGCATCTCAATCTGAAGCTCCTTGGACAGCTGTGCGCGACCGAGGAAGCCGGCCTCCAGGGCATCCCCGGCCTCGTCTTCTTGACCCTTCAGCGCTGCGATGGTTGCAACAGTGAGGTGGGTGGTGGGATGGTGGGGAGCGGAGACGAGCAGGATGTCGAGAGACTCTTCGGCCTCATCGAGTCGGCCGAGACGGGTCAGGGCAACAGCGACTCCTGCGCGCGCCTCGATGCTGGTTGGATCCGCGACTAAGACCGCCCGGTAGTGTCCGACCTCACGGGCATGGAACCCGAGCCGCATCTCTGCCCGGGCCAGCCGAATGCGCGCTGCGCGATCGGTGGGGAAGCGCTCGACAATCCACTGGTAGTGCCACGCCGCGCTCTCGTAGTCATCGCGACTGTAGGCATGCAGGGCAAGAACCTGCCGGGCAGCGGGATCTTCTTGGTCCCGGAGGAACTGAACAGAGGCATCCTCGACCTGATTGTCGATGAGGACGACGGAGCGGTACCACTCGTAGTAGTTGGTGCTCGCATGCGGATCGGGGACATGCCGCGGGCCATCGGCCTTCTCTTTGACCACCGGCTCTGAGGTGCCCTCGCTCTCCGGCTCCAGCAAGGCCTCGGATGGTGTCATCGCGGTACTCAGCGGACCGGGAGCGCCGCTCTGAACGGCCTCGAAGACCTGTAGGAGCTGGGTGATCGGCGCGGCGCCGGCATCGCGGGGCTGGTGATCGAGCCAGTACTCGGCTGCGTCAACCCAGGAGCCCATCACCATGACCAGCACTGCCGCGACAAGAAAGCGGGTGTCGATGGTGGCCTGGAGGGCTGATGGTGGACGGAATTTGGTGGTGTGCTGGAGGTGGACATGGGTCGCCCCCAGCGAGATCTCCATCTCCTCGCCCTCGTCGAGAGTGCGGCCACGCATCGCAAGCCGCTTCCCGAGTCGAACCACCGCGACATCAGCACCAGGGAAGTGAACCACCGCCTCTGGTGCCTCACCAATCCGCACGACGCTGTGGACCATGATGACCTGGTTGTCCACCAGGATCCCGTTGAGCTTCACCGTGACTGCGAGATCACCCATGCTCATCCCCTGCACGGGTGGCACCAGAGGCGCTGCGGTGTCCGATAAGGTACTCGGCTTCATCCCCGTAGAACGCTCGGATCAGCTTCGCAAAGCGGCGCTCAGATCGCATCCGATTGAACGCCGGCTCGAGCCGGATGTCCTGTCGAAACTCGATATGGTGGAGCGTATCGAGACCCGAGACCCCCTCTAAGGCGTCCTTTAAGTGCCGATATGCTTTCTCACGCTTGCCCATGGCTGCGTAGATCTTTGACCGGTGGAGGTCGTTGTAGGGATTGCCCGGGTCGATGCTCTCCAGGGATGCCATGATCTCATTGGCTTCGTCGAAACGGTGCTGATGGGCAAGGTTTATGGCGAGGTTGTTGAGAACGTGGACGTCGTCGGCGTTCAGCTCCAGGGCTGTACGATAGAGGTCTTCTTCTTGAGTGTAGTCTCCAGCGCGCTTGAATGTAAGGGCGAGGTTATTGTACCCCAGCGGATCCTCTGGAAACAGCTCGATGTACCGCTCGAAGCTGTCCTGACTGAGAGTGTCATTCTCAGCCAGATACGCGTAGAGTCCGAGGGTGTTCAGCGCCCAGCTGTCGTCCGGATCGATCCGAAGCCGCTGGCGAACCTGCTCCATGCTCCACTCGAGCTCTTCGACAGAAGACCGTCGAGCATCCTGGACATCGAACCAATCTCGAAATCCCCAGCCGATGAACCTCTCAACCGGCGTCGGTGCGCCGAGATCGCTGTTCCCTTCATCTCCAGGCTCCAGCTCCGCCACGACCGGTCGACCCGACTCCAGCAGCAGCGCCTCCCCTGACTCCGGATCAAGCATCATGTCTGGCAGCGGCTCAGGCGCACGCACATCGTCTGCGAGGGCGTCGGCGTCTGAAGGCGATGGGACCGCCTCGGCCTCTCCGCGCTGGGTTCGCTCTTCCTCACGCTGGATCTCAGGGCCCATGTTCTTGCCGCCGCCGGCCCGCTGAGCGGGCCCGTCGTTGCCGGCTGGGAGGTGGAAGGACTCAGCGCTGGCGGCCAGCTCCCGGCGGTCCGCGCGCTCGGGGATCGCCTCATCAGCACCCTTGTAGTCCTGCTCAATGAGGCGGGCGATCATCTCTGGGGTCGGCTCGAAGGTCGTCGCTGGTGCTCCAGAGAGTCCGCTGTAGATGTTCGCTGCAAGCATCTGTGCCTGTCCCACACCGACCAGCAGCATCAGGACCATCGTCAGCAACGCGACGTCGCCGTAGGCATCCTGGGGAATGCGGCTTGCGTGGATAACGGGGACAAGATCGATGAAGACCTCGACGCCTTCCTGGTTGTCCCAGCTCCAGCGCTCGTCAGCACGCAGTGTGGCAGACCGAGCACCAGGCTCATGGGCACTGAGGTGGACCCCATCAGAGCCCCAGCGGGCGGAGAGAAGGGCCCCTCCGCTGGCAGTCGGGATGGCATCGTCGAGGCCGACGCCGACCTCCACGGGTCCCCTGCCCGGCCAGTGGACCGTCTGAGACTGGGTCATTCCAAACAGGCACACGGTGACCCGGAGGCCATGGCGACTGGTGGATTGAGCTTTGGGCGGCATTGATGTGGGGTGCCTTGGGCGCAGGAGGGCTTGATAGCCTCTATGACATACACATCGGATGGTGTGTTCCCTTCGCTCAGTATGAAGAGGTAACAATTTGGTTTGTCAACGCAATTTTCAGTGACGGGGCTCCTGAACTGGCTGGGATATAGCTTGTAGATGCCCACCGCCGCCGCCATCATCATCGGGGATGAAATTCTCAGCGGGAAGTTCACCGACGAGAATTCTCCTTGGCTCATTACTCGCTGTAAGGCCCTGGGAATCGACCTCCGCCGGATCTGCACCATCACAGATGGGATCGATGACATCGCTGAGACGGTTGGACGCTGGCGGAGTCGCGTGGACTATCTCTTCACCACAGGTGGCGTCGGCCCCACGCACGATGACCTCACAATGACCGGCATCGCCGCAGCATTCGGAGTTCCGCTGGTTCGGCACCCGGAGCTGGAGAGGATGCTCCGAGACAAGCTCGGCGAGCGCTGCAACGACGAGGCCCTCCGCATGGCGGATGTGCCCGAGGGAGCAGAGCTGTGGTGGGAGGGGGAGGTCCGCTTTCCGCAGGTGGTTGTCGAAAACGTCTGTATCTTTCCAGGTGTCCCGGCCCTGTTTCAGAAGAAGTTCGATACCGTCGCCCATCGCTTCGCCACCAGCGCACCCCGCCAGGTCCGCTCGCACATCACAGAGGCGGCTGAGATTGACATCGCTGCGGGACTGCGCACTCTCGCGGAGCGCTTTCCGACGGTCCAGATCGGCAGCTATCCCCAGTTTGAGGTCAAGCCCTGGACGGTCAAGGTCACCCTGGACAGTCGTGATCTCTCCGCTCTCGCTGCTGCCGAGGCTGCGCTCGCGGCGATGCTATCCAAGGTGCAGTCCTGAGACCGCGCTGTGCCCCTCGCCCTCGAGCCGGCGAGTGAGCGCTGCGGCGCCCTCCGACTCAGAACAGCATCCGCTGCGGCTCTGGCTTCGCTGCAACCGCGAGGGCCTTTGCGGCGAGGGTTGAGATGCCGATGTCACCAGGCTCGGTCGGAGTGATCCAGCGGGCGTCGGTGTAGTGGCTCAGCGTCGGTGTGGCTGACGCTGGTGTGGGAATGTCGAGGATGTGGAGGGTCAGCTTCATGTGGGTCAGCGTGTGCTGGACCCGCCCCAGCGGCCCGCCAGGCGCGATGGTGAGTCCGAGTCGCTCGCTGAATGCACGCCTCAGACCTACGTCAGGTGCTTCTCCTGTGTTCAACAGGATCCCGGGCAGCTCGTACATCCCGCCATAGAGTCCTGCGGCTGGACGCCGGACAATGAGGACCCGTCCCTCTCTTCGGAGGACCCCGCAGACCGCTTCTCGCCGAGGAGTGACCTTCTTCTTTGCCTTCACCGGGTACTTGTGGACGTCTCCGGCCGCAAATGCTGCGCAGTGTGCTGAGACCGGGCAGCGTGGGCACTCGGCACGCCTGGGCTTGCACGTCCCGGATCCCAGGTCCATCAGCGCCTGGTTGTAGTCACCGGCACGTCCGGCTGGAAGGTGGGCCGCAGCGAGGCTCCAGGCACCCTTGCGGTCGGTGGTGGAGCGATGGATCCGAGCAAGGACTCGGTGCAAGTTGCCGTCTACGGCAGCGACATCCAGGCCCAGAGCAATGCTGCCGATCGCCCCAGCCATGTACTCGCCGACGCCCGGGAGCGCGCGCACCCCCTTGAGGGTCGTCGGAAAGGCTCCGAGCGCGACAACGGCCTTTGCAGCAGCATGCATGTTGCGAGCCCGAGAGTAATACCCGAGCCCAGACCACATCGACATCACCTCATCTTGCTCTGCATCAGCGAGACGCTCCACGGTGGGAAACCGACTCATGAACCGCGCAAAGTAAGGCAGGACTGTGTCTACACGGGTCTGCTGGAGCATGACCTCAGAGATCCACGTCCGATAGGGCGTCACGGTGTCTCGCCACGGCAGCGACCGCCGATGAGTGTCGTACCAGGCGAGAAGGTCTGTGGTGAAGGCGTCCATGCGGCGGTGCTAACGGGATACACCGCTTTGGTCATGTACGGTCCGCCTCCCGATCCCAGACAAATTCTTGCACCGGTGCAGATGCTGGATGATCCGTGGAGTCACCTCGCCTGCATGGTTGGTGGCCTCGCGATGTCCGCGCTCGCCGTTGCCTGGAAGCGCCCGCCCAAGGCGCTCCGGTACCTGACGTTTATCATCGGACAGGTCACCCTCCTGACCGCGCCGCTGCTGTTCCACATCAACCGCTTTGTCTATGGCAGCTTCCCGACCATCGACAAAGAAGGCAGCCTTCTCTTCTACCTCGACGGGGTCCACATCCGGATGCTCACCAGTCCGCTGATGTCTCCAGCGGATCCTGCGGCGCGGCTGATCGGAGTCCACGTCGGACACCTCTGGGTCACGCAGTTCTTTGAGCTGTTCCTCACCCCGCTCGGTGCATTCAATGCCCAGGCGTTCATGTCGATGGTGCTCGGGTGGTGGGCAATGTGGCTGCTGCTGCGCCGGGTGTGCGGCGTGGATCGCATTGCGCTGCTGCTGTCGTTTCCGTTTGGAATGGGGCTGCACCTCTTTCGAGATCTGAACTGGTACACCATCGAGAAGGCGGCGATATTCTGGCTGCCGCTGTTTACACTGGCGCTGCTTCGCGCCTGGAAGGACGGGGGCCGCTGGCGCTGGTTTCCGGGCATCGTCTTCGTGGTGATGAGCTGGATGAACCTCTACATGGGAATGATCGCTGGATTCCTCACGGTGTGCGCTTGGCTGTGGCTGCTGGCTGACGGACTCCTGCGCCGCGAGCGCACGCGGTCGCTGAGGCGGGTGAGCCATGCTGGCGCGGTCTGTCTTCTGACGGTCACTCCGCTGCTGATCTGGCAGTGGGCCTTGATGCGTGGAGGGCCACAGATTGGCTCACCAGAGCAGTTCCTGTGGGAGCGAGCGGCGCTGGACGGCTTCTCGCTGGTTCCCCTCGCTTGGAATCGCCTGGAGATCCATCGGGCGCTCAATTTGGTGGGCATCGGACTTGCGGTCATGGGTGTGGTGACCTGCTGGTCGGATCGACGGGTGCGCTTTGCGCTTGGAGCCGGCCTGCTCGCGGCGCTCATCTCGATCGGACCAGTCCTCCTGCCAGGACCTGTCGAGAATCCACTTTATATGATCATTCGAATGGTTATTCCCGGATTCTGGCGGGTCGCCAAGCCCGAGGTGTTCTTCCATGTCACCTGGATGCTGATGCTCTGTGTCGCAGCGGTCCAGCTGGCGAAGAGCGGCAGCCGTCGGGGCGTGAGCGTCCTCTATGGGATCTTCCTGGTCGGCTGGCTGCTGATGGTGCGCACCCATCCCGCTTACCCACCGATGACTGAGGCCATCGACAGCACCCTGTCGAGTGGCTGGCAAGAGGATGTATTCGAGGATGAGGCACCATGAGCCGCACACCCCGGATACACTGAACCCGTTGCATTGAATGTGGAGATGGTGAATGCCTGAGGTGAGCAGCGAGGAAGAGATCTACTACCGGGCAACCGGCTCTGAGGTCGCGGTTTTTGAGACCGCCGCACAGCTCAAGCTCCCGGTCCTCCTGAAAGGACCGACGGGCTGTGGTAAGTCTCGATTTGTCCGATACATGGCTCAAAAACTGGGTCGTCCACTGATCACGGTTGCATGTCAAGAGGATCTCGCTGCGGCAGACCTGACCGGCCGCTTCCTTCTGGAAGGGGGCCAGACCGTATGGCGAGATGGTCCATTGACCCGCGCAATTCGCGAGGGGGCCATCTGCTACCTCGATGAAGTGGTCGAGGCACGGGCGGACGTCATGACGGTCATTCATCCCCTCACCGATGACCGCCGGGTCCTCCCCCTGGACCGCCTCGGAGAGAACCTCCAGGCTCCCGATGATTTCTTGGTCGTGGTCTCGTACAACCCGGGCTATCAATCCGTGACCCGAGAGCTCAAGGAGTCCACCCGGCAGCGGTTTGTCTCGCTGTCGTTTGACTACCCAGAGGAGGCTGTCGAGGCTGAGATCGTCACCTCAGAGTCTGGCTGTAATGCTGCGACTGCTGCGCAGCTGGTTCGCATCGGTCGGGCGAGCCGCAACCTCAAGAGCCACGGACTCAAGGAAGGGGCCTCGACGCGCCTGCTCATCTACGCAGCGGGGCTGGTTGTTGCTGGACTGCCAATGCGACAGGCCTGCGAAGCCACGCTGGTGGGCTCGCTCACGGATGATCCTGAGATGACGAAGTCGCTTCGCGAGCTGCTTCGAAGCGTCCTGGGCTGATGGGCGCGCCGACCTGGCCACCGACGCCGGAGGAGGCCCGAAAGGCCACCCTGGAAGAGTACGGAGACTACGCCCGTGCGGTGATGGACTTCGACGATGACGAAGACGCCGAGCAGGCGCTCCTCGCGAAGTTCCTGTTCGAGCCACCCAAGCGACAGCTCGTCGCTGGTGAAGAAAATGGCGCGACCCTCGACTCCATGTTTCGCTCCCTCCAGGGCTGGCTGCGGATGATCTCGGGCATGGACTTCTCGATGTCCTACTCCGACCCAGCCTCGACGGATGGAGAGAACCTGTTCCTCCCCCGCGCGGTGCCCGCGCCCTTTCAGCAGGCAGAAGACGCGCTGCTGTATCGGTGCATGGGACTGCTTCAGCTTGGAATGATCCGCTTTGGGATGCTGGAGAACCGGCGCCTGCTTGCAGAGATTCACACGGACTGGGTGCTCCGCAGCACGTTCCACCTGCTCGCTGGTCGGTATGTCATTCGCCGCTGGTCTGAAGAATGGCCTGGGATCCGAAAGGACTTCGAGGCGGTCCGCTTCCTCGGAAAGGCTGGCTTGATGCGGGTCAACGTGACGACCGTGCCCCGAAAAGGAATGCCGAAGCCATTCTTGCCGCTGTACGACGGGATGTCAGACTTCATGGAAGACGCTGGCTTTGAAGGGACGATGGCACGCAACGCCATCAAGGCCGTCGACGCGGCGAGCACCCCGGCGGCGGCCAAGCTGGTCATTGCTGGTCACGCGCAGCGCCTGCGCGAGAAGTTCCGAAGCCTTCGCCTCGGCCCCCCGCCCCTCCCTTACTTCCTCGGGATTCTGCGTCCAGAGTGGCTGCTCCACGACGTCGCGGCCGAGCATGCCGCTGCAAATGAGTGGAAGAAAGGTAACAAACCTATTCGACTCCTCCTCCGGGCGATGAAGCGAAAGGGAACCCCGAGTCGGATCCCTGGCTCAATTCGCAACCGCATGCGCGCCTCGAGCAGCGGCGATGCCCCCCCTCGGCTTGAAGAGCTCATCACCACAGAGATCGAGGCCCGTCCGGATGAGGATGGAAGTCGAGAATACGATGAGTGGGACAACGAGCGCGGTGTCTACAAGATCGCCCAGACACGGGTGGTCGAGGTCGAGGCAAACCAGGGACCGCTTGAGTCCTACCAGCGCATCGTGGATGCAAACCAGCCACAGATCAAGGAAGTCCGCAAGCGGTTCGAGGCGCTGAGGCTTGAAGAGCGGTGGCTGCATGGACAGCAGGATGGAACCGAGATTGATCTGAACCGCGCAGTGGCTGCAATGGCGGACATCCAGGCCGGGTTTACGCCACGAGTGGATTGGTACAAGCGGTTTCAGCGCGCCAGACAATCGATCGCGATCCTGACAATGGTGGACCTCTCCGGCTCGACCCAGGGAAACATCATCCACTCTGAGCAAGAAGCCCTGGTGCTCTTTGCCGAAGGTCTGAAGACTCTTCGGTTCCCGCATGCGTTCTATGGCTTCTCGAACCGTGGCCCGAGAGACTGTCGCTTTCAGCGAATCAAGGGCTGGGACGATCAGTATGACGACACGGTAAACAAGCGAATCGGAAACCTTCGGCCCGGTGGGGCGACCCGACTCGGGGCATTCATCCGCCACGCAGGCTGGATGATGAGCACGATGCCGCAGGGGCGGCGGATCCTGATCCTGATCTCGGACGGCAAGCCAGAGGATCGGGGGGAGTATCGCGGAGACTACGGAATTCGAGACACCGCACTGGCCGTTGGAGAGGCCCGTCGGCTCGGCTTGCATGTCTTCTGCATCAGCATGGACACGAACGAGCTGGCGGAGGAATACCTCCGACGAATCTTTGGTCCGAAGGACTACCTTGTGCTGGATCGCGTAGATGATCTTCCGGCGAGGTTGCCCGAGGTGTTCCGCACGCTCATCAAGTGATCCCCTCACCTGGCATTTGCCAGGTCACGCGTGGCAAACTTCAGAGGGGCGAAATTAATGCTGGCGTGCCGAGTTGAGATCCGCTTTGAGCTGTTGCTGTAGCGTGATGAGGATCGGAGAGAAGTGAAGTTACTTTGGTTAATAAGATAATGAAATTGCATTATGTAAAGTAAATGAACTTATTTGGCGCGTATGAATTATGTAAAGTAATAGCCTGTTGGGTGCTGGGTTTAGAATTATGTAAAGTACGGCTGTGCTGAAGCAGTGGCGCTCTTGGAGTTGGGGCTGGCTTTTGACCATCAGACAGTGGTTGAATCGCTGACATGCTCCTCATCCTGCTCGCCTGCACGTCCGACCTCTTGGTCGTCATCGGTCCTCCCGACAGCCCCCTCGACACCTCCGAAGAGGACCACACGGGCACCTCTCCAGACACCAGTGCTCCGGCCGACACCTCTGAAGAGGACCTCTGGAGCATCACGGTCGGCCCAATCCCCGATGCGCTCGCAGCGCAGATGGAGGGCACCACGATGCACGACGGCTGCCCGGTCGGACGCGATGAGCTGGTCTTGCTTCAGCCGGCTCACTGGGACATGGATGGCGCGGTCCAGATCGGACAGCTCGTCGTCGCCTCTTCAGCGGCAGCCTCCCTCACCCCGGTCTTTGAGGCTCTCTTCCGCGCAGGCTTCCCCATTCGCTCCATGCAGCCCGCGAGCGCCTTCGGGGGCAGCGATGATGCCAGCATGGCGGCAGACAACACCTCCGCCTTCAACTGCCGAGCAGTGACCGGAGGCTCTAGCTGGAGCGAGCACAGCTACGGCAGCGCCCTCGACATCAACCCCGTCGAGAACCCCTACGTCAGCGGCTCGCTCGTGTTGCCACCAGAGGGCGCGGACTACACCGACCGTGGGGATGTCCGACCGGGCATGGTGGTCGATGGGGATGCCGCGACCGCCGCATTTGCCGCTGTCGGCTGGGGCTGGGGTGGACAGTGGAGCAGCCTCAAGGACTACCAGCACTTCTCCGAGAGCGGGAACTGATTTCCCGTCCCTGCTGCGGTGTCCGTACCGAACACATGCCGTGAAAGCGGACCGGGGAGCCCCTCAGCCCGAGTGCACACTCGGCGGCTAATCCGCCTTCATTGAGAGGTCGGCCCAGGTTGCCTGGTGGATCAGCCCGCCCATGCTCACGACGTCAAGCCCGATGTCGCTGATTCGCTCGATCCGATCGGCGTCCATGTTTCCGCTGGCCTCTAAGATGGCTGGACGGGTGCCGTTCTCTGCGGCAAACGCTCGGTTGAGCGCGATTGCCGCCTTGAGGGTCTCGTCGTCCATGTTGTCCAGGAGTGCGGCATCGACCCCGAGGGCCAGGGCATCCCTGAGCTCATCGAGCGTCTCGACCTCGATCTCGATGCGGAGGAGGTGATGCGCATGCGACCGAGCCCGCTGGATGGCCTCAGAGACTCCGCCCGCCGCCTTGATGTGGTTGTCCTTGATGAGGATCCCATCGTAGAGGGCAAACCGATGGTTTGACCCACCACCGACCTTCACTGCCCGCCGCTCAAGCCGTCGGATGAGCGGAGTGGTCTTGCGGGTGTCCACGACCTTTAGCGTGCCGGCACGGGCCACAGTGCGGTGGGTGTGCGTGGCAATTCCACACAGCCGCATCATGAAGTTGAGGGCGAGGCGCTCGCCAGTGAGCAGCCCTCGCATCGGGCCGGAGACCCGCGCGATGACCGTCCACTTCTCGACAAGCTCCCCCTCCCCCACCTCCGGGGTGTAGGTCGCGCCCATCTGGCGGAACACCTCAGCGGCGATGTCGTGCCCGCAGACAACCAGCTCCTGCTTGGCGATGATGCGTGCGCTTCCCTCCAGCTCAGCGGGCACGGTCGCCTCCGTGGTCACGTCACCGTGACCAACATCCTCGAGCAGCGCCAGCCGAACGATCTCTGCGAGCTTCATTGTCCTACTCCTCCAGGTTCTTGCGGGCGGCCAGGAGCTTGTCGAGCCGCTCCTTTGAGGTAGTCAGCTTGTCACGGGTCTCCTGAACCACCTTGGCAGGTGCTTTGTTCACATATCCGGCATTGGACAGCCGACGCTCCATGGCGTTGATGTCCTTCTGTGCCTTGTCGATTCCCTTCGTGAGCCGTGCGCGCTCTTCAGCGATGTCAATGATGCCCTCCAGCGGGAGGAACATCGCCTCACCCCGGACCACAGCGGTCGCACAGAAGCCTTCTCGGCCTCCTTCCACGATGTGGTGCACTCCGGCGAGATCCTTGAGTGCCTGTGCGTGACGGTTGAGCATCTCGGTGTTCTGCGCCCGCACGGTCAGCTCGACCTTGTTGGCAAGCTGCATCTCGGAGCGGATCCGACGGATGGCGGTGATGGCATCCTGGAGCCATGCAACCTCAGCGAGGCTCTCCGGATCCTCGGGAAAGTCAGCGGCTTTGGGGAAGGCGGCAGTCATGATGGTTCCAGAGGTCCCAAACGGTGCGAGCTTCTGCCAGATCTCTTCTGACAGGAACGGCATGATCGGATGGAGCATGCGCACCAGGGCGTTGAACACGGTCAGGAGGGTGTAGCGAGCGCCGTTCTGCGCCTCCGGCGTGGAGTCGCCATAGAGGGTGCCCTTGGCGAGCTCAAGATACCAATCACACAGCTCATGCCAGGTGAAGGCGTACAGCTCTGAGGCGACCTCGTTGAACCGGTAGTTGTCCAGCGCGTCCCGCACCCGACGAACCGCTTCCCCTGCCCGTGCCTGGATCCAGTGGTCATACACACCCAGGGTGCGCGGAGCTTTGGGATCGTAGTCGGTCAGATTCATGGCCATGAAGCGGAACGCCTGCCAGACCTTGTTCTGGAACTTCACGTACCCACCGGCGCGCTGGTCGTTCCAGAGGATGTCGCGGCCCTGAGCAGCGAGGGCCACCAGGGTCATCCGGAAGGCGTCGGTGCCATGCTTGGCGATCTCATCGAGGGGATCGACCACGTTGCCCTTGGTCTTCGACATCTTCTCCCCCTTGGCGTCTCGCACCAGGGCGTGGATGTAGACGTCGGAGAAGGGCACGTTGCCCATCAGGTGGAGGCCTGCGAACATCATCCGAGCAACCCAGAAGAAGATGATGTCGAAGCCGGTGATGAGCACAGCGGTCGGGTAATACTTCTCCAGCTCCGGGGTCTTGTCCGGCCAGCCCAGGGTCGAGAAGGGCCACAGTGCACTGGAGAACCAGGTGTCGAGGACGTCCTCGTCCTGACGCAGCACCACCGCTTCATCGAGCCCATGCTTCTCGCGCACGTCGGCCTCTGAGCGCCCCACGTAGACGTTGTTCTGCTCGTCGTACCAAGCCGGGATGCGGTGCCCCCACCACAGCTGGCGGCTGATGCACCAGTCTTTGATGTCACGGAGCCAGGCAAAGTAGGTGTTCTCCCACTGCTTGGGCACGAAGTCTGTGAAGCCGTTCTCCACAGCACCCACAGCCGGACCGGCCAGGGGCTTCATCGACACGAACCACTGGGTCGACAGGAGCGGCTCGACCGGAGCACCGGAGCGCTGCGAGCGGGGAAGCGCCATCGTGTGCGGGCTGCTGCCGCGTGCGAGGCCCATCTCTTCGAGCTTCGCTTTGATGGCCTTGCGGGCAACGAAGCGATCCATTCCGGCAAACGCACCGCCCTGCTCGTTGATGGTTCCGTCGAGGTTCATGATGTTGATGAACGGCAGGCTGTGGCGCTTGCCGACCTCGAAGTCGTTGAAGTCGTGGGCCGGGGTTACCTTCACTGCGCCGGTGCCGAACTCAGGGTCCACGAGGATGGCATCCGCGACGATCGGAAACTCTCGACCGAGGATCGGGTGGCGCACGCTGCGGCCGATGAGGTGCTTGTAGCGGATGTCATCGGGATGAACAGCCACCGCGGTGTCGCCGAGCATGGTCTCAGGGCGGGTGGTCGCGACCACGATCTCCTCGACCACAGTGCCGTCTGGTCCAGGGATGGGCTCGGCGAGGGGGTATGCGAACCGCCAGATCTCAGTCTGATAGTTCTCTTCGTTCTCCACCTCGAGGTTCGACAGCGCGGTCTGCGCGACTGGATCCCAGTTGATGAGGCGCTCCGCCCGGTAGATGAGCCCCTGCTCGTGGTAGCGAATGAAGGTCTCGGTCACGGCCTTGGAGAGCCCCTCGTCCATCGTGAACCGCTCGCGAGACCAGTCACAGCTCACCCCGAGC
This sequence comes from Myxococcota bacterium, assembly GCA_029251165.1. Lineage (GTDB taxonomy): Bacteria > Myxococcota_A > UBA796 > UBA796 > UBA796 > JAQXDW01. The sequence continues at coordinate 124,897 of JAQXDW010000089.1, forward strand.
TTGCGAAGCTGGTGGGTGATGGTTCCGCCGCTCTCTTCCTTCCACTCCCACACCCGTCGGAGGAATTCTTCCCGACCGAGGTCACGACGATCCAAGCCGAGGGCGCGCAGCTTGCGCTCCACCACCCACTGGGTCGCGATGCCGGCGTGATCCGTTCCAGGAACCCACAGGGTGTTGAACCCATCCATTCGCTTGTAGCGAATCAGCACGTCCTGGAGCGTGTTGTTCAGCGCATGCCCCATGTGCAGCGAGCCCGTCACGTTCGGAGGCGGAATGACGATGGTGTAGGCCGGCTTGTCGTCTTCCGGACTGGGGGTAAACAGGCCGGCAGCTTCCCACTCCGGGTAGTACCGATCCGCCGCTGCGTGGGGATCAAAGGTCTTGGGAAGTTCATCGATGAGGGCCATCAGGTTTTCCATCCGATAGTTGTTTTCAGGTGGCGCATTTAACGGGCGTCACGCGCCCATGCGAGGCATGAACCGGGCACCGCAGACGACGCGCGCGGAGATCACTCGACGCACCACAGGCCTCAGGTCGGCACTCTGCGCTGCCGAAGGCTCAGTAGGATCCCTCAGGATCCTGCGCTTCGATCTCAGCCAGACGGTCCTGAACCATCTGACGGGCGATGGTGGGGAGGTGTGCGCGCACGGCCTCGTCCACGGCCACCTCAACCAGGTCTCGGAAGGCAGGCGAGGTCTGCAGCGAGCGGCGCAGCACAACCTCAACGACTTCCGGGAGGACCTCCATCACGGCCCTCTCCAGCGCGGGCTTGAGGGACTCCACGGAGGCCCCCGGCGCGGAGAGTTCGCGAAAATCCCTGGGAATGATCGATGCAATCCGCTCGGATGAGCTGGGCGGACTGTAGGGGGGAAGCGACTCAGCAGAGAGGGGCTCAAGAGCAGACGGGAGCATCTCAGAGAGGGGCTCCGCCTGGCCGTGACCCGGCGGGTATTCTCCGAGCGGCTCCAACGGATTGGCCTCTTCGGGGACCTTTATCGGGAGGACATCGGCCGGATCTGTCGAGCGCTTAGAGCGTCTCAGCTCGCCCAGGACCTTCTCCAGACGGGTCCGGAGGCCATCGGAAGAGAACGGCTTGCTGATCCGCCCGACCACGCCGGCCTGCTCAGCGCGGTCGCGGTTGTAGACCTCAAAGCCACCAGAGAGGAGGAATATCTTGGCATCAGGGTGGGCCGAGAGCAGGCTACGCGCGAGATCGTAGCCATTCCCACGCGGCAAGCCGGTGGAGCTCAGCACCACCGCGATCTGCTGTCCTGCGGCCAAGGTCTCCGCTTCGGAGGCATCGCGCGCAGAGAGAATTCCATAGTCAGAGCCAGCTAAGGCGCTCTTGACGCGCTGGAGAATCAGCGGGTTTGGATCCACCACCAGCACGTGAGACTGATGCATATCCGGCGACCCCATAAAACACACCAGGGGAAGACATCCCCTGGTCTGGCTCAAAATGACAAGGCATCACCCCGAGGGGTGAACTGACCTGCAGATAATACGCTGGTCAGTGGAGAAGTGCCAGCCTGGGAGTCTCAATCCGAGACGACTGCAATGTCGATCGAGCGCGTCAGGACATCGACCTTGAGGCCCGAATCAGTCTCGACGGTGCTGGCGTTCTGGAATGCAATGTAGACGTTGTTCCGATCGACGTTGAGGTCGTTGTCGAGCAGCCCCCAGATGGCATCGTCGATGGTGAAGGAATCGGAGCCGGTTGCGTTGCAGGTGACGGACTCCCAGGCCTCACCGTCGACCTCGCGGCGGATCTGTACCCAGACCTGCGACCACTCGTGATCGCCGTCCCAGGATGCCGTGACCTCATCGCCCCACTCCAAGATGGACTCGAAGCCGTCATACTCAACCAGCGGCATCTCGACCGGCTCTGGGGTGCTGGCACCAGAGAGCGCGCCGGCCTGCTCGATGGACGTTCCGCCCTCCAGTCGCTGGTCAACCTCCTCGCAGGAGTGAGTGTCTTCGAGGACATCGTCGATCCAGAAGCCGGTGCTCATCAGCTCCAGGGCACCAGTGTAGTTGTCACTGGACCAGCTGGGATTGCCGAGGATGCTCTCGAGCGACGCCGCATTCTCTCCAGCATTGGAGGGGAACATGTCCAGCCCGTAGGTACACTCACCAGCCGCCGGGAGCTCGAGACTCCGCAGTCCGTCCGGCGCATACTCCATGGTCACGATGTGGGCGAACACACCTGGGTAGAGGTCTCCGGCAGCGGAGCACTGCCAGGTGAAGGCGTCCGCGATGATGCGTGCATCCTTATTCGTGCCGCTGCCCTCACCTCCACCTCCAGTATCTACAGTTCCGACTTGGGTTTTCCCACCAAGGCAGCCAGTCATAATGATGCCAGCGAGAACAACCAGAAGCGAATGTCGCATAATGAACTCCAGGATTACCGTGTTTTACCCTCACCACATAGTATGCACGTATAGCGTCAAGAGAATGCTAGACTTCATCTGGAAACTGTGAGCGGTCTCAAACCTGACGGAAAACCACAGGCGTGATACGATCGCCGCGTTGGGGGCGTGGCGGAATTGGTATACGCGCTCGATTCAAAATCGAGTGGCCTTAGGCATTGTGGGTTCGAGTCCCACCGCCCCTACTTCTTGGCAATCTGGCAATGTGCTGGACACCAAGAGCACAGGCTTCTGCGCGCCTTCTGGTCTGTCTAAGCAACACACGCGCCCCTGCTGACTCGTGATGCAACACCAGAAGAACCAGCCCCCCGATCTCGCTGCCGTCCCGCTTCCTGAAGGCATGGCTCCCGAAGCTGGGGGGCTGTTCTCGGTGCTGACCAGCACATGCGACCAGGACGGCTGGGACACAGAGTTCGAGAACGCCAGCCTGTCCGAAGGTGCTCGACTCACCATCCAGAGCAGCACAGCAGAAGAACGCCATCCCCTCACCGCGATCCATCCCCAGGGTTACTGGAGCCGATGGCAGATGAGCCTGCCGGTGGTCGCGGTCGAAGAACAGGCCAGCGGAGTGAGCACCCGGCTTGAATGCAGAGCGGCGCTGACCTGGATTGTCGAGCGCCTCAATGCGGGAGGAGAGCCCATCGACTGCACCTCTTGGGGCGTCGAGGCCATCGAGTGCTGATCCAGCCTGAGCCAATCCAGGACTTCGCCCGTCGGGATCTGACGGAGGCGATCACGGTCGCGCTCGCCAGAGAGGAGCACATTCTCACTGCAGGAGAGGCCTACGTCGCGAGACAATTCCTGGCGCTGAAGGTGGGAGCCGCGAGCCTGTACGCTCGGCTCCGGAGCCGCAAGCGGGTCGTCTTCCGCCTCGATCAGCTCGACTATGCTGAGATATCCGATCCCGCAGGGGCAGCCGCCGCGCTCGTCGAGGCTGGTCTTGCACGAGATGAGCGGCACATTCCAACCCGGCTCTTCCTTGAAGCACGCACCGTCGAGGAGCTCAAGGCGCTCTGTAGAGATGCCGGTCTCAAGCGCAGCGGCCGGCGGGCGGTGCTCCTGGAGAGGCTCGCTGGCACCCCTCGGGCTGCGGTCTCCCTCCAGGCGCTCGTGCTGCGGCATCGGGGGTTGTTTCAGCGGCTGTGCCGACTCTACCTCTGCGACCACAGCGGCGACCTCACGCGGCTGATCATCGCGCGGATGGGTGTGCTTCGCTATCCGGCGTACACCCCGACCGGCGGCGCTGGGTTGTTCCCCAATCGCCGCGCGCTGCTGTCGTATGAGGCCGCGCTGGTGCGTCGGTCGAGCCTGACCGAGGACAGCCTTCTCGAGGCCGTCCCCGGCGCCCTCGCCGGGGTGGAGTCACGGGTCAAAGCCCCCGGATACCGCTATCGATTCTCCGCGCGTCGGTTCGATTCAGATCTGGCGCTGGCGGCAGCTCGGGCCTTTGAGCGAAGCAAGCAGCCGGATCTTGCCGCTGAGATCTACCAGCGGCTGCTGGTAGCAGGCATCCGGGAGCAGAGCCACGCCACCTGGCGACTGGCGCTGTGCCTCGCGGCACTGGGGAGACCTGGCGCCGGTGCCGCGCTGTGCGAGGAGGCCAGAGAGGTCGCACCACCAGATGAAGCCCTGGCGCTGGAGCGGACCGGACGGCGACTGGCGAAGAAAGCGGGCCAGGGCTGGCGGCCGATGCCGCCGATTCCATCACCGAAGATCCGTGAGCTTAAGCTCGTCGGAGCGAGGCGGGGTGGAAGCCGGCCAGGCTACGAGACGCCGGAAGGCCCAAAGACCATCGAGCCAGCGGTCTGCGCGATGCTCGCGAGCCACGGACGCCGCGCGCTGTTTGGCGAGTCTGCGCCGTGGTCCACCCTGTTCAGCCTGCTGTTCTACGACGCCATCTTCGCTCCGGTGCCCGGAATGCTGCCGACAGCGCTGATGATGCAGCCCCTCGACATCTTCTCGCCGGGGTTCGCCGAGCGGAGGAAGCCTTGGATGGATCCGATCTTCGAAGCCATTGAGGCCGGTGGTGCTTCTGCGCTGTTGGCGGAAGCGCTGGAGCGGCACGACGGCACCTCCCTTCCCGGTGCCCGGCTCGACCGGCTCCCACCAGAAGAGCTGACGCTGCTGACGGCGGCAATTGATGGGCAAACCCTGAGCGGAATTCTCCGGTGCTTCGCTGAGGACCGGCGCAGCGCTGGTCGTGGCCTGCCCGATCTCTGCGTGCTGCCCGGCCCTGAGATCCGCCTGCCCGATGCAATACCCGCACGCATTCCTGAGGAGTTGATCCTCGCAGAGCTGAAGGGGCCGACGGACAGCATCCGAGACAGCCAGCGGATCTGGCTCGCCAGGCTGAACGCGCTGGGGGTCATCGCAGAGGTCTGGAAGATAAAGCGGACCCGGCCAGCGTTGGGTTAGAGCCGGTCACACCCAACGAGGAGCGACGATGTCCCTTAACGATCAGATCACCGCCGCCATTGCCGAGGCCATTCCAGGCGCAGAGATCAACGTCAGCGGCGGCGGCGGCCACTTCGAGATTCATGTTGTCTCAGAGCAGTTTGCCGGCAAGCGAATCATTCAGAAGCACCGGCTCGTGCTCACAGCCATCAAGGAGCTCATGGCCGGTGACAACGCACCGGTCCATGCCATCGACAAGCTGGTCTGCGATGTTCCAAACTGAGACAAGCTCACAGGGATGTTCCCAACTGAGACAAGCTCACTGACCAACACAAATTTTCGACAAAAAAACAGCCGCCCAGAGGCGGCTGTTCTGCGTCAGGGCCATCGACTCAGGAGATGATCCAGCGCCCTGCAGAGAATCGAACCTTTGACTCACGCTTCAGGCGACGCATCACCGCAAGGATCTCAGCACCAGAGAGATCCTTCATGGGTGCACGATGGCGGGCTCCGGCGACCAGGATGGCCTCCTTGAGGCCGCGGCTGCCGTAGTTCTTCAGTCGAGAGATGACATCCTCCTCGATCCACTCCGCCTTGCGCTCGTCGACCTGACTCGCCGTGATGCGGGTGGTCCGCTTCTTTGCCGGCTTGGCCTTTGCAGCCTTGGACTTGGGAGTCTTCTTGGCGGCGGTCGCCTTGGTCGCCTTGGTGACCTTGGTGGCCTTGGTTGCAACCGGGAGGGTGATCGACTCCGGAGCGTTGCCGTCGAGTCGCAGCGCGAGAGCCTGGAGGGTCTCGAGGGACTCCGAGTGCCGACGCAGGGGAAGCAACTCAGCAAGAAAGTCCCGAAGAGACTGCGGTATCGTTGACGGCTCAAGAGCAGTGATTTCGCTAACAAATCCTGCGAGGGCTGCTCCGTCAGGAAGATCTGTGACCTGATTGAAGGCCTGGGTCCTAAAATTCTGCAGATCCCGAGCCAGCGCGGTCGAGAGCTGATCCTGGAGCTCAGAGAGAGCAAGGAGATCGACAAGCGTGGCGGGCTCGATCTGCCCAAGGGGGAGGCTCAGTGCATCCTGGGTCAGGACCAGGAGGGTGTTTGCGTCTGAGATCCTCAGCTTCGCAATCGACATCCTGTTCTTACGCGTTTCCAAATCTTCCTCCAGAAGAATGTCCGGGTCCTATAACGTCTGCTCAGCACGTCGGCAGGGTCGCGTTATCTCATCGCCACATCAGGAGATGAGCAGATGCGGATTACGAAAGTATACACCAGGGGTGGCGATAAGGGGCAGACGAGCCTCGTCGGTGGCGAGCGGGTCAGCAAGGACCACACGCGGATTGATGCCTACGGAACAGTCGACGAGCTCAATGCCATCATTGGCCTCATTCGAACCTTTTCAGCACGCTCCAGCGCACCGAGTGAGGTGATCGCACGGCTGGACACGATGCTTCACCGGATCCAGAATGATTTGTTCAACGTCGGAAGCGATCTGGCCACACCGCCAGCGAAGCGGTGGGAAGGGATGCGGCTGATCGGCCCCGAGGATGCCACACGGCTAGAAACGTGGATCGATGAGCTGAACACCGATCTGGAGCCCCTCAAAGAATTCATCCTGCCCGGGGGAGGGCCGGTCGGCGCATTCTTCCACCAAGCTCGGACCGTCTGCCGGCGTGCAGAGCGAATGATTGTGCGCCTCCTTCGGGAAGAGCCTGAGATTGGAGATGGTGCCATGCGGTACCTGAACCGGCTCTCCGACTTCCTGTTTGTGGCCGGTCGCTGGGCAGCGCAGGCACACAGCGAGGAAGAGTACCTCTGGGACCGAACCCTGTAGCGCCAGCGCTTATGGAATCCGCTTGCAGTTCCCGAAGCCGCAGCGGAACTTTACATCTGCGCCAGCAGTCAGGGTCACCCATCCAAGGGACAGCGGAGCATCGTCTATGGTGACCATGACTTCGTAGTCACCAGCAGGGTGCGCCCCAGGTGCCACCCTGCCGCTTGGCCCCACCAGCCAGCCGGCGGCACCGTCAATGGTGATGCGACCGAGTGCTGAGACCGGATCGGGTTCCGCTGCTGGGGGCAGCTCGGTGGGGTCGGTGCTGGTGAGCACGTCTACACCAGTGCTCGGTTGCGGGATCTCCTCGACGGACACCGCGCCGGGCTCCTCAGCGGACGCTTCGGCAGGCCCGGTCTCTTTGGTCTCTTCGATGGACGCTTCGGCAGCCTCGGCTTCTTCCTCGGCCTCTACGATGGACGCTTCGGCAGCCTCGGCCTCTTCTGCGGGCGGAGGCACAGGCATCGAGCCTGCCGGTGAAGCCGGTGCATTCACGGCTGCTGGAGGCGGTGGCAGGGCATCGGTTGGCCCTGCGGGGAGCAAGAGAACCGCAAGCACGACCTGGGCGGCTGCAAGGAGGCCAATCGCCCCCCACAGCATCTGGCGTGCTCCCCTCGCATCCTCCTCAGCACGTGCCAGCTGAGCGGTGAGGGCGGCGTTGCCTGCGGTGACGCGCGCAGCGAGCGCGCTGTGCTCAGCGATGCTCGCCTTCATCGCGTCGAGGGCTTCGTCGGTCTTCGAGCGCTTCGGCCCCTCGACGACACGGGTGTGGACTGGAGCAGCGGGCTCTGGTCGAGACTTCTTGATGCTCTGGGCCGTCTCACGAAACCAGCGCCCGAGCAGCTCCAGCTCGTTGGCCAGCTCGATGGGATCAGTGTGCCGAGCAGAGGGCTCGATGCTCAGAGCCTTGTCAAGAATCCGAAGAATTCGGCCAGAGAGCTGCGCCTCCAAGTCGGGCTGTGGGGTCCCAAACAGCCCCTCGGTGGCCTTCTCCACCACCTGACGATCCGGATCAGGGATTCGGTCAGGGTAGAGAAACTGCCGAGCGTCCAGCGCCCGCTCTAAGAACAGCCCGGGCTTGCGCTGGTAGAGGTCGATGACGAGGTTGACCCTGTGGCTGCGGAAGTGATGCGCAGCGGTTCCCTGCGGCGGCAGCGGCATGCCGCTGCCGCTGAACACCCGCATCTGGAGCAGCGCCAGCAGGACACAGCCGATCGACCAGCACTCCGAAGCGGGCTGGTGGTTGGGGGTCGCATCGAAGAGGACCTCCGGGCTGAGGAAGCCATCCGGCTCCGCGATGATCTTCGTGCTGCAGCCCTCAGCGTCGATCCGCGACGGGCTCCCGAACCGACTGAGCAGCCAGCGGCCGTCCCCCCGCCGCAGGAGCGTCCGGGGGTGAATGATCACAGGAGTCGCGGTGTCTTGCTCGCGCGCGAATGTGCTGTACTCGGCCAGGCGGCGACAGATCTCAGAGAGCGACTGACACAGCGCCCGGAAGCCCTCCGGCGCATTCATGACGCTCGCCCACCACTCCTCCATGTCGAGCGGACACCACTCCATCACGAGGCCAGGCGCATCCCCGATCTGATCGTAGATGCGCGGACAAGGCGGCATCGGTACCGTGTGGGAGAGGTCTTGGAGGACCTGGACTTCTCTACGCCAGGCCTCCCGCTCGCCATCACCAGGCTGCCTCAGCGCGAGGCGGGTGCCAGCAGATGCGATGGAGCGCCCAAGCGGCGGACCGGTGGAAGAGACCGCACAGACGGAGGCATGCACTCCTGCGCGCGGAGACTCGTCCGCGATTGGCGTGTACTGACGCCCGGTCCGGCCCGTCCAGCGCGTCGGCTCAGAAGCGTCCGCCAATGAACACCCCCGGACTCCCGCTCATCATGACCCCGGCATAGCCAACGCTGACCCCAGCGGCAGCGCTGATGCCAGAGGCGATGAGCAGCGTGTTGGTCAGAGACTGGTACCGCAGCAGATCCACAGTGGTCGAGGCCTGATCAAATTGGGTGTGCGTAGCATAGGAAGCAGCATACAGCCCACCAGCGATCATCATTCCGGCACCACCCGCGAGCATCAACGGGGTCTTGGCCGGGGGGCGAACCCGATCAACATAGACCACGCGCATGTCGCCGTATGCGATCTCTCCCTCGGTGCTCTGGTTGCTCTTGCGCCCCCGACGACCGCCCTCAGGCTCAGCAGTCTCGACCACCTCGACGACAGCATCCTGCAGAAACCGGGCTGGAATCTCATTCCCTTCGATAACAAAGGACTGCCGAAGTAAGTTATCGGAGATGCTGATGACCTGTAGCAGGTGCGGTCTCCCAGGAGTAGCCGCCGCAGTCGTCAGCTCGCGACCATCGAGGTACAGCGCGCTGCCAGCAGGGATCAGCAGGGTCTTCCCAGGAATCGGCTCGGGATCGATCGCGGCCAGCTCACGCTGGGAGTCAAAGGCTGCGCGAAGGGGATGGCCCGGCCCGAGATCGTTGATGTCCCACTCGAAGGTCGGATCGAGCTCAAGGCTGGTCAAGAACCAGCGGTTGGCCGTGGCGCGATCCTGGCTGAGGTAGTGCTGGGTGCCGATGTATCGGTAGGCGCTGGCATAGACCCGAGCAGGCAGCCTGCGGCCGACGCACGGCAGGCGCACCTCCATGTTCTGCCCGACCTGCTTGAAGGTGATCTCGTCGAGGCCCCGAAGAGACTCCGTCATCGCCGACATATCATCCGTCAGCTGTTCAGAGGTATAGGCGCTAGTGCACTCCGCCCGGGCGAGGCTGGGGAGACAGAGGCTGAGGAGCAGTGCAGTCGTCAGGAGAATACGCTTCATCACCGCCAATCTACCACAGCCACCCATGAAGTCGCTGGACGCTATGCCGGACGCAGCCAGCCGAGGACCTGCCCCGGTGAGACCGCATCGCCATCCTTGAGGGTCCAGCGAACAAGCTCACCAGCGACCGCGGCTCGGATCGGAGTGAAGGTCTTCATGACCTCAATGAGCGCGATGGTTCCCCCCGGGCTGGCCGGATGTCCTGCGGCGAGGAAGGCTGGAGCGGTCGGAGAAGGCCGGCTCCAGAACGTTCCCTCCATCGGGGCCGTCACCGCGATCAGGCCGTCCTCATCTGGCTCGATCTGCTGCGAGAACTGGGCCTCCTGGACCACCTCCGCAGCCGGCCCGCGCGCGGCAGTCAGCACCTCGAGATCAAAGATGCTCCAGATGCGGGGGTTCTTGACCCGGCGGTAGCCGGTGGACTGGTAGGCCATCTCCGCCAGAGCACACAGCCAGTCTCGCAGCTCATCGATGCGGATCACCTCGTCGGTGTCCATGCGGCTTGCGGCGGCGATCGGATCCATGTCCGACTCGATGCGGCTGGCGGTCGCGTCCATCGCAGCGGCAATCTGCGCCCGCTCTTCAGGGTCCTTCGCCATGATCTCGAAGCTGTCGTCGAGCTTGGTTCGAAACGCTGCAATCGCGAGGGTCCGCCCCTCCATGACAGCCTGCCGAGACAGCGGCGTGGAGAGCTGGACGACCGGGTCGTATGGCAGCCCAGCCATCGCGTAGTACCCCGCCCCCGACGCCTTGCGCAGGAGCACCGTGAACATGGGGGTGGTGTTGGTGGAATTGGTGTAGATGAGGCTGGAGCCGTAGCCGAGCAGCCCTTGTGCCTCGGCCTCCACGCCGATGTCGAAGCCCGCGATGTCCTGCAGCCAGATCAGCGGGATGCCGTCGGCGTTGCAGGCACGCGAGAACGCAGCCACCTTGGCGATGCCCTCTCGGTAGAGGATCCCGCCGGGTCGAAGCCCGCTGCCGGAGGGGTGGGGTCGAGGCTCCAGGACGTTCGCGACGATTCCGACCCACAGGCCGCTGATGCGCCCGATGCCGGTGAGGATCTCTTGCCCGGTGTGGGGCATGACCTCATGGAACAGGGAGCCATCCACCAGGCGGCTGACGACGTCGTTGATGTCGTAGACGTGGCGGTGGTCTCGCGGGAGGACCGCAGCCAGCTCGCCCGGGTCCTGCAGCGGCGGCTCCGGGGGAGCGCCGTGGCGATAGAAGTCGACCGCAGAGCCGGGCAGCCGAGTGATCTCGCGGCGGATGTGGGCGATGGCGGTGATGTCGTCGGGAACGCGAACGTCCGCACAGGCCGACTGGTGGACGTGGACCTCAGGGCCGCCGATGTCCAGTGACGTCAGCTCCAGGGACTTCGCACCCTTGATGAGCGCAGCCCCGGCGATGACCATGTAGGCCTGCTCGGTCATGTAGACCCGATCACTGATGATCGGCATGTAGCCACCGCCAGCAATGCAGTCGCCAAACACACCGGCGATCTGAGGCACGCCGCGATCAGAGAGCAGGGCATTCATCTTGAAGATGTGCCCGGCGCCGGCCTGCCCGGGGAAGCTGTGCGCCTGCTCAGGGAGGAACAGCCCCGAGCAGTCTACGAGGTAGATGACCGGGACGCGCAGGCGCATCGCCATGTCCTGCGCGCGCTGAATCTTCTCTGGGGTCTTCGGCCACCACGCACCGCTGGCGACGGTGTTCTCGTTGGCGATGACCATCGTCCAGCGCCCCTCGACCCGACAGAACGCGGTGACCACGCCGGCTCCGGGAGCCTGGCGGCGGCTGCCAGAGAACTCCCGCCCCCAGTTGACCAGGGTGCCGACGTGTCGGGGCGTGGTGCCCGGATCGATGAGGGCCTCGAGGCGCTCGGCGGTGGTCATCTTGCCCTTGCGGTGGGCGTACTTTGCCCCCCAGCCTGCGGCAACCACCGCGCGCTTCTCGTCCAGCGCAGCCTCAAGGGTCGCGAGGTGCGCTCGGTTGCTCTGCGTGTCGTTGCTGTCGGGCACCGGAGCGCCGATGGGGTTGAGGGTGAGCTTCATTTCTTCACTCCAAGCAGAGAGGACAGCGTGCTCTCAAGGAAGCGGGTGTCGTAGTTCCCAGAGGTGAACCGCTCATGGCGGAGCACGGCGAGGTGCAGCGGGATGGTCGTGGAGACTCCCGACACCTCGGTCGCAGACAGGGCGTCGATCATGCGCGCGATGGCCTGGGCGCGGGTGGCACCGTGGGCGATGATCTTGGCGAACATCGAGTCGTAGTGCGGCGAGATGCGTGCCCCCTGCCGGAGGTGGGTGTCCACACGAATCCCCTCCCCGCTCGGCAGCTTGAGGTGCGTGATGGTGCCGGGCGTCGGGAGGAAGTCTCGGGTGGGATCCTCAGCGTTGATCCGGCACTCGATGGCATGCCCGGTGCCCACAAAGGACAGGTCGAGGGGGTGGTTGGCGGCGATCTTGAGCTGCTGCTCGACCAGATCGATCCCGGAGACCGCCTCGGTGATGGTGTGCTCGACCTGCAGGCGGGTGTTCATCTCCATGAAATAGAGGGCACCGTCCGCATCGCGAAGCATCTCGATGGTCCCAGCACCGCGGTAGCCCATCTCTGCGACCGCTCTGGCGATGATGCCGCCCATCTCGTTGACCTCGTCGCGGGTCATGACCGGACTGGGGCTCTCCTCGATGAGCTTCTGGTGACGACGCTGGACCGAGCACTCTCGCTCCCCGAGCACGACCGCACGGTGTCCATCGCTGAGGACCTGGAATTCGATGTGCCGGCCCCCCTCGATGAGGCGCTCCATGTACATGCGTCCATCCGAGAACGCACCCAGGGCCTCTGCAGAGGCCGCCAAGAAGGCATCCCCGACACCATCAGCACTGTAGACCCGTCGCATTCCCCGTCCGCCGCCACCAGACAGCGCCTTGAGCAGGACCGGATAGCCGATCTGCTCGGCGACCTCAGCCGCCTCTGCGGGACCGGAGAGGTGCCCCTCAGAGCCCGGAACCACTGGCACCCCGAGGGCTGAGATGACCCGCCTCGCCTGAGTCTTGTCGCCCATGTTCCGGATGTCGATCGAGCGCGGTCCGATGAAGGTCAGCCGAGCGGCCTCACAGCGCGCAGCGAAGGTCGCATTCTCCGAGAGGAACCCCCAGCCGGGATGGACCGCAGCGCAGCGGGTCTCCAGACCGGCGGCGATGATCGCGTCGGCGTCGAGGTAGGCCCGACGCCCTCCGATGCAGACGGCCTCATCGGCCTCCTTGAGGTAAGACAGGTCGGCGTCGGGCTCGGAGTAGACTGCGACAGTCTGCACGCCCATTCGCCGGCAGGTTTTGATCACCCGTGCGGCGACCTCACCGCGGTTGGCTATCAGGATCCGACGGAACATTGCCCCTCCCATGACGGCGCGAGGATATCGCAACAAGGATGACGATGCTGCTCCTGCTGCTATCTTGCGCCCCCGCTCCGGCCCCTCAATGGCGCACTGCGACCGCCGATGAACGGGAAGGCCCCTGGCGAAACCGACTGGCGGATGAAGAGAGCCCATACCTGAGGATGCATGCTGCGGACCCGGTAAATTGGTGGCCATGGGGTGCGGAAGCGTTTGCAGAGGCTGCGCGTCGAGATGTCCCGGTGTTCCTCTCGATCGGCTACTTCGCCTGCCACTGGTGCCACGTCATGCACCACGAGAGCTTCTCCGATCCCGCCACAGCCGCGGTGCTCAATGCTGGATTCGTTTCGATCAAGGTTGATCGTGAAGAGCGACCAGACATCGATGCGGTCTATATGGACGCCTTGAACGCCCTGGCCGGCCGAGGCGGCTGGCCTGCGAGCCTGTGGCTGACCCCGGAGCGCGTGCCGATCTACGGCGGGACCTACTACCCCCCAGAGCGCGGCCGGAGTCGTCCCGGCTTCGTCGAGCTGCTCGGGCGCATCTCAGAGCGCTGGAGCACCGAGCGTGAGAAGATCACTGCGCTGAGCGACACGATGCTGGTGGAGCTGGCGCAGCGGGGCGCCGGCGGCGCGGTCGGTGAGCGTCCAGGCTCCGATGAGGCTGCCGGAGTCCTCACCGGACTGGTGGCGTCCTGGGATCCCGAGCACCTCGGCTGGGGTGGACGCACACAGTTCCCGATGACGCCGCGTCTTCAGTTCATGTCGAGCGCCATCGCTGCGAGCCCCGACAGCCCTGAGCGCGCTCGGGCCGAGTCCGTCCTTCGGCGCACCCTCGATGCGATCGAGTCCGGCGGACTGTATGACCACCTCGGCGGCGGCTTCCACCGCTACACCATCGACATCGACTGGCGTGTGCCGCACTTTGAGAAGATGCTCTACGACAACGGGCAGCTCCTCGGGGTCTATGCAGAGGCTGCGCTGCTGCTTGGAGAGCCCGGGTATCGTCGGGTGGTCGCCGAGACCGTGGACTTCCTCGAGCGCGACCTGCGCCACTCCAGCGGTGCGTTCTACTCCAGCCTCGGCGCGGACAGCGAGGGAGAGGAGGGCACACACTATGTGTGGACTCCCGACCAGATCGCCGCTGTGCTGGCAGACCCGCGCCCCTTCCTCGACGCCTACCCGGTCCAAATGCGCGGGAACTTCGAGGGCGGACGCACGGTCCTCGCTCGCCGCCCCGAGGCCGACCCGGCTCCACTCGTCGCACAGCGGGCCGCCCTGCTCGCCGCGCGCCAGCAGCGAGAGGCTCCGCCGACGGACACCAAGCGGATCGTGGCCTGGAACGGCCTCACCATCAGCGGACTGGCCCGAGCAGGACGGCTGCTCGACGAGCCCCGCTACATCGCGCTCGCAGAAGACGCTGCCGCTGCAGTCCTCAGCGCGCGCGCAGACGATGGCAGCCTTCCCCGAATCCTGGGCGACGACACCCCCGGCGTGCTCGCCGACTACGCCTTCACAATCGAGGGACTGCTCGATCTGTTCGAAGCCACCGGCCAGCCACGGTGGTTAGCGGCAGCAAACGGGCTGGCGGCGGTGATGATCGCGCGGCTGTACGACCCCGACGATGGCGGCTTCTTTGAGTCTACCGCCACCGATCTCCCCGTGCGCCGTAAGGATCTCACCGACGGCGCTGAGCCCGCAGCGTCCGGACGCGCAGGGCTGGTGATGCTTCGCTTGTGGCGGCTGGGTGCGCCCGCTGCACGGCTGGAGCAGATCGAGGCGCTCCTCTCGACAGCCGGCTCGACGCTCCAGAGCCGTCCGACGGCTGCACCGACCTTCGGCACCCTCGCCGACCTGCGCTCCCGCCCCTCCCGGGAGGTGATCATCGCGGCGGATGACCCCACCGATTCGAGGCGCCTGGAGCTGCTCGCCCGCTTCAATGCCCGCCCCCGCCCCGACACTGCGCTCGCGCCCCTCAGCCCAGCGGACCGCGCCATGCTCGCTCCGTTCGCCGCGCTGATCGGGAAGTCTCCCGGTGACGATGGGGTCCGAGCCTTCGTCTGCTCGGAGGGGGTCTGCGAGGCACCGACATCCGATCCAGAGGTATTCTCTCGACTCTTGGAGAACCGACGATGACCCTTCCGCTGCTGCTGCTGGCCTGCAACCCGGACGCTGGTCCGATCCTACCAGCCAGCGCACCCACCGCGCCCGACACACCGCCTTCTGCGGCACCAAAGGCCGCTGCCCGCACCCTGGAGCTGCTCGATGGCTCCGATGCTGTCGCCGCAGCCGATCTCGACGGAGATGGCTTCGACGAGCTTATCCTGATCGACGATGGAGAATTCCTGCTCGACGGCGTGGTGCTGGGCACCCTCCGCGGCAGTGTCCAGCACGTCTCTCGTGGGGACATCGACGGAGACGGAGACGAAGAGGCCCTCGTAGCCACCGGGGCAGGACGGACGGATCGTGAGGCCCCAGCTCAGCTCTGGGCAGTCCACGGCGACGGCGCTGCGCTCCTCTGGGAGCAGGCCGGTGAGCGCGCGCAGGTCGCCGACCTCCACGTCGTCGACGGTCGGGTGTTCCTCGCCGCGTTCTCTGACTCTCGCACCGTCCAAGGTGGCTGGCTCGACGACGGCACGCTCTCCGTCGAGGGAGAAGCGTCCCTCGGCCTCGCCCAGCTCCCGATGCCCGATGGCAGCTTGCTCATCGGACGGATCTACGGCGACGAGCCGCGATCTGATGGCGATCTCAAGCGACACATGGGTGCTCGAATCTCGCCGCTGCCGACCCTTCGAGGGGTCAAGGCCTTGGAGGTTGCCGACCTCGATGCCGACGGCACCGTGGAGGTCCTCGTGTCCGATGGCTGGCACTATCAGTACGGCCACAGCGCCACAGCCCGAGTCCGCCTCCACACCGGAGATCTCCTCACCGCGCGGACCATCGCCTCGTTCGACGAGAGCTACAACGTTCGCCACATGGAGGTGTTCGGAGACGTCGGCGCCCAGTCCATCCTCATCACAGCCAGCAAGGCGGTGCACCTCCTCACCCGAGACAACCTGGGCTGGCGAACCATGAAGCTCGACACGATCTCCGAGACCGCGAACGCAGTGGTGCTGAAGGGAGCGGACGGCTGGTGGGCTGCGATCTCGGGGAAGGCCACCACAAAGGTCCCCCTGGAGCCGTGAGGCACCCCACCAGGAAGGTCCGACCGGCTATGCTCACCGCCATGCTGCTTCTCACCCTCCTGTCTGCCTGCACCAGCACCGAGCCCGAGACGCCCCCTCTGCCGGCAGCGGCGGAGCCCAAAGCGCCAGAGGTGGCCCCGCCCCGGAATGTCCTGGTCCTCCTCATCGACACCCTGCGCGCCGATGCCCTGGCGGAGGCGGAGACACCAAACATCGACGCGCTCGCTGCAGGTGGAGATGCGGTCGGTCATGCCTGGTCCGCCGGAACCTGGACCGTTCCCAGCGTCGTCTCGATCTTCACGGGGATGTCCGTGCGACAGCACGGCTGGGATCTTCCGACGGGCAGGCTGGGGCACTATCCCAAGCTGCCCGCTGTCCCGACCCTCGCCTCGGTGCTTCACGACGCCGGCTACGGCACCTTTGGCCTCTACTCCAATCCATACCTTGCCGAAGAGCTTGGCTTCGACCGTGGGTTTGACACCTGGCGGCGGTCGTCGGACACCGCGATGGCGAAGCGACTCCGAGAAGAGGTCGCGACCTGGGGAGACGATCGGGGGCACTTCGCCTATCTCCACCTCCTCGGACCGCACTCCCCGCTCCGCCCCTCGCCAGAGGCTCGTCAGCGCTGGGGTGTGGATGACTCCTGGATCGATGAGAAGAAGGGCTTCGGAATCGGGGCCGCCAAGCGCGGCAAGGAAGAGGGCGTCCGCGAGGCCTACGCCGCGGCATACCGCGCGGTCATCGAGGACACCGACGTCCTCGTCGGCGACATCCTCACCGCGCTCGGCGAGCACCGGGCCGACACGCTCGTCCTCCTCACCTCCGATCACGGCGAGCTTCTCGGCGAGCACGGCCGGGTCGGCCACGGAACCTGGCTGTATCAGGGCCTCACCAACGTCCCGATGATCATCGATCGCGGAGCGCTCCCAGAGACCCTCGGCATCGCCTCGGTCCCGGCAATCGTCACCGATGCCCTCAGCGTCGAGCACCCCTGGGCCACTGCCGCAGACGCCGCGCTGCCCCTGATCGCACAGCGTGAGGGCAACGTCGCGCTGTCAGCGGACGGACAGCACAAGGGAATCTGGATGGACGATGCCCTGTCGGTCTACGACCTCGATGCCGAGTCTCCGGAGTCTGCACCGCTCTCTGGGGATCATGGACTCCCCGCAGAATGGGCCACCTGGTCAGCATCCGTCCCGCCGGGAACACTCTCCGAAGACGGAGTCACCCTCCACCCGGACACCGTAGAAGAGCTGAAGGCACTGGGCTACCTGGAGTGAGTCCACCGCCCCCGATCAGTTGTTGTAGACGCTAATCTCTCCGCCGATGTTTGACTCTCCGATGGCAGCGATGAGGTCGTTGGCGACGGAATTTGTCAGCTCAGTGTTGTAGGCCACCTCAAAGTCCCCTGCGACCCACTCCAGACCATAGAGCCCGGAGACATCGCTCAGCGCGCTGTTTCCCCGGAGATAGACGGCTCCTTCGACCCAGTAGAGGGCCTCGAGACCGTCGAGTGACAACAGGGCTGGCTGCCACTTGAGGTAGAGGTCACCGCCGAGGAGCTTGAGGGCCGAGAGCCCGGTGAGATCAGCGAGGCTGATGTTGTAGTAGATGTACAGATCTTCGCCGAGCCCCTCGAGGCTGGTGAGGGCTGCGACATCGAGCAGGGCTGAGTTCTCACTGATGATCAGCGACTCCCCCACCGACACCAGCGACTCCAGACCGGTGAGGCTGATGAGATCGGCGTTGTTGTGGAGCGTGAGGTGCTGGCCGACGGTGCTCAGGCTGGAGAGACCGGAGAGATCGTCGAGGTTGCTGTTGCCCTCGATGGTCACGCTGCCGCCGATGCCGCCGAGGTTGTGAAGCCCCTCCAGGGTCGCGAGCGAGCCGCTCTCGGAGACGGTGAGGTCCACATTGATCCCGGTCAGTCCGGAGAGCGCAGAGAGATCCGTCAGCAGGAGGTTGTTGTCGATGGTCACGCTCTCCCCCACCACAGTCAGCGCATCCAGTCCCGAGAGGTCCGCCAGCATGGTGTTGGTGTCGATGAGCAGAGAGCCGCTGATCATGGTCAGCTCGGAGAGGCCGGAGAGGCTCGTGATGGAGCCGTTGTTGACCAACTCCAGATCGCCGCCGATGGTCGAGATCCCGGAGAGCGCGGAGAGATCGGTGAGGTAGTAGTTGGAGTGAATGATCAGATCATCGACGCCGCTCAGCCCCTCCAGGCCAGTCAGCCCAGTCAGCGCATCGGAGGAAGAGATGGTCAGGCTACCGAGGGTCGAGTCTCCAGAGAGGGCGGAGAGATCGGCCAGTGCGTCGTTTCCGGCGAGGACGACGTCACCGATGCTGGTGAGGTTCTCGAGGCCAGTGAGATCGGGCAAGGCGTCGTTGCCGTCCAGCTCGATGCGATCCAGCGTCGTGAGACCGGAGAGCCCCGCGAGGCTGGTCAGCGCATCGAGGCCCTCGAGGTTGATCCCATCGGCTGCGGTGAGGCCAGAGAGGTCGGAGAGATCCACCAGATAGGGAGCATCCTCAATGGTGAGGGTCCCCTCGATCTCCGTGATGCCGGAGAGCCCCGTGAGGCTGGTCAGCGAGGAGACATCGTCAATGGTGAGATCACCACCGACGCGTGTGAGGCCCGACAGCGCAGAGACGTCGGACAGCGCGGGGCTGTCCGAGAGGCTGAGCGCGCCGACAGAGACCAGGCTGCCGAGTCCTTCGAGCGAGGAGAGCTCGGGGTTGCCGTTGATGGTGAGCGCACCAGCCGCGCAGAGGCAGGACAACCCCGAGAGGTCCGTGGCCCCGATGATCGTCAGGGTGCCCTCGACCTCCGCATACTCCGTGCAGAATGCGGCGACCTCGTCGTCGCCATCGAGCGCGACGTCTCCGCTGGCGACCGCGCCACAGTCTGTGGGTGTTGAGGTGTCGGTGCCCGGGCTCACCGCTCCGGTGTCGTCCGTGGTCTGCCCGGTGTCTTTGTCTCCACACGCAAGCAGCATGATGATCAGCATGTCTCCTCCCGGTGCCCATTGTAAGCGACACAATGAAGTTAAGCGTTGTGCGTGATCATACTCTTGCTGTCTTGTGGCGCACGCACCGCTCCCTCGACCGAGCCCCAGCCGACCGCATACCATGACCAGTTCACCGTCGCGGCGGTTGCGCGTGTGCCGGATCCTGCGCGGGGCGGACCGCCGGTGCATGACGGGGCCTCTCCGCTGCCGCCGTTCCTCGGTGTGGATCGCGCCACGGCGCGCTACGTCGGTGCTGAGGCCTGCTCGACCTGCCATGCCGAGGCCGCCGAGGTCTGGTCGAGCAGCAGACACGCCGACAGCATCCGCACCCTCGACGCAGCTGGGCGGGGACACGATCCGCGGTGCCTGTCCTGCCACGTCACCGGGATGGGGCACCCCGGCGGAGACCGCCCAGGGCTCGCGATGGTCGGCTGCGAGGCCTGCCATGGTCCGGGCAGCACGCACGCAGCGGCGCCCGCCTCCGGCTATGGAGTGCTTCCCTCGGACGGCGCGGCCTGCGTGGGGTGTCATACCCACGACACCTCCCCTGACTTTCGCTGGCAGGCGTACTGGCCGGCCATCTCACACAGCCGCTGACACACGCTATGGTGTTGACGTGATCCACCCCCTGCTCCTTGCAGCCGCTCTACTCGGTGGCTGTGCACACCACAGCCGCTCCCGCGTCGACGGAATCGTCGGGCCGGAGGTCTCGGTCCTGCCGCTGTATCGGGCCTATGCTGACGGGCCGCGCATCTACGTCGAGGTCGACCTCGGAGACGGGGTGCCCCGGTTCTTCCTGGTGGACACCGGCTCGACCATCACCACCATCAGCGCAGAGGTCGCAGCGGCGCTGGAGCTGAGCGTCCAGGAGAACGGCGGCTGGCTCGTCGGGGTCTCCGGTCAGACCCGCTGGAAGCGCTCCACCCTGGAGACGGTCACCATCGGTCGCTTCACTGTCGAGGACATCGAGGTCGGCGTGGACGTCGAGGGCGTTCCGCCTCGTGCCGGCGTGGTTCCGCTCGCCGGTCTGATGGGCAACAACGTCTGGAAGCATTTTCAGCTGGAGCTCGACTACGTTGGCGGGAAGATGCTCCTTGCACGCCCCGGACAGCTCCCGGTGCCAGACCGCGCGCAGCCGATGCACTTCGACGGGCAGCACATCAGCACCGACGTCCAGATCACCTTCAGCACCGGCGAGGAGACCGAAGAGAAACCCCTCACAGTCCTGGTCGACACCGGCGCGGGCGGGCTGCTGCTGAGCGGCCACACCGTCGCGGGACTGGAGCCGCACACCACGACCGGCGTCGAGCTGATCTACGGCGTCGGAGCCGGCGATGACCTGCCGGTGAGCAACTTCCTTCGACAGACCCGCCGGCTGCCGGTGACCGCTGTAGACATCGGCGGCCAGGCCATCGCGCGCCCGCTGGAGGCCACCTGGCTGTCCGGGCGTGGACTCTCCAGCCTCCTGGGCCATGAGATCCTCGATGGTCACCGCGTGTTTATCGACTACCAGGCCGGACTCATCTCCCTGTCCGACTCCACCGCGCCGCCAGCGCAGCCTGACATCCACGATCGCTACCTCGCCGTGCTCCGCCGCCAGCGCGGCAGCAGCCCGGAGGCAATTCTGGAGCGGGTCGAGGTGCTGGCCTGGAAGCGCGAGCTCGCCGAGGCCAGCCGCGTGCTGACCACCTACGTCAGCAGCCACCCTGAGGACGCCCGCGCCATGGTCAGCCTCGCCAGCATCACCCGCTATCAGGGCGAGCCGGCCGAGGCGCTGCGGCAGCTCTTGGCGATGCCGGTCGAGCTCCTGGTCTCAGAGGAAGCGCTGCTTGCGGCCGTCAACGGGCTGTGGCTGGAGGGCCGCACCGAAGAAGCCCAGGCCCTCGCGAGGGCCGCCGTTGAGGCGGCACCAGAGCATCCCGGAGCATGGCTCGCGCTGTCTGACATCAGCCGGGCAGCCGGTGACTTCTCCACCGCACGCACAGCCCTTCGTCAGGCCAACCGGCTCGAGCAGAACCCCGACGGACACCTCCTCCGCCGGGCCTGGCTGGCATCAGAAGAAGGCGATCACTACGCCGCCATTACCCACATCCGCCGCCTCATTGAGCTGTATCCCTCCGGCTCGGTCGCCCCCTGGTTCTATGCGCTCCAGGTCGAGGACACCGATCAGGTCGCGCTCTTCCTCGACGACATCGCGCGCGCCCGACGACGACTCCACCCCGGAGACGGTCCGCTCGACTTCCTCGCCGGGGCCTACCAGGTCATCGGTCAGCCCGAGCTCGCCGCGAGCATCATGGAGAGCGGTCTGAAGCGAGACTGCCGTCAGAGCGAGCTCACCGATCCCGATGCCATCGCCAGCCGAGACAACTGCGAGGCCTGGTATCGGGCGCTCGTGCACCAGGATCTCGACAGCGCCTTCTCGCTGAGCCAGCAGGCCGTCGCTGACAACCCGAGCCGCTCGGAATTCCTCGACACCCTCGCGGTCGTCCTGGAGGCCCGGGGAGAGCTCGTCGATGCCAGAGACGCCGCCTGGCAAGCTGCAACCCTCGAACCTGACGACGTCTACCTCCTCTGGCAGGCCGCACGCCTCCAGCGCGCGGTCAACGAGTCTGGGAGCTGACGCCACATGCTCGCACTGATCTTCTCCAGCCTTGCCCTCGCCGGAGAGCCGACCACCGCAACGATCGCCTCGGTCTACGACGGCGACACCTTCACCCTCAGCACCGGCGACAAGATCCGCCTCCGGGGGATCAACACCCCCGAGCTTCGGCCCGCAGAGCCCTTCGGCATCGAGGCAAGAGACGCCGTGCGCGATCTGGTGATGAACCAGCAGGTCACGCTCAGCTACGGCGGCCCGCCCGGCAGCAACCGCGACGCCTACGATCGGCTCGTCGCCAGCGTCCGATACGGCGAGATCGATCTGGTGACCTACCTGCTGGAGCGCGGCCTCGGACACATGTTCGTCTTCGCTGGTGAGGCCTTAGACATCGAGGTGATGAAGACCGCTCAGGAGACCGCAAAGGCCAAGGGTCTTGGGATGTGGAGCATCGAGGAATACTCCGGCGATCTCCACATCACCAGCTTCCACGCCAACGGCATCTACGGCGACGATCGCACCAACATCAACGGGGAGTACCTCCGGGTCTGCAACGTCTCGTCGCGTCCCATCGAGCTGGAGGGGTACACCATCCGCAGCAACGCAAACAGCGAGGGCTGGACCTTTCCGTCGCTGATCATCCCCGTCGGGCACAACGTCAAGGTCTACTCGGGAACCGGGCGCAACCAGACGGACTCCGAGAGCCAGCTGGAGATCTACCTCGGCAGCTCCAGCCCGGTCTGGAACGACTGCAGCGACGTCGCGACCATTCGCGATCGCTACGAGCAGGTCGTCGACACCCGCATCCACAAGCCCAAGAAGTGTGACTGAGGCGATACTGCTGACGTCACGGCCTCGATTCGCAGATCGGCCCGCTGGGTTATCCTGTCGTCGCACCAGCGCTGCGGGTGACGGCGTCGACACGGAGTCGGCGTTCGTCTGAGAGTACACCGCAGAACCTGATCCGGCTGACCCCGGCGGAGGAAAGCGATGGCCTTCAACGAGAACGAACCGATTGGCGAGAACGCCAGAATCACCACCGAGCCGATCCCCGGCTCCCGAAAGGTCTATGTCGAGGGTGTGATGCACCCCGACATCCGCGTGCCGTTTCGGCGCATCGAGCTGTCCGAGGCGGCAAAGGCGAGCAAGACCGAGCCCCTGTCACACCTCTCCGTCTACGACCCGTCCGGCCCGTACACCGACCCAGACGTCGAGATCAACGTCCGCGAGGGCCTCGCCGACGTGCGCGGCACGTGGATCACGGCCCGCGAGGACACCGAGGTCTACGAGGGCCGCACCCGGCGCCCCGAAGACGACGGCTACCGCACCGAGGATCGCGCCGAGCAGATCGACCGCTTCCCCGGCCTCCGTCGCCCCATCCGGCGCGCAAAGGACGGCGCGAACGTCTCGCAGCTCCACTACGCCCGAAAGGGCATCATCACCGCCGAGATGGAGTACGTCGCGATTCGCGAGAACCTCCTGCGCGAGGAGCTGCGCGCCAACATCAACGAGAAGGTCCGCTCCCGTCGTGTCGCCGGCAACCCGATGGGCGCCTCGGTTCCCGATGTCGTCACCGCAGAGTTCGTCCGCGATGAGATCGCAAAGGGCCGCGCGATCATCCCCGCGAACATCAACCACCCGGAGGTCGAGCCGATGATCATCGGCCGGAATTTCCTGGTGAAGATCAACGCCAACATCGGAAACTCCGCGGTCACCTCGTCCATCGAGGAAGAGGTCGAGAAGCTGGTCTGGGGCATCCGCTGGGGCGCAGACACCGTGATGGACCTCTCCACCGGCCGCAACATCCACGCCACCCGCGAGTGGATCATCCGCAACTCTCCGGTCCCCATTGGCACCGTTCCGATCTACCAGGCGCTGGAGAAGGTCGGCGGCGTCGTCGAGGATCTGAGCTGGGAGGTCTACCGGGACACCCTCATCGAGCAGGCCGAGCAGGGAGTGGACTACTTCACCATCCACGCCGGCGTGCTGCTGCGGCACATCCCGATGACCGCCACCCGGGTCACCGGCATCGTCTCACGCGGCGGCTCGATCATGGCGAAGTGGTGCCTGTCACACCACAAGGAGAACTTCCTCTACACGCACTTCGCTGAGATCTGCGAGATCATGAAGAAGTACGACGTGTCGTTCTCCCTCGGCGACGGCATGCGACCGGGCTGCACCGCAGATGCCAATGATGAGGCGCAGTTCGGCGAGCTGGAGGCGCTCGGTGAGCTGACCAAGATCGCCTGGGAGCACGACATCCAGGTGATGATCGAGGGTCCTGGCCATGTCCCGATGCACATGATCCACGAGAACATGACCCGCCAGCTGGAGACCTGCGGCGAGGCGCCGTTCTACACCCTCGGCCCGCTCATCACCGACATCGCGCCGGGATACGACCACATCACCTCCGGGGTCGGCGCGGCGATGATCGGCTGGTATGGCTGCGCGATGCTCTGCTACGTCACCCCCAAGGAGCACCTCGGGCTGCCCAACCGGGACGATGTCAAGCGGGGCGTCATCACCTACCGGATCGCCGCCCACGCCGCAGATCTTGCCAAGGGCCACCCAGCGGCACGGCGGCGTGACGATGCCCTGTCTCGGGCCCGGTTCGAGTTCCGGTGGCAGGATCAGTTCAGCCTCTCGCTGGACCCAGACACCGCCCGCGAGTACCACGACGAGACCCTGCCGGCACAGGCTGCCAAGACCGCACACTTCTGCTCGATGTGCGGGCCCAAGTTCTGCTCGATGAAGATCAGCGCCGACGTCCGTCGGTACGCAGAAGAGCAGGGAATGGCTGCAGAGGCCGTCATGAAGGCCGGCATGGACGCCAAGTCTGAAGAATTCCGAACCACGGGTGGTCAGCTGTACTCAGAGCAGGAGAGCTGAGGCTCACAGAGTCCTGTGCCCCCCAGCCGAGCAGCAGTGCGCGGCTGGGGGAACCTGCAGCGACCCGGCGCACCACAGCACCGACAGCCACAGCACCGGCAGCCACAGCACCGGCAGCCACAGCACCGACAGGTGGGCCTCAGCTTCCGTGCGGAAGCGCTCCACCGAAATCCACGCTCTCTCCTTCCAGCAGGCGCTTGACCCGACGCATCAGCGGCCGAAGAGACCGATGGGTCACGGCCCGCGCGGCCTCCTGGGGCGTGAACCACGCCACCTCCTGGATCCCCTCCTTCTCGGCAGGGTGAAACTCACTGACCTGGATCGGGGACTCCATGAGGTAGATGTGCAGGGTCTTCAGCCTGGGCTCACCGTCGGGTGTGTAGAAGCCAAACCGAACGCTGCCGAGATCATGCGTGATGCTCAGCGACATGTCGGCGCCCATCTCCTCGCAGACCTCTCGGATTCCGGCAATGTGCGGAGGCTCGCCCGGCTCGAGCTTCCCCTTGGCGACCTCCCAGGTCGAGGAGTGTGGTCTGCGGACCCGAATCAAGGCGAGCAGCGGACCATCAGGGCCATACCAGACCGGGAGTCCTCCAGCCGAGATCTGCTCGGCGAACCCTTCGCGAAGGTTGAGGACATGACGAACCGGAACCGCCCGGCACTGCCAGAGTCCGTGCCTGTTTCGCTCAAACCGGCAGCCATCACGGCGCGCACGGGCAACGTCGATGTAGAGGACCTCGGGCTGCTCAGAGTGCCGATGGGCGACCTGCCACGCCTGGGCTTCTGACCGAGAGAGGTATACCGGACGCCCACCTGCGACCTCCAGAACCCCTACAGTGCGGGTCTTTCCCGCCCGTGAGACTGTGGTGGCATGGTAGAGGATGTCCGGTGGCGTGCCGTTGTGCCCCCGGTTTCTACGGTGTCGGCGGGGACGGGGTTGGTTCTGACTCATTGCACAGGATCCACGACCCGCCGCCAGAGCGCCTCGGCATCATCGGCAGAGCGACGGGCAGAGCGCGCGAACCACGCCCACCGCTCCAGACGGTCTGCCGGTGGAGGCTCGTCGTCGAGCTGGATGGGGTGCTGGGCTGAGTCGGTGAAGCGTCCGCCGAGGAATCGGAAGACGTCCGCCAGCTCGACCATGGCATCCCGGGCACCGCCGGTCGCGCCGAGTGCCGCTCCCAGTCCCACAGCCACAGCGTCCATGGATGGCGGCAGCGGAGCCAGCATGCCCTGGAGCGGAAGGCTGGTGACATGGCTGAAGAGCTCAGCAAGCACAAACAGGAGCGGCTCCTGCTCAGCCCCAAGCGCGCGCATTCCAGCGACCCACTCTTCGACATCATCGCGTGCGCTCAGCCGAATGCGATCAAGCAGGTTGCTCGTTCGCTCTGGCGTGAGGGCTGCAGAGATTGCCTCGAGGGTCTCAGGAAGGGGCTCGCTGAGTCCATCCGTGGTGAGGTAGTGGGTCAGCGGGGTTCCGACCCGTCCGCTCATTGCGCGACCAGCCCGCAGCGCCAGGGCCAGCCGCACCGTCGGTGGCGCAGGGCTGGCGAGGAGCAGGTCGAGGACTGCCGGCTCGGGGCTGCAGCCCAGGGCCGAGAGCGCCACCCGCATCTGCCGCCCCAACTCTCGCCCCTGTGCGCTGCGCATGCGGCAGAGCGAGACGAAGTGCTGTGTCGCCGGATGCAGACCGCCGCCCGAGCGGTCGACGAGGAACCAGCCCTCAGAGCCGTTCTCAGAGTGGCTCACCGCCAGGGGGCTGGTCGGTGGTCCAGAGACGATGATCAGTGCGCCGCTCCCAAGCGTTCTTCCGACCCCGCAGCCTGCGAGGACTGCACTGTGAAAGATCGCAGGCCCCTCGACCGCCGTCATCTCCTCTGGCTTTCCTACGATCTCGACCGAGATCCGCTGACCGAAGCCCCGAGCTCGAGAGAGCAGGAGGATGCCAGCGGTGAGGGCTGAGGCGGAGGATCCTTTGAGGATGACGGACACGGCTCTCCTGATGTGCCCGAGGCCGAGGATGGGCGTCGGGTTCTATCACGGGTTCAGGCTTGCTTGACTCCACCAACAATAGCTGATCCGCCGGCTGAGATCCGGTTGACATGTCCAGAGTTTTGCTGACTGTGGCTGAGATTGAATAGACCGAGTCGGGGTGCGTCGAGTTGTCAGTCGACCAGGGAGACCCGATGCTCGCCATGCTGCTCACGACCGCTCAGGCGGCCCCACCCGTTGCACCTGAGGATGCCCGTGGGAGCATCGCGATCTACTGCGCGACCGCGTGTGGGAGCCTGAGCATCGACGGCCTTGCCGTTCGCGATCGGCTGCCGATTCTCAGCAAGACCCCTGCAGTTGCAGTGGAGCACTGGGGGCTGGAGTTCGGTCTTCCCGACGCGGAGCACCTGCAGTCATGGGGCAGCGGAGATGTCAACGGCGTCCTCGAGGCAGCAGATGTGATGGTGGTGAGCTGGTCGGGTCCGACAGCGGGTGCTGCGGCGCGGGTCGCTCAGGTCGGCCAGGCTGCGCTGGCTGCCGGTCAGTGGTTTGAGGACCTCGACTCCGGAATGGTCTACGACTCCGCTCAGTTCGCCGCAGCGATCGAGCGCTACGCACAGCCGGCTCCAGACATCACCGCCCTCACCTTGCTGGAGGGCGCGCAGGCCGACGATGGGCTCCGACTGGTGATGCACGGTCTGGGCAAGGTCGGTCTGCCTGATCTCGTGATGACCGACATCCAAGCCGGCGATGAGAACGGCATGGCGATCGCGCTCAGCACCACCGCCCAGACCCTCTATGAGCAGGGCCTCTCTCGCCAGCTCTCCGTCCAAGCAGACCAGCTCGCCTCCCCAACAGTCCGGTCCACCGCGTGTGGAATTCAGGGAACATCGACGCTCCAGAAGGCGCGTCCTGCACCCGACGACATCGTCGCCTCACTCGCCGACGTCAGGTTCTCGGGCGGCTTCTCAGGCTGCGCCCCCCCCGCAGCTCCGAGCACGGCAGACGCGCCGGTCGCAGCAGCCGCACCGCCTCCCGAGCCGGCCACACTCCAGGAGGCCCGAGCGGCTGCGATGGCTCAGCTCACCGGCCCCCTCCAGGAAGCATTCACCGTCGGCCTTCCCGACGGCGCAGCGCTGATGGTCAAGGCACCGTTTCGTGGACCGGGGCGGAGTGTAGAGTGGCTGTGGCTGCGGGTCGAGCAGTGGCGCCCAGATGGCTCCCTCATCGGCGTGCTCCTGAGCCAGCCAGGTCGGGTAGAGTCCTTGGACAAAGGCGATGAGGTCGCCGTCGAGCTCGCGGCGGTGTTCGACTATGTGCTGGTCAACGCCGATGGAAGCCGCGAGGGCAACACGACCGGACGCTTCCTGTAGCGAATGCTGGCAGCCGGCTCCGGCCGGCGGTGCTCAGTGAACCGCAGCCCCCTCCGGGGGAACCAGCCGCAGCTTGAGTCCGGTCCGGCGGGTCATGGCGTACCAGCCACCGACTCCGCCGGGTCTCGGCCAGCCATCGACCGCGCGGCGTACAATCGGAGCATCTCCGACGAGCTTTCGCTCCGCATCAATGAGCTGCCAGCAGGTCCACCAGCGGTTGTCCGGCCACTCCAGATAGCAGATGATCGCCCGCTGGGGGGCCTTCATGCTGCCGAAGCGGACCTTAAAGACCCCGACCATCGCCGTGCAGCTCGACGCAGCCTGACCACCAATGGCTGCCATCATCCGCTGACGATGAGGCGGCGGTGACTTGAGCACCGGGACCACATCGAATCGATCGATCTGCTCGGGGCGGAAGACCATCATCGATGGCCGGGGCAGTCCACGCTCGAGCCCCCCTGCGAGCATGGCAAACAGCCCCTCCCCGAGCGCCTCGTCCTCTTCAGGAAAGCGGTCGAGATCTCGGGTGCCGACATGGACACGGAGCTGGAAGGGCTCGGCCATCAGCCCAGCTGCTGCTGGAGTTCGGCGTCGTCGTTGAGGACCTTGGCGGTCATTGCAGCTCGTGCCGCGACCAGGCGGGCTGCCAGTTCTGCGTCCGAGAGGGCGAGGATCCGAACCGCAAGCCAGGCTGCGTTCTTGGCTCCGGCGCTGCCGATGCCGACCGTACCGACCGGAACGCCGGGGGGCATCTGGACGATGGAGAGCAGGGCATCCATGCCGCCGAGGGAGGCATTGATCGGCACACCGATGACCGGCAGTGCGCTGTGCGCAGCCACGACACCGCCGAGGTGAGCGGCCATTCCTGCGCAGCAGATCAGCACACCGATTCCGCGCTCCTGAGCAGTCCGGGCCCACTCCTCAGCCTGGGCCGGGGTGCGGTGGGCAGAGAGAATTCGCATCTCCCACGCAACACCAAGCTCATCAAGAACACCACCGATCTTCGAGACAACAGGCAGATCTGACTTGCTGCCCATGACGATTCCAACTCGCATCTCTCACCCTCCGATGTCGCGCCGCCAGTCAGCGGTCGCAAATTGAACTAGTTCAACGCCGGCATATGCCGTGCGCTGGGCCGAGGCCGGGGTCTCTCCCCATGCCGTGACCGACAGGACACGCCCGCCGCTGGTCACAACCTGCTCACCGTCGGTCGCTGCGCCAGCGTAGAAGACCACCTGCTCCGCCGATTCCTCGGGGACCGCAGTGATCGGATGTCCGGTCGTGATCCGACCGGGGTAGCCACCAGAGACGACGACGACACAGCAGCATGCCCCCTCTCGCCAGCGGGGTGAGCGCTCGGGCAGCGCCCCTTGTGCGGCCGCAAGAAACCAGGGGACCAGATCCTCACCGGCCATGAACATCAGCGGCTGACACTCCGGATCGCCGAACCGGACGTTGAACTCCAGCACCTTCGGCCCCGACTCGGTCAGCATCACGCCGGCGTAGAGCACTCCAGTGAACGGCATTCCCTCCGCAGCCATCCCAGCGACGGTCGGCGCAAGCACCTCTGAATGAACCTGTGCGATGAGGTCCGCATCGACGCCTGGGACTGGACAGATGGCGCCCATGCCGCCGGTGTTTGGTCCCTGGTCGTTGTCGTAGCGCCGCTTGTGATCTCGGCAAGGAAGCAGCGGAACCGCTCTGGTGCCGTCACACAGCGCAATGATCGAGACCTCTGGGCCGATGAGCAGCTCCTCGATGACCACCCGCGCAGCCGCTGCGCCGAACCGCTCGAAGACATCATCGACGGCGGTATGGGCTGCTGCTGCGGACTGCGCAACGATGACCCCTTTGCCACCCGCCAGACCATCCGCCTTGACCACACAGGGACCGGTGATGGCATCGTGGGCGCTCTGCGCGTTGTCATGCACAGACCAGCCAGCCGTCGGGATGCTGTGGCGATCCATGAAGGACTTGGCGAAGGCCTTGGAGGACTCCAGCTGTGCCGCTGCGGCCCCCGGGCCGAGCACGGGGATTCCGGCTGCACGGAGTCGATCCGCGATGCCGTCCGCGAGCGGAGCTTCCGGACCGACGACGACGAGATCGACGCCCTCGGCCACAGCCCAAGCCACCGGCTCCCCCTCGACCAGCAGGGCATCCGCAGGAAAGCCCGGGTTGCGATCCGTTACCGCAATCTGCGCGACGGCAGGGCTGCGCGCGATGCTCCAGACAAGGGCGTGCTCACGCCCTCCACCACCGATGACCAGGACCTTCATGGTGCACGCTCCAGGAGAGGTGCGCGGCATATCCCGTCTTGAGGCGGTGGCCTAATCTGCAGGCAATGAGATCAGATGCGCCCGAGTCTTGACGTCACTCGGAGAGATCAGCAGCAAGGTCTCCAGAGTGCTCCGAAGCTCCGACTTCCCCCCGAGGGCCTCACGCGCAGCAGTGGTCCAGTGGAGGACGACCGGATCCATCGAGTCCAGGGAGAGCGCACGATCGATCGACTTCTGCGTGGCGCGGTGGCTGGTGAGCGCCTGTGCATAGCTTCGCATCGCCAGGAAGGTGGTGTTGTCCGACTCGCTGGTCAAGACCGCATCGATGAACGGCAGGGCCTCGTTCGGACGGTTGGTGGAGAAGAGGTGCTGAGCGAGCGCAGCGCTGGCGCCAGTGTTGCCGCCTTCCAAGAGCGCAACACGGAGGCTGGCCTCTGCGGTGCTGCGGCCATCGAACCAGTCGATGATCGCCAGGATCTCCTTGAGACGTACGGAGTAGCGGACGTCGTTGGACAGCGCGCTGCCGAGTTCTTGCTTGAGGATGCTGAGATCGGCAGGGGGAACCCAGACCACATCGAGGGGGCTGAGCCCCCCGGTATAGACCACGTCAAACAGCGGGGCCCTGGTCACCTTCTCGACTGCAGCGTCGAGGTTGTTGACCCGAGAGTCTGCGAGCGCGCCGTCGAGGAGCGCCTCGATCATGGTGCTGTCGCTCTGCAGCGCGCTCTCGATCTCGCTGGCTGCGGAGCGCTGGTTGTTGATCGCCAAGTAGACCCGTGCCACGCCGAGGTGGGTGCGCGCACCAGATGCTCCAGAGAGCTGCCCGGGCTCGATCTTTCGGAGGCTCTCCTCTGCTCCGAAGATGTCTGCGTTGAGGTGATGCAGCCAGCCCTGCTGAACGAGGGCTGTCGGATCTGTGCTGTCGAGCAGGAGGACCCGCTCCGTGAGCGCGAGCGCCTCGTCGTTTTTACCCAAGGCAATGGCCGCCTCAGCGGCATCGTTGAGGGCCAGGATTCGATCGGGATACTGAGCAAGCCGGGGGTCGTCGACGAGCCCACGGAGGATGGGATAGGCGGCGGTGGGGCCGCTCAGAGCACGGAGCTGGATCTTGCCGCGGAGATGGACGAGGTCGAGGCGGTGCCCGGCACGACGGACCGCCTCTTCGGCTGCAGACTCAGCCGCCTGCCAGTCTCCGATGCGAACAGAGCTGAGGGCCAAGGCCACCCAGGGCTCGGCCTCATCCGGAGAGGTCCGGACGAGCGCACGGCTCAGAGTGAGCGCCGCCCCCCAGTCGTTCTGCGCTACCGCTGTCCGTGCGCGAATCATCGCCACCCGGTAGGAGCCGGTTTGTTGATGGATCCTCGAGAGGGTGTCGTCGTCTCCACGCGCCTCTGCGAGTCGTACGGCACAGCCGAGATCCACGGTGTCATACAGTCCGGCGATCGGAGCCCCACAGGCAGAGAGGATGCGGGTGATGCGGATCGACTGATCGGTGACCCAGGCATCAGCAGCCTGTGCACGCAGCGTCGCGATGGCATCGCTGTCGATGGCCATCATCCGCGTCAGGGCAGCGGTCATCGGGTCTCTCAGTGCAGGCTCGAAGGCCACCAGATCGCTGTAGACCTCGACCAGCCCGCCGAGGGCCTCGACATCATCCGGCGCGATCACCACCGCAGACTCAAACGCTACGCGCGCCTCAACGATGCCAGCATCGGTCCCGGACCACCAGGCAGACCAGCCGCTCTGGAGGAGGATGGGAAGCGGCTCTGCCCTCACCGGCTCCGGGAGCATGCTGATCAGCTCGCCACCAGGAAGCTCGCGCACGATGCTGTCGGGATCGGTGTTTCGGGAGAAGTCAACGCTCTCTCCCACCTGATCGCCCACTGAACCCAGCCACTCGCTGAGCTGAATCGTGATGGGCTCTGGGACTGTGAGCAGGCCCGTCGAGATGGAGTACCCCGCAAGCCCGACCGAGCCCACCATCAGCGCAGCAGCAGCGAGGAGCCGCGCGCGGCGACGGGTAGAGGTGCTGCGGCGACGCGAGCGGGCCGCCTTGAGGCGCGCCTGATAGTCGCGGTGCTGCTCAGTGCCGGGTAGAAAGAGCCCCCGGAAGTCAGGGTGCTCGACCAGAGAACGCCAGGTCCCACCCTCTCGGGCAACCTCGATCGCTCGGGTCATGACCTCCTGGGCCAGCAGGTCGATGACGTCTTCCTGAGACAGAGAGCCCCGAGGGAGGTTCTCCTCCCCTCGGACCAGCCACCGCAGTGACGCTCCAGACAGCTGCGGTCCTGCGCTGCTACAGACCTTGCAGAATGGCACCGCCTGACCGGAGCGCACCGGTCGGCCACAGGAGAAGCAATAGAGGGTGTCCTGACTTTCCACGCTACGAAGTATAGAACGATGCGGCAGTGGGACGACAGCGCCGGAGCGGAACCTCAGTGCCGGAAGTGTCGGGCACCGGTAAAGACCATGCTCGCCCCGGCACCGTCGACAGCAGCAAGAATCGCCTCATCTCGAATCGATCCGCCGGGCTGGACGAACGCCTGCACACCGGCTGCGACGGCAATCTCGACGCCATCCGGGAACGGGAAGAAGGCGTCCGAGGCCAGGACCGAGCCAGGGACCTCACGGGTGGCCTTGGAGATTGCGAGCCGGACGCTGTCGACCCGCGACATCTGACCAGCGCCGACTCCGTTGAGCACAAAGCCACCATCGACGGCGCGTGCAAGAACGATGGCGTTCGACTTCACGCTGCGGCAGACCCGCCAAGCAAATTGGAGCGCGGCAGCAGTGTCATCATCCGGGGCACCCTGAGAGGCGATGTTCCACTCATACGATGCGCCGACGTCCCAGTCCTGCAGCAGCCAGCCCCCCTGGACCCGTCGTGCATCCATCCCAGCCGGCCGTGTGGTCATCCAGTCCTCAGGCAGGAGCATCACGCGAAGCCGCTCACGGGGTGCGAGGAGCGCGCGCGCCTCGTCGCTGAAGCCCGGTGCAGCCAGGACCTCGAAGAACGTGCGGCTCTTGCGGAGCGCCCGAACGGTGTCGACATCGACAGGACGGTTGAACGCAACGATGCCGCCATAGGCGCTCACCGGATCAGCCGAGAGGGCAAGGGTGAACGCAGCCGTCGGCCCGTCGGCGTGGACCGCAGCACCGCAGGGATTCATGTGCTTGACGACCACACAGGCTGGCTCATCGAACTCGAACACCGCCCGCAGACAGCCGTCGAGATCGGCGAGGTTGTTGAACGACAGCTTCTTGCCCTGAAGCTGTGTAGCCCGCGCCAGAGAGCGCCCGCCCTCACCGGGAGAGGCATAGAACACCGCAGCCTGGTGGGGGTTCTCGCCGTAGCGCAGCGACTGCACCTGCCGAAGCGGGATGGCCGCCTCTGCTGGGGCCTCCGCGACCTCAAGACGGCTGGAGAGCCAGGTGGAGATCAGCGCGTCGTAGGCTGCGGTGTGCTGGAAGGCGCGGACCGCAAGGGACTGACGGGTCTCGTCGCTGACCCCACCCCCCTCGATCTCAGCGAGCACGCTGTCGTAGTCTGCCGGGCTGGTGAGGACCGTGACATAGCGATGGTTCTTCGCCGCAGAGCGAACCATAGACGGACCGCCGATGTCGATCTGCTCGACAGCCTCCGGCAACGTGACACCGGGCCGGGAGACCGTCGACTCGAACGGGTAGAGGTTCACCGCGACCACATCGATCCACTCCACGCCGTGCGCCGCAGCCTCGTCGGCGTGGGTGTCGCGCAGGCCGAGGATGCCACCATGGATCTTGGGGTGCAGGGTCTTGACCCGGCCGTTCATGATCTCTGGGTGACCCGTCAGCTCGTTGACGGGCACGACCGGCAGGCCCGCAGCCCGAAGCGCACGCGCTGTTCCTCCTGTGGACAGGAGGGTGTAGCCAGCCTTGACCAGACCTGAGCCGAGCTTTTCGATGTCAGTCTTGTCCGAGACAGACAAGAGGGCGAGACGACGGGACATGGGCGGGCTCCGATGAGTTGGGTGGGCGCCGTTGAAAAGGCCCACGCCATATCACCCCCCACTCAGGCTCCGCCAGGAAACGACCGTGACCTGCTGGGCACCGCTGATGAATCCGACCACGAGCACAGTGTCTCCGACATGCTGCGGCAGGGTGCCGAGGGAGTCGGGATTCAGGTAGAGCACGGTGCCGGTGTTCCAGTCTTCAAGTATGTACTGCGCACCGGGCCGGGTGAGCTGGCCGATGAATGGCTGACTTCCATCTCCAGCATCTGTGACTCGCCAGCGCCGAACGGTCATGCGACGGAGAAAGGTCGCGCCCTCGATCTCGACGGTGCAGCCACCCAAGTGCACCAGCTCGGGATCGTCGGATCCGGGCAGGAGCATTCGGGTGCCGCCGGTTGGCTCATGAAGACGGAGGTCGCTGCCATCCACCTCCAGGAGCCCGGAGTGGCGAGCGGTCAGGGCACAGCTTGTGAGGAGAAACCAGATCATTGTGCTTCCTTACTAACCTCTGCCTTGACCATCGGATAGTCAGCGCGCTATCAGAAATTTGAAGCATGCGTGCAGAAGTACGCTGCCGAGTGGGCGATTGCCCTTACACCAGGAGAGATCCACCATGATGCTCCTGCCCAAGACCGTCGGGCCGTTCACCCTCATCCGAAAGCTCGGAACGGGGGGAGTCGCGGAGAGCTACCACGGCATCCTCGACGAGCAGGGAAGCCAGAGCGTGCTCGTGCGGCGCATCCTGCCCTACGTTCTCCACGACACGACCCGAATGGCTTCTACCGAGGCCCGGGTTCGTGATCTGCTGGGGGTCAGGCACCCCTTCTTAGTCCGGGTTCTCGATTGGGTTGCAGACGGCGACGATCGGTTCATTGTCGAGGATCTGGTCGAGGGTGTGAGCCTGGAGCGTGTCTTGCGGTGGTGCCGTGAGAACGACACGCCGATTCCCCACAACGTCTACCTCAACCTCGCCACGCAGATCTGCAACGGCCTGGAGGCCCTGCACGGACGGCCTGGAAAGGGCACCGGCGCGGGCAGCGTCCTGCACCTCGCGCTCAAGCCCAGCGCCATCCAGGTCACCCGCGAGGGCAAGGTCGTCCTCGGCAGCTACGGGCTGTCGCGCTCTCCGACAGTCCTCTCCCACGGCGGCCTCCAGAACCCGGTTCCGGTCCGCGTTGAGTACCTCTCCCCCGAACAGACCCACCCCGATCAGAAGCTCACGCCGGCCTCAGACATCTTCTCCCTCGGCTCTCTGCTGTTCGAGATGCTGACCCTGGAGGCGCTGTTCCGATCCGAGAGCAACCTCCAGACCATCAACCGCATCCGTCGTGTAGAGATCACCGCTCAGTTTCTCCAGATTCGCGAGGTCATGCCTGGGCTGGACAAGGTGCTGTATCGGGCCCTGTCCCTCAACCCACGGCACCGCTTCCAGCGTGCGTTCGTGCTGCGAGAAGACCTCCGTGGTCTGATGGCGGGCTATTCGTTCTCCACCATCGTCGACGACACCCGACACTTCA
This sequence comes from Myxococcota bacterium, assembly GCA_029251165.1. GTDB lineage: Bacteria > Myxococcota_A > UBA796 > UBA796 > UBA796 > JAQXDW01. Next base: position 160,597 of record JAQXDW010000089.1, read on the forward strand.
TCAGTCAGATCATCGACAGCAGCGGCAGCCGGCGGACAGAGGGTCCATTGCCGACCGCACCGAGCCCCGTGCCCGAGCGCTCTCTTCAGGCTCCCGCTGCCGTGCCGGCTGATGTGGCGCGCAGGGCAGCCCAGAGGCCAGCCGAGACGCCCCGACCGCTCGAGGCACGACGCGACAAGCGCCCTCAGGCTCAGCCTGCCGCTTCGGGACCTGATCCTGTCCTCGTCTCCATCCGAGCGGAGATCTTCGCCACCGAGCAGCCCCCCAGCAGCGCGCCACCACAGAATCTACGCCCACCCGATCGGCCCTCCGAGCTCGCAGCCACGCCAGCGCGGGCTGTCAGGGACACAGAGACAACCGCTGCGCTGCTCGAGCTGGAGTCGCCCGAGCTGTCCGACACGACAGACTTCATCGAATTCCCCTCCGAGCAGGTCACCGCCATTCAGGAGGCCCCCCGAATCGAAGAAGCAGAGGTCACCGCCTTTCTCTCCGCGCCGGTTGATCCAGGCCGTGCAGAGCACGAGCCACACCTGCCGACCCCGATCCTCCGCGAGGACGAGGTCTTCGATCCAAACTCCACCGCTGGGTTTCTTCGCGGACACCAGCCCGCGGCACCGCTGCCGCCCTCTGTCGAGCCCAGCCCCTCCCCAGAGAGCGACCCGCCGCCGGTCCGCTTCATCGAGCGTGCGCCCCCGCCAGTGAGACGCCCCAGCGTCGAGGAGCAGGAGCCCTTCGAGGACTCCTTCGATGAGGATCCGCTGCCGAGACGCAGCAATGCACCGCTCATCGCGCTTGCTGTCGCAGCGGGCGCACTCATCACCTGTGGTGGCGGCGGCGCGATGCTCTGGAGCCTCTCCAGAACCCTCTCACAGCCAGAACCCATCGCCTCGCACACACTGGAGGCGGCTCCACCTGCTGCTGAAGAAGCCACCCAGCCCGTCGCTGAGGATGTGGCGGCGGTCGCTGAGGTCGAGCCGGTCGAGGAACCAGCGCCTGTCACCGTCGCAGCAGCTCCCGTCCGCGCTGAGCCTGTGAGGAGCGAGCCGACTCGCCCCCGTCCAGCAGCCAGTCCGCCCGCCGCTCGTCCACCATCGACCGCGACGGCGAGCCGGTCTCGAACGGCAGAAGAAGACGATCCCCTCGCCTTCCTCGATGACGAAGACCACCGCACGATGGACCCCATCGAGGCTGAGCCGGTCGACATCAGCCGCTACTCCGAAGATGCCAGCGCTGGTGACCTGAACCGCTCAGACATCCTCGCTTTGGAGACCGTGGGGTTCTCGAGTGTCGACTACACCCGCTCTCGCGCGCTGCTCTTGATGAACGCCCAGCGGAACAACGACACCCGCGCGACCCAGCAGTACCTCGACGAGCTGATGCGCAAGCCAGAGAACCAATACAACCCCGTCTACCTCACCGACTACGCCCGCTACTACGCCAACCGCGGCAGCTACACCCGCGCCCTGGAGCAGGCCAGCCTCGCCGAGCGCTACTGGCAGCGGCTCCCCTCAGAGCTGATCTTCACCAAGAAAGCCGAGATCTATGAGATCCAGGCCGCCTCATACCAGGGCCTGTTCTACGACTCCGAGTCCGACCTTGAGCTCCTGGCGAAGTCCATCCGGCACTGGCAGAAGCTCAAGGAGCACGCACAGGGGCGCGACAGCGGCCGCGTCTCTCTCGCAGTGAGCGAGCTTGAGAAGCTGGACGACATCCAACGACGACTGGAGAACTGATGCCCCGCCTGCTCAGCATCCTCACCCTCGCCCTCGTCGGCTGCGCATCCAACCGCCACATCACCGGACAGGTCATCGATCGCAACGGCGAGCCGATGGATCGTGTCGTGGTCAGCCTCGCTCCGGGCAACGTCGAGCTGGTGACCGACTCCGCGGGGCGGTTCACCATCGACTACCTCCGCGACGAGACCGGCGAACGCATCAAGCTCGACAAGCGGCAGGACTACGCCATTGAGCTCTTCCGGCCCGGCTATCACATCAGCGAGTCGCGCCTCTACTACAAGAAGGGTGAGCTGCTCCTTGAGCCACTCACCCTCACCGAGGACACCATCGAGATTCGCCAGAGCAGCGCCAACATCGATCCCGATCAGCACCCTGACCGCACCCACTCCTCGGGCACAAACTACGAGGGAGAGTAGGCTCACTGACGATGACTGCTGGCATGCTGCTGCTGTGGGGGTGCACTGAGGTGGATCCCCAGCCCATCGCCGGCCCCCTCGATGGGGGCTGGCCAGCCGCACTTCTGGCTCGTCCAGCGTCACTGAGCGAGGCCATCGCTGCGGATCGGGAGGGCTGGATCCGACTGCACCGAAACGATCTCCACGGCGCACTCGAGCGCGGCGGTGAGCCCGGTCAGCGCGCTGCGGCGGCGCTGTCCCAGGTCGAGCAGGACCTCGCGCTGCTGTCTGCCGCCGTCTGGGAGCGCACGTTCAGCACCTGGGATTCTCGCAGCGGGATTCCAGCAGGAAGTGCCATGCCGGTCATTGCCGCGCTCGCAGCCATCGAGGCTGAGGCTCCCGACCGCGCCAGAAGCTGGCTGGCTCGGGGCGGTGACTACAGCGATCCAGCGGTCGCCGATCTCGCCGCGCAGCTCTCGGTGAGCCTGGATGACGTCGAGGGCTCAGGACTCGCGGGCTGCATCGCCGCGCACCGGCTCGCGCGCGCTCAGCAGGACCTCGCCCCCCTCTCGGCATGCCCAGAGGGTCCGCTGATCACCGAGCAGACCACCGGCCACAGCCGCACGCTCTACAGCCCACTGATCTTCGGCACCCTCGCAGCGGTCCACGCACCCAGAGAGGCCCCACTCGAGGGGCTCGCCGGGCTGCTGTTCTCGTCGCGCTGGGCAGCAGGAGACGACGGACTGGCCGGCACTCTCACCGCGCTCGGCCTGACAGCGCTGACCGACGATCCCCAGTCAGCACGAGACCTCGTGCGCCAGCTCGATGCACACCTCGACGCCTTCAGCAGCGGCACCAGTGCCGTCAGCACTGAGGGAGCGGCGGTCCTCGACGAGCTGCAGCTCGTCGCCGGCTATCGTGCGCGGCTGCTGACCGACCTCGCCCGTCGACACCGTGACACCCCTCAGGTCGCCCTCGCGCTGGGGCAGCTCGCCCTCGACGTCGAGCACAGCCGAGCGGTCAGCACGCTCAATCCCCCTGGCCTCTTCGTCACCCTCGCCACGGCGAGCTTCCAGTCGGGCCGAAGCCGAGCGGCCCTGGAGTACCTTGCTCCGCTGGCGTCATCCTGGCCCGAGATCGTCGGCCTCGACGAGACCCTCTCCGATCTCGTGGTCCTCGAAGGCCTCGAGCGTCTCGGCGACTCCAAAGAGAATTGAACTCTGGTGGTTTCCATGCTGACAAGCCTGCTGATCCTCTCCGCTTCTGCCGCCCCCCTGCGCTACGCAGAGGATCAAAGCCCGGCGATCGTCAACCCGCTGTTTACGACCACGATGAGCGAGGCTCGGATCGATGAGCTGCTCTTCGAGGGGCTGTTCACCGACAGCCAAGAGCTGGCGACCACGCCGATGCTCGCCGAAGGCTTCACCCTCGCCGAGGACGGGCGCTCGATGGAGCTGTCCGTTCGTCAGGACGTGCGCTGGCACGACGGACACCGGTTCAACGCCGAGGACGTCGTGTTCACCATCGAGGCCCTGAAGAACCCAGCGACGCTCTCTACCGAGGCTGGCCGGGTCTCGTGGATCGAGACCGCCGAGCAGCTCGACACCTTCACCGTCCGCCTCACCTTTAGCGAGCCCCAGGCCCGTCCACAGGACAAGCTCTTCTTCAAGATCCTGCCGGCACATGCGTTCGGTGGCACGACGATCAAGCGAACAGACCCGTTCCGCACTGCGCCGATCGGAACCGGAAGCTATCGACTGGATCGATACAACGAGGACAACTCCATCACGCTGAGTCGGTTCGTCGACCATCGGACCGCCGCCCGGATTCCAGAGATCGTGATGAGAGAGGTCTCCGACAAGAACTACCAAGCCAAGCTGCTGGTCTACGAGAGCCTGGAGGCCCTCGTGCGGGTGCTTCCCCGGGATCTCGCGGTCTTGCAGAACAACCGGGGCGTCGAGCTGTATCCCTACCAGACCAACTCCTGGTGGTACCTCGGCTTCAACCTCAGCCGAGCGCCGTTTGATGATGTCGCAGTGCGGCAGGCCATCGCAAGCCTCGTCGATGTCGAGGCCCTGCTCGCTCCGGTCGGCACTGGCGATGTGCTGTCGGGTCCGTTTGTGCGCTCGAGTCCCTACTACAACCACGATGTCCGCCCCCGCGCTCACGAGCCGAGCACCGCGGCGGATCTCCTGGAGACTGCGGGCTATGTCCTGGAGGGCTCCGGCTGGATGAAGGACGACGCGCCGCTGTCGCTGCGGATCTCTGCACACAAGAGCCTGGAGTCCGCACAGGAGGTCGTGATCAACCTCCAGAGCCAGCTTCAGTCCGCTGGGCTGAAGGTCGAGGTCGACTTCCTCGACGATGCCGCCTGGAAGTCCTCCATCTGGAGCGACCGCGACTACGATCTCATCCTCTCGCAGTGGAGCTTTGACCGGAACGAAGATGTCCGCGAGCAGTTCCACTCTCGGGGCAGCCGCAACTTCACCGGCTACCGCTCTGCTGAGGTCGATTCCCTCCTCGAGACCGCGCGCTCCACCCGGGATCCCCAGGAGAAGAAGGCCGCGCTCCGAGAGCTCCACGCGATCGTCCACGCGGACACCCCGATGGTGTTCCTCTGGACCCTCGACAGCTACAGCGCGATGTCAGCACGGGTCAAGAGCGTAATCATTCACCCCTTCTACTACTTCACCTGGGCGGGAGATTGGGGAATGTAGCCGCGAGCACGCTCCGGCTGCTCGCGGCGATCCTGCGGCACCTGCTGTGGTTCGTCGGGCTGGTGGTCGGGGTCCTCGTCCTGGTGCAGGTTCTGCTGTGGGCTGCACCGGGGGATCCGGTGGCGCTCGTCGGCGGAGAGGACATCCGTGCGGGCCTCGAGGCAGAGTGGGGACTGGACCAGACGCTGTGGACACGCACCGGTCACCTCCTCACCGGAGATCTTGGCAGCAGCCTCACGGTGCGGCCCGGTGCCCCTGTGCTCGGGCTGATCACCGACAGCGCACGCCGCTCGCTGCGGCTGCTCGCTCCCGCGCTCCTCCTCTCTCTGGGGCTGTCCACGGTGATCGCCTGGAGCGGACGCCGGTGGCGGCTGGCCCATGCGGTGAGCGTCGCGCCGATCTTCCTGCTGGCACACCTCGCGGTGTTCTCTCTCAACGAGAGCACCTTCGCCCTGTATCAGGCGGGCCACATCACCCGCCCAGCCTGGTTCGCGCTGCCGCTGGTGGACTCGCCGATGCGCAGCGCGCTGGCGATCACCATCCTCGCCGTCGGCTCTGGGGCGCTCAGCAGCATGAGCGGTGAGCTGTCGGCAGCCATGCAGCGCATCCAAGAGAGCCCCTGGCTGGAGGCGGCTCGGACCCGAGGCACACCGCTGTATCCCCACATCCTCGGCAACCTCTTGCCGCCGCTGCTGGTCAGCCTCGCCAGTCAGGTGGCGTTCCTCACAGGAGGACTGGTCATCGTCGAGAAGGTCCTGCTGCTCAACGGCGCAGGTGCGCTGATGTGGGAGGCGGCGCTGCAGCGAGACTACCCGCTCTCGATGGGGCTCGCGCTGCTGGCCGCTGTGGCAGTGTGCGGGGCGCGAATGCTGGCAGATGTCGCCCGCCTGCTCATCGATCCCCGGCTGAGGATCACGCGATGAGTCGCCTCCCCGTCGCCGCGATGGTCAGCCTGATCGGTGTCTGGCTCTACAGCCTCCTCGCGGGCTACGACGTGGTCTCTGACGTCTCCCCCGGACGCGCGGGGCTCGGGCCGTCTGCTGCGCACTGGCTGGGCTGTGACCACCTCGGCCGAGATGTCTGGTGGCGCATGGTGACTGCGACAGAGGCCTTCGTCGGACACGGAGCGCTGGCCTGCTTCTGCTGCCTGCTGCTGGGCGGAAGCCTCGGCGGGCTGAGCGGCTGGCTCGGTGGGGCCAGCTCCCAGGTCCTCCGCTACCTCTTCTCCGTGGTCGCCTCGCTGCCGAGGCTTGTGCTCGTCCTGCTTATCTGCGCGATCTACGGCGATGCCCCTGTGGTCCTCGCGCTGGCTGCTGGCCTCGCCTATGTCCCGACGCTCGGCGAGGCGATCGCCGGGCGAATCGAGGACCTCCGCAGCGCCGACTTTGTCGAGGCAGCGCAGGCCCACGGCATGTCGAGTGCTGCCGTCCTCCTCCGTGAGCTGCTGTGGGGCAACTGCCGGGTGCTGATCGGACGGCACCTGCTCTACCTGTTCGGTGCCTTTCTCGTCCTTGAGTCCACCCTCAGCTATATCGGCGGCTTCGGCGTCGAGGAGCCTCAGCCCTCCTGGGGCAACATGCTGTCGTTTGAGTTCGGCATCCAGGATGGCAATGCGCTCGCCTGGCTCGCGCCGGCCCTGGCGATCTGGCTGACGGTGCTGGCCGCCACCCTGGCAGCAGGACAGCTCAACGAGATCGAACATGGATAGCCTCATCCTCACTGATCTCACCATCCATACCGGGCAGCGACCGCTGCTGTCTGGTGTCAGCCTCACCCTGCACGCTGGGGAGCTGCTCGCCCTGGTCGGAGACTCCGGCTCCGGCAAGAGCCTCACCGCACGGGCCCTCCTCGGCATCCTCCCCCCCGGGCTCACAGTCCAAGGACAGCTGGAGGTCACCCTCCGTGGTGTGCAGCACCGCCCCCTTCAGCAGTCCTTCAAGGGCATCCGTGGCGCCCTCAGCTACCTGCCCCAAGATGCCAGCAGCGCGCTGGATCCCCGCTGGACCGTGCAGCGTCACCTCAAGGCCGTGAGCCCACAAGGAGAAGACCCCGCGCCCTGGCTCAAGCGTGCGGGCTTCTCCGATCCTGAGGCCGTCCGTCGGCTCTACCCCCACGAGCTGTCTGGTGGAATGGCGCAGCGGGTCTGCATCGCCATCGCCCTCGCCCAGCGCGCCCGGTTCCTGATCGCCGACGAGCCCACCACTGGCCTCGACACGCCGATCCAGCGCGGATTCCTGCGCCAGCTTCGCCAGCTCCGTGAGGAGGGCATGGGGATCCTGCTCATCACGCATGACATCGGCATCCTCCCAGGACTCGCAGATCGGATTCTCCGGATGCAGGAGGGAGTCCTCCGCGCCCTCTCCTCCGATGCACTGGTGAGCATGCAGGCGCAGCTTCAGCTCGACGGTGTCCGCACGCCACTCCGCCGTGGTGCTCCAGTCGTGACGATCGACGTCGACACCCATCGCTACCGGAGGGGCCTGCTCTCGGTCGGTCCACGGGTCCTCGACCGCACAGCACTGACGGTCCACCAGGGTGAGGTGGTCGGGCTCATCGGAGAGAGCGGGTCAGGAAAGACCACCCTCGCGCGTGCTGCCGCCGGCCTGCTCACGCCCACTGCAGGAACGGTCTGCCTCTTCGAGACCACGCTGACACCGCGCACGCCGCTTCGCCCCCTCCGTCGTCGGCTGCAGGTCCTGTTTCAGTCTGCCGATGCCCACCTCAACCCCGGCATGTCCCTGTCGTCCATGCTGCGGCACTCCGCGCGGCTCCACCGACCCGATTCGCCCGCCGGAGAGGTCGCGGCGGCGGCGCTGGAGCGGGTCGGTCTTGGGGGACGCGGCGCGGCATATCCCAGGCACCTCTCCGGGGGAGAGCGACGGCGGTTCGGACTCGCGCGAGTGCTCATCGCCCAGCCAAGGCTGCTCATCTCCGATGAGCCGACCACCGGCCTCGATGCCGCGAAGCGCGCAGACCTCCTTGAGCTGCTGCTGAGCAGCGCAGAGAGCCACCTCATCATCAGCCACGATCTCAAGCTCATCGCATACGCCGCCGACCGAATCGTCGTGATGCTCGCCGGGCGGATCATCGAGGTCCTGCCCGCCGCAGCACTCTCTCAGGCTCGCCATCCCTACACCCTTCTGCTCCTCGGGAGTTCAGACGCCTCGGAAGCGCGCGCTCTCCAGGCGTGTCCTCAGCCCAGCGCATGCTCCCATGCTCGGCTCAGCGGAGGGCGGGTGATACCAAGACGACTCGACATCGGCCCCGATCACTGGGTCGCCTGCTACCGCACCGGGGAGTCCTGATGCCCACCCTGATCCTGGCGCTCTTTCTCATCCAGACCGTCCGCGCTGGAGAGGATGTCAGCCACCACCTCAACCAAGCCGCGCTGTTCATCCGACGCGGCTGGTTCGAGGATGCCGCCGCAGAGCTGGCACAGGCGCTGGAGTCTCCCGCCGGGCAGACCATTGAGGTCTACGAGCTGGCCGGACAGGTCGCCTGGGAGCGGCTGGACATCGAGGGGGCCATCGCGATGGCTGAAGGTGCCGCGGCCGTCGCGCCCTCGCCAGCACAGGCCCAGGCGGCCACCCGACTCGCGGACAGCTACCGCCAGCAATTCGGCTTCCTCACCATCGAGGCCCCCTACCCCGGCATGACCGCCAGCCTCCAGCTGGAGAGCACCGGGCTCATCCTCAGCGCAGAGCTGAAGGACTTCATCAGCAGAGCCGCGCTTCACCTCCAGGGGCGCACCGCTCTGCCCCTCCGTGTCGGTCTGCCCATCGGCAGCTACCGTGTCAACGGACAAGAGGTCACAGTGGCCGCGCGCACCGAGGCGGTCGTCACCCTGCCGATGAGCGCGATCGGCAGCCGAGGTCGCACCGCGCTCCAGCTCACCCGCCTGGAGATCGATGCCGGCGGCATGATGCTGCTGGGAGAGGCGGCTGAGGCCCTCATCCCTGCTCCCGTCCTACAGGTCTCTCTCACCCAGCCACTCGGTCCAGTCGTGCTCGGCGGGCTCGTGCAGCTCAGCCCGATCAGCTACCTCGATGCCCAGAACCGCATCGTCTCTGGCGGCTCGGCATGGTCTGTGGGGGGGCGCATTGGACGCGAGCTGGCCCTCGCGGAGTCGGTCCGCATCCGTCCCAGCATCTTCGCCCGCTACGGCGCGATTCCCGGACTCTCTGGCAGCTCCGGTATGCTGACGGCGTCCGCATCCGCCATCGCTGCCGGCGGAGAGCTGTGCGCGGAGTATCGAGAGCCCGGACAAGGAACCCTGCTGGGATCCGGGGTCAAGCTCTCCGCTGACCGCACCTGGGGCCGCCTCAGCGACGACGAGGACTACTCCGCCGTCGGCTTGAGCATGCTCGCTACCCTCTCCGCCGTCTTCTGATTGGAGCCCATGGAATGATCCTGCTCACTGTTGCTGCTGCGCTCGCAGGAGCCCGACTGGTCACCCCTGACTACGACGCCAACTGCCAGGCCCCGGTCTGGTCACCCGATGGCTCCAAGCTCTCGTATGAAGTAAACTATCACAACATCAAGAAGCTGGAGCTGTACATCTACACGCCGGGCGGAGGGACCGCAGTCTCCGTCGCACCGCTGTCCCGAGGGACCTCCAGTCTCACCGCAGGCTTCTCCACCGCCAGCAGCGAGTCGGTGACCCACGAGCTCAGCTGGTCGCCAGCCGCGATGGGCACGTTTGTCTACAGCGCCTCCGGATCCGGGCAGGACTACGACCTCTACCTCAACCTCAGCGGGGCCATCGGCTCTGCACCTGGCGCGGATGGGGGACCGGCGTGGTCGCCGGATGGTCGGTGGATTGTGTTCACCAGCGCACGCACGGGACAGGGCGACCTCTACCTCCTCGATGTCCACAACCTCACCGCCCCGCCGACTCAGCTGACCACGAGCGCCTCCGCCGCCGAGCTGTACGCCACCTGGTCGCCCAGCGGCCGCTCGGTGGCCTATGTCGGGCACAGCGATTCCGGCGACCAGATCTACCTCATCCCCGACATCACCAACCCCGCGCCGCAGGTGATCACGAAGCTTGGCAGCACCCAGACACGGCCGGCCTACAGTCCAGACGGGAAGTACATCGCCTTCTACTCCAACCACCGCGATGCAGACGAATTCGACCTCTACGTCACCACCCCGCAGGCGCCGCGCCTCATCGCCGAGGACGTCGTGCTCAACCACCGCGGCCCCGCCTGGACCCCGGACGGCACCCGCCTGGTCTACGTCAGCAGGGACGACGACAGCTTCAACCCGATCAACATCGCGCCTGCCGCCGATCCCGCACAAGCCCGACGGCTGGAGACAGGTACCGTCGGCAACCAGGACCTCTCGGTCATCCGCGGTCAGGACGACCAGATATGGCTGGCCCTCTCCGCCCAGGGGCGCGCAGAGGACACCACCCGAGACTACCGGCGCATCTACGTGATGGTGATTCCAGAGTAGCCACCCGGCGGCCGTGCGCGCAGGTCCCCAGATGCTCCCGTTCTCCATCACGTCTTACTGCGCGGTGTACGCGATCTCGCCGCCCTCCGCCGTCCAGCGAGACCAGGATCCGACGTAGTTCCGGACGTCGCTGTAGCCGAGCGCCTCGAGGACCATGAAGGTGTGTCCCGCGCGGATCCCGCCTGCGCAGTAGACGATCACCGGGGTGTCTTCGGTGATCCCCAGCTCGGTGAACAGCGCGCGGAGATCCGACTCCGGGCGGAGGGTCAGCGCCCCATCGTAGACCGCCGTCCACTCCATCCAGATCGCTCCGGGGATGTGACCGCCGAGCCACTCGTCCTCAGAGCGGACATCGAGCAGCACGCCACCAAACGACGCAACCTGCTCAGTCGTCGCGAGCACGGAGGGATCGACCTCGGGGCTGAACACGACTGAATCCGGCGGATCCAGTGACTCCGAGACCACCCCGTCGGTCGCCAGCCAGCCCGGCCAGCCTCCGTTGAGGACGCGCACCTGCGTGTGTCCCAGGTAGCGCAGCGCCCAGTAGACGTTGCCGTCGTCGCCGTAGCCAGAGGGACCAGAGCCGTAGACCACCACCGGAGCCTCGCTCGAGACGCCCCGCTCTGAGAGCAGCGCGGTCAGCGCATCGACCGGCAGCACCCCCCACAGCTCCGTGGCGTCCATCCCGGTCAGCTCCGTCCAGTGAACCTGCGAGGCACCAGGAATGTGCCCGAGTGCCCAGTCCTCTGCAGTGCGCGCATCCAAGACCGGCAGCTGGCCGACATCGCCGACCACAAAGTCCCCCCATGCATCGACCTCGGCGCCGACGATGAAGGTTCCACAAGCTGTGAGCATCCACATGAACACGAACGCTCGCTAACCCAGTGGCTGCCTTCGTCCGCTCTCAGATGCGCGCGGCAGCACAGACAACGGCGTCGTGAAGGACCGAATTGTCGACCGGCTTGCGCAGCACAGGCACACCATCTGGGATCATTTGGTGGTCCCTGACCTCAAGAACCGATGCTGTGAACAAGACGGCCCGCCGCCGCAGCGCGCAGGGAAGACGACAGATCAGCTCGATTCCGGTGATGCCTGGCATCATGACATCGCTCAGCACACAGTCGAGTCCAGGCTCACGAGAGATGACCGCGAGGGCTTCCTCACCGGACGCTGCGGTGAGCACCAGGGCCCCACATCTTCGGAGAAATCGCGCGGTCACGCGAATAATGTTGGGCTCATCGTCAACGATGAGTACCTTGAATTTGGTTATGACTGCTCCTTATAGGTGTAAGTGATGTGGAATTGCATTCTCCTCACCACTGGGTTCGGATCCGCCTCTGTGTTCCTAAACCCCTGTGATTAGAGCAACTCTTGCCACCCGCTGAAGGATGTTCCACCGCAGAGACAGATCGGATACATCGAATCGACAAGCGAGAACCCGGAGCATCGTGGAGCAGACCGTCCCCCCCACCCGCGCCATCCTGACGGTGACCGAGCTGTCACGAGGCCTCAAGCGCTGCCTGGATGACTTCTTTCCAGACGTCTGGGTAAAGGGTGAGATCAAGGGGATGTCGGTATCTCGGGGGGGGCACTGGTACTTCAGCATCAAGGACAGCCGATCCCTGGTGCGCTGCGTGCTGTTTTCCGGCCGGGTTCAGAAGCTGGACTGGCGTCCTGCAGAGGGCGAGGAAGTGTTCCTCAAGGGCTGCCTCGCCTTGCAGGCAAACAAGGGCGAGATTCAGCTCAAGGTGAAAGAGATCGAGCCGCTGGGACTCGGCATCCACCAGCGCCGGGTCGAGGCCCTCAAGCGTCAGCTCCACAAAGAGGGCCTGCTGGATCCGAGCCGAAAGCGCCCCCTGCCGAGCCTTCCCCGCGCGATCGGCATCGCGACCAGCACCGCCGGAGCGGTTCTCCACGACATCCAGCGCGGCATCTTCGACCGCTTCCCTGGGGTCACCTTGTACCTCGCGCCGTGCAAGGTCGAGGGTCGCGGAGCCGCAGAAGACATCGCAGCGGCCGTGAGGTTGCTCAACGACCACGGACGCAGCGAGGTCATCATCGTGGGCCGCGGCGGCGGAAGCCGGCAGGCTCTGGCAGCCTTCGATGAAGAGATCGTCGCCCGGACCATCGCGGCATCCCGGATTCCAGTGGTCAGCGCTGTGGGACACGAGACCGATCACAGCGTCGCGGATCTGGTCGCAGACCGGCGCGCCGAGACCCCAAGCAAGGCCGCAGTTCTGGTCGTTCCAGTGCGTGCAGAGCTTCAGTACCGGCTCAATCGGGCGGCAGACTACCTGCGCCGCCGAACCGACCAGCAGATCCGTCGCCAGCGCACCCACCTCGCCCACCAGCAGCGACTGCTGAGAGATCCGACCGCACAGGTCGTGCGGGGCCGGCAGCGGTCGGTCGAGCTTGGCAAGAGCATGCGCCGGGCGATGGTGCGTGACCTCATGGCGCGCCGACAGCTCGTCGCGGTCGCAAAGAGCCGCCTCCGACACCCTAAAGCCCGAATCGCAGACGGTCGTCGCCGCAAGGACGATCTTCACAGCCGACTGTCCGAGGCCATGGTGCGCGACCTCATGGCGCGTGAGCAGCTCCTCCGGGTTCTCCGAGAGCAGCTCCGCAGCCCGCAGCACCGCGTCGAGTCCGGTCGACAGCAGGTCGCCGCCCTCTCGGCAGCCCTGATCGCTGCGATGCAGCGCAGCCTCACCACACAGGGCGAGCGACTCGCCGCGACCACCCACCGCCTCGACGCCCTCTCTCCCCTCGCGGTCCTCTCGCGCGGCTACGCCCTCACCCTTCAGGATGGTCAGGCGGTTCGAGACGCCGCTGAGCTGACCCCAGGCGACTCGGTCGAGCTTCGGTTCGCGAAGGGCCAGGCCACAGCGACGATCACAACGATCGATCCGGGCACTTGAGCGCGAGCCGAGCACGGCACTGTGCTCGACTGGCGGCGATCGCCTTCGCTACGCTCCCTGCCGCTGAGCTCGACTATCGGGCCAGGTCGAGGGTCATGTCGTAGGTGAGCACCTTGCCTGTTCCGGACATCTCGATGGTGAGGTTGCCCGGCGCGATGAAGGCTCCGGTGAAGCTCTCGGTCACCTTCGTGCTGAGCATCATCTCGCCCTCAGCATCGCTGGCGTCGACGAGCTCGCCCTCGAAGGTTCCCGTGATCGAGCCGAAGATGTGCGAGAAGAAGCCGCTCCAGGCACAGCTCAGGGTGCCCTCAAGCTGCGGCTCAGCCTCGTCGTCGACATCGACCGTCGCGGTCCCGATGCAGGTATCGGTCAGGCCGGTCCAGTCTGCGGTCATGGAGACCGTGCCGGTGTAGGTGCCGTCCCAGTCGCAGCCGTCTGTCGGGTTCTCATCGGGGTCGGTGTCGTCACAGTCGGTGCCGTCCTCGATGTAGCCAGAGACCCCCGAGCAGGAGACGACTCCGCTGGTGGGATCCCCGAAGCCATCGCCGTCGACGTCGGGGTACCAGGTCAGGGCGAGGGTGGGATCGAGATCGGGATCGTCGTCGTCGGAGAAGCCGTTGCAGTCCTCGTCTACCGCGAACTCATCGCAGACCTCGGGCTCGCCGGGGTTGATGAAGGCGTCGGTGTCGTCGCAGTCGCCGCCGGCCGCGATGTAGCTCTCCGAGAGGCTACAGGCCGCAGCAGAGACGTCATCGTCGCCGTAGCCGTCGCCGTCGTCGTCGAGGTAGCCGACAGACATCGTGGCGGTGTCGACGCTCGGGTCGAGATCGTTGATCAGTCCGTCACAGTCCTCGTCGTTGCTGCTGCTGTCACAGATCTCAGCGCCGTCGGGGTTGATGTCGGTGCGGGTGTCGTTGCAGTCCCCGCCCACCGCGACCATCCCTGAGACCCCGTCGCAGCCCTCGATGGCCGTCTCATCGTCGCCGTAGCCGTCGCCGTCGCCGTCGGTGTAGACGGTGATGCTCACGCCCTCGTCTACGGCGTCGTTGCAGTTGTTGTCCTCTCCGTCGCAGATCTCGTCCGCGCCGGGGTAGATCGTGTGGTCGCCGTCATCGCAGTCTTCCTGAGAGTAGACACCGTCTCCGTCCGCATCGACATCATAGACACCGGAGTCTGCGTCATCGGGGTCGGTGTTGAGCGGGTAGTCGGTGCTGACGTTGGCGCCGCAGGCGAGGAGGAGGACGAGCATTGTGGACTCCGGTGAGATCCTGGCACCAATAACCGCCAGCCTCGGGCGCTGTGTAGTAGACGGGATATCTGACGCGCCATTTGTCACCCTGAGGGCTTCATGACTGACCGCACCCGCTACTCCAGCCCCCTCGTCCAGCGATATGCCAGCGCCAAGATGGCGCATGTCTTCTCTGACCAGAACAAATTCCGGACCTGGCGGCGGCTGTGGCTGGCGCTGGCGGAGGCAGAGCAGTCCCTCGGGCTGCCGATCTCGGATGAGCAGCTCGATGAGCTGAGGGCGCACCTCGACGACATCGACTTCGAAGCTGCCGCACGCTACGAGCGCCAGCTCCGCCACGACGTGATGGCCCACGTCCACGCGCTCGGCGACGTCGCTCCCCTCGCCCGCCCGATCATTCACCTCGGCGCGACGAGCTGCTACGTCACCGACAACTCCGAGCTGATCCTGCTGCGTCAGGGGCTGCGGCTGCTGGCTCCCAAGCTCGCCAGCGCCATCTCGCGCCTCACAACCTTCGCAGAGACCTGGGCCAACCAGCCGACCCTGGGCTTCACCCACTACCAGCCCGCGCAGCTGACCACCGTGGGCAAGCGAGCGACCCTGTGGATCCAGGAGCTGCTCATCGATCTGGAGAACCTCAGCCGGCTGCTGGAGGGGCTGCGCTTCCGCGGCGTCAAGGGCACCACGGGCACCCAAGCCAGCTACCTCACCCTGTTCGACGGCGACCACGACAAGGTCCGCAGCCTGGACGAGAAGGTCGCGGAGGCGTTTGGGTTCTCTTCTCGGTATGCAGTCACCGGTCAGACCTACCCGCGCAAGGTCGACCACGAGATCATGATGGTCCTCGGCAGCTTCGCCGGTACCGCACACAAGATCGCCACGGACATCCGGCTGCTGGCCAACCTCAAGGAGCTGGAGGAGCCCTTTGGAGAGAAGCAGATCGGCTCCTCAGCGATGGCCTACAAGCGCAACCCGATGCGCTCGGAGCGAACCTGCGCGCTGGCGCGGTTCCTCATGAACCTCTCCGCCAACACGCTCCAGACGGCTGCGGTGCAGTGGATGGAGCGCACCCTGGACGACTCTGCCAACCGCCGGCTCGTGCTCGGTCAGGGCTTCATGGCTGCAGACGCCATCTTGGAGACCCTCATCAACATCTTCGGCGGCATGGTCGTCTACCCCGCCGTCATCGAGCGGAGAGTCCGCAGCGAGCTGCCGTTCATGGCGACGGAGAACATGATCATGGCGATGGTGAAGGCCGGTGCAGATCGCCAGGAGGTCCACGAGTCCATCCGCGTCCACAGCCAAGAGGCTGCGCGCCAGGTCAAGCAGCTTGGGAGAGACAACGACCTCATCGCACGCATCAAGGCTGACGACTACTTCGCACCGATCACCGAAGGCTTCGACGCGCTGCTCGATCCGTCGACCTTCGTGGGCCGTGCCCCAGAGCAGGTCGCGGAGTTCATTGCCGAGGAGGTCCGTCCTGCGCTGGCGCCATGGGCTGCGGAGCTCGTAGAGAGCACCGAGCTGCGGGTCTGAGGCTACGGGCCGACCCGGACCATCATCTTGCCGAGGTTCTCGCCGCGCAGGATGCCGATGAGGGCTTCGGGGGCCTGGGGGAGCCCCTCGACGATGTGCTCCCGGTGTCGAAGCGCGCCGGAGCGGACGTGTGCCGCGAGCTTAGCGGAGATCTCCTCCCAGCGGTCGGCATAGTCCAGGGTCACGAAGCCCTGCATGCGGGCGCGCTTTGTCAGCAGCCGGATGTAGTTCGCCGGCCCCGGTGGGAGGGTCGCGGCGTTGATCTGAGAGATTGCCCCGCAGAGCACCACCCGAGCGCCGACCCGGATGGTCCCGAGAGCCGCATCGAGGATGTCTCCGCCGACGCTGTCGAAGAACACATCCACGCCGCGGGGGCAGGCCTCTCGAATGGCGGTGTAGATGCCCGCCCCAGCCCGCGCAGACTTGTAGTTGATGCCGCCATGAAAGCCCAGCGAGCCGGTCAGCCACGCAACCTTCTCGTCGGTTCCAGCGAGGCCAACCACCCGACAGCCTGCCAGCCGCGCGAGCTGCCCAGCGATGGAGCCGACGCCACCAGCCGCAGCCGAGACCAGCACCGTGTCGCCAGGCTGTGCCTGTCCGATCTCGTGAACCCCGAGCCATGCCGTCAGGCCGTTTCCCCCGAGCACGCTCAGGGCGGTGGTGATCGGGAGGTCGTGCTCCACGGGCACGACCCGTCCCACGAAGTCTGCTCCGACGTCGCTGTAGTCCTCCCAGCCTGACAGCCCGACCACCACCTGACCGACCGTGAGCCGAGGATGTCCGTTGACCGCGATCACCTCCGAGAGCGCCGCGCTGCGCATCACGGCTCCCAGCGCGACGGGAGAGATGTAGGAGGCTCCGGCGGACATCCACCCCCGGATCGCTGGATCAATAGAGAGGTAGCAGTTTCTGAGCCGAGCGTGGCCCGCACGGAGCGGCTGGAGGGGCTCGACGACGTGGGAGAAGTCTTCTGCCTTGATCTCTCCACAGGGCCGGCGTGAGAGCATGATCCGGCGGTTGGAGGTCATCAAGACACCAGGATGGGGTGCGGCTCTGTGAGATCAGGCCAGTCGTCGATGTCGATGTCGAGCTGGACCAGCCAGAGCAGGCGGTTGGATCGGGCAGAGAAGCTGTGGGGAGCATCCGGCGGGAGCGCGAGCATGTGGACGGCAGAGAACCGCTCCTCCGCCGCGAAGTCACGCGCGCCGCAGATCTGCGCGCTGGCATACACCTTCTCGATGGTCTGAGTGGTGCGGTGCGCGCCGACTCCAGCGGTGGCCAGCTCTCGAAGGATGAGCCGAAGGCGGACCTCGCGTACGCTGGTGTCCTGCGCGGGCCGGAAGTCAACAGCGACACGGAATTCCTGACCAGGCCGCAGGCTCCTCGGGACGATCTGGAGCTGGATGTCCTTGATCTTGCGTCGCGCGACGGCGTTACCGCTGGCCCGCAGCGCCATCCGACTCCCGCCGACGATCATGCCCAGCCCCAGCACACCGACCGCGAGGCCTGCTGGTCCCGCTGCCACGATCACCGCGATACCCGCGAGCACCACAATGACCCCGAGCAGCGCGAGCCCGACGCCGAGAAAGGTGGGGAGGAGGCGCGCGAGCAGACGACCCGGCGGTCGCTGCTGGGCAGTCACGGCAGGCATCTGCGGAACTGCCGGAGCAGGCGCCGCAGAGAGCAGACCGGGCTTGAGGATGAGCCCTTGGGTCGCAGCGGCGGTCCCGTCGGCCAGCGCTGCCGTCGCGGTCAGCGTCCAGGCGATCTCGATGAGCGCGCCGCAGTGACTGAGCGGACCATGGGGCACCACGAGCTGAAGCGGCTGTCGGCTGGTGCCTGCAGGCCAGTCGCCACCGGGAAGCTCCACCGACACCACCACCGCAGCATCGGACTCTCCCTGACCGGCGGTATGCCAGCCGAGGTCGAGCCGGATCCCATCACACCGGACCGGCTCCGAGACGACAACCACCACCACTCCACAGAGCATGTCGCCGCCGAGAACGGAGGCGGACTCCAGCTCGATGCTCAGCGCGACCCGCGACATGATGCCCTCCCGCCCAACATCATCCCTGATGCGCTACTCCCGGCTCCACCAGGTTCCCGATCGAGCCGGCGCGCGCTCTGCGAGCCTCACCTCCGCCCAGGCCGAGTCGATGCGCATCCAGGTCAGCGGGATCTCGCTCTGAAGGGGATATGCGGCGATCGTGGCGTCGAGGTGAGCCTTCGGCAGCGCGACGATGGTGCCATCAGGCAGGCTCAAGGCAACCTCCGAGGCTTCACCGAGCAGCCCAGCAAACACCATCGACGCCGGGGCGCTGACCTGCCCGTGGTCGACGGTGGACTTCACCTGAGCCTTGAACAGCATCACGTGGCGGTCCTCAAAGCCAGACTCTCGGATGAGGATCTGCTCCACGAGCCGAACCCGGTCGCTGACCACGCGCAGCCGATAGTCTCCAAAGGAAGTCGGGAGCTGGATGTTGTGGGTGGCCGGATCGCCGCTGGGGCTGAGGTACACCATCAGGCGGAGTGCGGGATCCTGGTAGAGGAACCCGCGAGGCAGGACCTCCGCAGAGTAGCCGCAGCCATCACAGAAGAAGGCAAACAGGCTTCCGCTTAGGATCCCGTCTCTTGCCCCCCGGTCCCGACGGGTGTTCACCTTCAGCGGGACCTTCATCGAGGCAGAGCGGCTGCACTGCGGACAGGTAATCGGGGTCTTCTGGGTGTCCATTTCGGCTCCGAGACAAGCTCGTTGCCGGTTAACCGCTCGCCGCAGCGAGAGCACCGCAGCCGGTACAGGAAGGAGGTGGGATGTGTAGAGAGAATCTGTAGGGGAATCTCTGGACATGGTGAGACGCCTCACGCTGCGCCGCTCGTGGCACCAGCAAGCCTGGGCCATGGGCTATCCTCTGACCATGTCCATGCCCCGACTCAACGCGCTTCTGGCGGCACCATCGGTCAAGAGCTGGAGCCGCATCTGCGCGGTGCTGGATGCATGGCCCGACGCAAGCTCGTTCGAGGCTGCAGTGGCCGCTGTCGACAGCGGTGTGACGCGCTGGCCGGAGAAGAACATGAGCATGCTCAGCGGCTGGCCGCTCCCAAATCGGGCGGCTCCGAAGAGCTGGGCACGGGCCATCAAGAAGGGCCGTGTACCCCCAGCCTGGACGCTGGTGCGTCTGCTCCAGTACCACGCCACCCCCCTCACCTTGGCCGATGTCGAGTCGCTCCTCCGCTCCGATCAGCTCACCCAGATCACGCATCTTTACTTCGGCATGGCCCACCTCAAGCCACCGCTGCTCGGCATGCTGGCCGACTCCGCAGACAAGCTCCCGGCACTTGAGGCCATCTCGCTGTTCGGAAACCGGCTGTCTGGGGACCGGATGGCAAGCTTCCTGTCGCGGCTCGGCGGACAGCTCACCTACCTGAACCTCGGCTCGTGCACGCTCGGCGATGAAGACGTTGCAGCCATTGCACGAGCCGAGAACCTGAAAAGTCTGCGCGGCCTCGACCTCTCTGGCTGCCGGTTCAGCACGAACAGCCTCGATTCTCTCATGCAGACCGCGCGGCTTCCTGCCCTGACCCTGCTCCCGCTGAGTCCGTACGGCGTCGGCGGCAGGCAGACCAGACATGACCATGAACATCGTGCTCAGCAGCAGGGTCCTGGGCACCTCCGCCGCGCGGCATGGGCAGGACAGCTGAGCCGGGAGAAGCCCGCACAGCTAAAGCAGCGCTGTCGTGACGCGCAGCTCCGAGGCCACTCCCAGGGTGGAAAGGCGCACTTGATCTCGCTCCTGCTGAAGCACTGGGATGACGTGTCTTCGTCCCAATCGGGCTGATACGATTCCGATATTGCTTAAACTTAAGCCCGTCGTTAGGGGCATCTTAGTGTCGGATCATCACAAACAGCTCGCGCAGATCGTCGCCCGCCACGGCCTTACGGCGACAGCACAGCAAGACATACGAGCGCTCCTTGAGCAATCCAGCGTCTCGAAGCTTCCTCAGTCGATCGCACAAACCTCGCTCATCAGTGAAGAGACGATACACCTCGATGAGCACACGATTCCGCATGCCGTTTCTCCAGCTCCAGCTTCCACCAAAGAAGGGCCGAACGAGCTGATCGGTCGCTATCACCAGAGCGCTGTGCTCGGGCTCGGGGGAATGGGTGAGGTCTACCGGGCCTGGGATCCGATCTTAGAGCGCCACGTCGCCCTGAAGCTCATCCGAGCCGAGCGCGCCTCAGACAAGAAACTCCAGGAGCGCTTCATCAACGAGGCCCGGCTGACCGCACAGCTGGAGCATCCCGGCATTGTCTCAGTGTATTCACTGGAGAAGACCGAGGATGGCCGTGCGCTGTTCACAATGCCTGAGTTTCAGGGACGAACCCTCCGCAAGGTCATCCAGAGCCTCCACCCCGATCCAGAGCCGGCGGCGATTCGAAGAGAGCTCGTCTCCTTCCTCCGGGCGTGTCAGGCCGTGGCCTATGCCCATGATCGAGGCGTCATTCATCACGACATCAAGCCAAGCAACATCATGGTCGGCTCCTTCGGCGAGGTCCTGGTGCTGGACTGGGGACTCGCCTGCCGAGTGGACACACAGACCGCAGGGCGCACGGTCGCGGGCACACCGCGCTACATGTCTCCAGCGCAGGCGCGACTCGAGCCCCACTCCCCGTCTGATGACGTCTATGCACTCGGCGCGGTCATGCTGGAGATCGTCACCGGCACTCCGCCGTTTCCCGACCTCAGCTCACGAGCCGTCCTCTCCGCGCTCCAGTCAGGTGTCCGCTTCGCCATCCCCGCGATGCCTCCCGGGCTGACGGACCTCACCGAGATCTGCCACCTCGCCCTGGCACCACAGCACCTCCGCCCAAGAGATGCCGGTGCGCTCTCCGCGCTGCTGTCCGCTTGGCTCGATGGCAGCCAGGCCAAGAGCCGTGCATGGTCGCTGATCGCCGAAGCCGATGCCCTCCACCCAACCATCGAGACGCTGCGCACGGCGGCCAAGACCCTGAGAGATTCGGCCAAAAACAAACTTCGAGAGGTGTCGTTATACGCACCGACTCAAAAAAAGAGACCAATCTGGAAGCTGGAGGATCAGGCCGCTGCTCAGGAGCGGTTAGCCGAGGAATCGCAGCGCCGATATGTCCGCCTCTTGCAGGATGCTCTCAAGGGATCCCCGCTGTCCAGCGCCGCACACGAGCGGCTCGCAGACCACTACCAGCGCCGCCATGCACTGGCAGAGCAGGCCGGAGACTCCGAGACCGCAGCCGAGCTGGAGGAGCGACTGCGTGCGCATGATCGGGGCGCGCATGCAGAGTGGCTCGCTGGCGATGGCTGGCTGACCCTGCACACCTCTCCGCCTGGTGCTCGGGTCACCCTGAGCCGATACGTCGAGGAGGACCGACGGCTCGTCTCGCACTTCGTCGCAGATCTCGGCGAGACCCCGATCTTTCATCATCGCCTGGAGCGCGGTCGCTACCTGCTGTTCATCACCGCCGAGGGATGCGAGACCGTCCGCTACCCAGTCTCGATTGAGCGGAACCAGCACTGGGATGGCATCGCCCCCGGCGAGTCAGCTCCGACGCCAATACCGCTGCCCTCGCTTGGTACCCTGAGCGAGGGAGAGTGCTATGTCCCGCCGGGCTGGTTCACCTTCGGCGGTGACCGCCAGGCCATGCTTCCTCACCACGCACGTCGGGTCTGGATGGATGGGTTCATCATCCAGAAATTTCCGGTCACCAATGGCGACTACCTCGACTTCATCAACGAGCCCGGCTCGAGCCACGAGGAGTGGGCTCCGCGAGAGCGACCCAGCCCCAGCGGTGAACCCGGACCGCTGCTGGTCGGCCAGGATGTAGATGGACGCTACATCCTCGTGGAAGATGCGGACGGAGACATCTGGACCCAGGAGATGCCCGTCACCTACGTCGACTGGGCCTCGACCTGCGCGTACGCGCGCTGGCGCTCTGAGCGAACCGGCCAGCCCTGGCGTCTTCCAACAGAGCTTGAGTGGGAGAAGGCCGCCCGTGGTGCCGACCGGCGCATCTATCCCTGGGGAGACTATGGAGACCCGACCTGGTGTCAGTGTCGCGACTCGGGTCCGGGACGACAGATCGCCAGCAGTGTCGAGAGCTTCCCGCTCGATGTGAGCCCATACGGAGTCCGTGGCCTGGCCGGGAACGTCATCGACTGGTGTCTGGATCCCTGGCTTCCCGACGGCCCAACGATCGTCAACGATCGCGGAGTGCTGCCGCCTCAGTCGGATGACATCCGACACATGATGCGCGGCGGATACTGGTACCGGGACATCAGCCACGCTCGGATCTGCACCCGGACCAGCATGGTCTCGACCGGGCGTGACGGCGGGCGAGGCTTCCGACTCGCCCGCCCGTGGCCTGGCTGAGGGTCGCCACCGAGCCATCCTGAAGGGCTCACAGCAGCGAATGGTCGCTCACAGCAGCCGGGCGACAGCCCTGCGGGTCCGGCTCGTCCAGATTGACGTCCGGCCATGAGAGCATGGTTACATCAGGGATAAATCCGGGTAGTGGTGAGCATGCTCATTAAGATTCCGAAGCGCTGGGAGCTCCCCGAGTCCGCCGTCACTCCACGCAAGCTCGTCGAGGCGCGGCGCCCGCTGGTGGCCAGCATGCAGAAGGAAGGGCTCATCGGGCGGGCAATGACCCGTCGAGAGGCCCTGAAACTCGCGGCTGCCGGGACGACAATGGCGGGGTGCGGTCAGTACATCAAGGGACTCGATACCGGAGCGGCTTCCGGTCTCTCGAGCCCATACGCGGACTGGTTCCCGGTGCCACGCAACAAGGCGTACGAGGTCCCCGAGCGCGCAGTGACAGACGGAGTCTCTGCCACGACCCACAACAACTTCTATGAGTTCACCGTCAGCAAGTCCGATGTCTGGAAGCTGGTCGGAGACTTCGAGCTGGAGCCGTGGACTGTCGAGATCACGGGGCTGGTCGCCAACGGCGGAACCTTCGGGGTCGAAGACCTGTTCGCGCTGTTTGACATGGAGGAGCGGATCTACCGCTTCCGGTGCGTAGAGACCTGGGCAATGACGGTGCCGTGGTCGGGCTTCCCGCTCGCGAAGCTGGTCGAGTACGTCGATCCGCTGCCTGAGGCGACGCACATCGCGTTCATCAGCAAGAACGATCCCGAGCAGATGCCCGGCGTGTCTGCAAACCCTGGATATCCCTGGCCCTACTACGAGGGCCTGCGCATCGACGAGGCAACCAACGAGCTGGCGATGATGGTTGCCGGGATGTATGGCGAGGCCCTGCCGCGTCAGAACGGTGCACCGCTGAGGGTGATCGTGCCGTGGAAGTATGGGTACAAGTCGATCAAATCGGTGGTCCGAATTGCGTTCGTGAACAAGCAGCCCGGGACCTTCTGGAACACCATCGCGCCGGATGAGTATGGCTTCCTCAGCAACGTCGATCCGAGCGTTCCGCATCCTCGGTGGTCTCAGGCAACGGAGCGCCTGCTGCCGGACGGACAGGAGGTCGATACGATGCTCTACAATGGCTATGAAGCAGAGGTCAGCGCGCTGTACAGCGGGTAGTATCTACCACGGATAGCGTACGATCTACGACCAGCAGCGCTGACAGCACACAGCCCCCAGCAGGAGCAGTGTGCGGCTCACGGGTCAGAAGGACGCGGGCTGCGTCGCTGAGCGTCGGCGCACTCTCGCAGTATCGAGGGCTCCAGAAGGACACCGCCACCCGGAGGGCATGGCCCCTGAGGCGGATCGTCATCCTACGGAATCAACGCTATAACGCTATGAATTCGAAACCATCCGGGTTCGTTATCGCGCTGCCGCGAGGGGCCTGTCTTCGTCCTCGTGCGCGGGCTTCCTGGGCCGTGCGGCCCGAGCTGCCCCACACACAAGCCGTCACCGGAGCGGCCACGGCTCGGGGGGAGCATCCCGCTCGACCAGTTCGGACAGCCTATGTTGATGCACTCAGGGCCTCCACACGGTGAGGCTTGAGGCTGCCCCCCCCTGGTCCGCTTCTTGAATAGCCCTCCTCCAGACACCCGCTCTACCGAGGCTCGCCATGCACATGCTCTCTGCCCTCCTGATGGGAGCGCTCCTGGTCGCTTGCCAGCGAGACACCCCTGCTCCTTCAGAGCCTCTCCCCGAGGTCCCGGCACAAGAAGGAATCATCAGCGCACACACCGACGGGATGATCTCTCGGCAGGGCGAGATCCGTATTCGCTTCCTCGAGGATGTCGAGGATGCGCTCACAGCCCCGCTCGATCCTGCGCTGGTCACCCTGACTCCGGCAGTCGAGGGCACACTCCGCTGGGAAGGCGTCAACGAGCTGGTGTTCACCCCCAGCGAAGAGCTTCCTGGGGGAACAACAGTCTCGGTTGCCGTCGACCTCTCCAAGCTGCGTGCGGACTGGGCGGAGGAGTCCTTCTCGTTCAACCTCGGCATCATTGCCCAGACCATGCGCCTGGAGCAGGAGGGCGTGGAGGCAGACTCCACGGACGGACAGAAGCAGCGCTACACCGGACGCATCGTGACCGCAGACGTCACCGACACCGCAGCACTGGAGGCCGCGCTCATCGCAAAGCACGGCGACGACAGTCTCACGATTGACTGGCAGCACGACAGCCTGGAGCACACCTTCACGATCACCGGTATTGGCCGAGTGGTTGGCGGCTCCCAGCTCGACCTCACCCTCGCCGGTGATGTCATCGACATCAAGCAGAGCCTCCAGGACAGCATCAAGATCCCCGCCCTCGACGAATTCACCCTCGTCTCTGCGCACCCGGTGAGCCTCGGCGAGCGACACATCGTGCTGCGCTTCTCCGACCCCCTGGATGACGAGCAGGATCTCCGCGGCCTCATTCGCCTCTCCGGACACGGCGACCTCCGGTTCTCGATCGACAACAGCACCGTCCAGGTCTACAGCCCCGGCGGCTTCTCGCTCTCTGAGACCCTCACCATCTCCAGCCTCAAGAGCGCAGCAGGCAACACCCTGGCTGATGCGTCCACGCACACCCTCAGCTTCGCCACCCTCAAGCCTGCGGTCCGGTTTCTCGGGAAGGGGGTCATCTTCCCAACCTCTGAGGATCTCACTGTTCCCGTCGAGGTGACCAACCTTCGCTCGGTGGTCGTCGAGGCGATGGCGGTTCACGACGACAACATTCCGCAGCTGCTTCAGGTCGGTGAGCTGGACAGCGACAGCGAGATGCGACGGGTCGGCCGTGTCATCTGGAAGAAGACTGTCGACATTGAGCCGTCTGCAGACCGGATCAACCGTCCGATCAGCCTGGGACTCGACGTCTCGGAGCTCATCGCGGAGAACACGAGCGGCCTGTACCGCCTCAAGCTCACGTTCAACCGCAGCGACATCATCTACGACTGCCCCGCGCTCTCCGACCTCGAGGTTGAAGAGACCAGCACCGACATTGAGGAGGACTGGGAGGGCTTCAGCAGCGAGAGCAGCAGCTGGGACTACTGGGGCTCCGATGGCTGGGAGAACCGAGAGGACCCGTGCCACTCCGGCTACTACCAGCAGTTCTATGATCACAACATCACCGCCACGCGCAGCGTCCTGATCAGCGACGTCGGCCTGATGGCGCGCCAGGGGAGCGACGGGCAGATCGTGACCATCGTCACCGATCTCCGCACCGCCCAGCCCCTCTCCGGCGCAACCGTTGAGCTGCTCGACTACCAGCAGCAGCCAATGGACTCTGGCACCACCGGCACCTCCGGCATGCTCACCCTGGAGGGCGATCGAAAGCCGTTCGTTCTCCACGCCACGTCCGGCGAGCAGAGCGCCTGGCTGAAGCTCGATCGCGGCGGCAGCCTGGCGATGGGCCACTTAGACATCGCCGGAGCCCCGATCAGCGATGGGCTGAAGGGTGCCCTGTATGGAGAGCGGGGGGTGTGGCGTCCGGGCGACGACATCCACCTCACCTTCGTGCTGTTCGATCGCGAGGCCCGCCTGCCCGAGGACCATCCAGTCCAGTTTGAGCTGCGGGATCCCCACGGACAGACCATCGAGAAGCGCACCCTCACCGACGGACTCAACGGCTTCTACAGCCTCTCGACGGCAACCGATGCCGATGCGCTGACCGGCAACTACACCGCTCGGGTCACGGTCGGCGGCGCGACCTTCGACAAGGTCCTCCGGGTCGAGACCATCATGCCCAACCGCCTCAAGATCGAGCTGGACTCGTCTGCGGACATCCTCGCTGGTCCAGAGACTCGGCTGACCGCAGCGCTCCGCTCTGAGTGGCTGCATGGCGCGGCCGCAGGAAACCTCGACGCCGCCATCGAGCTGACGCTGCTCCCGAGGCGAACGACGTTCCCAAAGTACGACGGCTTCACCTTCGACAACCCGACCGCGACGTTCGAGTCTGAGGCGGCGGAGCTCTTCAAGGGTACCCTCGACGACAGCGGCGAGATCGCCGTGGATGTGCCGATCGAGATCCCCGACGGAGCACCTGGAATGCTGAGCGCGAAGCTGCGAACACGGGTGTTCGAGCCCAGCGGAGCAGCGAGCATGGACGAGTTCTCCATCCCCGTCTCGCCCCACGAGCGCTACATCGGCATCAAGACCCCCAAGGGCGACGCGGCGCGGGGAATGCTGCTGACCGATGTACCCCACACCGTCGAGATCGCTGCGGTCGATGCAGAGGGAGACGCGGTTGCCAGCGGCGAGGTCGAGCTGAAGCTGTACAAGATCGGCTGGCGCTGGTGGTGGGAGTCTGGTGCGGAGAGCCTGGCAGAGTACGCTGGGACCCACAGCCACGAGGCCATCGCCGCGGGCACCGCGACCATCAAGGACGGTCAGGCGCGCTGGGACTTCCAGGTCGACTATCCGCAGTGGGGTCGGTACCTGCTGCTGGCAACCGATCCTGGCGGGCACACCACCGGCAAGGTCATGTACATCGACTGGCCCGGCTGGGCGGGTCGGGGGCAGAAAGAGAACCCCGGCGGAGCCAGCGTGCTCAGCCTGTCCACGGAGCAGGAGTCTGTCGAGGTCGGCCAGGAGGTCACCCTCAACATTCCCACCTCTGGCACCGGACGGGTCCTGATCAGCCTGGAGAGCGGCACCCGGGTGCTCAAGGCGGACTGGGTGGAGCCGAAGGGCGACACCACCACCTACACCTTCACCGCGACCCCAGAGATGGCACCGGGCGTCTACGCCAACGTCACTCTGCTCCAGCCGCATGCCAGCACCGAGAACGACCACCCGATCCGGATGTACGGCGTGCAGCCGATCTCGGTCATCGACCCGTCCACGAAGCTGAGCCCAGAGATCGAGACCGCGCCCGTCTTCGAGCCGGAGTCCACCGCGACAGTCACCGTCCGAGAGACCAGCGGCCGGCCGATGACCTACACCCTCGCCATCGTCGACGAGGGGCTGCTCGGGCTCACCCGCTTTGAGACCCCGCGCCTGTGGGACGGCTTCTATGCCCGTGAGGCCCTCGGAGTGCGCTCCTGGGATCTCTTCGACCTGGTCGCCGGGGCGTACGGCGGCGCGCTGGAGGGGATGCTCGCCATCGGCGGCGACGGCATGGCGGAGGAAGTCACCCCGCCCAAGGCCAACCGATTCCCACCAATGGTTCGATTTGAGGGTCCCTTTGAGCTCGAGGATGGTGCCACCGCGACCCACGACATCGACATCCCGCAGTACATCGGAGAGGTCCGGGTGATGGTGGTCGCTGGAGACGCCGGGGCGTTCGGAAGCGCCGAGCGCAGCGTAAAGGTGAAGCGCCCGCTGATGGTGCTTGCGGGGCTGCCCCGAGTCCTCGGACCGCAGGAGGAGCTCGACCTGCCGATCTCGGTGTTTGCACTTGAAGACGACATCGAGAATGTCACCGTCGAGGTCGAGGTCGAGGGCCCCTTAGAGCTGCTCGGCAGCGACACCCGCGCGCTGACCTTCCGCCAGGCCGGCGATCAGACCATCGACTTCGGCCTCAAGGTCGCTGGAGCGCTGGGGGTCGGGCGCATTCATGTCGTCGCGACCAGCGGGAAGCACGTCGCCGAGCAGACCATCGAGATCGACATCCGGCATCCGGGCTCCGAGGCGGTCGCAGTCCTCGGCGGTGAGATCGCGCCAGGCCAGGACTGGGGGGCGATGCTGTCTCCGATCGGACTGGTCAACACCAACAGCGCGATGCTGGAGCTGTCACGGGTTCCGCCGATGGACCTGGACCGGCAGCTCGATGGCCTCATCCGCTACCCCCACGGCTGCGTCGAGCAGACCACCTCGGGGGCCTTCCCGCAGCTTCACCTCGCCAGCCTCCTTGAGCTGCCCGCAGCGCGTCAGGCAGAGGTCCGCAACCACATCAACGCCGCCATCGGACGCCTCAAGCGATTCCAGACCCGCAGCGGCGGCTTCGCATACTGGCCCGGTCTCCCGGGAGCAGACGACTGGGGCAGCAGCTACGCCGGGCACTTTCTCGTGGAGGCCGAGCGGGCGGGCTACCTGCTGCCATCAGGCGTGAAGGCTGACTGGATTGGCTACCAGCAGGACATGGCGAACCGCTGGGTTCGAGAAGGCGAGCGCTCGGATCTGGAGCAGGCCTACCGCCTCTACACCCTCGCCCTGGCTGGGCAGCCCGCGATGGGCGCGATGAACCGGCTGAGGTCCATCCCGCTCTCCGACAGCGCACAGTGGCGGCTCGCAGCGACCTACCAGCTCGCCGGGCAGCCCGAGGTCGCACGACAGCTCGCCAAGTCGGCAGCCATGGCGGTCTCCGAGACCCATGAGCTGACCGGCACCTACGGCTCCCCGCTGCGTGACCGGGCGATGATTCTGGAGGCCAGCGTGCTGATCGGGCTGGACAGCACGGAGCTCGCGCGCTCGGTCTCTTCGGATCTTACACAGGGCGCCCACTCCACCCAGAGCACAGCGTACGCGCTCCTCGCGCTGGCTCGGTTCGCTGGTGCAGACCGCAGCAGCCCGCTGGCATATTCGTGGAGCGTGGGCACGGCATCGGACACGGGCACGCTGAGCAAGCCGATCACACAGATCCCGCTCTCTCCGCTCAGCGGTCGGCTCTCCGTGCAGAACTCCGGCGCCACGCCGCTGTTCGCCCGGGTCATCCAGCGTGGTCTGCCGGAGGTCGGCAAGGACGAAGCGAGCGCCAGCGGCCTGGAGCTGACGGTCACCTACCGCGACGGCAACAACAAGCCCGTCGACCCGCAGACGTTGGCGCAAGGGACCGACTTTGAGGCGGTCATCACGGTCCGCAACCCGACCGCCTCGCGCCTCGACGAGCTCGCCCTCACACAGATCGTGCCCTCGGGCTGGGAGATCCACAGCGAGTCCTCCGGCACCGGTGAGTCGTATGACTACCGAGAGGTCCGAGACGACCGGGTGCACACCTACTTCGACCTTGCCGGCAGCGCCGCAGTGACCTTCACCGTCAACCTTCACGCCAGCTACCAGGGCGAGTACTACCTGCCGCCGGTTCATGTCGAGGCGATGTACGACCCGACCCTCCACGCCCGAGAGATGGGCCAGTGGATCGCGGTCGTCGAAGACGTCCCGGAGGGGTGAGCGATGCGACGCCGAAGAATCCTTGTCATCACACTGCTGCTCGGACTCATCGGCTTCCTCTGCCTGCCGGTGGCCCGCATCGAGCGGCCGGCCTCCACGGTCCTGCTCGACGGCGAGGGCCGCCTGCTCGGAGCGCGCATCGCCGCCGATGAGCAGTGGCGCTTTCCCGCGACCGGCCAGACCCCAGAGCGGTTCGCTGCGGCCCTTCTCGCGGCAGAGGACAAGCGCTTTCGCAGTCATCCAGGCGTCGATCCTGTTGCGGTGGTCCGGGCCGCTCGGCAGAACCTTAGAGCGCGGCGCGTGGTCAGCGGTGCCTCCACGCTGACCATGCAGGTCATCCGAATCAGCCGAGAGAATCCAGCCAGAACCCTGCCCGAGAAGGCCCTGGAGGCCGCCCTGGCCCTGCGACTGGAGGCTGCGGAGTCCAAGGAGACCATCCTCTCCATGTATGCACACAACGCCCCCTTCGGAGGCAACACGGTGGGGGTTGAGGCCGCGAGCTGGCGGTACTTCGGACGTCCGGCGGCAGATCTGTCCTGGGCCGAGGCCGCCACCCTCGCTGCGCTCCCGAATTCTCCGGGACTCATCCATCCCGGCCGCAACCGAGGTGCCCTCCAGGCACGGCGCGACCACATCCTCACCACCCTCCACGACCACGCCGTCATCTCCCAGACCGACCTTGAGCTGGCGAAGCTTGAGCCCCTGCCGGGCGAGCCCCTGGCCATCCGCCGGCTCGCCCCTCACCTCCTCGCCCACGCACGGCAAACCGCTCCAGACACCTGGCGCTTCGAGACAACCCTGGACGCCGGCCTCCAGGAGCGCTCGACCGAGGTGATCTGGCGTCATCACGAGCGGCTGATGGGGCTCGGGGTTGGAAACGCAGCAGCCTTGATGGTCCACCTTCCGACCGGCGAGGTCCGCGCGTGGGTCGGAAACGTTCCAGACTTCACCGCAGACCGCGGGAACCACGTCGACATCGTGACCGCCTCCCGCAGCACCGGCAGCCTGCTCAAGCCGTTTCTGTACGCTGCGATGCTGGAGTCTGGTGAGCTGCTGCCTGATCAGCTCATCGCAGACGTCCCGATGCGCATCGGCGGCTTCGCACCCGAGAACTTCGATCGGGCCTACCAGGGCGCCCTGCCAGCATCTGCTGCGCTGGCTCGCTCCCGAAACGTCCCGGCAGCCTGGATGCTCAAGGAGTATGGCGTCGAGCGATTCTATGAGCACCTCAAGGGCCTGGGCATGACGACCCTGCACCGACCGGCAGCGGACTATGGGCTGTCGCTGATCCTCGGCGGCGCAGAGGGCACGCTGTGGGATCTGGTCGGCATGTACCGTGCACTGGGGGTCGCCGTTGGTCACGAGGCAGGCACCGAGATGCCGAGCATGCACTGGCTGGCCGGGACCGCTGAGCCGTCAGCGCCACGCGTGGAGTCTGCTGCAGCCTGGTCGACAGTCGAGGCCCTGCTGGAGGTCAACCGACCTGGCGTTCATGGTTCATGGCGCGCGTTCGACAGCAGCCGCCGCATCGCCTGGAAGACCGGCACGAGCATGGGCTTCCGAGATGGCTGGGCCATCGGAGTCAGCCCGGAGTGGGCGGTCGGAGTGTGGGTCGGAAATGCCGACGGTGAAGGCCGTCCAGAGCTGACGGGATACGCCGCAGCGGCACCGGTCCTGTTCGATCTGTTCGATCTCGTGGACACCGGGGGCTGGTTTGACGAGCCGTACGCAGACACCGTCTCTGTGGAGCTGTGTGCACACTCCGGGATGCGTGCTGGAGCAGACTGTGCGGAGACCATGACGGCATCGGTGCCCCGCTCAGGCCTGCGGGGTCAGGGCTGCGGATACTGCCAGCGCGTCCATGTCCACGACGGACAGCGGGTGCACGCCCAGTGTGCCGAGGAGATGGAGCCGGCGTCCTGGTTCGTGCTGCCGCCGGCAGAGGAATGGTTCTACCAGCGCAGACACAGCGACTACCGCGCCCTTCCCGAGTGGGCCGAGGACTGCACGCCTCCAGAAGAGGACCACCCGCCGCTGTCGTGTGTCTCTCCCAGACCAGGGGCGCTCCTCGATGTCCCGGTGGAGCTGAATGGAGAGCGCGGAAAGGTCGTCTTTGAGGCTGCACACCGAGAGCCGGAGACGACGATCCACTGGCACCTCGACGAGCAGTATGTGGCATCGACCCGGACCCTTCATCAGGTGTCGCTGTCCCCCGAGCCGGGCGCGCACAGGCTCACGCTTGTCGACGAGTCGGGCGCGCGGGTCAGCCGGAGCTTTACAGTGGCGGAGCGGTGAGGATGCTGCCCAGAGCACTCACCAGCCCATGAGGCTCAACGCGCAGCGCGAAAGCCGACCATCTCCAGCCGATAGTCAGGGTGGAAGCTTCGGCGTGACCAGGTCTTGAGGGTCGGAGCGTCAAACATCCAGGCGCCACCACGGACCACCGTGCTCCCCCGCTCCGCGCCGGCAGGGTTGCGGGGGTTGCGCAGCGGACCGTCCAGGTAGAACGCCGCATCATCGACGTCATCGCACCACTCCCAGACGTTCCCGACCAGATCCTCAACACCATACGGCGAGGCGCCGCCCGGGTGAGCATTGACCGGCGCGGTTCCCTTGCTGGGGTGGGTGTTGAAGTGAGCGTGCTCGGCTCCGGGTGCGCTGCGTCCCCAGGGGTAGCGCCGACCATCTGTGCCTCGGGCAGCCTTTTCCCACTCCGCCTCGTTCGGAAGCCGCAGCCCGGCCCAATTGCAGTACGCGCGCGCATCCCGCCAGGACACGAAGACGACCGGATGATCGGCGAGGTGGAGCGGGAGCACTCCCCCGGTCCAGTGCGACAAGAAGCGATGCGCCTCGCCGTCGGATGGACGGTAGCCCGTCGCCTTGAGGAACCGAGAGAACTGAAGGTTGGTGACGGGATAGCGATCGATGTAGCAGGCATCCAGCCAGACCTCTCGTCGATGAGGTCCCAGGAGAAAGACGCCCGCCGGCACGAGCTTCAGGGCGCTGCCGTGGGAGTGGTGGATGGTCGCGGGACGAGGCTGCGCAGGAGTGCGTCGGGCATTGATCCCGGAGAGCGCCTCGGTGAGTCGCGCCTTGAGGAGTTCGCAGTCCTGAGGACGGGCGCTCGGCTCCTTGGCGAGGCAGTCCAGCACAAGCGCCTCGAGGGGCTCAGGGAGATCGTCTCGGAAGGCAGAAGGTAGCGGCGGCGACTGGGTGACGTGCGCCATCATCAGCGAGAAGTTGTTCTCGTGCTCAAACGGCCCCCGGCCACACAGGGACTCGTACAGGGTGACTCCGAGAGAGTAGATGTCGGTGCGGTGATCGAGACGCTCAGGATGCTGCACCTGCTCCGGCGACATGTAGCGACAGGTACCGATGAGCGCACCGGTCATGGTGTAGGTCGTGCCCTCCAGGACCTTGGCGATGCCAAAGTCGATGACCTTCGGTGTCCAGCCCCCCGGATCCGAGCGGAGCAGGATGTTGCCGGGCTTGAGGTCGCGGTGGATGATGCCGATCTGGTGGGCATCGGCCATCGCCTCAAGCACCCCGAAGAACACCCCCTCCAGCTCAGAGAGCGGAATCTGCCCCTGCCAGGCCAGCAGCGCGCGCTCGAGACTCTGCCCCTCGATGATCTCCATGACCATCGCAAGGACCGCTTCAGTGTCGATGAGATCAAAGACTGTGGCGACGTTTCTGTGGCTCCAGCGGGTCATCAACCGAGCCTCGCGGATGAACCGGCGCCGGATGCCCTTGTCGCCCATGAGGTTGCTGTGCAGGGTCTTGATCGCGACGGGTCGACCGAGGGTGGTGTCGATGGCGCGGTAGACAATCCCCATTCCGCCCTCGCCGATGACCGACTCGACGGCATAATTTCCGGCCAGGAGCGTTCCTGGAGCCAGGTATCGCGGTGGCGGCAGGGGGCTGCCGACAGCCTCTGAGAAGCCACCGGTCAGGTGGAATGTCTTCTCGATGCTGCGCTGCTTGTCGTCCCCCATCATCGCTCCATATCACCGGCAGTATAGAGGCCGGCCCCGGTCATGCGGGATGGCGGGCGCCCTGAAGAGTGCACCAGGAAGTGCGGGCGCCCAGAAACCTCACCTGGATCACGCCAAGAGACACGAGAAAACACCTTCAGCCGTCCCGCCGTGTGGGTGCCTTTAATCTTCCGGGTAATCACGCACCCACCAAAACAAAGCGTCAACTACTCGTCAACAGCATCAAGTGGTAACACTATTTCCGTAACAAGAGTCTCCTCTACGTCCGAGAGCGCTCGATAGAGATGCCGACAGCGTTAAGAAGAAGGGGCCACTGCCCGAGTCTGAACATCGTGCACACCCGCCCCGACCTCAGCCCGACCATTTTCCATGGAATGGTCACTGTCTCCGCAGAGATGCGCGCGCTCTTTGCGCTGATCCGGCGCGCGGCCCAGAGCGATGTCACGGTCTTGGTTCGAGGTGAGAGCGGAACCGGGAAGGAGCTGGTCGCCCGAGCGATTCATGCGGAGAGCAGCCGCTCGGCCCAGCCCCTCCAGGCGGTCAACTGCGCAACCTTCACGCCAGAGCTGCTCGCCAGCGAACTGTTCGGTCACGTCAAGGGTGCCTTCACCGGAGCCACCCGCAGCCGCAGCGGCCTCCTCGCCCACGCCGATGGCGGCAGCCTGTTCCTCGACGAGGTCGCAGAGGTTCCGCTCTCGCTCCAGGCACGCCTGCTGCGGGTGCTGCAATTTCGCAGCTTCGCGCCCCTGGGGACGACCACCGAGCGCTCGGTGAATGTGCGCATCATCTCCGCAACCAACACCGGCCTCCGTCAGCTCGTTCAGGACGGTCGCTTCCGCGAAGATCTGATGTACCGGATCCGGGTCGTGGTGCTGTACCTCCCCCGACTCATGGAGCGGAGCGGAGATCTGGAGGCGCTGACCTGGCACCTCATCGACCAGCTCAATGCCCGTGGTCTGCGTCAGGTGCAGGGGATCTCGCCTGCCGCCTGGGCAGCCATGGAGGGCTATCCCTGGCCTGGGAACATCCGAGAGCTTCAGAACAACCTGGAGCAGGCTTTTGTCCTGGGAGAAGGCCCCGTCATCCAGCGCGCGGAGCTCGCCCGCGAGCTTCAGCTCCCCTCACCACCCCCGCCGTCCTCGCCGCAGCGCACCCTGCTCGATCTTCAGCGAGACGCACTGATTCTCGCCTGGGAAGAGACCGGCGGCAGCCGCGCTGAGATGTGCCTGCGCCTGGGCATCAGCCGCGCGACCCTCTACCGTCGCCTCAAGCATCACGGCCTGCTCGGCTGAGCACTGCATGCCTGCCGCCGAGCACGCCCCCGCGAGGCGGCAGGCACCAGGACTCCGCCCCCGGCACTGCCCCTCAGAGACCCTGATCAAGACGTCCATATTACACATGGTATTCGAACAATAACCGTTCACTCGTCGTGAATTAGGATGAATCACACAGCGACCGGCGCACGCTGACTCTAAGCTGAGCGAATCGAGCGCACACAACGACTGGTCTCTGGAGGTGGCGGGGTCGATCGTTCTGATGGTCATGAGCCTTGCCTGATGCATCCCTCACCTGTGGAGAGGGAACCCAAAAGCCGGCGATGAGAGGATCGCGACCGAGGCGCCCTCAGCGACAGCGGACAACGATGATACCGATGATAGCAGCGCCCCTGTGGCGGAAGAGGTCTGCACCGCTGCAGTGAACAACGACAGCGATGGGTGTGTCGACTGCGCGGATCAAGACTGTGCTGAGCATGCCTCATGTGACGCAGATGCAGACGGCTACAGCCTGCTGTCTGCGACGATCAGGACGCGGCGGTCTCTCCTGTGGGACAGGATGGGCTGATGGCCGCTCGCGACTGCGATGGCATGCCAGCAGCGGGAACACTGGAGCTGGCGGAGCACATCTTCCTGGGAGAGCGCGCACGCGACTGGGCGGGGTACTGGGTCGCGACTGCGGGAGACGTCGACGGCGACGGACTGGACAATGTCATCCTGGGCGGGCATCGGGGGCCAGACTGAACCGGCGTCGCCTACCTCGTCACCGGCGGGTCGTCCCGCATGTGCCCGACCTCCTGAGCACCGACCCAGGCTGGGCTGCTATCTTGACCGTGAATATCCTGGAGGCGCTCATGCCCGGCTCTCCATCTCAGCTCGTCCTGTTCGACGTCGATGGAACCCTGACCCATGCGGACACCATGTTCGCGTTTGCTTCGTCTGCTGCCGGCAGGCTCCGCTTGCTTGCAGCCCTCTGTCTGGTCAGCCCGGTCCTGGTCGGCATGAAGCTCGGGCTCGTTGACCGGGGGCGAGCCAAGGGACTGCTGCTGCGGGTCTGCCTGGCCGGCATCGACCGTGCCACGCTCCAGGCTGCAGCCGCGCGCTTCGCGACCGAGCGCCTCCCGCAGCTGCTTCGTCAGGGTGCGCGTGAGCAGGTCCAGGCCCACCTCGACGCCGGAGATCGGGTCGTGCTCGTCTCGGCATCCCTCGATCTGTGGCTGGCTCCAATCGCAGCGGCACTGGGTGTGGGGCTGATCAGCACCGAGGCCGCGTGGGAAGGCGACCGCTTTGTGGGTCTGGCTGGTCCCAATTGCCGAGGACCAGAGAAGGTACGTCGCATACGGGAGCAGCTGAGCCCAGCCGACTTCGCTCGGAGCATCGCCTATGGCGACTCCAGCGGCGATCGGGAGATGCTGGCCATGGCGGACGAGAGTCACTTTCAGCCATTTCGAGCATCCGACGACGCCTGACAGCAGCCCTGCTCGATGCTGCCCCCCTGCGGGTTACGGTCCGAGCCAAGAGGCAACGTCTCCCCCACCCAGCGGCCTCCTACGCGGTGGCGAGCCCGTCGAGGGCGCGAGCCATCCAGCGTCGAAACAGCTGCGACAGCATCCACACCACCGGCCACACCAGCGGGGTCGTCATCGCGAAGGTGTACGTCCAGCGAACACGCGTTCCCTTGGGGATCTCATCGAAGGTCCAGTGACCAGTCCCGGTGCGCACCAGCCACGCCAGCGGCGGCTTGAGCGGGCCACACCAGCGGTATGTCTGCAGCACTGGGGACTCGTAGGCGAGGATCTCCTCGTCCATGGTCACCCCGTCTGAGGTCGTGATGATCCGGCGCACACCGACTGCCAGCGCATCCGCGTCTCGAAGGGAGCAGCCGACGACGCCAGGGATGGGACCGTATGCTGTAAAGAACCGAACCGCGTTGTCGTTGTCGAGGCAGGTGTCGAAGACCTGCTGTCTTGGAGCAGCGAAGATGCGCTCCGCGTATGTGCTCACGTCCATGAAGAGAGCGTACCGCACCTCCTGTCGTTCTGCACAGCCACGTGCAGAGGCGACACATGGTTTTTATCAGCGTAGGTAGCCATAAACCGGTGGACCATGAATACTGTACATCACAGACTGAAGAGGAGAAGACGATGCGTTTCTGGATGATCGCGGCAGCCCTGCTGAGCACTGGCTGCGACAAGGAAGAGGAAGACTCCGCAGCCTCCCCTGAGGCCGACGCCGACACCGACACCGACGCCGACGCCGATGCAGACACCGATGCAGACACCGACACGGATCCAAACCTGCTCACCCTCCCGGTGACCGACGCCCGCTACGAGTGCGAGGGGTGGGACACCGGCGTGAGCTCGTCGCTGTCCTCCGATGGGGGCACGTCATCGGGAACGGCTGCTGTGGCACACCTCAGCGTCGAGTCTGGGTGCTGTCCGACGATGGACATCTCGGCGGTCGCGGACATCGCGGCTGGCGAGGTGGCGATGACCTACAACCTGAGCAAGGACGACTGCGACTGCCTCTGCACGCTCGACCTGTACTACACGCTGACGGAGCTTCCATCCGGGACGTGGCAGGTCAGCGCGCGCGGAGACACGACCGAGATCGTGATCCCCTGAGCGCACGCAGCCCGAGCATCGCGGGCCGTGCCGGGAGCGCCGAGTCGAGCGGGAGCCAGCAGGTCACCACTTAGCCTCGAGGGTGACCGCCCCAGTCGGCCCGCTCAGGCGGCATCTTCGATAGACGCAGCAGGGGGCTGTGGACCATCACCGAGCATGCACGGCGTGTCTCACAGCCGCGAGGTGGAGCGGGCTGCCGGTCTCTGCGGTGCGCCGTGCGGAGCGGCCCCCGAGGTTCCCCTGTAGGCTCTTGTGGATATACTTACGGAATGGACCCTCAGGATATCCGAGTAGACAGTGAGCTTGAGGCCGTCTCATACGTCCTGACGGGTAAGACCACGCTCACCTCCACGCTCAAGCAGCTCTTCATGATGCAGTGGCGGGCGGAGGTCCTCTTCGGCTTCATCACCTGCAGCATGCTGTTGGGCTATCTGGACATCGAAGTGTGGGGCATCGCGTTGTCCGTTCCGCTCGTGGCAGCCCTCTACCTCTACGAGAAGAACAAGCAGCGCCGGAGTCCCGATCAGCTCAAGGCGGATCCAAACGGTTTCCTCATCGATCTGGACACGGGCGACCGCATCACCCGCGTTCTGTTTGAGGAGGTCGAGCAGCTCACGGTTCATCCGCTGGGAGACGGCACGTGCGATCTCAGCATCGGGCGCTTCGATGACGACAGCCTGCTCCTGGGACTGAGGCTTGAGGAGACCACGATGGCATGGCTGCGGGATCGACTCGCGTCACACTGGGCGGACTGGCGGACGCGCATGACGCTGGCTGGCTACGACATCACGGAAGCCGTGCAGCCCCCGCCGGAGGTTGAGGCGCTCCAGTCGCTCATGCGTCAGCCGGCGACGTCAGACGTGAAGTCATCCTCATCGTGAAGAGACCGTATTCGGCACTTCCACGCTGCACATCAGAAGCGCTCGTGACCGAAGCCGCGCACGACTGCTGAGGCGCACAGGGCCCCTCCTGTGCGTGCCTCTTCGCGAGGCGGCACGGCGGCTCATCCCCCACAGCATGTCCCCCGGGCAGAGGCTCGATAGGGTTGAGCCTGCGACTCAGGCTCCGTGATGACGCGCTCGTGCAGTGGCTGACTCCTGCGGCGGTGAGCTGCAGCCAGTGCGGTGCGTTCTCAGCAGCGACGCTCGATCTGCTCGCTGACGCGATCTCCGGAGCGTAGCGCTCCCTCCATGTACCCAAAGTACACTGGTGAGGTGTGCTCTCCGGCAAAAAACAGCCGCTCTTGCCAGGGAGATGCATAGAGAGTCTTCATGGCTCCGGTGACCTGACCCGGGGCTGGGCAGCTGTAGCCACCACGCGTCCAGGGCTGCTCTGGCCACGCACAGAGCCGGCCCGCCATCACATGCTCGCTCACGCCGGGCAAGAACGCCTCGAGGTGGGGTGCATGGTG
The DNA here is from genome assembly GCA_029251165.1 of Myxococcota bacterium. GTDB lineage: Bacteria > Myxococcota_A > UBA796 > UBA796 > UBA796 > JAQXDW01. The sequence goes on from JAQXDW010000089.1 coordinate 199,446, forward strand.
GGCAGCTCGGTCATCGGCGCTGATGGCTGCATCGGCCAGCTCACCACCGGCAAACACCGTCAGCCCGACGCCCCCTGTGCCGGACTGCTGGTCAGTGGACTCCCAGATGGACCCCACCTCTTCATGAAAGCCTGCTGGTGCCCGCCCGCTGGAGATCCAGGATCGGCGCTGGAGCGTCACCAGATACTTGACCGCCCTGCCCATTGCGATGCGATGTGATGCTGGCAGAGGCGGGTCAATCTGGATGGTGTCCCAGACGCTCGGGGGCGTCGCCAGGACAACATAGTCCGCAGTGATCACCTGGGAGCCGGCGGTCACGACAGCGCTGTGCGCCGTAAGGTCGATGGCGGTGACGGGAGTGGAGAGGTGAACAATGGAGCCCAGGCGACTCGCGATGGCTGCGGAGAGAGCCTGAGCCCCACCCGCGCAGCGAAAGTTCTCCGACTCGGTCCAGAACCTCTTCTGAGGTCCGGCAATCTGTGCCAGGAATCCGAGGAGGCTCATCTGCTCTGTGGGCACGCCATATTCGTTCTGAAAATACAGCTCAAACCAGTTCCGAAGCCAGTCCTCTGAGAACTGCAGGTCGCGGGTCTCGTCGGGATCCTCCTTGAGTGATGCCGCGGAGTCCAGCCACGCACCCACGGTCATCTGATCGTAGCGCTCAGCTTCCACAGCATCCCATGGGAGCCGGCTCCCGACCACGTCGGCGGCCAATTCACACAGGGCATCCTGGGTCGCCTCGACCCGCTCCCTGAGCATGTCCTCCTCGTCTTCCTCCAGCGCCCTGCCCTCAAGGAATCGGGTCGTGTAGAGCAACATGTCCCTGTAGTTCTTCTCAGAGGAGACCACCGACAAGGCGAGCCCAAAGTGCCGGGCATAATTCAGCCAGAGCTTGTGGCGCTTTCCGATGAATTCTCCGCCGGCATCAATGTGTCGGCCCGGGATCTCTTGCGTGAGCGTGTGCGTCCGACCACCGACGCGATCACGGGCCTCAAAGAGGTCCACAGTGTGTCCGCATCGGCTCAGGTTGAGCGCAGCCGATAAGCCGCCAAGACCGGCTCCGACGACGACAATGTGCGCCATGTGTTCATCTCATCCGGGGTGGAGGTGCAGCATCGCACACGCACCGCAGCGGGTGAATTAAAAACGCGACTGAGCCACGCTGCGGCCTCCGTGACCGCGATCGGCTGCTCAGGCTGAGCTGCGCGCACTGCACCTGGGGTGTGGCTGCAGAGAGCAGCATCGCCATGGCCTGTGGAGGGTCGCGATGACGTGCTTCCGGCAACACCGACAGCATCGAAGAGGTCTCCTTCGACAGCCTCCTGCCGTGCGGCAATGGCTCGGCTACAGCAGTGTCCTCAGGGGTGGTTTCGCGATAAGCTGTGGGCGCTCGGGGGCTCTCTGTGCCTTCGGAGATGCGGCCTCGCGAAGGGAGCTGAGATGGCACACCACGGTTCGGTCTCGAAGTTGTTTGGAGCACTCGTCATCGGCGGGAGCATGCTGCTGCCAGGGTGTGCGGGCAAGGCCATCGAGGCCCCTCCAAGCGAAGGCGGCAGTCCCATGCCTGCTGGTGCTGCTGCCGCGAGCGAGGCCCCGCCCGCTCCGATCACACGCACTCAGGTCAGCAGCCATGACGTCGAGCACTGCCAGCTGGAGCTCTCGATGAACGCATACGACAGCAACGGCGTCCGAGAGAGCACCAACACCCGCTGCCTGGACGAGAAGACGGACGAGGAGATCCGCGCTGTAATCCAGGAGGCGCGGAACGAGACCTGTGAGACCCCATTCTGTGGCTGCTGGCTCGGCTGATGGCGTCGGAAGGAGCCGTAATCTGGGCCGAGCGTGCCCAGGCAGAGCTGGGTGCAGCCCGGCGGTTTCGTGTGCTGGCGGACGGGCTGGAGGCGGTCGGGGTCCAGGCACAGCTCGTCGGGCTCGCGGCGTGTGCGGTGCGCGATGAAGAAGAGCACGCCTTCCTGTGCGCCAAGATGGCGCGCGCGCTCGGTCACGAGACCGGCTTCGCCAAGCCGGAGGGGCTCTCGTCTGCCGCGACGCCGTCCTGGGCGGAGCGACACAATGCGCGAGAGCGCGTGCTGCTGGATGTGATCGCGATGTGCTGCATCACCGAGTCCTTCAACGCCAGCCTGCTGCATACGCTCTACAGTCGCACCGAGGCCGGCGCCGCTCGCACCCTGCTCCACCGCATCTTGAAGGATGAGGTGCGTCATGCGCAGCTTGGGTGGGCTCTGCTCGCTGCCCAGAGCCAGGATGGGGGCTGCGACTACGTCGCTGACCATCTGGAGGAGATGCTCGACATCTCCGTGCGCGATGCGGTGTTCCTGCCGGCGGCCACCGAAGATGCTGGAGAGAGCCGGAGCATCGGAGTCCTGCCACGCGCTCAGCGCCGCGCGCACTTCTGCGCCACCCTCGATGAGATCATCGTCCCCGGCTTCGCTCACTTCGGCATCGACACCACGTCGATGACAGCCTGGCGTGACCACAAGCTGGCGCTGCACCTCCAGGAAGCCGAGGCTCCTGAGGACTGACGGTCAGGCAGTGTGCCTGGTGAGTCCGCCGTCAGGAGCGGGTGTTCGACCGTGGATTTGACTCGGAGGCCATCCGAGCCTCCAGCCATCCGCGACACAATTCAGAAACAAATAGACTCCCAGATCGCGGCGCATGTTCTGTGGACGAACTGGAGGGCTACCACCAACATCGCGCTGAGTGCACGGCCGAAGACAACGCAGCAAAAGAGCCGCTTTCGATTGCCGACTACTGAGGTCTCAAGGGCCGCACGCAGGCCATCGCGCGTGCGAATCGCCTTCAGGGCGACGTGACCTGACCCCCTGTCGTTTCGGCTCGCCCAGCGATCCGAGGTGTTGAGGTCCGCCAGCCTCGTGTGCTCGCGGCTCGCGAGGCTGGCGGACCTCACTCCACGCCCAGAGCAGCTTAGGATGTTGACCCTTGACCTCCTGCTCACCTCCTGTTCCGCGGGAGGCATGCTGCATTGAGAATGTGAACACCGCTCTCGGCGCTCAGCGGGTCCAGAGAGCGGATGTTCATCGAAAAACAGAGACGTTGGCCCGCTTCATAACTGCAAGTGAGTTGCATTAGGATATGGCGTGCTCAGTCGGTGAGAGGAGAGGACAAGTGGCCATTCCCCAGTCTGTCGCAGTGCTTCCAAGGCCTACCAGCACCGCTGGTTCGGTCGCTTACGGCCCATCAGTGGCTCGGCTGGTGCTGAACGGCTCGGCAGCCGGAGCGTTCGCTGCCCGCCCTGAAGCCGCCCAGCAAGAGTGTGGCACCGCTGCCCTGGCGGTCACACCATGAGCCCAATTCCAGTGACCTTGGTGACCGGCTTCCTCGGCTCAGGGAAGACCACCCTGCTGAACCACCTCCTGACCAACGGCGGCTCCCGTCGCTTCGCAGTCATCGAGAACGAGTACGGCGATGTCGGCATCGACGGAGCGCTGGTGGACCCGCCCTCGGGCGTGCTCTTCGAGCTGAACGACGGCTGCGTGTGCTGCTCCGTGCGGCAGGACTTGATCGAGGTGTTCGAGCAGCTCCTGGAGCGGCTGGACGAGGTGGACCACATCATCCTTGAGACCACCGGGCTCGCCGAGCCCGAGCCCGTGATGCGCCTCTTCGACATCCCGGCCATTCGCTCCGCCTTTGTGCTGGATGGTGTGGTGACGGTGGTGGATGCAGGCCACCTCGAGGAATCGCTGGCGGATGTCTCGGCGTGTACCGAGCAGATCGCGTACGCAGACGTGCTCTTGCTGAACAAGATCGACCGCGTGACCAAGCCAGCCCTGGATGCGGTCGAGGCACGGCTCCGGTCGCTGAATCCCCTGGCCTCCATCCAGCGAACGCAAATGGCCCAGGCCGATGTGGAGGGCGTCCTCGACCTCGGAGGGCGCCCCGATGACGAGCGCGTGCCCCGAGCCTCGTCTCACGACCACGGCCACGACCACGGCCACGGCCACGGTCACCACCACGACGAGGCGATTCAATCAGTGGTGGTCGAGGCGTCCGGAGAGGTCGACGTGGCGGCTCTGGACCGCTGGCTCGGGCACATCACCATGTCTCGGGAGGCACCGATTCTCCGCATGAAGGGCATCCTGGCCATCCCAGGAGATCCCCGTCGCTTTGTGTTCCACGGGGTGCGGCGCGTGGTGGATGTTCGCCCCGACCGGCCATGGGAGCAGGAGAGCCGGTTCAGCCGCATCGTCTTCATCGGGCGAGGGCTCGACCACACGGCGCTCCAGGAAGGCTTCTCGTCGTGCCTCTCAGCGCCAGCGAGCGGGCACTGAGTCCGCAACGTCATGGAGTCGAGCGAGACGGGTCGGGGCCATCCAGAGGCCACCCAAGCACCGCAGGCCACAGCACGGACTGCTGGAGGCGCTCGGGCGAGCCACCTCACAGGTCTGACCGATTCGTTGCGTCTGTAATCCCATCAAAGAGAACAGAAGCTGAGCCTAGACAGACGCGCCAACAACCCGTTCGCTGAAGAAGACTCAGGAACAACCAAACGAATTCTGTTTTACTTCCGGTATAGTCTTAGCGACTCTGTTCTCACTGATTGGGCGAGCTCAGGCTGAGAGGATGACGCTGCTGGGCGGGGCATCGATCTCGGCGTCGGGAGCATCGACACAGACCATCGAGGTCCGAACCTCTCCGCCGATGCCCTCCTGGCCGTGTGCACTCAAGCTCTCCGCTGTCGTCATGAAGGACGCCAACGGCACAGTCGAGCCCGTCGTTAAGGCAGCGCCCACCTCGACATGGATCTCCTGTCCGGAGTAGGCGCCGCTCGCAGCCGTCATCCTCAGCGGCATCAAGCACCAGGCTGTCGAGCCAAGCGGAGGCGTGAAGAGCCAGGCTCAGCGTGACCAACCCGAGGTCGAGCGCGGCGGCATGCGTGGCGCTGGTCGGCGATGTGGACGGGACCGGCAGGTTCAGCTTGCATGCGGTTGAGGTCACCTGCTGGAGGGTGCGGGTGCAGGTCGTTGCAGCGTCGGTTGCGAGGAAGCGATGCTTGAGCAGCATGGCTCGGACCTTGGGCTTGGTTCCCGAGGCGGGTCAAAACTGTGAGAGCATGAGATCGTGGTTCACACAGCGGAGGGCGCAATGCCGACACGGCCACTCATCAGCAGCGCGATGCTCGCTGGCATGCTTGCCTGTCAGCCTGACGAGGACACCAGCGCGGTCGCACCACCGCAAGACCCCGACGCCGACACCGACGCCGACGCCGACGCCGACACCGACACCGACACCGACACCGACACCGACACCGACACCGACACCGACACCGACTGGATGCTCTGTGAGTCGGTTCCCCCGCAAGCCCTCAGCGCCAGCGATGGTGCCCCCGGCGGCGGTGCGATCTTTCGCTACCGGACCTACACCGACAGCGTCCCCTCCTGGGTCAGCGACCTCCGCGACACCAGCCTCGATCTTCGTGACGGTGCAGCCGTCACCACGACTCTGCGGGGGCCAGCGGTCGATAATCTCGTGCCGTTTCGCGACCGCATCGTGACCACGTTCTCCGGAGCGGACTACTGGCTGGCAGCGGATGCCATCGAGGCTGATGATCTGACGATTGAGGCCTGGTTTCAGACCGAGAGCGCTGAGGAGTGGCAGACGCTGTTCAGCAACACCGAGGGCGGCGGCTTCAGCCTGAAGCTCAAGGAGGGGCAGCTGCGCGGTCTGTATCGTCTGGAGGATGGTAGCTCCTGGTCCGATCTGGAGCACATTGCCTCCTGGAATGCTGCCGACGGACGATGGCACCACGCAGCCTTTACCGTGGAGAAGCGAAGCGATGGATACCAGCTGTGTCTGTGGTTAGACGGCGAGAGCGAGTGTGTGCTCAGCGCCGACACCGCTCCGCCCAAGGACAGCGGCATCCCACCAGCGGTGGGCGCGGAGCCCAACGAGGACGGGGGCAGCTACACCTTCGACAGTCACTTTGACGGCGACCTGTATGCCGTGGTGGTGCACGATCTGGTGCTCGACTCCGACTGGCTCGCAGACCGTGTGCTGCGCGATGGATCTCGCTACTTCGACACCCCCAGCTACCACGACTACCTCAGCGGCAGCGACGGGGTGGCACAGCGCGTCCTCGACTCGACGGAGGGGCATCCAGGGCTCTTAGAGGCCACAACGGCGCGCTATCGGCTACCCTTTCAAGATGACCGCTACATCGTCCAGGGCGTCGGAAGCCACGCCAGCGGCGAGATCTTCCTGTCGATGTACTACGGCGCCAAGGACGAAGACCTGACGTGCAGTGAGGAGCCCCATGTCGTCAACAGCATCCTGGTCGGCTTCGACCCCTGCACGAGCGAGCTGACTCGGGTCTTGATGCTCTACGGACCCGACGGAGACGTCAACATGGCTCATGTCGGCGGGATGGCGATTGTCGATGAAGATGCCTGGACAACCCATGTGGACGGAGACGAGACCCTGCTGGCGCGCTACCGACTCACCGACGCCATCGAGCGCGAGAGCGTCGCGGATCTGGCCGGCGAGGATGTCCTGCCAGCGGGCGCTCCGTGGCGACTGGAGGCCGCTGAGGTGGTGGAGGTTCCAGCAGACTGCGGCAGCTCATTCATGAGCCATGAGGCCGGCGAGCGGCGACTCTGGCTGGGCTCCTTCAGCACCTCCAGCGATGCGAGCGTGTGCGCGGTCACCATCGAAGCCGACGGCAGCCTGGGGGCGGTCGAGGCGCGCTACAGCCTGCCCATCGCCAAGGTTCAGGGCATCCTGGCGCTGGGGGATGGTCGGATGCTCCTCTCTCAGAGCTACAGCACCGCCGACAGCGCCCTGTATGTCTGGACTCCGGGAGAGGACAGCGCGACCATAGTGCTGACCGGGCCCTCTGGCTTTGAGGACCTCACCCGGTCTCCAGAGGGGCTCATCTGGACGGCCTCAGAGTCTGGTGGCCGCTACTTTCAAAAGCGGTTCAGCGAAAACATCCTGTGCGGTCCCAGCTGGGGTGATCTGTACCCCTACGCCTTCGCGCTGGACCCAGACCAGTTCATCGGGCCCGGAGGGTGAGCGCCGGACTGTGGGCACTGCGCGGTCGAGGCCAAGCAGCTGCTCGTCTGCAAGCACGAGCAGAGTCGTAGACCGCAGGGAGAGCGATGTGCACCTCACAGGAACAAGAAGTTCGAGTGCTACTCTGCAGGGCTTCGAGAGTGACCTCCACGGCACCCACCAGCACACCGACACAGACACCACAGACGACTCGAAGGGTGCTGACACAGCGCGCTCGAAGGGTGCTGCCAGCGTGCTTCTTTAGTGTTTCCAGTCAGGGAACCAAGTAGATGGAACAGGCGGCTTCAAGACCACTGCTGAACAATCAAGTACCGATTCGGTACCGATGCTCCCAGCGCGTCCCTCATCGCATACACCGCCGCTCCAGGCGGAGAGAGCGCCCTGTGGCTCCACCGCATCGACACCACTCACTTTGAGTTCACTGTCGATAGCCGGCCCTGTGGCGTGCGGACCGTGATCGACAGCCTGGAGCTGGCGGCGCTGGCCGAGGTCGCGTCGCGGCATGTGGGCCTGCAGGTCTGGAGCACCACGTCAGCAGAGACCCGCCGGGATGAGCTACGCGTCACGCATCCAGAGTGAGGCGCTGTTCCAGCCTTAGAGCCGCTGCTCTATGATTCAAGTCTGAGCATCGGAGCGGGCCATGAAACAAAGCAGAGAGCAGAGAACACAGCTGGCGACGCTGGCGCAGATGCTGAAGCTTCCCGACTGGTCCAGCGTCCAGCACGGACTGGCGCTCCTGGAAGCCACTGAGGACGCTGAGCTGTGGGCGCACGTGCGCCAGGGGGTCTCAATTCAGGGCGGTCGCCTGTGCATCGAGGCGGGGTACCTCAAGCGGACGGTCCAGGCGAGCCACCTGGCCAATGCCGCGCTCTTCTTCGCGGCGCGCGATCCCTCGGCCGCCAAGTGCGACACCCTCAACCTCTCCGACCATCCCGACCTCAGTGACCTCAGTGACCTCAGCAGACTGACCGGTCTCGTCCACCTCAATGCGCTGTTCACCAAGGTCTACGACTTCAGCGCACTGCGCGGCCTGCCGTTCCTGACCACCCTGCGCATCGGCGGAGAGCTTCACTGGTCACAGCGGCGCTCATCTCCTCTTGACCTCAGCTTTCTGAGCAGCCTCACGGCGCTGACTCGCATCGACATCCTGGACTGCACCACCCTCCAGGCGCTCGCTCCGCTGAAGGGGCTCACGACGCTGACCCACCTCGACATCAGCGGCTGCACTGCGGTGACGGACCTCAGTCCCCTGAGCAGTCTCGTCGCTCTGACCTCCCTCAACCTCATGGGCTGCACCGCAGTGACGGACCTCAGCCCCCTGAAGGGGCTCACAGCACTGGCCACCCTGAGCTGCTGGGGCAGCGGGGTGCCCATTGCGCCAGAGCTCGTTCAGCCACGGGACCGCCTCGGGGTGCCCATCTACGTTGGCGCGCAGGTCCTCTATGCCAACGACCTGCACCGGGTCACAGAAGTCATCACCCACAACAAGGACAAGAGCCGCCGGGCGCAGCCTAAGATCGTCCTCGACAGTCACCAAGGGGTGCAGCTCCTCTCCGATCTGGTCGTGGTGTCGATGGTGGGTCAGCTGACGACGTCCACCCAGACCGTAGCAGCGATGCTTGAGGGGAAGTTCATCAATTCCGCCGACGTCGCCCAGAGAGATCCGACGCCAGACGTCCAGCTCCTCCCCAAGCAACAAGCCCAGCTCGAGGCGGCTCGACGCAGAGAGCGCACCACGCTGGATCTGCGCGGCGCCAACCTGCAAGACCTCAGCATTCTCAGCGATCTGACCCACCTCACCGCCCTCAACCTCGGCAAGTGTCTGTTCTTGACCGACGTCAGCGCCCTGGAGAAGCTGACCGCGCTCGAGGAGCTCCGGCTCTCCAACTGCAAGTCCTTGAAGTCCCTGGCGCTGAAGAATCTCACCAAGCTTCACACGCTGTCGATCACCGGCTGCAAGTCTCTGAAGTCCCTGAGCCTGTCAGGCTGCCACGCCCTCAAGGCGATCACAGGTCTCAATCCAACCCTGACGAAGCTGAATGCCCTGACCATCACCCACTGCAGCGGCTTTGAGACCCTCGAGCTGAAGCAGAAGAACCTGAGGGACCTGACGCTCGAGGACCTCGCCAACCTCACCATGCTGTCGCTGATTTCGTGCGGAATCTGCAGCCTACGCCGCCTCTCTCGACTTCCCCGCCTCACCCACCTCACGATCTGTGACATGCACATCTTGAGCGGGCCGCAGCAGCCATCGGCGCTGAGCACCATCACGATGAAGGAGGCCAACTACGTCTACGACCTCCGCTGGCTGAGCGCGCTCCATTCACTCACCACCCTGGAGATCGCCGGCATTGGCTACCCCGGCAACCGTGCCTTGAGCGATCTCAGCCCCCTACAGGGCATGCCCAACCTCACCTCGCTCTCCCTCATCAGCTGCCTGAAGGTCAGCAGCCTCCGCGCGCTCCACGGCCTCCCCAAGCTCGAGAAGCTGTGGCTGCGCGGGTGTGACTCCGTGCCGCACAAGTCGATCAGCGATCTCCTCGACACGCTACCGAAAAACTGCACGATTACAAAGCTTTAGTCGTGACGCGGTGACGGTCCTCATTACGTGACACGGAGCTTCATCCAGGCCAGGCTCTGAGGAGCCACTGAGCGGTGTTTGATCCGTCCCAAGAGCAGCGAGGAAGACCGCCTGAATGACGGCCGACGCAGCCTCATCACATGAGCTCATCGGGACCAAACGGTAGCCCGCTTCACTGAGCGTCATCACCTGGGCTTTCCGTTCGGTCTGAGGCATCGTCTCCCTCGGCTCATAAGCAGTAGGTGGCCCTTCATCTCACCACAGCTGCCGGGTACAATTGGCCCGCAGCCTGAAGCAGAGCGGCGACTGGGAGGGGCTGGAGGCGCTCATCGAGGCGCTCACAGCGCGACGGTGACCAGCTCCCAGTCCGTCGAGGCGTCCTGACGAACGCTGACGGTCACCCCGCCGCCGTCCTCAGTGAGCCCCATGATGTAGGCGGCGCCGGTGTCGGTGCAGGTCGCGGTCCCGCCTACGGCCCGGCTGCAGACCTCGACGGTGTCTGAGGCGCTCAGCTCTGCCCACAGCAGGGTGTCTGCGGAGGAGAACATCGGATCGACATGCGCCAGGACCCGACCGCTGTCGTCCATCAGCTCCGGCGTGCTCCAGACCAGCCCGTTCGGGGAGTCAGCAGCCAGCACGTTGATCGTGCCGTCCTCGTGGTACGAGAGGAAGCCGAGGCGGAAGGTTCCATCAGCGGCCTGCTCCAGCGCCGGGCGCTCCAGCCGGTCAGAGTCGATCACGATGTCGGGGGAAGAGTTGATGTCTGAGCTGGGGCCGATGCTGAGGACCCGCTCCCACTCCTGATCCAGGCTCACGTCCTTCAGGACCGAGTAGAGGTCAATGCGGCGGGTCTTGCGGCCATCGGAGTAGCCGGCGCTGGTGCCGTAGGCGATGAAGAAGGCCTCGTCGGTGACCGCCATCCGGACGTCGGTGGGGAAGATGAGCCCGGTGCCGCCCTTGTCGTGGATCCGGGAGACGTCCCAGGCGCCCTGCTCCGGGTCGTAGCCGAGCAGCCAGATGTTGGCGAAGGACATCTGCTCGCTCCCGATCGCACCGCCAGAGTTGGTGATCATCGACATCCACAGCGCGCCGTCGCTGTCCTCACGAATGGTCGGCGCCCACAGCGGGAAGAGGGGAAGCTGAGGGAAGCCCATGTCTGACCAGCCGGTGTCGTCGTTCAGCGCACAGGCGCCGAGCCAGGGCATCTCGTCGGCCCCTGGCACCATGCTCAGCTCTCGCCAGCAGGCCACTGTGCCGAGGCTGGTGCTCTGGAGGCGCGGGCGCTCGGCGGTGAAGATGTCTTCGCTGGAGACGACGGTGCCGTCGATCTCGATCACCGAGCGGGGAGTCGTGGACTGCCAGCGCTGCGCAGCCAGCACGCCGCCAGACGCCGACGGGTAGACAACCCCGGCGCGATCGACGCTCTCCTCGGGCGGCTCCTCGAGGACCTCAGACATGACGATGCCCTCGCCGTGGGAGAGGTCGGTCTCCAGCAGCCAGGCGAGGGTCGCGGTGAGGTCGGGCAGGGTGTACTGCTGATCGAGGGTGACGCCAGCCTTGATGCCCGGTCCGACCAGGAACAGGGGCAGCTCCCGGCAGCCGGAGCACTGATCGCCGTGGCTGCGCCAGCTCTCCTCGACGTTCGGGTTCCGGTGGCGGCCGTGATCGGCGGTGAGCACCAGGATGGTGTCGGGCCCGTAGCCCGGGACCTCCTGCAGCCACTCCCAGAAGTTGACCAGGACCGTGTCGAAGTCCTGCGCCTGCTCCCCGTAGTTCTCGACCTCCTCGTAGTGACCGGCCCGATCGATGCTGTGGAGGTTGACAAAGGTCAGCCGCGGCTTGTTGGTCTCCAGCTCATCGCGGAGCAGGAGAAGAGTCTTGGGATCGGTGATCGCAGACCCCTCCTGGTAGAAGTAGACGGTGTAGGCGCCGAGATCGGAGTAGCCGGGGTAGATGCTCTTCCGCAGCGGCGTCGCCAGCAGGGCGTTGCTGCCCATCAAGACCTGCTCGCTGGTGAGCCCGTGCTGGGCGCGGAGCTCCTCGAAGAGGGTGGGCAGCTCAGTGAGGTAGGCGCCCTCGCCTTCATCGTTGGGGTAGTTGGCGAACGTCTGCCGCACGCCGGTGATCATGTCGCTGTGGCCAGGCGCGGTGATGGTGATGCCGGTGGAGTAGCCGGGCTTGACCAGCGTGCCCTGGGGCAGGAGCTGCTCGCGGACGATGGGCATGATGTCTTCGGTGTTCATGCCGGCGGCGTCGGAGTAGCCGTCTCCGAAGGACTCATCGATGCGCAACCCGTCGAGGATGAGCACAACGACGTTCCGCTCGCCGCCAGGCTCGCTGATCTGGGTGTCCAGGGTGTCCTGAGCCGGCTGCTCCTGACAGGAGTTGCACCCCATGAGGAACAAGAGGGCCAGATGGGAGAAGGGACGCATTGGTCAGCCCTCGGTGTGTGCTCAGTGCAGCTGATGTTCCAGAGGCTCGCACCGTGGGGGGCGAAACAGGACTCTGAAATCAATGGAAAACCTGATGTATCTGAGGATCACGAGCCCTACCACAGGACGCCATGCTGCGATAAATATTAGCTACTAAGTACCACTATTAGCGAAGGGACGGGTGCCCACAGCGGTAGACTCAAGGCCATGAAGTCACGACTGTCCTCGCCGCCCTCCTGACCACCGCCCTGGCCTGCAGCGGGCTCATCGACACCGAGGAGATCGCCGCTCAGGGCGAAGCCGCGATGGCCGAGGGTGCCGCATTCGGTGAGACGACCGACCTCAGCGGGTGCCTCCGCGAGGGGCTCGCCGTGCAGGCGACCTGCGGCGACTTCGAGGTGATGTGCCCGGGCATGAGCCACGCCTGGACGCAGGCCGGCCTCAGCGTCGCTGCGCAGGTCGAGGGCTTCTGCGACGGCGTCCCCGGTCAAGGAGGAGGTCATGGACACGGCCCGGTGGCGGGTCGCTCGCTGTGAGGCAGAGGGCTACCCAGACGACGGGCCGTGCCCGTCCCTGCTCGACGCCATGCAGATCTATTGCCACGACCAATAGGCCACGCCCGCTCAGCGTGCGGACTCCCGGCTCTCGACCCGATCGAGCAGCCGAGCCAGCCGACGATGCCCCCGAAGCCGACATGGATCCGCCCCCCGCTCGCTCCGAGCGCTGCAGCGCCGAGAAGACCTGCGCGCTCGTGCCGGGCTTCTTCATCACCCTGCGGATCCGATCACAGCCGGACTCCAGGCCAAAGAACAGCTCGGTGACGCCAGCCGCCGCCGCCCGCTCGACCACTGCCTCGTCGACCAACCCCCACCAGTACGGCTTCGGACCGGGCACGGAGGAGAAAAACACTGCTTGAATGACTTACCCGCGTGACGATGCGTGCCCATGAACATGCCGTCAGGGAGCACTGCTGCCCGGACGGTCTGCCACCCCCCCATACAGCCGGCCGCGGGGTGAGTGTCCTGCGGCTTCATCGCGGCGAAGCTGCTGAAGACAGGCGGTCATCTGGCTCGGGGCTCCCGACTCAAGGGCATCGACCAGGCGGCGGAGCTGTCGGTCGCTGGCAGGAATGGGCGTGCGCCAGGGCGCGACTGGCGAGACCGCTGAGGGAACCACGCCAAGGACCAGCAGGAGCAGCAGCAGGGTGCCCACCGCCAGCCGCAGGGCTCCGGCTCGCCGCGAGACACCGCTCCGAGCCGCGCCCTCATACACCACAGCAAATCCCAGCCCGAGGAGCAGGGCCAGGATGGGCTCGCCGGTCGCCAGGAAGCGGAGGAACGCGCGCTGCAGCTCCACCGCCCCCTTGAATGCCACCACGAACGGGGCCGCGGTGCCCAGGAGGGCCAGCAGTCGCCACCAGCGAAGCGCGCCGAGGGCAAGACCCAGGGCGCCGACGACCAGCGCACCAGAGAGCAGGGGGAGCCAGGGATAGAGGTAGGCATCGAGGTGGCGCTGCGTGGTCTCGTCCATCAGCGCGCCTGGAGGCAGCGCTGACGACTGCCGCTGCAGTCCCAGGAGGGTCAGCGGGATCTGACGGGGATCGGAGCGGCCCCAGACATAGCCGGTCTCCAGTGTCTTCTCGAGCGCGTCTGGGACGGCGATGCCGCGGTCGAGGAGTCGCCGCTTGAGATCGACCTGGGTCTCCAGCGCCGCGGTCTGTGGCAAATAAGCGTGGTCTGCTGCGGCCCACCCCAGCGCCAACGCCAGCGCTGGAATGGCCAGCCGAGCAGGCCAGCAGCGCCGCGGCGCGCGCGTGGCGGCGAGGACGATCAGGACGAGGAAGCACAGGGCAAAAAGCAACCCCCGCAGATCGACCAGCAGACACAGCACCGCCCCCAGCGATGCGGCAGCCAGAGCTGCAGGAGTCGAGAAGCGCACGGCAACGGCGGTCAGGCCTGCTGCCAGGGTGAAGACCGCGGTCGTCTCTGGGTAGAAGCTCATCATTCGCGATAGGAGAAGGAGAGGAGCCAGCGCGCAGGTCGCCAGCGCGGCGGCGACTCCAGCCATGCGGCTGTGCAGCGCCCGTCCCCACAGGTACAGCCCAGCAGCCAGGACGCCGAGCGCGGCTGTGCTCGATGCCACCATCGCATCGAGCAGCCCCAGGTGGGGCAGGAGGAAGGCGGCTGGCCATGCCGGCAGGAGGGAGCGATTGTGGGAGTAGTGGGAGAGATCCGCCGCGGCGCGATCCACCACCGCATTGCAGTACTCGCTCAGGTCTCCGGAGAAGTGAGCGCCATCAATGAGGTGGAACGGCATGAGCCAGGATCCACCCATCAGCGCGACGAGGAGACCGCACAGCAGCGCCAGCATCAGGTCGCTGCGCCAGGACCAGGGAGGGTCACAGGGAGCGAAGGGGAGCAGTCGGCCGATCACAGCGAGGATCAGCACCAGGAATACGGCAGTCACCCATGCAGCATAGTCAATGGGGACGGGACGCCAGGGTAATGGGGCTGCTTCGCGTATGAGGCTGGGCGCCGTGGGCGTGACACGACCGATTAAATCTCAGTGTTGTCGGTTACTGGAGTTGAGCCATGGGGCTGCTGACAGGGAGCTCAAGCGGCCTTTTTCGCTTTCCCGCCCACAGCGGCAGCGCGCCTCAGCAGACCTTGTCTCACTCCCGGCTCCTCTCCGGCAAGGAACGGCCCCTCTTCAGCAAGCCTTCTTGGGGCCGTTCGAGACCCGCTTGATCATCGACGAAATCGCAACCGATACCGTCCACCATGGTGACGATGAAGACGGGGACTGCGAGCTCTTCAACGGTCCTGGCGACGTCACAGCGACTCGATTCCCCTACCCGACAACCCCCACCGATACCCGTTGTGGAGCTAGGCTTCGGACCGGGCACGGAGGGAGAAACACTGCTTGAATGACTTAGCAGCAAGCCCAGGCCGGCAAGCTGCATTCAACGGAGGTGCTTCAAGCATGGCTGGCAGAGCAGGCAACGGAGGAGCGAGACAGCCGAGCGACAGATGCGTTCGACCAGGCCAACACGGTCCTCAAGACCGGGCTCCGTCATTCTGAAGTGCGACGACTGGAAGCGGACTGGATTGAGCCAGTCCCAGCCTCGGTCGCAGCCGTCCACCCAGAGCTGGCAGGCATGCTCAGAGTCCGAGCAGAGGGCAGCAAGGGCCGCAAGGAGCGTCTGGCTGGCCTCACAGGGTCGATACATGCTCGCCTCATCATGCAGGCGAATCAGAAGGGCCGTGGAGTCCCGCTGATGCCCAAGCTGCACCGGCGCTCTTTCGAGACAGCCCGTGAGGCCATCGACTACCACCAGCCCATCACCCTCCGTGACCTGAGGCACTGCTACGCAATCCTCTCCGCACAGGGGACCGGCGATGCTGCGGCCACACAGAGCGCTCTGGGACACAGCCGCCTCAGCACCACACAGCGCCGTCTCACCGCCACGCTCAGCAGGACTGCGCCTCCCCTCGCCCACCGCTCGGAGGGTGCGGGCGGGGAAACCAAGAAACCCCGCCGAGGAGGCGGGGTTTCAGATGACCATTTTAGTGGAGGTAGACGGACTCGAACCGACGACATTCTGCGTGCAAAGCAGACGCTCTCCCAACTGAGCTATACCCCCGTATGAATGATGGGCCTGGGCTGATTTGAACAGCCGACCTCGCGCTTATCAGGCGCGCGCTCTAACCAACTGAGCTACAGGCCCGTTTCATTCTCAGGCGCCCGGTATGTATGAGATCAAACCGGGCGCGTCAAGTGTAAAAGGCTCAGTATTCTACGCGTCGGATTCATCGGTATCGAGACCGCTGGAGCAGCCTGGATCCTTGGCGTCCGTCAGCTTGTCACCGTCGTTGTCCTTGCCGTCAGAGCACTCGTACTTGCCGTCCTGAGAGCCGTCCTCTTCGCTCCCTGTGAAGCAGTCCGCATCGTCAGAGTCGGTCCAACCATCAGCGTCGTTGTCGATGCCATCAACACAGCCGTTGGCGGCCGGATCAGCAGCAGCCTCATCGAGCTCATAGCCTGAAGGCTCTCCCGTTCCGTCCTCACAGCCCGGATCTTCCGCATCGGTCACACCGTCGAGGTCATTGTCGACACCGTCGTAGCAGACGAGGTCGATGACACCGCTCCAGCTCGGCCAGTCCGCTGTCGAGGTGTATCCCTCAGAGCTGTAGCGGTCGCAGTCCGGGTCCGTACCATCGACGAAGCCATCGGCGTCGTTGTCCGTACCGTCTGCGCAGGAGTTGATGAGGTTCTCTTCGACAGAGTCGGCGCCAAACAGCGCACAGCGGAGGTCTTCCGTGTCGATGTCTCCGTGACCATCGTTGTCGACGTTGTCGTTGCACTCGTAGGTGCTGTTGAAGCCGTCGTCTTCAGATGAGTCGCCGCGGTCGCAGCCGAGGTCATCGACGTCGATCCAGCCGTCGCCGTCGTTGTCGAGGTCGTCATTGCAGGAGAAGGTGCCGAAGGTCGAGTCATCCTCGAAGATTCCCGTCACACAGTCCGGATCATCCTGGTCGAGCCAGCCATCACCATCGTTGTCGAGGTTGTCGGAGCACTCGACGCTCTCGCCGCTGCTGCCGTCGACGCAGTCCTCGTCCTCAGCATCTGCGAAGCCGTCGCCGTCGTTGTCGACGCCGTCGTTGCAGGTGGAGTCTGAGATGGTGTTGACCTCGCTGCCGATGGCGTCGTCCTGGCAGTCCGGATCGTCGTCGTCCAGCCAGCCGTCACCGTCATTGTCGATGCAGTCGCTGCAGGTGTCCTTGGAGTCAAGGGGGTTGTCCCAGAGGTAGAAATACAGATCACCCGTGGAGTATGCAAGGACGACGTCGCCTTCCTTGTCTCCCACCTTGCCGGCAAGGGTGTACTCGGTGATGCGATCCGTGGTGACGATGACGTAGCCATAGTAGGCGTAGCTTGGGCTTCCCCAGCCGGTCCAGAACTCGCCGAAGCCGGAGTCCTCGTAGCCGTAGCTGAGATCCACGGACGGGAAGCTGTAGAGCACCCACGCCGGGAGCTCGAGGTAAGAGTACCCGGTCTCTTCGTCGTAGTTGTTGTCGTCGTAGACCGTGATCGTGGCAACCGTCGGGGTCCCCTCGCCGCCCAGCCAGCCGAGCGCGAAGTAGTTGACGGTGATCTTGACGTATGTCTGGACGTCGGTGACGGTGTCGTCGAGTACGTGCTCCACTGCAGAGGGCGTCCAGCGCAGCCTCATGGCGGCATCACCGCCGGAGACCACCCGATCGATGTCATCGTCGTCAGCGCAGGCGCCGTTGTAGAGCGGATCGCCAACAATCCAGATGTCGTCGACGAGGTCATCCTCGAAGTTGACGTACTCCGGGATGGTGAGCTGGGCATCGGTGATGCCTGCCCCCGGGATGGTGACCTCGACCGGAACCGCAGCGCTCATGTCGCCGTCTCCGTCCTGGAAGAAGTTCACTCCCGCCATCCACTCTGCTTCGTAGAGCTGAGTGTTGACGGACTCATACTCGTGGGTCTCGCAGAAGTTCAGCGTGTCGAGCGCATACGTCTGCGAGGCGGCCCCATCGCAGCTGCCCTCATTGGCGAGGATGTCGTCACTGTAGACCGTGGCGTTGGGGTACTTGAGCCCCTGAAGATTGGGGTTGCTGGTGTCTCCGGGGAGGTACTCATCGCCGCCGTTGTAGACGAAGCTGGCCAGCCCCGTCAGGTCTGCACACCACTCGCCCGACAGCGCCGGGTTCTTGATGGAGACGTTGCCGATGTCGACCCGGAGGTTCTCGGTGTTGCTCTCCTGGTCGAAGCCGTTGGCAGCGACCGGGGGAACCTGAACCGCCCACTCACCGATAGAGATGTCGGTCCCAGAAGCGAAGCCACCCTTGCCGAGCGAGAACGGCATGTGGGCCTTGGGGAAGGCGAAGTTCAGTCCCTCAGCGCGACCCTCAATTCCCGTCTCTCCGGTATAGGAGAACGTATCACCGCCGAGATCCGAGTGGATGCCGCCGTATAAAGAGAGGGAGTCGTTGGCGATGGTGAGGTACGCGAGCTGATTGTCTGCCCGGTGCGGTACCTCGTAGGTATAGGCGTCGTCCATCCGGAACTGACCACCTACCGTTCCGACCTTGACCGGCACTGTGCCAGCCTGAACGGGTGCTGATGGAGAGAGGACCGTGATGGAGGTGTTGTCCGCAGAGATGACCGTAGCGTTCTGGTTGCCGAACTGAACGGTGATCGCAGCCGGATCACCACCGAAGTTCGCCCCGCTGATCACCACAGTCTGACCGCCGATCGTGCCGACCTCAGAGCTGACATCAATGCCAGTAATCTGAGGAGCAGAGGCTGCGTTCTCGTAGTAGTCAGTGAGGTTCTCGGCGCAGGCAGCGAGGAGAACACAGGACAAGGGAAGAATAAAGCGCATTTCGACTCTCATCGTGTTCAGATGCCGCCGTTGCCGATCCAGAATCGGCCGACCTGGACTGCGTTGCTGACGACCAAAACTGGACCGGTATCATGCTTCTTTCCAACGAAGTCGCGAACCGGAGGCATGTCGAGGGGGGTCCGAGTAGATCGGTTGACGTAGAAGATCGCACCCTTAGCGTTGTGCTGCCGGGCGTATGCGAGGGCATCCGCGAGGATCTCCTCGGTGAGCGTGAAGGAACCGGCAGTGTTGTCGAGGTTACAGGTGACCTCAACGACGTTGCTGGATGGGCTGCCCTGAAGGCTGGAGAGATACTCCCCGTCCTGCATCAGGTTGTCGTCAAACAGCCAGTCGATGTCCTCATCCTCATCACACGCCAGCGCCGGGCGCCGGCCAGTGGAGACCTCTGCACCCTCGGGGATGGTGCCGCTCTGGATGGCACGATCCCAGGCCGAATCAACAGACCCGTTGGGCTCAACGAGGACAACGCCCTCGTTGAGATCCTCGACGTCAGTGTCGACCTCACTGAGGAAGCGGACAGAGATGGAGAGGGACTCGTCGACATCGTTGGTGGTCGGGACCCAGTCAAAGACCACACCGCCGTCGGTCTCCCAGGGAGCCGTGTAGACCTGACCGCGCGGGTACTGGTTCTCGACGGGCTCTGGAAGAGCCTGAAGCTCGAGGCAGTCCTCGGCAGCACCCGGAGCGACATCGTGTGCCTGGAACTGAAGGCAGGTGGTGGTGTCACCATCAGCAATCTGGATGCCGTCGCCGCTGTACTGCGGTCCGCTCCAGCTCATCATCACCCCCTCCGGACGGTTGGGGATCTGGTGCGCGAAGGTATCGTCCGTGGCCGTCGAGGGGAACGGAATCGAGCTGAAGGTGGCTTCCTCAGGCGGGATGGCCCCCGGGAAGGTGACGTAGGTTATCTCGCCGAATGGGTAGTTCGGTCGGCTGATGACCTCCTGGGTCATCAGGCTGATGTCCTGGTTTTCCTTGTCCGGTGCGGAGTAGCCATACCGAGGGGTCTCACGCCATGCACCGAGCTCCAGGTAGTACGGGAACAGCTCCTGAACATCCGGAGGATAGTGCAGCGGACGGCGCCCCATGGTGAAGCCCGCGTCGCCTTCGGCAGTCGAGAGATCGATGTAGGAACCCACATCGGTCACGCCGCTGATGCCGCCAGCCGGCTCATAGATCGTGTAGCAGCTGCCGAGCTGGGAGGGCGGCTTGGCGAAGTTGCCGAGGCCGACATCCGTTGCCGGGACGTCCGCATCCATGATGAAGGCGTTGCCGTAGACGACAGAGTAGGGCGGCTCGAAGCTCGTGCCAGCGTCGGGCTGGATCGGTGTAAAGGAGACCAGACCGGCGAGTCCAAGCGGGAGGGTCCCGCCGGCAAACTCGATCCAGTCCAGCTCAATCAGTCCGCCGTAGAGCTGAGGCGCAGCCTCAATCTCGTCGGGGTTGCTGCCCACGCCGGCCAGAGAGTAGTCAGTCTCCTCGGCGGCACGACCGCAGGCGAGGAGCGAGATGCTCAGCAGGATGGTGCTGGGGAGTCGCATGTGGATGAAGCTCATGATGGGTGTGCTCCTGTGGGCCTACCAGCCAGTGCCAAGGCCGAGATAGAAGCGGAAGCCTGCAGGCTCGATTTCGTTGGAGAGCTCGACGGCCAGCGCATTGGTGTTGGAGTCGATGATGTCGTCGCCGTTGACGTCGCCGTTGCCGGCAATGTCCTGGAAGCCATAGGCAACGCGGATGAAGCTGTCCCAGCCGATGCCGTGGTAGAGCACGCTTCGAATGCGCAGCTCTGCGGAGAGGTCTGTGAGGACCTTGTTTCCGTTCTTGTAGGCTTCGTCGATGAACGGGATCTCACGCTTGATGTCAGCCGGGTCGTAGGCGACGCGGTTGCCATAGAGACCCGCGTAGTACAGGGACGGGTCGTCCGGTGGCCGGAATGACCAGATGTTACCGATGGTTCCACCCAGGTGCAGCTCTGCCCCGTAGGTAAACAGCGGTCCGGTCAGGACGTGCCAGTCATGCCGGGTGAGCGGCAGCCGATACGCGGCGTTGGCGATCATCATGGTCTCACCGCCGAGGCTCCAGGCCGGGAAACCGGCAAACTGCGAGTTCGTCTGCAGTGAGTTGAAGCCCTGGTTTGAGGGATGACGCCCACCAGCCCGGAACTCGTTGTTTCCTGCGACGTTTCGGTCGATCCAGCCCATCTGAGAGTTGAACTGGAGTGCGTGACCACGTCCCTGCAGGTAGCGGCCAAACTTCGTACCAAATGCCGGTATCGGGAACGCCTTGCGGACGTTCGCTTCGAACTGGTTGAAGTGGTAGTTGTCCAGCATCTCGCCGTCATCGACCGTGACCCCGTTGAGGACCTCATAGGTGATGTCGGTGTAGGTGTGACCATAGACCAGCTCAAGTCCAGACCAGCGCGCGCGAGCGATTCCGTCGACCCAGTGCATGTAAGGGTCGTAGGTGTGGTCAGTGGGAGAGTCAACCATGTACTGCAGACCGCTGAGCTCCAGCGAGGTCGCAAAGTTGTTGTTCCACTGGTAGTCAGCTGAAGCACCACCAAACGTGTAGTTGAACAGCTGGCGGATATCGAAGATCCGCTGGTCTTCGGTCGAGTTCGGATCATCGTCGGCATCGAGGAGATAGCCGATGTCAGACTTGCCTCGATAGTGTCCGGCAAATGCTGCGACCGTTGGGTACCAGCCGCTGTAGGTGTAGCCCGCCTGGAAGATGGTGTCTTCGCCGAGGAGCGCGTACGCGAACAGCTGGTTGAACTGGACGGCGTCCATCACCTGCGTCTGGAATCCAGCAGAGACTCCCCAGTTGGTCAGGGAGTCGCTTCGCATCTGGTAGATCGGGATGAACAGCGGCGCGACCAGGCTCTTGCCGGGTCGGTACTCCGTGGTCAGCGGGATGTACTCGGACATGTCCTCGCGATACGCCAGCCCTTCATTGACCGCATCCATGTCGTATTCGGTCTTGAAGAGATGGTTGGCCGGCTCATTCATGAACCGGTCTGCCGCGAGCCCATAGATCTTCCAGCCAAACGACGTGTAGTAGCTGTAGACGAGGTTGCCATCGGGGGTGATCTGCGGGGAGGTTGCACCGCCGACGACGTTGGTCAGCTGCAGGAAGTCTTCCGACTTCGGATCGTAGCTGAAGATGTTGAACACACCATCGGGGTCTGCGGCGAAGTAGATCCGCCCGTCGACTGCCGACCAGTGCGCATCCAGCTCTTCCCAAGAGTCGACCATGATCGGCTTGATGTCGGAGCCGTCTGCGTTGGCGATGTAGAGGTTCTGGTTGTAGTTCCGGAACAGTCCGAAGACGACCTGGCTGCAGTCCGGCGACCAGTCCACCACCTGGAACCAGGTGCCGTCGTCGAACTCGGTGAGGTGCGTCTTGTCCGAGCCATCGGTCTTGATGGTCACCAGGTTCATGGTGCCGTCTGTGTACTCGAAGTACGCGACCTGCTCGCCATCGGAGCAGACAGAAGGATCAGTGCCGCGGAGGGTGTTGGGGATGGACCGCCACTCGCCGTTGTAGTCGACCCGGCTCGCCTTGCCCTTCGTCGGGGAGCGTGTGGCGACCGTGCGGTTGCCGTGCCTCTCCTCGACGACCTCTGGATACTCGAAGTAATACAGCTGCTTCCAGTTGTAGCCGTCGGTCTCCATCCACAAGTTCATCTCGCTGCCGAGCCAGCCACGGGGGCGTCGCTCCTCGCTGCCCGTGAGGACAACCGCGTCCTTGCCTGGGACGAAGTCCCAGCCATGATCGAAGGTGGCATACGGGATCCGGAACGAGAGGCTCTTTGCCTCCTCAAGCCGAATCGGATCTGTGGGAGAGACACCGGTGAAGGCCCAGACCTGGTCATCGTTTGCACGAGAGACCTGGAGAACTGCGCGATTGACCCAGCCGATGTAGTCGCCATCGGAGGATACGCGTGGCTCCCACTGGTAGCGACCGGTAGACTCGCGATCGCGCTCGAGCTCGCCGTTGGTCTTGTTGCCGAACCAACCGCTGCGCTCCTGGTTGGCGTAGGATTCGCGGCCATCGGGATCAGTGTAGTGCCACTCTCGGGGGCCAGAGAGCATCTCGGATCCGTGTACTTCGCCCCGCTCCTTGATCCGATCGTACTGCGTGTTGTACCGCTCCGTGACGTACTCTTTCCAGTCGTCGTAGAGGGTCTCGGCATCAATTCCGAGCACTTCTTCGATGACGCTCTCCCACTGGGGACGCCAGCGCTTGGAGTACTCCAGGGCAAACTTGGCGTAGGTGTCGTCGCCAAACCGCTCGCGGAGGTAGAGGCCGAAGCTGTAGCCCTGCTGATAGTACCGCTCGTGGTCGTTCCAACCCGACTGACTCTTGGCAGAACGGGTGTGCCACTCGGAGTACTTCAGGAGGCGATCGTCGAGGACCGTCATTCGGATGTTCTGGTCTCGGGAGGGAGTCCACCAGTTGTAGTTGGTGTTGTCCGACCAGTACTCCGCACCACCCTCCGTCCAGAAGACGGAGTCGCCGTCACCGATTGGGAGGTCGGCGCCGACCGAGATCTGGTTGAGCTTGCCGCGGTTGATGCCGTTCTCGTACAGGGCGCTGTTGAACGTCGCGAAAGCACCCTCAGAGTGCGCGGCGTTGGCCTTGAGCGAGACAACGTGAGCAAACTCGTGCACGAAGACGTCTGAGAACCACTCCATGCGACCACGGCCACGGTAGAACGTTCCGCCGGGGTTGGCCGACATCACGATCCAGTCCCAGGCAGGAACAGTGAAGCCTTCGAGGTTGTCCGTCTGGTTGAGGACAACGACGTTGATCTTCTCTTTGAGGAAGTAGTTGAACTCCGCGCACATCGGCTGCCAGATTTCCTCAGCAACCCGAGCATACTTATAGGCAGCCCACTCGCCGGTCAGGTAGTGGTCGTTTCCTTCCTCAGCAGACTCTTTAGAGACTGGGTAGTGCACCAGGAAGTGCTCGGTCTCGATGGTCGACCACTCCAGATCGGTGTGGTTCTGAGGAAACACCCAGGCGGGGTTGGCGTCGGCGGTCTGCGGTGCCATCAAACCAAGTCCCACCAGCGCCACTGCGGCGAGGGGTCCGGGAAGGCGGCTCATCAGCTTGCTGTACATCAGCTGTAATCCCTGAAATCAGTACCGGCTGTCCGGCATGAAGAAAGACTCAATACCGGAAGGCAAACGCACCGGAATAGGTATTGCCGCGGGTGGGGTGGATGTCCTCGATGGGGAAGAACGCGAAGTCGTGTCCTTGCACCGGGATGCTCACACCGCCGATGAGATCGATGCCACGGGTGACATTGACGATGAGTCCAGCGTTGGCGTCGAGCGCCCAGCCATCGGACCCGGTGATCTCTTTGAGGTTGCGGGCTGCGGAGATGCCGCCAGAGGAAGCACCGGCCTTCGTCGCGCTGCGCTGAACGAAGTTGATGCCACCAGAGAGAGACGCCATGGCAACCTGAAAGGAGACATCGGCGTCAAGCTTGATCATGTTCCCCGGCTTGATGCGCGCATTGAACTGGCCGACGTCCGTCTCGATGACGTACTTGGTCAGTCCAGAGGCACGGTAGACGTACCCGGCATCAACGTGGAACGCGGCGGGACCAAACGAGCGCTTGGCTGCAGCACCGAAGGTGATGTCCGGAGTGCCGGTGGTCATGATGATCGAGGTAAACGAGTTGGCACCACCGGTTGCATTTCCGGGGTTCTCGTTGCCGAGTGGGGCCTTGTAATTTCCGTAGACAATCACCGAGGTCATCGGGGAGAGCGTCCGGAAGACCTCCAGCTTGTACCCAAACTCCGGATCGCCGATGCCAAACTGGCGGATGTCGGTGCCGAGGAGCTCATTGGTCAGCGAGGCGTAGTGCGTCTTGAACGTCCAGTACATCTCACCCCGATGGGTGATCCCGTAGCGGGCAGAGAGATGCTGGGTGGTGTACAGCCAGTTGGCGTTCTGGAAATCGACTGGATCGCCGTCGTCGTTCCAGTACCCAGCTGCGGACTTGTAGGAGGACCCCAAATCAATCTGGGCCCATCCTTTTCCAAGCACGAGGCCTCGGTCGACCTCCCGGTTCGCAAAGGGATCGCGCATGGTCTTAGCCTGGAACCCCGCTGCGTAGGCGGTACTTCCGACTAAAGCGAGCCCCAGATACAGCGACAATGATCGGTACATCTGGATTCCTAATGGAGGAGGAGTGAATGTTTCTGCTGTGGAAGATGCAGTCTGATTGAGGGCGGAGATTGTTAATCTATCACCCTCTAATGGATGGCGTTCTATCCCATGTCAGCGGACTGATGTCAACCCCACCGCCAGGGTAGCCATAGCTTGCAGAGGCCCGAATATGGCGCTATTTCGTGCGGCCGGCTCATCGGCCCGGGAGGTCACCATCACCCGTCAACGCTCCCATGCACGCCACATGCTGTGCCTCAACGCACTGCTCGCGGGCTGCTCAGCCATTCCGCAGGCAAAGCAGGGCGATGTCCCTGCAACTCCCGGGATGGATGTCCGGGTGACCCTGCTGCACACATCCGACATCCACTCCCGTCTGCAGCCGTATCAATTTGATCCCAGCTTCACCGACAACGGACTGGGACTCGCAGACGATGCCGGGCCGTTCGGAGGAATGGATAAGATCGGGCACATCCTCAAGCGAGAGCGGGCGCGCGCGGGGCGGGTGCTACACCTAGACTCTGGAGACTGCTTCCAGGGTGCGATCATCTTCAACGAGTTCGACGGTGAAGCCGAGATGCGGCTGATGACCGAGGTCGGCCTCAACGCTGCGGTGGTCGCCAACCACGAGTTCGACAAGGGCGCGCGGAACCTCGCGACTCAGTACGGTGCCTGGGGCGGCTTTGACCTGCTGGCCGGGAACTACATCTTCGAAGACGCCAACGCACCCTGGGCCAATGACCTAGGGCGAATGATTATTCCGAGCAACATCTACGATCTGGACGGAATCCGGGTCGGAGTCATCGGCCTCGGCAACATCTCCTCTCTCAACAGCATCTATGACGAGTCCAACTCCATGGGCATCACGGTGCTGGAGCCTGCTGAGGTCATCCCGGCGGAGGCTGCAAAGCTTCGCAGCCAGGGCGCAGACATCATCGTGGTCCTCAGCCACATGGGTCTCGACGACGACCGCGAGCAGGCCTTGGAATTCGACGACGTCGACATTTTTCTCGGCGGACACCACCACGTCGCGATCGATCCGCCGCTCGTCGTCGAGAACGCGCACACCGGCAAGCGCATCCCAGTGGTGCACTCCGGCGCGTTTGCCAAGTTCGTCGGCCGGGTCGATCTGGTCATCCGGGACGGCGAGCTCCTCTCTCATGACTACACGCTCTTCCCTGTCGACGGCTCTGTCCCCTCGGATGCAGAGGTCATCGACATCCTGGAGGAGTACACAGAGGAGCTGGACGCGACGTTCAACACCGACCAGGTCCTCGGATACGCTGAGGAAAAGCTGACCCGCTACGGCTCGACCGGAGGCGACAGCATGCTCGGCAACCTCGCCGCAGAGGCCATGCGCTTCTATCCTGGTGTCGAGACCGAGATCGCCCTGACCAACACCCTGGGCATTCGTGCCGACATCCCGGCTGGCGACATCACCCTCGACGACCTCTACAACTCGATGCCGTTCGACAACTCGATCACCACGATGTTTCTTTCGGGGCGCGAGGTCCAGGAGTTGCTCGACTACGTCTCTGACCGCTCCACTGAGCGCGGCTGCTCCAGCCAGGCACAGGTGGCTGGCATGCAGTTCGACATGGTCTGTGAGGCAGACAACCCCCGCGCAGAGAACATCCTCATCAACGGCATCCCGCTGGATGAAGACGGCACCTACGAGCTCGCGACGAACGACTACATCGCCCACGGCGGCTCCGGCTTCGAGGTCCTCGAGCGGAACACCACCCAGGTCGACACCGGCATCTCCATCCGTGATGTCGTCCTCGCCGCTTTCATTCAGTACCAGACCCTTCCCCGCCCCGACGAAGGGGTCTGTGTGGAAGACGGTCGCATCAACCCAGTCTTTTAGGAGCGCGCCATGCTGCTGTTTCTGACGCTCTCCGCCTGCACCGAGGCCGTGGATGCCCCCAGAGTCGAGCCCTCCTTCATCGTCGTCGAGATGAACGGCGAGACCGGCAGTGCCGAGGACCGACTTGCCTTCTCGGCAGAGACCGTCACCCGCACGGTCACGGTCTCGACCCTCGACGCCGACGCTAGCCCCTACCCCTACACCGGCGAGCTCACCATCCGGGTTCGTCCTGGAAAGCTGGAGAGCGGCGGCACCGTCACGCTGACCAACGGCGAGTGGACTGGCGACGTCTCCTTCTCCAGCAGCTACGGACCGACTCGGATCTGGCTGGGCGATGAGCGCGAGGGCAGCAGCTATGCCACCGGCGTCACGGAGCCGATGTACTTCGCCATCCCGACGATCTCCGAGATCAACGATCACGAAGACACCGAGACCAACCACCTCGACGGGGAATTCGCCGAGCTTCGCCTCGACGGTCGTGAGGTCGTGGTGACCGCTGTCGGTACCGATGGATTCTGGGCAACCGACCAGACCAGCCTCAGCGTAAAGGGTTCCTTGCCCGGCAACTTCGCGAGCCTGTACGTCTACTCCTTTGGCAAGCCCGAGGGCGTCTCTGTCGGAAGCCGCCTGACGGTCCTCAACGGCAACGACCAGGAGTACCTCGGGACCACCCAGCTGTCGTTCCCAGTCTATGAGGCCGAGGAAGACGCGACCTACACCGTCTACGATCCGATCGTGGTCGACGGCACGACCCTGTGCACCGACCGCTCGATGGAGGCACTGGAGAGCGCAATCATCTCCATCCCTGGCGGCATCATCTCGACCAATTTCACCGAGGGATCCGACGACTACGAGGACTACCTTACCTATGGTCAGTGGCCCATCTCTCTCAACGGCTGTGAGTTCTACGTCGACACCTCCGGCGCAGACTTCACCCCGGCAGCAGGGATGGAGGTCTCCGCCATCGAGGGGATCGTCTCTCAGGTCTTCAGCAAGTGGGTCATCCTGGTCACCGGCTCCGAAGACATCGAAGCCGCAGCGACCCGCCCCATCGCGCGCCCGGTCGCACGACACCGTGACGGTCGCCCCTCAAACGTACACACCCACGCTCACTGAGCGGGCAGATCGCCGCTGGCACCTGCCCCCCCTCACCTCTCCTCAGAGACGTCTCCAATGCTCACTCTCCTCACCGTTCTCTCCGCGGCCCACGCCAGCGACTTCATGGATGTCTGGGTGACCACAGCCTTCGAGGACGACAATGTTCGTGCCGGTCCAGAGCTTTACAGCCCGGCAGCAAACTTCGTCCAGCGTGGCAACCAGACCTTCTTCGAGCAGTACGAGTCTCGGGTGACCGACGACATCACGCGCGGCAGCCTGGTGCTGTACCGAGCGGACGACGGCTTCAACGAGAACTGGGCGACCGAGGCAGCCTTCGCGCTCCGGATTCAGCCCTACCTCAACCCCGACCAGTCCTCTCCCGGCACTCAGATCCGCGACGATGGCTCGTACGTCCGCATCATCCGCAAGCTCGCGGGTGAGAACCACGAGCTGTCTCTGACCGGCTACGCGGTCAACGCGGGCCGCTTCCGGCTGGGCTACTCCTACGATCTGACCTGGGGTGGCAGGGACATCTTCACCTTTGATCCCGGCGCGGATCCCGGTGTCCGGCTCCAGTGGCAGCGGGGCGGGACCTACACCTTCCTCGGCGCGAAGACCGCCGTGGGTGACTACATCCTGCCGGAGACCAGCCAGCCGAGAAACCAGGCCTACTACGGTGCGCTCGGCGGGGCTGGAACGACCATCGGCAACAAGCTGAAGCTTGAGGTTGGCATCGGAAGCTTCCAGCAGGGTCAGCTCCGCAACGTCCAGGACACCTCCTCGTCCCTGTATGGCGAGATGATCACCGCAGCCGGCTACTCCGGCCAGATCGCCTATCGAACACGGGAAGATCTCCGGTTCTTCCAGTCTGCCGACCTTCGGCTGTACCGGAACAACCCAGACTTCATCAAAGACAGCTACATCTCACACAGCCAGATCGACGGCGCAGGGCTCATCGTCCAGGGTGAGATCAACCGGCTGAGCCACAACCTCCTCTCCGCCACCCAGGACGAGGCAACGATCATCGAGACCGGCACCGCCGGAGACCTCCAGCTCATCGGCATCGTCAACACCACTGAATTCGGCGTGGATCTGGTCTACAAGGACCTCGCCTACATCCTGTTCAACGTGCCGGGACTCACCAGCGGTGTCGCCCTGAACCCGTCGATGGAGATCACGCCGCAGACATATGGTCGCCTCTGGGGAAGCCACTACATCCCCAAGGCTCACCTCGCCTTCTCCGCCGGGGTCGGCATCATGCAGCCAGCGACCTATGAGACCAGCGGCGGAACCTTCGTGCAGTACACCGCAGCCGATAAGGAGCAGGTTCCCACCGGCCAGGAGCCCTCCGCGATCCTCTCCTCAGTGGTCGGAACCCAGGTCGACATCTCTCCGACCACCCAGGTCGTTGGTGAGGTCCTCTACACCGTAGACAACAACCTCTCCGACTACGTCACCGCAGAAGACGGCAGCAGCGTCCGCGTGTCTGCGGCAGCTGTGGAGCGGCAGGCAATCGGCTTCAACCTCATGATGCGGGCGCGCTTCTGAGGACCGCTTAGGGGCCCCTCAGGGCAACGCTCAGCACCACCTCGCGGGGGCTGCCACATCGGCAGCCCCCGCGCTCGTCAGCGGCGCGCGCCGATCGAGCGAAAGGTCTCGTTGTTCCGAACCCGGCGCGAGACGTGAACGTCCGCGAAGCCGTGGTCGGAATACCAGGCCTCCAGCTCTTCTCGCGTAAACCAGTGCTTCACCGGAATCTTCAGGCGGTCATAGACATCCGCAACGACCACGTCAAACGGCCACTTGTGGTGGTCATGCACGGGCAGGTGAGAGAGCACAGCGCCGACCACGGGGACCGAGCCAAACCACCGGTAGGGGGTGTGGCTGAAGATGCGCAGGGTCCTCGCGATAGCCCGTGAGAACTTGAGCAGCTCATCGTGCTCGAGGCCGGTGGTGACGCCGCGCAGCGCGTTGTTGACCATCAAGGTAGCCCCCTGACGCGGCCCATAGACCCACAGCGAGAGCTGCCCGCCTGGGCGGAGGCACTCTGTGAGGCTGCCGAGGATCTCCTCGGGCTCATCGACGTGGTGGAGCACACCGTAGCAGTAGACGAGATCGCAGAGGCTGTCTCGAATCGGCGGGCGGGAGATGTCTCCCTGGATGACGTGGACCCGCTGGAGGCCCTCGGTGTTTCTAGCGGCAGCCTCCACGGCATCCTCTGAGGAATCCAGCGCAATGACCTCGGCACCGTAGCGGGCCGCGAAGAATGCATGGCGACCAAAGCCACAGCCCGCATCCATCACCAGCTTGCCGAGAAAGTCCGCCGGCTTCAGCGGAGAGGAAAAGTCGCGAAAGTTTTCCTCCCACTCTGGAATTGCGGTGTCGAAGCCCGTCCAGCGGTGACCAGTGGCTGGGCCTGAGGGGGCTCCAGCGGGCAGCATTCGGGGGATGCCGTCCCGGATTGGGTAGACGGCACCGCAGGAGCACATCAGGGCCCCCTCCATGATCTCAACTTCCTCACGGCGCTCTAAATTGACGCCAGGAACGTCGGATTCCGACGCCTCAAAGTGCCCTGAGCAGATCGATCTGGTCGCCGTCTTTACGGTCTCCAAGGAGAAATCTGTGGCCCGACAGACCGGGCATGCCAGCCACTTCAGCAACCTGTACTTCACACCAGCCTCCAGGTGAGGTCTTTATATCGTGTGTGGGGACTGTGGGGTCTGCGGGATATACGCGGACACAGCCCGCCAGCCGAGCGGAAGGAGACCCTCCACCATGCAGCGATCCGTCCAGACGATCGACGATGTCATCATCCGATTCGCCGGGGACTCCGGCGACGGGATGCAGCTCACCGGGACCCAGTTCACCAACACCTCCGCAATTCACGGAAATGATCTGGCGACCTTCCCGGACTTTCCCGCCGAGATTCGTGCCCCCGCTGGCACGCTCGCCGGGGTCAGTGGCTTCCAGCTTCACTTCTCCTCCAACGTGATTCACACCCCCGGCGATGCCCCTGGTGTGCTCGTCGCGATGAACCCCGCAGCCCTCAAGGCCAACCTCAAGGACCTCAAGGCCGGCGGAATGATCATTGTCAACACTGACAAGTTCACCGAGCGGGATCTGGAGAAGGCCGAGTGCGAGAGCAACCCGCTGGAGGATGGCAGCCTCGAAGGCTATCAGCTCGTCCCCGTCCAGCTCGGAAAGCTCACCAAGGAGTCGGTCAAGGGGCTCGGGCTCAACACCAAGGAGTCCGACCGGTGCAAGAACTTCTTTGCGCTGGGCATGACCTACTGGCTCTTCAACCGCGACACTCAGGTCACCGAGAGCTGGATCAAGGGCAAGTTCAAGGCTCCCTACGACAAGGCCAACCTCCAGGCCCTCGCCGCAGGCTTCAACTACGCCGACACCATCGAGCTGTTCCACAGCTCCTATGAGGTCCCTCCTGCGAAGCTGAAGCCGGGTGTCTACCGGAACATTACCGGCAACGCCGCCCTCTCGCTGGGCTTCGTCACCGCCGCCAGCCTCGCCGGTCAGCCCCTGTTTCAGGGCGCCTACCCGATCACTCCGGCCTCCGATGTCCTCCACCACCTCTCGAAGTACAAAGACTTCGGGGTCATTACCTTCCAGGCTGAGGATGAGATCGCAGCCATCAGCGCAGCCATCGGTGCGGCGTTCGGTGGAGCCATCGCCATCACCACCTCCTCCGGCCCCGGCATCGCGCTGAAGGGCGAGGCGCTCGGACTGGCGATGATCACCGAGCTTCCCATGGTGGTCGTGGATGTTCAGCGTGGCGGTCCGTCTACTGGGCTGCCGACCAAGACCGAGCAGTCAGACATCTTCATCGCGCTGTATGGACGCCACGGAGAGTCTCCGATGCCGGTCCTCGCTGCATCGACGCCCTCCGACTGCTTCTGGACCGCCATCGAGGCCGTCAAGATCGCCACGAAGTACAAGATGCCGGTCATGCTGCTCACCGATGGCTACCTGGCCAACGGTGCAGAGCCGTGGCGCCTGCCTGACATCGAGGAGCTTCCGAAGATCGAGGTGGAGTACGCCACCGAGGCCGACGCCGAGGGCGGCTTCTTGCCCTACGAGCGTGATCCGGTCACCCTCGCCCGCAAGTGGGCCAAGGTCGGCACAAAGGGGCTCGAGCACCGCATCGGCGGTCTCGAGAAGCAGGAAGGCACCGGCAACGTCTCCTACGATCCCTCCAACCACGAGTACATGTGCAAGATGCGGGCGGAGAAGGTCCGCCGGGTCCTCGCAGATGTACCCGATGTTGAGGTCTACGGAGACACTGGCGGTATCGGAATGGTCTCCTGGGGTGGTACCTACGGCGCAGTCCGCTCTGCGGTGGACTCCGCGCGCGCAGCAGGCCTCAAGGTCGGCCACGTCCATCTCCGCTGGATCAATCCCTTCCCAGCGAACCTCGAAGAGGTCCTCCGCACCTTCGATCAGGTCCTCGTCGCCGAGCTCAACCTCGGCCAGCTCGCCACCGTCCTGCGCGGCACCTACCTGCTCGACCTCCACTCCTATGCCAAGATTCAGGGCCAGCCGTTCAAGGTCTCCGAGCTGCTCGCCCGCATCCAGACCCTCTCAAGCTGACCGGGAGCGAACATGTCCAACAATGAAGAGGTCCCAAGCTACTCCAAGAAGGATTTCATGTCGGATCAAACGATCCGATGGTGTCCAGGCTGTGGTGACTACTCGATTCTCTCCCAGGTACAGACGACCTTCGCCGGTCTTGGGATCCCCCGTGAGAAGTTCGCGGTCGTCAGCGGAATTGGCTGCTCAAGCCGCTTCCCCTACTACATGAACACCTACGGGTTCCACACCATTCATGGCCGCGCACCTGCTTTTGCAACGGGCCTGAAGGTGACCAACCCGGATCTGAGTGTGTGGGTCATCACCGGAGACGGCGACGCCCTCTCCATCGGTGGTAACCACCTCATTCACCTCCTCCGCCGCAACGTGGACCTCCAGCTCCTCCTGTTCAACAACCGGATCTATGGGCTGACCAAGGGACAGTACTCGCCGACCTCAGAGGTGGGTAAGCGCACGAAGTCGACCCCGATGGGCTCGATCGATCACCCCTTCGAGCCCTGCGCGGTCGCACTGGGAGCGGATGCCTCGTTCATCGCACGCACCGTGGATGTCTTCGTTCGGGAGCAGCGGGCGGTCCTCAAGGCTGCCCACGACCACAGCGGCACCTCGTTCGTTGAGATCTTCCAGAACTGCAACATCTTCAACGACAACGCCTTCACCAACATCACCGACAAGAAGGTCCGCCACAACGCGGCCTTGTTCGCGGAGCACGGCAAGCCGCTCATCTTCGGCGGCAAGAACAGCCCGCTGAAGGGACTGCGCCTGGACCCGGCCCGTCTCCGGCTGGAGGTGGTCGAGCTCGGTGAGGAATACAGCGAGGAAGACATCCTCGTCCACGACGAGACCAACCCGGTCCTCGCAGGACTTCTCGTCCGCATGCGCCCCCCGATGCCCGTCGTGTTCGGCGTCATCTTCCGCGTGCAGCGTCCCTGCTACGAAGCTGGCGTCCACGCACAGCTTGAGGAAGCCCAGAGCAAGCCGGGCGCCGGCGATCTCTCGAAGGTCCTCTACAGCGGCGACACCTGGGTGGTCGAGTAGTGCCGAGGCCCATCGTCCAGCTGTCGCAGACTCCGCCTCTTGAGGGCATCCTCTGCGACATCGACGACACCCTCACCCACGATGGTCGGCTGATCCCGGAGGCGCTCCTGGGCCTCCACCGGGCGCAGCAAGCTGGGCTGAAGATCGTTCCCATCACCGGTCGTCCCGGGGGCTGGGTCGATCAGATCGCCAGGATGTGGCCGGTCGATGGTGTGGTCGGTGAGAACGGCGGGCTGTGGTTCTGGATGGCGGATGGAAAGCTGCATCGACGCTTCTCGCAGTCTGAGGCTGTCCGTCGAGAGAATCGGGCAAAGCTCGATGCCCTCGCGCAGCAGATCCTCGCGGAGGTGCCGGGGACTGCCCTGGCATCAGACCAGCCCTATCGGGATCTCGATCTCGCGGTCGACTTCTGTGAGGACGTCCCTGCCCTGCCAGATGCTGAGATCGACCGCATCGTCGCAGCATTCACCCGGGTCGGCGCGACCTGCAAGGTCTCCAGCATCCACGTCAACGGCTGGTTCGGCAGCTTCGACAAGCTGGCCGGCTTCAAGCAGTTCCACCAGGACCGCTGGGGCACACCGGTCGATCTCAACCGCTGGGCATTCTTTGGCGACAGCGCCAACGACGAGCCCATGTTTGCAGCCTTCCCGCTGTCCATCGGGGTGGCTAACGTCACCCGCTTCCTCCCCCGGATGACCGGACATCCCACCTGGATCACCCAGGCTGAGGGTGGGCATGGCTTCGTCGAGGGCCTCGAACGGCTGCTGTCTCTTCGCGGCTGAGGTCTTCCGATCGCAGGCCACACCGGCTGTGGATTGCAGCGCAGGTCGCACTCACAGGGTGCGGCCTGCTTTTTTTTAGCGGTGCTCATGCTCGCAGCCCTCCGAGAGCATGCGCCTCTCCACACCGCGGCGAAGCTGCCCGGCCTGTGTGAAGTCACCGCGACCGCCTGGGGGTGATCCCCGCCGAGCTCAGCCAGCGGCTCCTCCGCCTGGTGACCCTCCAGAGCCTGGGGGGCCACCGTGGTGTTCGGTGCCGGCATGATGGTGGCCGACGTCGGGTTCAGGCAGGGACGGTGCCTGCGAGGAGCGCCCACGGCAGCGGCGCCCCCGTCGTCCATGCCGTGACGGCGTCGACGATGCCCTCCCTCACCCGCAGCGGCAGGCGGGTGTGGTACCCAGCGGAGTGCGGGGTGAACAGCACTCCGGGGCGTGCGGCATCTGCCAGCCGCGGCCAAGGCTCCTCAGGGAAGACATCAACCCCAAGGGCACGGAGCCTTCCATCATCCAGCGCCGTGATGCATGCATCGAGGTCGAGCAGGCCGCCCCGAGCGGTGTTGACCAGCACGAGCCCCGGCGCCACCGACCGAAGCTGTGTCGCGCCGATCATGCCGCGGTTCTCTTCCGTCAGCCGACAGTGCAGGCTCACCGCATCACACTGAGAGAGCATCTCAGTCAGGGTCGCCGGACGGATACCAGAGGGAACGCCCGCCGGATCGAGCCCCCAGACCTCTGCGCCGAGGACGCTCAGCATTTCTGCCATGCGCTGCCCGATGACCCCGAGTCCGACCAGCCCGACTCGACTGCCGGTGAGGGTCTTGGGAGCAAGCGCAGGCATCTGGTGGCGAATCCACTCTCCGGCCTCTGCCGCCACCCGATAGGCATCGAGACAGCGCAGCCCGTCGATGAGCATGGCGAGGCTGGCCTCGACGACGGCATCCCGACGCACCAGCGGGAGCCGGCAGGCCGCGATGCCGCGCTCTGCCAGGAGCTTCAGATCGAGGTGGTCGTAGCCGGATGTCGTGGTGATCACGAGGCGGGCGGAGGGCGTGTGTGCGAGCAGGGCTGCGTCGACCGCGATGCTGCTGGTGACCACCAGGATCTCAGCATCTCGCTTGAGCCCGATCACCTCCGCGCGCGATCCGATTGCAGCGATCTCGGAAGCAATGTCGGCCTCCGTCTCATACGAGCTGACGACCCAGCGTGAGAGGCGTGGCTTAGGCATAGAGCAGGAACTCCTCTCGGATCTCTTCAAATTCCGTTCGCTGCTCGGCCCAGGCATCCACCAGCTCCCGGGGACGCACCCGGCTCTCCAGCCCCACCCGGGCCTCCGCGGAGCCGCAGAGGAGATCGACAGCGATCGGCTCATCGACAAACTCATAGGTCTCGGTCCGCCAGGCGAACCGCTCCGGGTTGGCCCGGATGGCAGCCTCGATGACCACCCACCCCAGGAGGGTGGCGTCCAGGGCGTGCCGGTCGGTGAGGAGGATCTCGATGCCGTGGCAGATCTCGCCGGCATGCTTCTGAAAGCGGGGCTCGAACGAGGCCGCGCGGAAGCGCACCCCGGACAATCCAGCATCGAGCGCGCCGAGCCGACACAGGCGGGTCATCTCGTCAGGATCAAGCCAGGGAGCACCGTTGAGGTGAAACGGCTTCGTGGTTCCGCGCCCTTCAGAGAGGTTGGTGCCCTCAATGAGGCACATGCCTGGGTAGATGATCGCCGTCTCGACGGTCGGCATGTTCGGCGAGGGGTAGATCCAGGGCAGTCCGGTCTCGTCGAAGTACATGTCACGCCGCCAGCCGGTGCACTGGATGACCTCGAGGGCACAGTCGATCCCGAGGTGCTGCTTGAAGAACAGCCCAAGCTCCCCCATGGTCATGCCGTGGCGGGTCGCGAGCGGGTAGGCCGAGACGAAGCTCTCGAAGCCCGGCTGGACCACGTTCCCCTCGAGGGTGATGCCGTCGATGGGGTTGGGTCGATCGAGCACGATGATCCGGGTGTTCGTCTCCGCCGCGACCTCCATCATGTACCCAAGCGTCGCCTGGTAGGTGTAGTACCGGCTGCCGATGTCTTGAATGTCGAACAGGAGGACATCCAGGTCTGCCAGGGTGGCGGGATCGGGGCGCAGGCTGGCTGCGGAGTCACCATAGAGGCTCACGACGGCCATCCCGCCGGAGTCCTCTCCCTCCACCGAGATCATGTCCTGTGCAGTGCTCGCGAGTCCGTGCTCCGGTCCGAACAAGCGAACGATCTGAACACCAGCGGCGCGCAGGGCCGGCAGGGCATGGGTAAGATCCGCGGTGACCGCGGTGTGGTTGCAGCACAGACCGACGCGAAGTCCGCGCAGGCTGCTGACATCATTGAGGAGGACTTCGAGTCCAGTTTGCATGATCGCTCCAGGTTACCGAGCGCATCATATCCATCGTGATTAGAGGAGGAGCATGAGCAAGTCAATCGTCGCCGCCGTTCGCACCACTCCCGAGACCGTCCTTGAGGACTACGCCCGGCTGATGGACATCGTCGAGTACCAGAACATCCTCGACCCGAACGCCACCACCATCCTCAAGAACAACATCTCCTGGCACATGCTCTACCCCTCTGCCAACACGACCCCGTGGCAGATCGAGGGCGTGGCGCGGAAGATGCGCCAGGACGGCTTCGATGACCTCGTGGTCGTCGAGAACCGGACGGTGGTAACCAAGGCCAAGAAGGGCGAGAAGCTCAACAACTTCACGCCAGTCCACGAGAAGTACGATCTCCCCATCAAGTACAACTTCAACCCCGGCGACATGCGCTGGGTGGTGTACGAGCCGAAGGGCGAGATGCTGGTGCTCGACAAGGTCTTCCCCAAGGGAATCCGGATCCCGGACTACTTCTTCGGCAAGAACGTCGTCCACCTCCCCACCATCAAGACCCACATCTACACCGACTACACCTGCGCCCTGAAGAACGCCTTCGGCGGACTGCTGGACAAGTCCCGTCACTACACCCACTCCGTCATCCACGAGACCCTGGTCGACCTCCTCCGCATCCAGAAGGAGATCCAGGCCTCCACGCTCGCCATCGCTGACGGCACCACGGCGGGCTCTGGTCCCGGTCCACGGACCATGACTCCGGTGGTCAAGAACCTCCTGCTCGCCTCCAACGACCAGGTCGCCATCGATGCCGTCGTCGCCAAGCTCATCGGCTTCGATCCGATGGACATCAAGTGCATCCGGCTGGCAACCGAGGCGGGCCTCGGAAACGGCCACCTCGACGAGATCGAGGTCATCGGGGATCTGGACACGTCGGACGTCAAGAAGACCAACTGGGACTTCGTGGTCGGCGACAACGCCGCCAGCAAGGTCGGCGACCTGTTCTGGTTCGGCCCCCTCAAGCCCCTCGCCCGCCTGATGTTCCAGACGCCGATGGTCAACGCCTTCATCATGGGCAGCTTCATCTACCACGACTACATCTGGTACCCGACCCAGGGCCGCAAGGTCGTCGACAAGTGGCTCGAAGAGACCGAGTGGGGCCGCCTGTTCCTCTCCTACGGCGATCCCTTCGCCGATGAGCGCAAGGGCCTGCGCCGGTTCATTCCCGGACTCGGCTCGTAAGCCCAACGCGCGCCAGGAAGCCTTTCCGCAGCCGCAGACCGACCGGTCCCTCACCAGGGGCCGGTTCTGCGTTGAGGAGGGTGATCGGAGCGAGGATCTTGAGGCTGGAGGAGAGGTAGAGCTCTTCAGCCACCGCATCCACGGACAGCGGCCCCTCACAGACCGGGATCCCGAGCTCGTCAGCGACCTCCAGGAGCACACCACGGGTGATCCCAGGTAGGATTCGCCCATCCAGCGGCGGGGTCACGAGCGTGCCGTCACAGACCGCGAGGACATTGCCGGTGGTTGCCTCGAGGTAGTGTCCGCCCGCCCGCCACAGCACATCGTCCGCGCCGCTCTCCCGCACCGAGATGACCCAGGGCGCGCGCGCACCGTGCTTGATGTCGTCGATTCCATTCGGCCCCGGCCAGGGTCGGACGGCCACGGACAGCGCGGAGGGTGGGTGGGGCATGGAAGTCGCACGCACCGACCGTCCGCCACCGCCGAACAGTGTAATTCGGACCTTCACATCACAGTCCCAACCTACTATTACACGCAATACCTCTTGACGTAGCGTGGGAGTGGGGCAGCGGAGCCCCAGCCGCTCAGCGCCCCCCGCGAGGCGTGCCAGGTGCCGCTCCAGAAGGACCGCGCTGCCGCCATAGGTTCGGAGGGTCTCAAACACGCTGAGCCCGCTGGTAAGTACCGGATCATCAACATCCAGCCGCACACGCTCCCCGAGAGAGCCACCATCGATGAGAATCCGTCGGTCACCTCGGGGGGGGCGCTGGGGCATCAAAGCCTCCGATCTGGGGTCTAAATGGGACAGGAAATTCTAAGCTGGGACATGAATGTCCCACTTTATCCGTGAAAATGAACCCTGTGACTGAGAACGTGTCGATAATTCAGCCGGCATGATCTTTGCTTCTTGGATGGTGGCGGAATCAGACTAAATCCCATTGTCGCGTCGCCAATTCTTCATTTCATCCCGCCCCAGTGGAGACCACATGTCCTCAAAGTTGACCGCACTGCTGCTCGCTCCCGCGCTCATCATTGGCTGTCAGACCGATGATCTGGCACCGACCTTTGAAGACACCGAGGCCTACCTGGACCGCGAGGTTCTCGTCTCCGTGCAAGACAACGGTGACGGCGTCGCGATGATGCAGGTCGAGAAGTCCTTTGGCCTCGCCACCATCAGCACCCTTGAGCCCATCGGGGTCACACGGCTGCTCATCGAGGGTGAAGACGAGGCGATGGCGGTCAAGGACATGATCCGCGAGCTCGAG
This sequence comes from Myxococcota bacterium, assembly GCA_029251165.1. Classification (GTDB taxonomy): domain Bacteria; phylum Myxococcota_A; class UBA796; order UBA796; family UBA796; genus JAQXDW01. The sequence goes on from JAQXDW010000089.1 coordinate 238,374, forward strand.
GGAGACCACCGGGTGTCCTTCGCGGAGCCCAACTACCTCGCCCACAGCATGGCCGGCGCCAACGATGCCTACGTCGGCTACCAGTGGAACCTCGATCAGGTCGGGGCCGAGGGTGCATGGGACTACACCACGGGGGCTGGTGCAGTGGTCGCAGTGCTGGACACCGGAGTGAAGAGCAACGGCCCAGACGGCTTGACCAACTTGCTGCCGGGCTACGACTTCTACTACAACGACGCCGATCCTTCTGACCGTGACGGTCACGGAACCTTCGTCGCGGGCACCATCGCGCAGCGCACCAACAACGGGACCGGCGTGGCAGGCCTGGCCTACAGCGCCTCCATTCTCCCCGTCAAGGTCCTCTCCGACAGCGGCTACGGCGACATCAACGCCATCGCAAACGGCGTCATCTACGCGGCGGACCAGGGTGCCGACGTCATCAACATGTCGCTGGGCAGCGCCTACCCCTCCTCCACCCTGGAGTCCGCCTGCAACTACGCCTACAGCAAGGGCGTGGTCGTGGTGGCCGCAACCGGCAACGAGTACGCCTCACAGGTCGGCTACCCGGCAGCCTATGACTCGGTCATCGCGGTCGGCTCCTCGCGAGTCGACGGCAGCCGTCCGGCATACTCCAACTACGGAACCGGCATCGATCTTCTCGCACCGGGTGGAGACCTCTCCAAGGATCAGAACGGCGACGGCTACGCTGACGGCGTCCTCCAGGAGACCATCGAGAACGGCTCCTGGACCTACACCTTCTGGGAAGGAACCTCGATGGCGACCCCCCACGTCGCCGCTGCCGCCGCGATGCTGAAGGCCTACGGGGTCTCTGATCCCGACGAGATCTACAACGCACTGGTCGCCACCGCCACGGACGTCGGAGCCGCGGGCTACGACACCACAAACGGCTATGGCGTCCTCAACGTCGAGGCAGCACTGGAGTACGTCTCTGGCGGCAGCGGCGGCAACCCCGGCGGCAACCCCGGCGGCAGCACCGCGCCGGAGGAAGAGACGCCCAGCTCTAGCGCCGACACCACCGCGCCGAGCATCTCCAGCGTCAGCGGCTACACCCAGGGCAACCGGTTCACCATCGAGTGGGTCACCAACGAGTCCGCAGACTCCTACCTCAACTTCGAGGAGTACGGGCTCTACGGCGACGATACCTTGACCACCAGCCACACCATCTCCCTGCGCGGCTCCAACAACGAGACCTACTACTTCGACATCGAGAGCACCGACGCGTCGGGAAACACTGCCGTCGAGGGCACCTACTACATCTCGCTGTAGACGGCACCGTCGCCTCAGCGCATGGAGCACCATCCGCTCAGTCTGGGGGGGACGGCACATGCGACGCTGATGCTCAGCGCGCCTCCTGAAGAGTCCTTCCGGGTAGGCGCTGCTTGAGTGGATGAGACCGTGTTCAGCGACCGGTGACGCATGAGGATGACCCGCTCATGACCACCTCGGGGCGTGCGGCGTGGGTGGTCAGCATACGCGCGCCCTGCTGTGCTTCTGTTGTGCGCAGCGAAGAGCCTGTACGATGTGGCAGCGCCGCTTGTCGCGCCCTCACCACCAGACACACCCAGAGGAAGCCGTGCACGTCTCTATCCGCTACTGCGAAGCTTGAAACTACAGGCCCAGAGCCGCCAGGATGGCGGACACCCTCAAGTCTGAGTTTAACCTCGATGCGATCGCGCTGATATCCGGTGACCGGGGCGAGTTCTCGCTCTGGCTGGGTGACACGCTCTTGGCGAAGAAGAGCTACGCTGGCTTTCCAACCGTCGATGACGCCATACGAGCCATGCGTGCAGCCCTGAAGCCTGCGGACTGAGGCTCAGGCTGGAATAACGCCCGGACGGAGTCCAGTAGGCTTCAGCGGCGGCGGCCAGGTCACCCAGAACGGCTCAGGTCCGGGGTGCAGGCGGAGGTGGAAGTCATCGTCCATCACCACCATCGTGCCGTCGGGGATCTCCTCCCAGATGTCTTCTTCACCGATGGGCTCGCTGGCGATGAGCAGGTGGTTGCACTTGCGACGGCCCCCGCGGCGCAGCAGCCCGGAGAGAACCGGCATCGTGCCCATCATGCAGACCTTGTCAGGCTCGGTGCAGGCATCAAAGTCAGCACAGGTGCGCTTCTGGGTCGCGAGGTACAGCTCCAAGCCGGCGCGCTGGGCGATGAAGACCTGGCCGTTGGTGAGGATAAAATTCGCCTTGGGTGGCTCCGCTCCCAGCTCCTTCGCCCAGGCAAAGACCTGCGATAAGGACTCTTTCAGCACCCGCGCAGCGACCTGGGTGTCGATCTTGCCGCGGCCATCGAGCGGCACTCCAGCACGTCCGAGGGCAGAGAGCAGGTAGTAGAAGAAGTGCTCGGAGTCGGTCACGCCGAAGATCAGGCGCTCCAGCTCTGGCTCGATGCTCTCCCGCATGCGCTCTCGAAGCTTGTCGAAGTCGTAGAGGTTGCCGTTGTGGGCAAACATCCAAGCGCCGTGACGAAATGGATGGGAATTGAGGTAGTCGACCTGACCGACCGTGGCGCGCCGGACATGCACGACGAAAGTGTGCGAGCGAAGCCGGGTGGAGATCCGCTGGAAGCGCTCATCACCCGCAGCCCCGGCCTCAGACTTGTAGACATAGGCATCTTCACCGAGGAAGTAGCCGATTCCCCAGCCATCGCAGTGGTAGCTCGCCTGGTTCGCGACGGCATTCTCCGCCTCGATCAAGGAGCGGTGTGCGCGGCTGGGTACATTGGATCGGAAACCGAACAGGCGGCACATGGATGGAAGAGCCTCACACGGTAGTTCGCTCAAGGGTAACACCTGAGCCAGGCTGAACCGCCTCCGCAGCGGAGAACGAGCGAAGAACGAGCGGGCTGGAGTCGCCTGTACCGTGCGGCAGTGCAGCTCCCCCTGTGGTGATCAGCAGAAACCACCGGTCCCGATCAGCGGAGGGACTCTGGAGCAGCCCTCACGGGCCATGAGAGCCCTCGTTGAGGAGGTCAGGAGACCGGCAGCATCGGAGGGTGCGGACGGTGCTGAGCCGTCGTCGCTGAGCAGCAGCAGACAATACCGTGGTGTGATAAGTCCATGCCATGCTCAATCTCGGGTTCAGCGAGATCTTCCTCATCATGGCCGTCGCCCTTGTGGTGATCGGCCCCGACCGGCTGCCTGAGGTGCTCCGCTTTCTCGGACGTCAGTATGGTCGCCTCACACGAGCCAGCAATGAGCTTCGCAGGGCCTTCATGCTTGAGGCCGAGCGGTCTGACATCGAGAAGCGTGCAGACGCTCTCCGGAAGCGGCGTGAAGAAGCACGAAAGCGCATCGCTGCACAGCGTGAGCGGGCAAAGCTTGCCGCCGAGCAAGGCAACGGGGAGCGCCCGAGCATCGCCCCGGTCGGTCGGACGGACTCTCCGTTCGGCCACACACCACAGCATCCTGAAGAGCACACGGTAGCCCCTCCAGCGGGTCCGGCTCACCCCGAGAAGCCAGCAGCGGCTGAGAAGCCAGCAGCGGCTGAGGAGTCCGAGTGAGCGACGATCCGTTCAACCCCGAGCAGTACCGGATGCCGCTCATGGAGCACCTCCGGGAGCTTCGAAAGCGGCTGATCGTCTGCATGATCGCAGCCGGCCTCGGCTGTGCCGCAACCTTCTTCTTCGTGCAGGAAATCTGGGCGTTCCTCGTCGCGCCGATGCACGACGCACTGATGGAGACGGGACGTGGAACGATGGCAATCACGGAGCCAATGGAGGGCTTCGTCACTCAGCTGAAGGTCGCTGCTGTGGCCGGAATCGGGGCCTCCGCGCCGGTCATCTTCTACCAGATCTGGAGATTCGTGGCGCCGGGGCTCTACCCCAAGGAGCAGACCTTCGTGATCCCGCTGGTCATGTGCAGCACGCTGCTCTTCGCTGCTGGTGTGACCTTCGGCTACACCGTGATCTTCCGGTTCGCCTTTCCGTTCTTCTTGGAGATCACGCCAGAGAACACCGAGGCGATGCTGTCGATTAATTCGTATCTGTCCATCGCCACCAAGCTCCTGCTGGCCTTCGGGACGACTTTTCAGCTCCCGGTGGTGATCTTTGCGCTGGCGCGGATCGGCCTTATTGACCACCTCGATCTCATCCACGGCTTCCGCTACGCCATCGTGGCCATGTTCGTGGTCGCCGCCATGATCACGCCGCCAGATGTGCTGTCTCAGGGGCTAATGGCTGGTCCGCTGCTCATTCTGTACGGAATCGGCATCATTGTCGCCCGGATCTTCTCGACAAAGTCGCGAGAGCCTGAGGCGGCCTGAAGCGCTACTCGCTGGCGAACTCGACTAAGACTGCCTTTGCCTCGACCAGATCGCCAGTCTCGACCAAGATGCGACCGATCGTGCCGGCCTGAGAAGCCTTGAGCGGGTTCTCCATCTTCATCGCCTCGACGATGATGACGGGCTCGCCCTTCACAACCGCCTGGCCCTCCTCGACGAGGATGGCGACGATGCGACCGGGCATCTTGGTGACGATGGATCCCCCGGCGCTTCCACCCGCGAGACGCAGCGCCTTGCGGCGGGGATCGATCACAGCGACCTCGTGGTGAACTCCGATCAGCTCGACGTCGAAGCCCTCCTCCGTTCGAACAAGCCCAGCCTCCCAGGTGCCGCCGTTGAGCAGCAGCGAGAGGACATCGGGGACTGGACGGCAGCTCTCGACCTCGATCGGCGGTGAGTCATCCACTGCGATGCGATAGCGAGAGAGGCCGGTGGCATCGTCGAGGCTGAGGCGCTCGATGTCGACCGTGCGGACCGTGTCTGTGATGGTGATCTCGTACTTCATCGTCGGAAGCTCCACTTCCACTGGCTGCCAGACTGACCGGTTCCCTGGGACGGTCGCTTGACCGCAGTGTCTCGCTCAAACGCCGCGATGGCGGCTGCGATGACGGCCAGATCATCGTTGCGGCTGGAGACCGTCAGGCGCTCCATGCGCTCCTCCGTGAGGAAGCCGGTGTCGTACTCACCGCTGATGAAGTCCGGGTCCGCCAGCAGTGTCCGAAAGAACGGGATGGAGGTCGTAATACCACGCACTCGATACTCCCGAAGTGCCCGCTGTGTGCGCTGGATGGCGGCCGTTCGGTCCGCCCCCCAGACCACCAGCTTGGCGACCATCGGATCATAGAAGACGGTGACCGCTCCCCCCTGGTAGACGCCGCTGTCGACGCGGACCCACGGCCCGCCGGGCTCGCGGTAGCCTGTGACCGTGCCGGGAGACGGCGCCCAGTTGTTCGCCGGGTCCTCCGCGTAGATCCGGCACTCGATGGCATGACCGCGCTGGCTGAGGTCTTCCTGAGCGAACCACAGCGGCTCGCCGCCGGCCACCCGCAGCTGTGCAGCAACCAGATCGACGCCGGTGACCATCTCCGTGATCGGATGCTCGACCTGAAGGCGGGTGTTCATCTCCAGGAAGTAGAAGCCTCCCGAGGCATCCATCAGGAACTCGATCGTTCCAGCACCCTCGTAGTTCACAGCCTTGGCTGCCTGAACGGCGACAGCCGCCATCGCGCTTCGGACCTCCGGGCGGATGGTCGGACAGGGACTCTCCTCGACGACCTTCTGGTGGCGGCGCTGCACCGAGCAGTCTCGCTCGAACAGGTGGACCACGTTGCCGTGGGCATCGGCGAGGACCTGGATCTCAACGTGCTTGGGGCGCACGATGCGCTTCTCGATGTAGACGGTCGGATCTCCGAAGCTGTTCTGCGCCTCGGAGCGGGCTGCACGCAAGGCCTCGGCGAGATCCTCAGGACGAAGAACCTCTCGCATTCCCTTGCCACCACCACCCGCAGCAGCCTTGAGCATGACCGGGTAGCCCATCTCTTCGGCAATTCGAAGGGCCTCCTCGGCGCTGGGGAGGTCCTCAGTCGTGCCGGGTACAACCGGCACACCGGCTGCAATCATGCGGACCCGACTCTCGGTCTTGCTGCCCATCGCAGCGATGGCTGCTGGAGGCGGACCGATCCAGATGAGCCCAGCATCGATCACCTTCTGGGCAAACGCTGCGTTCTCAGACAAGAAACCGTAGCCGGGGTGAATGGCATCGGCGCCACACTCGAGGGCGACCTGAAGGATGAGATCGCCCTTGAGGTAGCTCTCTGCGCTGGCGGCTGGGCCAATGCAGTACGCCTCGATGGCATTTCGCACATGGAGTGCCTGGCGGTCTGCCTCAGAGAAGACAGCGACAGTGGAGATGGACAGCTCGTGGCAGGCACGAATGACCCGGACGGCGATCTCGCCACGGTTGGCGATGAGGACTTTCGAGGGCAGCGGCATGAGGCACGACTATCCTGAATCCCTGCTTCGTGTCGAGTACATCGGGGGATGTGAGGCGGGAGCCCGGCGGTACCCTGCCTGCATCGCCATCGGCCACACTGGGCTCAGCGCTTCTGCAACGCAAGAACCGCCCCTGGCGTCTCCGTAGAGCCTCCAGGAGCGGTCCATTTTACTCAGGTCGCTTGACTATGCGTGAGCCTCGCCACCGGCAGCCTTGGCGTTTCGGCGGGCCTCAAGCTCAGCCTCCAGGGCAGCCTTGGCGGCCTCGATGTTCTCCTCGCCCAGTGCGATCTTGAGGACCTCTTCCATCCGCGAGCAGAAGTGGAAGGTCAGCTCAGCCTTGATCTCGTCTGGGATCTCGCCGATGTCCTTCTCGCAGCGCTCCGGCAGGATGACCTTTCGGATGCCGGCTCGGTGTGCTGCGAGGACCTTCTCCTTGACACCACCGACCGGAAGGACGGCACCGCGCAGGGTGGCCTCACCAGACATCGCGAGGTCGGGAGCGACCTTGATGCCGGTCAGCAGAGAGACAATGGCGGTGAGCATGGTGACACCGGCAGAGGGTCCGTCCTTGGGGATGGCGCCAGAGGGAACGTGGATGTGGATGTCTGACTTGCTGAACAGATCCTCGTCGATGCCGAGCTCTGTGGCAGAGGCCCGGATGTAGCTCGACGCCACGCTGACAGACTCCTTCATGACATCGCCGAGCGAGCCGGTGAGCTTCATCGACCCCTTGCCCTTCATCCGGGTGGCTTCGATGAACAGGATGTCACCGCCGGTCGCCGTCCAGGCCAGCCCCGTCGCCACGCCCGGCACGCTCGTGCGGTTGATGACGTCGTTGATGAACTGAATCGGACCGCGGATCTCTTCGATCATGTCGGCGCCGATGTCGATGGACTCAGTCAGCTCGCCAGAGGCAACCTGAGTGGCGACCCACCGGCACAGCGCAGCGATCTCGCGCTTGAGGTTACGGACACCGGCCTCGCGGGTGTAGCCCTCGATGAGGACGCGGAGCGCCTCGTCGGAGATGGTGCAGTGTTCCTCGGTGATGCCGTGGGCCTCCAGCTGCTCGATGATCACGTAGTTCCGCGCGATCTTGACCTTCTCCTCCATGGTGTAGCCAGGGATGCGGATCGTCTCCATCCGGTCCATGAGCGGTCCAGGGATGGACTGCGCCATGTTCGCGGTGGCGATGAACAGGACCTTGGAGAGGTCGAAGGTGACGTCGAGATAGTGATCCATGAAGGTGTCGTTCTGCTCGGGGTCGAGGACCTCCAGCAGCGCGCTCGATGGATCGCCACGGTAGTCACTACCGAGCTTGTCGATCTCGTCGAGGACGAACACCGGGTTGTTCGAGCCGGCCTTCTTGATGCCCTTGATGACCTTGCCCGGCAGCGAGCCGATGTAGGTGCGCCGGTGACCACGGATCTCTGCCTCGTCTCGGACACCGCCCAGCGAGATGCGGACCATCTTCCGCCCCAGCGCCCGAGAGACGGACTTTGCAAGTGAGGTCTTACCGACACCAGGGGGGCCAACCAGGCAGAGAATCGGACCCTTCATGTCGCGCTTGAGCTTGAGGACCGCGAGGTACTCGATGATGCGCTTCTTGACCTTCTCGAGGCCGTAGTGGTCCTCGTCGAGGATCTCAGCACAGCGCGAGACGTCGATGACGTCGGGGGTGGACTTCTCCCAGGGAAGCTCGATGAGCCAGTCGAGGTAGGTCCGGCTGACGGTGTACTCCGCCGCGCCCGGGCTCATGCGGCTCATCCGCTTGAACTCCTTGTAGGCGACCTTCTCGACCTCCTTGGGCATCCGGGCCTGCTTGATCTTCTTCTTGAGCTCTTCGAACTCCTCCTGTCGATCATCGACCTCGCCCAGCTCTTTCTGGATGGCCTTCAGCTGCTCGCGGAGGAAATACTCTCGCTGCGCCTTGTCCATCTCGCCCTTGACCTCGGACTGGATCTTGTTGGACAGCTCGAGGACCTGGATCTCCTTGTTGAGGAGCGCAACGACCTTGTCCATGCGCTCGTCAGTCTCGAAGGACTCCAGCAGATCCTGCTTGTCCTCAACGCCGATGCCGAGGTTGGAGCTGACGATGTCCGCCAGGACGCCCGGGTTGTCGATGCTGCGGACCAAGAAGCTGGCCTCAGAGGGGATCTGCGGCGAGAGATCGATGATGCGCTGCGCAAGCTCGCGCAGGTTGTTCATCTTGGCGTCGTACTCACTGGGGTGCTCCGCTGGCTCCTCGTGGACGGTGACCTCGGCCCGCAGGTAGGGCTCGGTGTGTTCGAACCGGCGAACCTTGATCCGTGCAAGCCCCTGAATGATGACCGACAGCTTGTTGCCGGGCATCTTCACGGACTTGAGAATCTTGACGACGGTTCCGACCTCATAGAGGTCGTCAGGGCTGGGGTTCTCGTTCTTTGGATCGCGCTGGGCCAGAATGCCCATCAGCTTCCCGGACTCCAGCGCCCGCTCCACTGCCTGGAGCGACTTCCGACGACCAACGTTGATCGGGAAGGCCAGCACCGGGAAGATCACGGTGTTGCGGATGGCAAGGATAGGAAGGTCGAGTTCGCTGGGGAGGTTGGAGCCTTCCTGCTCGGGACTATCGAACGACATCAAGACCTCTCTCAAGTGGTTGTGTGCGCATGTCTTCGGTGGCGCTGCCAATTCCCTTATACGCCGAGGTGCCACCGGCAAGCCGGGAGCGCACGATGGGGTGGTGATTGTGCATGCGACTCCTCTCGGAACGGACGGGGCGAGATTGAGTAAAAGCATCCTCCGACAGCACAACTGCGGGCGCGGGGCATACATTCCCTAAGGCAGACGACCCATCTCTCTCAGGTGACTCTCGTACTCCGGCATGGTCTCGGGTTCCCATGTCCGAACGGTCAGATTCTGGTCTGTGGGCTCCAGGCCGCTGGGGGTCGGCGCATCCCCGACAAGATCCCACACCACCAGCTCGCCGTCTACTGCCCAGGGCTGTCCGAGGTCATCGATCATCGCCGCAGTGGTCTTGAACGGAAGATCGGTTGGAGTGGTGCTGTCGCTCTCGCGAGAGCGGCGCGCGCCCTCAGAGTCCACCAGCCTTCTGTCGAGAATGAGCCAGCGATAGCCCTCCGCCTTCAAGGTCGCGAGGTGGTTGTCCTTGAACGGGCGCGGGTTGACCGGATCGCGGGTGATGTACTTGACGTACTGGATGAAGGTGTTTCCCAGGCGGCGTCGGTAGCCGTCAGGCCAGAGCACCGAGGCGCTCTCCCCCATCCCGCCAAAAGTGGGCTGACCGTGTACGGGCTGGTACGCGATGGAGCTGCGAGAGACCCCGAGCGGAGCCTCGATGAGCGCCCCGCCGAGCTGGCCGATGTGGCTGTAGACCGCCGGCGGTGTGAGGTCGCGCGAGAGCAGCGGATAGGTCAGGTGCTCATTCTGCTCGACCAGGGTGACCGCGGTCAGCAGCAGCGGCAGCGCGACGGCGAGCCGGTGGTGCTCGACACGGCGAATCAGGGTGCCGATCCCGATGGCGACGCCGACGAACGTCACCCCGAGGATGCGGTAGGGAAACCACAGCCGGTCGAAGAAGGGCAGGTAGTGGTAGGCAGCCATGTAGTAGGGCAGAACAAAGGACTGCTCACCAAAGTCAAGCACCGGTCCGACGCCGATGAGCAGCGTGACCACGATGAAGCCCAGCCACCGCAGCCGCTGTCGACCAAGAAAAACGAACATCGCGAGGCCGCCGCCCCAGATGAGGTTCGAGAACATCGGATGGCCGACACTCTCCATAAGAAAGTAGCCGTGCAGGGTCGGGGCGACGTTGTTGGAGACGGCCTCTGGGGGCATGAAGATGCTTCCTGCCTCAGAGAGTCCCGGGACATCACCGCTGCTGGCGAGGCCTGACATCTGGCTGTATGCCGGCCCGATGACCAGCAGGCAGGTCAGCCCCGCGATGAGCCAGCCGAGAAGCAGCGTCCGCCGAGGGTGCTCTCTCTTGATGAGGGCGACCACCGCCAGCCACGCCATCACGAACACGACAAAGTAGCCGTTGAACCAGTACGCCCAGCCCGCTACGCCAGTCCACAGCCCCGCGAGCACCGGGTCACGCCTCCTCCCCTCGCCGATTCGGAGAAAGTGGTAGATCGCCAGCGGGATGAACAGCAGAGTCGCCTGGGTCAGCCGCCCCGTGATGAACTCAAACAGCGCATAGGGTGCGACCATCCACAGCAGCGTCGCGCCCCAGGCTGCTGGTCCGGTCCCGAGGACATGCCGGGCGAGCGGCCGGAAGCACAGCCCGTTGGCGAGCAACAGGAAGCCGATAAACCATGGCTGGTAGGTGGGGTAGCCGATGATGTATTGGAAAGGCTGAGCGAGCAGGGCATCGACAAAGTTGTTGCCGGTGTGGGCGAAGATGTCCTTGCCCAGCGGGAAGAAGAAGAGCTGGGTGAAGCCAGGGTCAGACCAGCTCGCGATGCACTCCTGGATCCACCAGTAGAACCAGAAGGTTCCGAACAGGTCGACGCCATCGCCGATGATCTCCCCAGAGAGGATGGCCGGCAGCACCGCACCGATGGCAACCAAGGTGTAGCTGCCAAGCTCCAGCCAGCGGGGAACGGACGGCGATGGGGCGGTGCTCATAGGGGAGAGCCTATCCTCTGTACGCGGCAATGGGGCGACCGGGATGCCAGAGTCGCTTCTGGATGCTGGACAGCAGCGGTGGGGGTGCGTTAGAAGAGGCCCACGCCGGGATAGCTCAGTTGGTAGAGCAACTGATTCGTAATCAGTAGGTCAACGGTTCGACTCCGTTTTTCGGCACCACTTTTCTTCCTTGCTTTTCCCAAGTTGACTGTCAAAAAGGTGCGTAATTCGCACCTTTTTGCGTGTTGATGTGCGTTGACGGGAAAAATACGCGGGTTGATCCATGGCTGTGGCCATGCCTGGAAAACCGCCGAAATTCTGCCAATCTGTGGCCATCCTGTGACCGGAACTGAGGGTCACAGGATGGGTCAACCACCGCGGGGCAGATGGCATGAAAGCAAGGATCACCAAGCGCTTCCTGGACTCGGTCAAGGCTCCGTCTGGGGGTCGGCTGCGGGTCTTCGATGTGACCATGACCGGCTTTGGCGTCACCATCCGACCCAGCGGGCGGAAGACCTTCTTCATCCTCTACGGTCCGGAGACCAGCCGCCGACAGTTCTCCCTGGGCACCTACGGCGCCCTGACCGTCAGCCAGGCACGCGAGCTCGCCAGGCGTCACCTCGCCCGCATCGTCGAGGGCGCCGACCCAGCGGAGGACAAGCGCAGCGAGCAGCCGTCCCCCTCGGTTTCGGACTGGGTGGAAGAGTATATGGACGAGGTCCGGCGCAGGAAGAAGCACCCACAGCACGACGCGCACTACCTGGGGCTGGTGGTCAAGCGCTGGGGGCGTCGGCGGCTCGATCGGCTCACCCGTCGCGAGGTGAAGGCGGAGATGCGGGCGATGAGCAAGCGGGGTCACCCCACCGCAAACCGCTGGCTGGCCTCCGTGCGCGCCTGCCTCGAGACGGCAAAGCGGGACGGACTGATCGCCGAGAACCCCGCCATGGGCATCCGACCGTTCCGAGAGGCGCCCCCGCGCTCCCGGGTGCTCAGCGATGACGAGTTCCGCCGGGTGCTGGTTGCCATCGCCGCCCTGGAGTGCCCGTCGGTGCGGCTGGCGTTCAACCTGCTGCTGGACACCGGCGCCCGCAAGAGCGAGGTGCTCCGGGCGCGGTGGTCCGACCTCGATCTGGAGGGCGGTCTGTGGCGGATCCCCTCTCCCAAGAGCGGTCGTCCCCAGGTCATCCCGCTGCATGAGAGCACGGTCGCTCGCCTGAAGGCGGCACCGCGAGAGAGTCTCTGGTTGATTCCCGGCAAGGATCCGAGCCGTCCACGTGCCGATCTGCGTCGGCCATGGGATCGAATCCGCCGTGAGGCCCAGCTGGAGGGGGTGAACATCCATGACCTACGGCGCACGTTTGGGCTTCACGTTGCCCGGGATGCGGGACTGCACGTCGCCTCGAAGATGCTGCGGCACTCCGATGTGCGCGTCACCGAGCGGGTCTATGTGCCACTGGGGATGGACTCGCTGCGGGCGGCGATGGAGAAAACCCACCAGCGACGGGGGCGCTTGTCTTCAGAGGCATGCGGAGAGGCCGACCCGCAGGGTTGATGACGGAGCGGGTGTGGTCAGTCGTCGTCGGACCAGTGGGAGACCGACTCCTCGCTGGTGCTGTTGAAGGTGTGGGTGTGTACACGTCTTCTACCGCCCGAAGTCGGCGCCGTCAGGGGTTCTGCCTGAGCTTGCGGACCCAGCCGATCTCCATGAGACCTTGTCCCGACTTGAGTAGCGCCATTGCCGGTCGACCAGGAAATCGGAAGTCGAGAGAAAAACAGCCTCATAAGGTTGTATGCAATTTTCGACTCCCGCCGCTTCAGTCTGGCAAGAGATTGCCATTTCTCTCAATTCAAAGGATTCACTCCTCAGTAGCCTCGATGGCTCCTCTCCCGAACATCCCACACCTCGAGTAACCTGGCCGCATGCCTGAACTTGCTCCCGGACTCTATGACGCGCTCATCACGCTGGCCCTCAAGGAGCAGCTTGACTCCAGCACGCTAACGCCCAGCATCGAAGCCCTAAGTCCTGATGCTGGCGCAGAAGCCCTGGCGCGGCACCTGCTCCACTTCACGACCTCTGTCCTGTCCTCAGTGAAGGG
>JAQXDW010000098.1 GCA_029251165.1 Myxococcota bacterium
TCCGGGTGAGGTGACTGAGGCGGACTGCAAGAAAGCCGTCGGAACTGGTGACTGGCTCGACCAATTCCAGACCAAGGGGGATGGAAAGGTGGTCTTCTGCCACAGCGGAAGCGGCACCAACTACTCCGTCATCAACACCAGTACCTCTGCCTGTCTCTCCCATGCGGACCACACGTATGATGTGTATCCAACTACGATCTGCGACTCGTAGTCCGCCGCCGTGTCAGCAGCCGTCTTTCGGAGCGTTGGTTGAATCGTAGATCAGGTCTGGGCAGAGAATTGTGGTGTATTGCGCGACACCACCAGAGCTGTCTGAGATGGTAGCGCCTTCCGTGTGGTAGATGGTGTGGCTCCCGCCGAACAGGTACACATCGGCGTTGTCTGGCGCATAGATGACCGTCTCGTCACCAGAGGCTGCAAGCTCGCCGCGCTCTTCGAGGAAGACCACTCCGTCATTCCCGGTGAGGGACAGGGTCTTGTTCTTGCAGATCCAGGCTGTGACATTGTCCTCGGTAGAGGATGAGGATTGGTCAATCACCTGAGCGATGCTGGGAATTGCAGCCGAGGTGCAGGGATCCGCGTCGGTGTCTGCGTCGGTGTCTGCGTCGGTGTCTGCGTCGGTGTCTGCGTCGGTGTCTGCATCGGTGTCTGCGTCCGTGTCTGCTTCAGCGGTGTCATTCGACACATTGACCGTTGTGTCATCCTCTCGTGTGTCTCCTGGGAGCTGGAGGCTGTCACCAGCGTCCGTGTCTTCTGTAAAGACGACCTCAGCGGGACCACAACTGAGCAGAATGGATAGCAGCATGTTGACCAGCATACCAGCATACCAGCATTCTTGTAGACTCAGCCAGTCTTCTCTGAAGCCTTCTGTGTGAGTGGTCTGAGTGCCATCTCTTCTGCTGCGCGTGGCTCACCCGCTGAGGATTCCTGAGGTGGTACAGGCTGTTGACAGCCCATGGCGTGTCCCGGGGCTTAATGTCTCTTGAGCAAGAGCATTAAGATAGTGCTGATTGGGGAGGAGAGAACACGTATGCGAAGGGTCACTGCAAGGTTGATGACACTAAAGAATGTGGTTTCCTTCATCGCTGCCATAGGCTCGTCGGTCGCTTTATCGCTGGGTCTCGTATCGTTGATGAGTCTTTACTTCCACGGGCGAGTCACGAGAGAGTTTCTGGTCACTGGCTTTCTGGCAAGCTTCGTGACCTCTGCGGCAGTGCTGTCTCTCGCCCTCTACTTTGTGCGGCGGCTCCAGCTCGCCCAGTTGGCCCTGACTCGCTCACATGATGAGCTTGAGTCTCGTGTGCTGGAGCGGACTCAGCAGCTTCAGTATGTCAACGATGCCCTGCGCTCTGAGATCCTTCAGCGAGAAAAAGTACTCCAAGAGTCTGTAATCCTTCAGGAACGGATCCAGCAGTCTCAGAAGATGGAGGCGGTTGGGCTGCTCGCTGGTGGCGTGGCGCACGACTTCAACAACATCATCTGCGTAATCTCACTCAACACGGCTCTCGCGCTCGATGACCTGCCAGAGGAGTCTGAGATGTGGTCGATAATGACCGACATCGCGACGGCCAGTCAGCGTGCCACCACGCTGGTAAAGCAGCTGCTTGTGTTCTCTAAGCAGCAGCTCAATGAGCCCAAGACCGTTGCGCTGAACCTCTTGGTCCAAGACCTCGTCGCAATGCTGCAGCGTCTGATCAGCGCAGACATCATCCTGGAGTGTGCCTCCGCGGACGATCTGTGGATGGTTCATGTGGACGCCAACCAGATCGAGCAGGTCATCATCAACCTTGTGAACAATGCGCGCGATGCGATGCCGGTTGGCGGCACGATTCTGATTGAGACCAAGAATGTGCTCCGAAGAGGCCTGGATCCTCAGGACGAGGAGGCCGAGGCGTTCGTCAGGCTCTCTGTGCGCGACAGCGGCACTGGGATGTCTGATGAGCTCATTGCCCGAATCTTCGAGCCCTTCTTTACGACCAAGTCCAGCACGGGCGGAACAGGGCTGGGGCTCGCGATGGTGAAGGGTATTGTTGAGCAGAACAATGGACTCCTGGAGGTGGCCTCCACGCCGGATGAGGGAACCTGCTTCCAGATCTTCTTCCACCGCGAGGCCTCAGAGCTCGCGCCGACTCAGCCCTTAGAGCTCCCCGTCCGCCCTGACCGTGCGCTGCTTCATGCAACACTGCTCGTTGTCGACGACAATGTGCTGCTGCGGAAGCAGATCGCGATGATTGTTCGCAAGCTGGGGTGCTCGGTGCTCATCGCAAGCTCCGGTTCGGAGGCGCTCGAGCTCGCGGCGCGTCATCAGGGCACCATCGAGCTCTTGCTGACCGATATCGTGATGCCCCACATGGACGGTCCCGAGCTAATGTGTCAGCTTCGGGTCTCCAGGCCAGAGACAGCGGTCCTCTTCATCTCGGGCTACGACCTCGGTCTGATGGCAACAGGGGATGTCCTGGACACGGACGTCGGATTTCTCGCCAAGCCCTTCACACGTGCTCAGCTCACAGAGAAGATACGAGACGTCCTTCCCGTGAAGAGCTGACCTCCACCAGAAGCGACACGCATCACCGCTCGGAGCGCGGGTCCGCCTCGCGCTGATGCGCCCGAGTGCTTACCTTGGCGGAACTCTTCTACGAATACGTGGTGTGCTTACCGGAGGCTACCGCCTTCCACTTTGACCGCCTTCCACTTTGACCGGTGCCACCTCAGGCTCAACGCCGTGGTGATGATCGAGTCCAAGCTTGTGAAGATGCATGGACTGCCAGCGCAAGCGAGCAGGCAAATCCGTTCTGGAGACAGCATGCCGCGCGCCTCGCTGTGCTTGGTCTGGTGCCGTCCTCTACGCTGAGCAGCGGATTCATCTTATCGATATAAGGATTTAGGTTGTTCGAATGAACAATCTCTGGCACGCCCTCTGCGTTGTGCTGTTGCCTGGTGAGGCTGTGGGCAGAGCCTTGTCGTAGAGCCGTGTCGTCATGACTGTGGCCTGGCAATCTGGAGTATTCTTAAGACCTGGGAAGGAGCGGCTCATGAAGAGTGTGGTAGAAACTCGCTCGGTAAGTCTCAGCACGACTTCACTGCTCCATACGCGTACTGCATCCCCCTGACTCTCTTTATGGAAGGGGACGCCCACATCAATACACAGGCGGCCTTCAGCATGACCAACAGCACGATTGCTCCATGCTTTATTATCGGAGAGCAGCGCTCTGGCTCCAACCTACTCCGGCTTATGCTCTCTCAGGCTGGAATCGCAGCTCCGCATCCTCCACACATTATCACCCGTATGTCTAAGCTTGAAAGCTCATATGGTGATCTCCGTATGGACTTAAATTGGGAGCAGCTCGTTGAGGATGTCTGTACTTTAGTGGATCGCAACCCGGTCACATGGAGCGAGGTCTTTCCGCTCGACCGCGCGGCTGTGCAGGGGGGGTGTCGAGAGCGCTCTACGGTCGCCATCTTCGGTGCCATCATGGATCTCTACGCACGCGCACGCGGTGCCTCGATGTGGGCCTGCAAGAGCATGCAGTACTCCCACTTTGTAGAGAACCTGGAGTCCTATTTTGAGGCGCCCCGATACATCTATCTGTACCGAGATGGTCGGGATGTGTCCCTCTCCTTCAAGCGGGCGGTGGTTGGCGAGAAGCATCCCTACTTTGTGGCTCAGCGGTGGGCTCAGCTCCAGGATGCCGCTGCAGCCGTCGGAGAGCGGGTGGGGAGCGAGCGGTTCTTTCCGCTCTGCTACGAAGAGCTGACCAGCAATCCAGAGCCCGTTCTCCGCGCGCTGACCGACTTCCTGGGTGTCCCATTTCAGAAGTCTATGCTTGACTTTCACAAGTCTCGGGATGCCAGGAGCGCATCGGGAAGCAGCCAGCTCTGGCAGAACGTCTCTCGTCCCTTGATGAAGAACAATTCGCGGAAGTTTCTCAAGGGGCTGTCCAGAGAAGAGATCGAGATCGTGGAGTCGGTCGCAGGTCCTGCGCTTGACCGCCTCGGATATGAACGCGTCCACGTGCCTGTCGGCGAAGAGCGAGCGTTCAGCGCCGAAGAAATTGCCTCCTTCGAGCGCATCAACACGAGCCTGAAGCGCACAAGACGGGGAGAGATGGACACCGAGGACCTGGAGCGGCGGGCGAACCAGCTCTCAGTGCTCACACAGCGCGTTCGCTACCTGTGTGACCTCTCTCATGACAACCTCGTTCACCTGCAGTCTTATCTCAGAGAGCAGCACATCGGGGAGGGCATCGACCTCATCGAGGCCGGCGAGACCGAGCGGCATCTCTTCTTTGTCATCGAGGGCTTCGTCGATGTCATCCACGATGGCCGCGCGATCGCTCGAATCGGTCCGGGTGAGTGTGTGGGGGAGATCGGCTCCATCGCGGGAGTGCCTCGCACCCGCTCGGTTCGCACGGCGAGCCCCGCTCGACTCTTTGTGCTCGAGCGAGAGCGGCTGGAGCACATGATGAACGAGCGTCCCCGCCTGGCGATGCGGCTGGTCTTTTCGATCTGCCAGCACCTGGCGACTCGCCTGGCCGTTTTGTCTGCGGAGATTGGCTGAGGTTCCTCAGCGCGCGCTTCATCCTCTTCGCCTGTACCCTGTCGCGTCGTCTCTTCGGGAGCTCTTGTGATCTCTGTCACCACGATTGTCGTGTTTATTATCGTTGGACTCGCGCTCTCATTGTTTGGGGGTGGCGGAGCGATCATCCTGATCCCATACATGAAGATTGGGATGTCGCTTCCTGTGGATCAGGCGGCAATGCTGAGCCTCATCACCATTGGATTGAACACCGGAGCCCAGTCCGTCATCGACCGAGAGACCATTCAGTGGAAGGCGGTCACGGTCTTCTCAATGATTGCCTTCCCGGCTACGGCGCTGTGCGGGACCTACCTGGCTCCTGTCGTCCCGGATCACATCCGCATGATCTCGTTTGGCGTGTTCACGCTCACGGTCGCTGGGCTGATGTTCTTTCCGTTCAAGCCCAACGCGCGCGAGACGCAGAACCTCCTCGGCATCGGTCTGGCAGCTGCGGCCACTGGGGTGCTGTGTGGACTGGTCGGGGTGGGGGGGGGGATCTTCATCGCCCCCGCGCTCAGCCTCTTCTATGGCATCTCCATCAAAGAAGCGGTGAAGAGCAGCCTGGCCATCGTTGCGGTGCAGTCGTTCACGGCGCTCTTTGCGTATCTCGCGCGTGGGGTTCGCGTTGACCTGTCGGTCGCGGCGGTCATGCTGGTCCTCGTGGCGATAGGAGTTCTGTCGGGTCGTTGGATAAAGGGCTTTATCCCAGACAAAAATCTCAAGAAGTACTTCGCAGTCTTCCTGGTGGGGATCGGAGTCTGGGTGCTCATGCGCCCGTGAGCGCCGGTGCTCAGGCCGGTGCTTTTCTTGGAGCGTGCCGGGAGTCTGACTGAACCTGTCCATCGGAGAGCCGGACCTGACGGGAGGCGGTCTCGGCGATGTGATCATCATGGGTGACCATGACGACAGTTCGGCCCTCGGAGTGCAGGGTGCGGAAGATGGAGAGGATCTCTGCACCGGAGCGACTGTCGAGGTTTCCGGTGGGCTCATCGGCCAAGATCAGGGCTGGATCGGTGATCAGCGCACGGGCGATCGCCACCCGCTGGCACTGCCCGCCAGAGAGCTCGGTCGGCGTGTGGTGCATCCGATCGGCCAGCCCGACCCGCTCCAGCATGAGCTCAGCACGTGCCACTCGCTCGGCACGGGGGATGTCAGCATAGCGCAGCGGCAGGGCAACGTTCTCTGTCGCAGTCATTCGGTTGAGAAGGTTGAACGACTGAAACACGAACCCGATCTGCTGGTTTCGTACCTGAGCAAGGGCCACGGTATCCAGCGCCTCGACGGCGACTCCGTTGAGGCAATAGTGGCCCTCAGAGGGCTGATCCAGGCAGCCGAGGATCGACAAGAGGGTCGACTTGCCGGATCCGCTGGTGCCGACAAGTGCTACGAACTCACCACGATCAACACGGAGGTCGACGCCATTCAGCGCACGGATGACGGTGCCGCCAGTGTGATACTGACGGACGAGACCAGCAGCGTCGATGACAAGGACGGTCTCGTTCAAGGAGAGGTACCTCAAGAATGCTGTTGCTCTTGGCTAACATGGCGGGAGCTGAAGAACTCTCGCTGCAGTCGGCGATGTCTGAGGCGCTTCATGGCAACATTGAGCTCCAGCAGGCTGGTCTGGAGCTGCAGCGTGCCGAGGCGTATGTCCAGCTGGTGCGCGGGGGGGGGGATCCCACGCTCTCCATCGGCACCGATCAGACGGCATCGGCGAGCCCCTCCAACGACAGCGATGACAACATTGCGGTGGTCAACTCTACCGACGTGGGCCTGTCGGCTCGCCTCAGCCAGGGACTGCCGACCGGGGGCGCGCTGAGCCTGGGGTGGTCCGAGTCGATCTCCTCCAGCGATGCTGCCAGCCAGGTCAGCGAGGTCTATGTCGGAGACTATGCCTGGCTCAGCGTCACCCAGCCCTTGCTCGCGGGAGCCTGGACTGCCGCTCGGGTGGATGTCCGCGCGGCGCTCCTGATGTTCTCCAGCCAGGAGCTGTCCCATCGTCAGTCGGTCGAGTCTCTGGTGCTGCAGGTCTCTGATGCCTACTGGGGCCTGGTTGCAGCCAGCGAGCAGCTGCGCCTGACCACAGAGTCTGAGGCCATCGCTGAGCAGCAATTCTCGGAGACCACGGAGCGGTTCGAGGAAGGCTTCGCCGGCTCGGGTGAGGTGCTGCAGGTCGAGCGCGCCCTCGGGGTGTCCCGCCAGAGCGTGGTGGTTGCCCAGGCTGAAGTGGCGGCCTCGCAGAACCGCCTGGCGCGCCTCATCGGCCGTCCCCTCCAAGAAGCGGAAGACATTCAGCCCATCGAGCGTCCGGTGGTCTCGGAGTCTCTCGTTGACCTCCAGCGCAGCATCGCGCAGGCGCAGGACAGCAATTCGAGCTGGCTGATGGCAAAGCTCGCTGCGGAGCAGGCGCGCCAGACCCTCGCCGCCGCCCGCATCAATGTCCTGCCCGATCTCAATGTCTCCGGAAGCCTCGGGCTCTCGGGCGGTGCCTCAGATGCCGGCATCGCCCGGCAGCAGATCACAGAGCTGAGCAATCCGACCTGGAGCATGGGAGCGGATCTCACCGTGGCCATTCCAGCTCGGACGGCCCGCGCTCAGCGCTCCCGCGCGCTCCTCTCTGCTGATTCTGCGCGCCTGACCCTCGCCGCGGCTGAGCAAGATCTGATCGCTGCGGTCGAGGCTGCAGTCCAGTCCTTGCTGCGGGATCGCGCTCGGGTGCGCCTCGCCCAGCAGACCCTCCAGGCCGCTCAGCTTGCCCTGCAGGCCGATCAGGAGCTGTACCGTGAGGGGCTGGCCAGCACCCGAGAAGTCATCCTCTCTCTGGAGGCGCTCAACACCGCTCAGGTCAGCATGCTCAATGCCCAGATCGACCTGCAGGCTGCGCAGCTTGACCTGCTTCGTATTGAGGGGCGGCTCCTGGAGAGCCTGGAGATCACACCGCCCGGATGGTGAGGGCCGGTGGCAGGCGGGAAGCCTGACGGGCGGGCACAAAGCCAAACAGCACGCCCTCCATGGTGGAGATGAGCGTGGCGAGGAGCACAGCGCTTGGGCTGACGGCGGTGGACCAGCCGGTCGCGGCCGCGACTGCTGCTGAGATGGCAAACCCTGCGAGCACACCGAGCAGGCCACCGGTCAGGCTGATCAGCGCGGCCTCGGTGAGAAAGAGCAGCCGGATGTCTCGAGGCGTGGCCCCCACAGCGAGCCGAATGCCGATCTCTCGGGTCCGCTCCATCACGCTGGCCAGCATGATGTTCATGATTCCGATGCCTCCGACCAGCAGAGAGATCCCAGCGATCAGTCCCATGACGAGGTTGAAGATCCGCTGCTGCTCTCGTGACTGCTGCAGCAGCCGAAGCGGGACAACCATGGTGTAGTCCTCCTGCTCTCGGTGCAGGCGTGTCAGCAGGCCTTGGGTCAGCAGGGTGTGACCGGTGACCTGCTCGATGCGCTGGACGCTGACCTGGATCTCCGACAGCTCCGGCTCCATCTCGGGAGGGTCAAACCGCTTGAGCGCGGTCGAGAGCGGCAGGATGATCGACATGCTGCGGTCATCAATGTCCACACCATCGAGGGTCGCAGAGGTGCGCGAGGCGGGATCCTCGAACACGCCGACCACGCGGACCCAGACATTTGAGAGCCGAATCCACTGGTGCAGCGGCGGCTCTCCGCCGAACAACGACCGTGCTGCCTTGGTTCCGATCAGGCAGACTGAAGCAGTCTTTTCTTCGTCCAGTGTGCTCAGGCCCCGTCCCTGCAGCCGGCGAAGCGCGGTGGTCGACAGCCACGCGGGCTCCGCACCGAGGACCTGCACTGGCTGCCGAGGACGGGGAATGACCTCCCGGATCCGCAGCGACTTCATGCCGCCCACCCCGACGATGTCTGGCAGGGTCTCTCGCAGCGCGGAGACATCTCTGCTGGAGAGTCCCTGAGAGATCCGCCAGATCTCCGCCTTCAGGTCTTCTTCCTCGGGGTAGCTCTCCCGGACCTGGAAATTGAGGATGCCCAGCTGTGAGATGAGCATCTCTTGCTCGCGTCGGGCCCCCTCGCCGATGGAGAGGATGCCAATGACAGCACCGACGCCAAACAAGATGCCGGTGGCCGACAGCAGGGACCGCATTCGGTGCAGCAGAATCCCCTGGAGCCCATCGCGGAGCAGATCCTTTGCCCCGAGCACATTCACTCGCTCCTCTCTGCCACTGCTCCAGCACCGACGTCAGGATCGACCAGGGCGAGAACATCCCCAACAGCGAGCCCAGACTCGATGATGATGTGGGTGTCGTTGGACGGTCCGGTCGTCACTGTGGTCCGCTTCCAGTCACCGAGTCCCCGGGTGAAGACGTATTGTTCGTCATCACCGGAGAAGATGCCCTCCAAGGGGACGCTCATCACCCCCGGCAGTTTCGTGATGAGCACCTCTGAGCGCACGGTCATGCCGGGCTTCATGAATCCGGAGGTCTCCGCCATGGCGATGGACACCTTCAGGTGCTTCACCTCGCTGCCCCTCTCTCGCTGCACCGCGAGATCGGCGATCTTCCGTATTCTGGCTTCAAATGGTGGGTCTGGGTAGGCGTCGATGACAACCGAGACCGGCATCTCGGCTGCCACCAGTCCGGCATCCACCTCGTGTACCCAGGCCTCGACCTCCATCTCGGCCATGTCAGGCAGGGTGATGATCGTGGAGCCCCGGTAGATGGTGTCGCCGGTGGTGACCTTGCCACGGCTGCCCCCTTTCCAGATCTCCTCCAGGATGACGAGCCCGTCGCCTGGGGCTGTGAGGGTGCAGCGGGTCAGATTGTCTCGGACGCGCTCGACCCGCGCGGACACTTGCTCTTCCTCCAGCCGGAGCAGCTGGAGCTCGGCCTCTCCTTCCAGCCGGGCGCTCTCCAGCGCGGCCTGGCTGCGCTCGACCTCGAGGGTGCTCTGCTCGACATCAATCACCGTGCTCTCGCGCTCGACGCGTGGCACGGTCTCGGAGTCAGTGAGCCGCATCTCTGCACGCTTGAGGTTCAGCTCGGCCCGTGTCACGGCGTTCTTGATATCGCCGATGCGGACCTCGAACTGGGCCTGCTTCTGTGCGATCTTGGTCTGGGCGACCTCCAGCTTGGTCTGTGCACCCTCCAGATCTGAGACCAGCTCGCTGGTGTCGAACTCTACGAGGGTGTCTCCTTCCGATACCCTGCTTCCCTCTTCGATGATAGAGATTACTTTGAGCGTGCTTGAGAGGTCTGGAGCGGAGATGGTTGCTGAGTGAACCGCCTTGAGCTCTCCGGGAATGCTCAGGACGTGCTCAAAGTCCCCCATCTCCACGGTGTGGGTGGGAATCTCATCGCTTGAGCTCATGCAGGCTAACAGCCACAAGGCGATCATGGTGTGCTCCTGTGCTGCGTCAGCGGGGCATAGGGGGGCCTGGGAGGGTGGCAGACCGTGTCGTTGTTGCAGAGAGACCGTAGCTTGAACACTATAAGAACGCCGTATCTCGAGCCCGGTATCTTCTGATGAGTGTCCGTCACGCCCGGGCGCTCCGTGCCCCGCAGCAGCAGTCCGTCACGCTCCGCTCAGGTGAGCTCGGCTTGAATGGCTGCAGTGGTCTGCTGTGCGAGCTGATCGAGCCTGTCCAGGAGGTCTGGTCGGCAGACACCCTGCTTTCCGCTCTCCTCCAGCAGGCCGGCGTGCTGACTGAGCCGAGTCGCGTAGATGCTGGCGGAAGACCCTTTTAGGTTGTGCGCGGCCCGGTACTGGGTCTTGGGATCACTCACCGATGCTCGAACGGCATCCATCATGATGGGAAGCTGTGTCAGAAACAGCTCAAGTATCTCTCGTATGAGGACTTTGTTTCCGCCGACAGCCGTGATGGCCCGCTCGACATCAAGGACCACATCTTGAGGGGCCGGCTTGGGGGAGGGCTGGTGCGATGGGGGGGCATTCGTCCATGCCGAGATGAGCCGTGCCAGGTCGGTGAGGCTGTATGGCTTGCCCATCAGCTCCTGCATGCCAGCCGCGATGACTTCGTCCTTGTTCTCGGAAGAAATATCAGCAGACAGTGCGATAATTGGACCACTGTAGTCCAACGCTCGCAGCGCTTTTGAGGTCTCTGCACCAGATATCCGAGGCATGTGGCAGTCCATGAAGATCAGCGCTGGAGGGTTCTGCTTGACCTGCTCGATGGCCTCGTACCCATTGCTGGCGAGACGAGGTGAGCATCCCAGCAGGGACAGCATGTCTCTTCCCAGGACACGGTTGATGCGGTTGTCATCGACCAGAAGAATGTCGATGCTGTCGAAGCTGGGGGCTGGTGCGAGAGCGACCTGGGGCGCGACTAAGGCCACCTTGTGGGTTGTGATGATGGTGATGGTCGTGCCTTCACCGGGCTGGGACTCCAGGAGAATCTCCCCGCCCATCATGTCAATGAGCCGCCGACAGATCGCCAGCCCGAGTCCTGTTCCACCAAAGGTACGGGCAGTGCTGGAGTCGGCCTGCTTGAAGGGCTCGAAGATGTTGACCTGATGCTCTGGAGGGATACCGACGCCAGTGTCTTTTACCGACCACTCAAGCTTCACTTCGTGAGAAGAGATCGCGCTGAAGGTGAGCTGCAGCTCGACCCCACCGGTGGTGGTAAATTTGATGGCGTTGCTGATCACATTGGAGAGGATCTGTCGCATGCGATGTTGGTCGAGCTCCACGCCGATGAGCTCTGGCCGGGAGGTGATCTGAAGCGTCAGTCCCTTGGAGCTTGCGCTGGAGAGGAAGTCTTCGATGACCTCTTCGAGCAGCACACCTGGATCTGTGGCGACCAGATCCAGAGCCATCTCTCCTTCCTCCAGCTTCGTGTAGTCGAGGATGTCATTGATGACGACCATCAAATGATTGCTGGAGCGGTGGGTCAGCGTGAGCAGCTCTTTCTGTCTGTGGGTCAGCTCGGTGTATGAGAGCACATCAATGGTTCCCAGCATGCCGTGCAGCGGGGTGCGGAGCTCGTGGCTCATCTGAGCAAGAAAGCGGGTCTTGGCAAGATCCGCAGCCTCTGCCCGGGTCAGGGCATCCTGTAGGGCCTGGGTTCGCTCCTTCACCCGCTCCTCAAGGTGAGTGTTGCTCTGCTGTAGCTGCTGGTTGGCCAGATACAGCTCACGAGTCTTGTCCTCGATGAGCTGCTCGAGCAGCTCGACCCGTCGACGCTGCCGAGCCAGCCGTCGTTTCCAGACATCCTCACTCGTGGGAGTCTCACTCATGGGGCTGTGGCAAACTGGAGCCAGAACACACAGTTCTGGTCGCCGCGATGGGTGCAGGAGGTCTGCTTGTACTCAATGGGCACCTGGAAGTGCTCAGCAACGCCCTCCAGCAGACCCTCCATCAGATGACAGAGCTGTCGCTTTGAGTGGTAGTGCATGATGAGCTGATCGGGGGCCGGACGTTCATAGGTGAAGTTGGGAGGCGATGCCTCATCCATCATCTTTCGGACCTCAATATGAATAACGTCGTGGACTGAGATTAAGAACGGGAGCGGGTGACTGATATCTTGAGCCGGAACGGGGACACGTTGATTTAGCCTGGAGAAAGCAAATTTTCCAAACATTCGCAGGGCCACATCTGGGGTCACGTTCAGCTTTCCACATGCAGCCAGCAGCATATCGACCATCCAGTTGTCTGGGTAGGTCTTGGGCGAGACGAAGGGCTCGGAGGCAATATGTGGACACAGATCCATCAGGTCCTCAAACGTCTCTTCTCCCCAATTTTCAACCACGAAATCTTCAAAGATTACGAAAACGACGCCTTTCATTGGTGTTCTTCCAGAGATTTGAGGATTGGTTAGTCGTTGAACGGCTGCTGTTCACAGGTCAGGTCATCATCGGCTTGTGAGCGGAGTGCCTCAGGAATATCGGCAGTACTATAGATACGGATCTGGACTGGTGTTGATTAATCGGTCTCCGAGTCAAGATATCACTTCAAGTTTTTATGTACGAGATAACTTTACTTATGTGGGCTTCCACATGATCTGGAGCGTGGATTCATGACAGCAGTCTCATCAGAGCGAATGGCATGTATGTCGCGGAACCCTCCGCAGGAGCGCTGACCGAGGACGGCGCGCTCATCTGTTGTCCTGTTGCCAATTTAGCGTCGAGGTGACGGATGGTAGGGAGTCCAGCCGAGGGGGCCATATCGAGCCGCGCTGAGCGGCCATTTCTTCAGCTGCTGGTTCAGGTCAGCACTGCTCCCCGTGCTGGGTGTCGCGACTGGGCTGCCGTGTACGGAGCCTGCACCATAGGCGCGAGTCCTTTTTCTTCATGTGGTGCGTGTCGCTTCTCTTGCATTGATGGGAGAACGCTCTGTGTGTAGCGCGCCCGAAAAATGGCGCGATCCGATCACATCCGTGCCCGAGTCGCGCCATCGGGGGCGATACAGAGCAGCGTGACGAGGCGAACCTCAGCGTGATGCTCCCGGGGCGCTGGCTGCGCAGGACTCTTCATCGGCAGTGTGCACTGTGGCCAGTGGCTCGGTCTCAGCAGAGACGAGTCAGCACCACTCTGAGCACGATTATGCGTTTCAGCCGTTCTCGGATTGGGAATTAAATTACAGAATTAAAGTCAACAGGCTGCTGGAGAAGCATATTTCAGAGATCCGGCAGTTGTCACAACCACATCGATAGGAAATTTAGAGCTGTGGTTCCGGTGTCTGAACTCTTTACTCTTGTGTTCGGTCTAAAGAGTGGGAAGCCTGTGACCGATACCAAGGTGGGTATTTCTAAATCGGAGACAACATGCACACGTTCTCTAAGGCATCTCTCTCGTTAGATGCTGCGCGCGCCGTTCTGGCAGCAGCACAAAAACACGCCATCCAAGAAGGTCTCGCAATCGCGATCACCATTGTGGATGAGAGCGGCGTACTGAAGGCGTTTGCGCGGATGGATGGCGCGCCCCTGGTCGCTGTCGAGGTCTCTCGAAAGAAGGCGCTGACAGCTGTGGGCTTTGGAATGTCGACAGGGAAAGACTGGCACGACTTTATCAAGGATGATCCAATCTTATCGGATGGAGCGAGCTCCATCCCCGACTTCACCTTGCTGGGGGGAGGGTTGCCGATCTGGCTCGATGAGCAGCTGGTCGGCGCGATCGGCGTGAGTGGTGGTCACTACGCAGTCGATGAGCGCTGCGCACAGGCAGGATTGTCGGCGCTGTCGTGAGGCTAACGGGTCATGGGTAGTGTTGAAAACATCGAGATCGTCGACAAACTCGGAGAAATCTCCAAGCGATTTGCGACGATCCAGAACGTAGATTCCTTAGCGCAAACCGTCCATGAGCTGATGGACTCGATCGTACAGGTTGAGTACTCCGGCTTGTTCCTGTTTGATCCCACTGCTCAGCGCTTCCGAATGGTGATGGCCAAGGGCTTCACCGAGGCAGAGCGAGAGGCCTCTGAGCGAACGGCAATGGAGCGTCATCCCGGGCTGGTCTATCGGACACAGCAGACCCTCCATATCCCCGACGTCGAGGCTGACCCCCAGCAGCGCTCCCGCTCCAGCAAGCGGAGCTTTACCGTTCGCTCTCGGCTCTGGCTGCCGGTGATGAGCCGCGATGACTGCGTGGGCTCATTCGGGCTCGCGAGCTCTCGACCGCACCACTTCACTGACCTCCACATCTCGATGCTGCAATTTGTCTGCAACATGGCTGGGATTGTCTACCAGAACCTCGTCTACACCGCCGACATCATCGCTGCCCGTGTCCGCGCTGAGACTGCGGATCGTGCCAAGAGCGACTTCCTGGCCAACATCAGCCATGAGCTGCGCACTCCGATGAATGGGGTGGTCGGAATGACTGAGCTGCTGCTGAGCACGCCCCTCAACGACGAGCAGCACCAGTTCACTGAGGTGATTCGCACCTCAGGCCGCTCGCTCCTGCTTCTGATTGATGATCTCCTCGACTTCTCACGGATCGAGGCTGGTCGGATGGACCTGGAGGTGGCGGACTTCGCTCTCGAAGACCTCCTCGGAGAGACCAACGATCTGATGGCGCTCAAGGCGCAGGGCAAGGGCCTGGAGTTTGCCTGTCTGATCGATCCCGAGACACCAACAATGCTGCGCGGCGATCCGAGCCGGCTGCGCCAGATCTTGATCAACCTCCTCAACAACGCCATCAAGTTCACCGCTTCCGGTGAGGTGGTGGTTCGAGTGAGCCGAAGCGGGCCGGAGCGTCTTCGATTTGAAGTCGAGGACTCCGGCATCGGCATCCCCGCAGACAAGCAGCTCCTGCTGTTCAACCGCTTCACTCAGGCGGACAACACGATCACGAGACGCTACGGCGGCACCGGGCTGGGGCTGTCCATCTCCCGCCAGCTCGTGGAGCTGATGGGGGGGGAGCTGGAGCTGGTTCGCAGCGAAGAGGGTGTCGGCAGCACCTTCGGCTTTGAGGTCACCGTCGAGGTTCTGGCTGAGCGGACCCAGCGACCAGCCCGCGCGGTGGTGCTGGTGGTCGAGCCCCATCTTGCCACAGCGTCCGCGCTGGGCATGCTGCTCAAGCAGCTCGGATACACCCCGCTGCTGACACGGGATGTGGACGAGGCACGTGGACACGTCCGCCCGGGACTGGCAGGTGTCCTGATCGCAGACACAGTGCAGGGCTACAAGGCTGAGGAGCTGGCAGCGATGCTGCGACAGGCTGAGGTCTCTCCGAT
This sequence comes from Myxococcota bacterium, assembly GCA_029251165.1. Lineage (GTDB taxonomy): Bacteria > Myxococcota_A > UBA796 > UBA796 > UBA796 > JAQXDW01. The sequence continues at coordinate 15,236 of JAQXDW010000098.1, forward strand.
CGTCCTGACCTGCCCGCTCGCGCGAATGCAAGACAACGATGCACACATCTGGACAGATAAGCGAGTCAGCAAGCCCGTAAAGGCCGCCGCTCTGAGCTCCGCGCTCTCTCTTCAGTCGGCACAGGGCAGGATAAGCACGTCTGATGCTACACCGACGGACCTTCGGGTCCTGGTCGTCGACGATAATGCGGTAAACCGCTTTGTTGCTACCTCGATGCTGGAGCGAGAGGGGTTTCGAACCGTCGAGGCCTCCAACGGGCTGGAGGCCCAGCACATCGCTCAGACATTGGCCTGTGATCTGATCCTGATGGACATCCACATGCCCGTAATGGATGGCCTGGCCGCCACCGCATCGATCCGGTCGCATGCGACCGAGGCGCTCAACCCAGACGTCCCGATTGTGGCGCTGACCGCAGATCTGACCGACCAGAATCGCTCCAGCTGTCGCACGGCGGGGATCAACGACTTCTGCAGCAAGCCGCTGACTCGAGACAAGCTCAAGATCCTCCTCGACCGCTGGCTGCCGCGCAACGAGCCGGATGTCCTCGTGGTCGATGACGTCTCCATCAATGTGATCGTCTTGCAGCAGCTCTTGAAGAAGCTCGGCTATCGAAGCCGATCGGCCAGCGATGGCGCTGCCGCCCTGGAGGCGCTCCATCAGCACGCGTACCGACTGGTCCTGATGGACCTGCACATGCCGGTGATGGACGGCTTGGCTGCAACCCGGGCCATCCGCATGCGCACGGAGCAGGACTGGAGCACGATCCCGATCATCGGATTCACGGCAAATCGCCGCGAGGATGAGCTGGAGAGCTGCCTGGCAGCTGGGATGAACGACTGCTTTACCAAGCCGCTTCACTTCAACACGCTAAAGCAACTCCTGCACCAGTGGGTACCGCTGACCGCCGCTGAGCGGTCCCGGCTCCCGGGGCTGGCCGACCAGCAGCGGCTCCACCCTGGAAGCGCACCGAAAGAGCCGGCTCCGGTCGGCCGTGCTGACCCGTCGGCCAGCAGTCCTGACCGCTCGCATGTGCACGGAGCAGGGCTGGAGCACGATCCCGATCCCGATCATTGGGGTCACGGCAAATAGCTGTGCGGACACACCTGAGAATCGCTTGGTGGACTGGATGAACGCTGGCCTGACAGGGCCACGAGCTCTCTGCAGCAGAAACCGCGACACTGGAATTCATCAAGATGGCGAGGATAAATGGGCTTCCCAGACTATTATTCGAAACAAGCAGATAACTACGCGCGGTACCGGCCCAATTATCCTGCTGAGCTGTTCTCGTGGCTGGCCGACCAGGCGCCGAGTCGCGAGCTGTGCTGGGATGTCGCGACCGGCAGCGGTCAGGCTGCCAGCGGTCTCGCGGAGTACTTTTCTCGTGTGGTCGCCACCGACGCCAGCGCACAGCAGGTCCACACGGCGGCCTCAAATCCTCGCATCGAGTACCGCGAAGAGAACGCGAGACAGAGCAGCCTTTCCGACAACTCTGTCTCGTTGATCACGGTCGCGGCCGCGGCACACTGGCTGCCGCTGGAGGATTTCTACAGAGAGGTCCGCCGGGTGGCTGTGCCGGGTGCTGTCCTGGCGATGTGGAGCTACGGCATCGCGCCCACTGAACCGCGCGACGTTGCGTCGCTGGTCAACCAGCTGGACACACAGGTCCTCGCACCCCACTGGCCCCCCGAGATCCAGAAGGTTCGAGACTGCTACACCACGCTGCCGTTTCCTTTTCCGGAGCGATTTCCGCCATGCTTACAGGCCGCGCTGCCGCTTGAGCCCGACCAATTGCGGGGTCTGATTCGGACGTGGTCTGGCTCGGTGCGCTACTCTACAGCGACGGCGCAGGACCCCACCGCGTCGATCGATGCTGCGCTGCAGGCGCTCTGGCCGGCGGGCAAGCGCGAGGTCAGCTGGCGGCTGTTCTTCCGCGTCGGGACGGTCTCGCCGCTCTGAGCCTGGCCGCAGCACAGCGGGCCACACTTGCTGTTCCTGCACACTGCCGAGACCACAGCGAAGGGACTGCACGCTTCGGGCGCGATGGGTGCAGGTGTGCCTGTGTTGCGTGCTCCTGCAGGCTCACAGGCACACCTGTGCGCCCATCCACTCCCGGCAGGTGCCGGTCTGACAGGGCGTGCGCTCGTCGCACAGCGCATGGCAGAGGCCGGCAGCCCCAGCATTGCCTTCTCCAGCGAGACAGGTCGGCGGCCGCAGGCCAGCGCCCTGGGCGCAGCTGACCACGGCTTCGCACTCGCTCCAGGTCGTCGCACACTCCTCTGCCTGCTCGTCTCCAAACAGATCCGTGATCGTCGTGGTTTGCTCCTTGAGGCAGGTCTTCAGGCGAGACGAGGTTGGCTCAGGGGGGGGGCTCTTCTCGACCGGTGTGAAGCCCAGCACAGGCTCGTCTCCTTCCCAGGTGAGGCGAAGTTCCTCGGTTCGGTTGCTCCAGAAGAAGGTCGCGATCAGATCCTGCCCAGGGAGCAGCGGGGTGATCAGATCAGTGTGTTCCACCAGCGACAGGAGCATGGTCTCTGCAGAGCCAGACTGAAGAGAGACCGAGACGGGCTGCCATTGACGACTGTGCGGGGTGCGGCAGGTGACTCGCTGCCACTCTCGGATGCGCTGGGTGGTGCAGTTGTTGCGGGTGGAGCCGCGCACAATGTTTTCCTCAAGTCCGGTCCAGTCTATCGCCAGTGGGATGCGAGAGCGGCCCTCGGGGAGCCCGGGTGCAGGCTGCGGAAGCGGAGCGGGAGCGGAGAGGATCTGGGCGATGGCAGCAGCCAGCGCAGCATGTCCCTTGGGGGTGAGGTGAATGTCGGCGTCGAGGAAGGCGCCGGGCTGTGCGCCCTGAAGCGATGCCGTTGCGTCGAGCGCTCGCAGCCCCATTCGGTGCGCATCTTGGGTGAGGTCGCTGAGCAGCGTGAGGGTCTCGCTCATGTCCTCCTCCGGCTTCCCGTACTTGGACCACTCCTCAGGGTCGACCTGGACATCCATCGGAAGTGCGACAACGGCCAGTCCCGCGCCGGCGGCCTCTGTGAGCGCATGTGCGCGCTCGAGGAAGCCCTTGAACGGTGAGATCGCAGTGAGGTTGATGGCGACCTGCTCAGAGAGCGTGTCGAGCTGCGCTGTGAGTGACTGCTGCTCCTCAAGCCCTGCCTTGAGCTGGATGGAGATGGAGTGCTCAGGATGCTCAGAGAGCCACTGCTCGAAGTCGGCCCTCATGTTTCGCTTCAGCCGGGCACCCTGGCGGAGCATCGCTGCGGTGACCGCTACGTTTCGGGCGGCCTCGAGATTTTTATTCGAGACAATGTCTCCCACCTGTGCCCGGCGCTCCACGGCCTCCAGGGCCAGGCGCTGCTCTGTCGAGAGGGGATGTGTGTGGCGCATCTTGTCTTGGATGCTTTGGTTGAGGCTGTGCTGATTGCGCTGGGCCTTGGTCAGTCCGTCAAGCAGCGCCTCGATTTCCTCTTCTGGAGTCCCGCTCACGGCGAGCTGATGGCTGAGCATTGCGTTCATGGCATCTGTGATGCTGCCCTCAGAGGGGAAGCCGCGACCATCATCCGTCTCATCGGGGGTGTGCAGGAACTGGCGAAGGGCATAGACGACGTGGCTCCGAGAGAAGAGCCAGCGACGACCGGGAAAGTCCGTGATCTGATCGGGTGCGGTCTCCAGCCGGACCGCCCAGCCGTCCCACACCTGGTGTCGCTCCAGGTTGGTGCGTCCCAGCTCGAACAGGTCGTTGGAGAAGTTCACCACAACCACGACCGTCTCGGGGGCTTGGGTCTGGCAGAGCTCGGCGATGACCTTGAGGTACTCCTCGGGCCCGTAGGTCGGAACTCCAGCGTTGATGACCGGCTGTCCGGTAAGCGCAGCAAGCTGTGCCGGTGTGGTCTCGTCGTCGTCGACCCCGAGGCCAAACACCTGAGAGTCTCCGACCACGACGATTCCACCGGAGCCCTTCGCGCTGGTCGTGCGCCAGCCATCGTCGCCGATGGTCAGCGTGGAGGTCGGGTTGGCTGCGATCTTGATCCGCTGGCTCTTGCCTGGGATGAGCTTCACAGCCAGCGCCGCGTCAGCCTGGAGCACGTTGATGTGTGGAAAGGCGCCGTCTGCACGCCAAGAGAACACAGCCTCAGCGAGCACGAGACCGATCGAGAGACCGAGAATTACACGAAAGATCGGACGGAGTCGTCTCACAAGTCCCCCTGAGCAAGCCGCTGCGACCACAGCATCCTTGATCTGTTCCACTTCACAAAGAGTCTCTCAGCAATTTATGCTGAATGGTGCGCTGCGCAGGCTCGGTCTCCAGGCTGCACCATCACCCCCTGCTCTGCTACAGCGACTTCAGGGGGATTCCCAGGTGGAACGCTGTTCCGTCAGGGGTTGAGTCAATCGCGACGGTGATCTGATTGCGCCGGGTCAATTCTTTCACAATGGCCATTCCGATTCCGTGTGGTTCGCCATTCACGATGCTCAGTCTTGGCCGAGCCATTGTGTCGAGCACATGTGCGGGAAGGCCTGGGCCATTGTCCCGAGCGGTGAGCCGGTAGTGGTCTTGTTTGGTGGAGCCTTCAGCTGTGATTGCGGCGTTGTCTTTGCATGCCTGGTATGAATTGAGGCTGAGGTTGTGCAAGACCTGAAGGAGATCATTCTTGTTGGTGTAGATGTGCGCGGTCTCCAGCGTGATCTTCAGCTCAATTGAGCCTGGAAGAAGGCTTCGAATACGGTGAAAGAGGTCTGAGATCAAGGCCTCAACATCGTGTCTCTTCAGGTCGCTCTTTGGCTGAGTTGCACGCAGAATCGTGTTGCACAGCGATGCTCCCTGGGATGCGGACTGCTGCATCGCCTCTAGGGTCTCGGCCTCGTCAGAATTCTTTGGCTCAATCAGGCTTGCGCCCATTGTGAGTGGAATGAGAATGTTGCGAATATCGTGCACTGCCCCCACCGCCAGGATGGCGGCACCTTGGGTGGCACGCAGCTCTTTATTGGCTGAGAGGGTCTTCTCGGTCTGTGTTGACAGCCTCTCTTGGACGATCATAAGATCGGTATTTAGCGTTGTAAGAAGATGCTTCTGGCGAATTAAGAGCTGAATCAGTCCGCCGAGCACCAGCCCAACAATGACGGGCATGACAAACAGTCGTGGTGTTGGCGGTGCGTTGTTTATGAAGACAAAGTTGACTCCAGCAAGGAGCACAAGCGAGATGGGTATGAGAATAGCGAAAGCATAGTCAGCTAAGAAAACAAATAACTTTGACTTATCTCTATACACTGACTCGACCTCACCCATTGTAGGTTCTGATCCAATCGAGATGGGGCTGAGCATTAAACACAGTCCTTTTATGTCTCAGATACCATTAGTCGTGTGACCTCCGACAGCATCGATGAGCAGGGCGTGAGCTTTGCTCGCACGTGCGCTCCCTGTGGCGGCTCAGAGGTGGACGAATTGCCCTAAGCCCACCGACGCGTCGATCAGCTGAGCGGACTGGTGGCTCTGCTGCGATCTGGCACCGCCACCACGTCTGCGGGGGCAGTGAGCATGGCGATCCTCCGACTCAACAAGGCGGGCCGTTTCGTGACTGTTCGTGGACGGGGGTAGAGAACACGCGAACAGCACCAGATGCCGGCGCTGCCGTTCTGGTGCCTCGACTCTCCAGCCAGCGCACGCCAGCCGTGTCCTCGCGTGCGCTGGCTGGAGAGTCGAGGCCTTGTGGCAGTCCAGCGGAAGTCCACAGCGAGCCGGTTGAGTCTGGGTTGCAGCGACCGAGAATCCCTCTACATACTCCCTGCACAGAGTCTGTGCGGGGAGATTACGATGTGGATCTGGCTTGGCCTTGCTTGTTCATCGACGGAAGTCGCCGCTGGCGGTGACGACACACTCAGCACCGGCGCCTCGGAGAGCGACGCGGACACCGACGCGGACACCGACGCGGACACCGACGCGGACACCGACGCGGACACCGATCCCGTGTACCCGCTGCCCGATGCCGGCGACTGGACGGTGACGGGGTATGACCTGAGCGAGGACACCTGCGGGCTGGCAAGCTGGCAGTCAGTGGACGACTTCGTTCCCTCAAGCTTCGACATTGCTCACACCGGGGCGGACTCCTTCACCATGTCTGCCGATGGCGGTGAGGCGGGCGACTGCGATGTGGACATGGACGGGGTGTTCTCCTGCGACTCCGATCGCGTGGAAGAAGATGTCGGCTACGGACTGGATGCGACCCTGCTCATCGACACGGCCTTCTCTGGCGTGCTGTCCTCCAGCACGGAGATGGTCGGTGTGACCGATCTGGAGGTGACCTGTGATGGCTCGAGCTGTGAGCTGCTGAGCTATGCCGGGCTCACTTTTCCTTGCCCGATGGTCATCGACATCGACATCCTCGCCGACTGACGGCTGGTGTGCTGCACACACCGTGAGCATCCTCGGGGGCGGCGATCGCGGTGAGCGCCTGTCCCTGCTGCGTGCCTGGGCCTTGCGCACACTGGCTGGTGCTGGTCTCCCCAACATCGTGCAGCGTCTCGCCGGCTGCCGGTTGGTGTCGGTGCTGCCCTGGGTTGGGGTGCTGAGCGTTGGACACGGGCGTCTGCGGGGCCGCCACACGCGGCGTCCGGTGTGTCCAAGATGGCTGGTGCGTCATCGCTCCGATGGGGCCTTGTCACCACCCGGCCTACTGTGAGCCGGGGCTGTGTCGGCTCGGTTCGTGGACCGGCGTGGGGCGATTTGCGGACGCGTGTGCGTCATGGGCGCCCTCTGGATCGTCTGAAGGGGCGCGCCATGGAGCCGAGACTCTCGTGCGTTGTCGATTCGAGCGGATACCCTCCAGGCACTTCGCAGGAGTTTATGGTGAAAGTTGCTGTCTTTGGAAGCACCGGAAAGACCGGACTTCAGATTGTCCAGCAGGCCCTGGAGCGCGGCTACACCGTCGTCGCTGCGGCCCGCAGTCCACAGAAGCTCACCATCCAGCATGAGGCGCTGGCTGCTGTGGCGTGTGATGTCCTCCAGCCGGACTCACTCGCTGCGGTGATGTTTGGGGTCGATGCGGTCATCGTTGCGATCGGCGGAGATGGCATCTCGGACAGCCGGACCCGCTCCGAGGGCACCGCCAACATTCTCCAGGCGATGCGTGCCGCCGAGGTCGATCGGATCCTCGCAGTCAGCACTGCTGGCGTCGGCGACAGCATCGATCAGCTCGGCATGCTTGCCCGGGTGTTCGTGCGCCTGATCATCCACAAGGCGGTCGCCGATCACACCCGTCAGGAGAAGTCGATCCGCAGCAGCGGCATGCGCTGGACCATCGGGCGTCCCGGTGGACTGACCGACGGCGCCCGCAGCGGTGGCTGTCAGGCCGACCCAGACGGCACGATCAGCATCCGTCAGGTGTCTCGTGCTGATGTCGCCAGCTTCCTGCTCGATGCCCTGGAGGATCCCCAGAGCGAAGGACAGATCTATGCGCTGAGTCAGCGCTGAGCGGCTGCGCTGCTGGATGCGCCTGGCCGATGTACTCATGGGCGAGGGCGCGGTGGCGGTCTGCTCCGCAGCGGTTGCGGTCACCGGTCAGGCTGCGGTCGGTGCCCTCATCGACCCAGCACGGCAACACCCGCCACGATCAGTCCCACCCCGAGCCACTGCGTCAGACCCAGCGGCTCGCGGAGGGCGAGCACGCCGAGGAGGGCTGCCACCAGGATGCTGCCGCCGACCACCACCGGCACGCCGCGTGAGGCTGGGACGCCAGCGGAGAACAGCCAGAACGAGAGAATCTCAGCAGCGCCGACACACAGCCCGGCTGCTGCAGCCAGTCCCACGCCACGGGGAGTGATCTCGGGAGCCTGCCCCCGACAGACCGCTGCCGCCAGGACTGAGCCCCCCAGCACCGCCGCGACGAGCTGCAGCACCACCGCCCCGAGCACCTGATCGATGTGGGTGGAGGAGAGCTTGAGCAGGACGTGGTAGCCGCCCAGCGCGATTGCGATCAGCCCAGCGAGGGGGAGCCAGTGAAGCATGGGGTGATTGTATGGCCTGAGGGGGCAGCGTGGTTTGTTCTCTTCCAGGTCGGCGTTAGTCTGCTCATGAGCCGTGCCCCATGGGTAGAATGGTCAAGAGGCTTCAGGCCCATACACGGAGTATCTGTGCTGCTTCCAGCAATGCTGTTCTCTTGCCAAGCGCGCCTCGATGGACTTGAAGCAGGGCCGCTGGAGGCGGTCGTCACTGTCATCGAGGTCACGTGGAGGGCGAAAGACGAGGACGAGACCGCCTGGGTGGAGTACTCCACTGCCGGCGGACCTGTCCTGCTTGCCCCCGAGATCGGCGGTGAGGACGGCGAGCACCGCGTCCTGATCATCGGTCATCCAGAAGCCACTGTGGTCGATCTCCAGCCTGTCGTCGAGCGCGGCGGTCAGCGGGTCGAGGGGGAGATGCTCGCGGTCGAGACCGGCGCGCTGCCGCCAGGCCTGAGCGACTACGAGGTCTCGGTCAGTGCAGCGGGACAGAGCGAGGCCACCCACTGGATGGGCATGCTGCTGCAGTCGAGCGAGTTCGGCTACGACGGCACGCCGATCATCATCGATCGTGCCGGTCGCATTGTCTGGTATCATACCTTGAATGAAGGATCCTCAGCGATTCAGCTGGAGCGGCAGCTCGGCACCAATGATGTCCTGATCAACCTCCTCAACTTGAAGCCAGAGCAGGGCGAGGAGCCGACCGCTCTGCTCCGAATCGCGATGGACGGCGAGCGCGTCAGCGCGCTCCCTGCCGAGCACTCCCACCACGCCTTTGCTCAGCCGGAGCCCGGCGTGGTCGCCTACCTGGCCTATGACGAGCGGACCGTTGACGAGTATGACGCCACCGTCGTCGGCGACCTGCTGATTGAGACGGATGCACACGGAGAGGAGACGGTGCTCTTTAGCACCTGGGATGCGCTCGATGTCTCTCCGGAGGAGGTCGCGGACAGCGACGAGGAGCGGCTTGACTGGACCCACGCCAACGGACTGTTCTACTGGGCCGAGCATGACTCGTACCTGATGTCACTGCACAACCTGAGCCTCGTCCTGGAGATCTCTCGTGCCACCGGTGAGGTCATGGCCACCATCGGCGAGGGCGGAGACTTCACCTTCCCCGACGGTCCCGAGGCCATCTTCTACCAGCAGCATCACCCCACCGTGACCGCAGAGGGCACCCTGATGCTCTTCGACAACCACACGCTGGGAGGGCAGGGGATGTCTCGGGCCGTGGAGTATGTGCTGGACGACGCGCAGAAGACCGCGACACTGGTGTGGGAGGATCCCCTGGACAACGACTACACCGTCGGCGGCCTGGGGCAGAGCCATCGCCTGTCCAACGGCAACACGCTGATCAACTGGGGGGTCCTGGGAGAGCTCTCGGAGGTCACGGCTGAGGGAGAGCTGGTGTGGCAGGTCAACACCCCGCTTGGCGAGACGTTCGGCAGCGGTCTCCTGATCGATGATCTCTATGCGGGCCTCCGGTAGAGCGGCCAGTCGCTGGGGGCAGCGGCTCCTCGGGCACGTGGTCGATTCGCGCTGGGGCGCGGCACCGCGCTAAGGCGCCTCGGCCCAGCGCCGCAGCATTGTTGCCACGCTCTCGCCCTGGGCGGTGGCAGAGCTTGGACCGTACCCGCCGGCCAGCAGGTGAACCAGCGGCACGTCAGCTTCGCGGGCGGCGCTCAGCACCATGACATCGCGTGCAATCAGCCCCTCCGGCGACATCGCCAGTCCGGCGAGTGGATCGTCGCTCAGGACATCTGAGCCGGCGACATGCACGATGAGCGCAGGCTGTGCCGCAGCCATGAGCTCCGGGAGCGCGCTGGAGAGCGTGTCGAGAAAGGCGGCATCGCCCATCCCGCTGGGCAGCGAGATGTCTCGGTCGCCGTCGAGCTTGGGGGAGGGGAAGATGCTCCCCTGGTGCATGGAGAAGGAGTAGACGGTCTCGTCATCGGCGAAGAAGGCGTGGTCGCCGTCGCCCTGGTGGGCGTCTGTGTCGATGATGAGGATGCGGCCGGTGAAGCCATCGGCGCGCAGCTGTGCGATGCCGACCGCGACGTCGTTGTAGACGCAGAAGCCGTGGCCCATCTCTGGCCGGGCGTGGTGGAAGCCGCCGCCGAGGTTCACCGCGAAGCCACCGGAGCGTGCCGCCCGCATCGCCGCGATCGTCCCGCCGACGGCGCGCCGAAACGGCGCGAGCACCCGCTTGTCCGCTGCCGCACCGCCGAACGGAACCGTCACCTCCAGCGCTGCGGAGAGGGCCTGGGCATCGGCGAGGCTGCGCAGATAGTGGGGGTCGTGGGCCGCAGCGAGCTGCTCGAAGGTGGCTTCTGGCGGGATCTGGAAGCCGTTGGGGTCAACCAGACCCTCGCTGCGGAGGTGCGCGGCGATGCGATCGTACTTGTTGATGTCAAACGGGTGCAGGCGCTCGATGCCGAAGAAGCTGACCCGGTAGCCTGGTGAGTAGACCACCACTGCGCCGCCCGCCAGCGTGGCCCCGTCGGAGGGCGGGGGCGAGGGCGGCGGGCGCACGAAGCAGGCGAGTCCTGTGAGAATCGCCAGTGCTGTCGCCAGTACCATCATCCCGAATATCTGCCGCCTCTTCATCTGCACATGCTTCCATGCTTTGAGTCCACTCATCCTCCCATAGTCTCCAGCAGAGGCCAAAGGGTTCCAGGCGTGCGCCGATGTTATCGGCTTGCCGTCTGGAGGATGGCGGGTAAACACACCACGTGACTGTGCAATGCCCGTCCTCCTGATCCACGCTGCCGCGACCCTGTTTATGGTCGGGCTCATCTGGTTCGTTCAGGTCGTCCACTACCCGCTGGCAGGACAGGTCGGGGAGGCATCCTTTGCGGCCTACCAGGCTGCCCACATGGCGCGAACGTCTTGGGTGGTCGGCCCGCCAATGCTCACGGAGCTGGCCTGCGTCGGCCTGCTGGTCTTCAGCCCGCCAGCGGGCGTACCGGTCTGGTCTGTGTGGCTTGGAGCCGGACTCCTGGCGGTGGTCTGGGGGTCGACGGCGCTGCTACAGGTTCCGGCACACAGCGCGCTGCTGGAGGGATCTGGGAGCGTCGCGCACCTCGTCGCCACCAATTGGATCCGCACGGTGGCCTGGAGTCTCCGGGGGCTGCTCGCCATGGCGATGATCGCCTGGGTTGCGCAGTAGCGCGCCGGCATGGACACCATCACCCAGGCATTCCTCGGCGCGGCCATCGGGCAGGCAGGCTTTCGGAGGCTCGGCCGACGCGCGACAGCGTTTGGTGCCCTGTGCGGCCTGCTGCCGGACTTCGATGTCTTCCTCGGCATCGGCGATGACTGGCAGGGCCTCGTCACCCACCGGGGCAGCTCTCACTCCCTGCTGGTCCTGCCGCTGGTTGCGGTGCCCGTGGGCTGGCTGGGCTGGCGGCTCCTGGGCCGACGCGGTGATCCGAAGACCTGGATCCACCTTGCGTTCTGGGGGCTCATCACCCACCCCCTCCTCGATGTCTGCACCACCTACGGCACCCAGCTCCTCGCGCCGCTCTCTCGCCAGCGCTTCTCGATCGATGCCGTGGCGATCCTCGATCCGCTGTACACCCTGCCGCTCATCGTCGCGGTCCTCGCAGGCCTCCGCAGGTCGGCGGACATCGGGCGCAGCATCCGGTGGGCCCGCGCGGCGCTGTCCTGGGGGCTGGTCTACCTGGCGGCTGGCTGGCTGTGGTCGCAGCACGCTGGGGCAGTGCTGACCGAGCGGCTGGCGACAGCGGGCTTCGTTCCGGTCCACCTGCGCACGCCTGTCGCGCCGTTCTTTCCGATGCTGCGCCACGGCGTCGCCCGAGATGCTGACGGGCGCGTCGCGGTGGCGACGGTGGTTCCCTGGGCGCCAGAGCGCGGCACGCTCGCGGTGCTGCCCTCTCACAGCAGTCCCCGAGCCGACACGGTGCTCGCCTCCGAGCACGGCCAGACGCTGGCGTGGTTCAGCGACGGGCTGCTGACGGTCGACCGAGAGGCGGACGGCACGCTCTGGCTCTACGACCACCGCTACGGAATGTTCACTGACCCCTCCTGGACACCCTTCCGGGCCATGCTGCCTCCCAGCGCTCCGGTCGATGCGCTCCAGCTCCGGGATCCAGGCAGCGGCGGCGTCCAGATCGATCCGGCTGCAGAGCTTCGTGCGGGCTGGGCGCTCATGGTCGGTCGATAGCCCGAGCGGTCCACACCGAGGCCTGGCCGCTTCGCTCCATGAGTCCTCCGGACACCTGGGCTGCGGCCGGCACCAGCCTCATGCCGCGTGTCCTTGTGAGGGCGGTGCGTGACATGTTGTGTTCTGGCGCTAAGCACCCGTGTTCCCCTACCTCGGAGTCGACCATGGGCTGGACACCAGACCGGGTACCTCGTCTTGCTGACAAGACCATCGCCATCACCGGCGGCAACAGCGGCCTGGGGCTGGAGGCTGCGAAGATCCTCACCGCCAGAGGTGCTCGGGTGGTCATCACCTCCCGCAGCCCTGACAAGGCGCGTGCGGCCCTTCAGACCATCAAGGACGCGGTCCCAGAGGCAGACATCGACTTCGTGCTGCTGGACCTCTCTGAGGCTGACAGTGTCGCGTCTGCCGCTGCAGCAATCCGTGAGAAGTGCCCCCGACTCGATGCCCTGATCAACAACGCCGGGGTCATGCAGACGCCGGAGATCCGCACCTCTGAGGGGTTCGAGCTTCAGCTCGCCACCAACCACCTCGGGCACTTCCGACTCAACTCCCTCCTCCTGCCGCTCCTTGAGGCCAGCGGAGGGCGGATTGTGCCGGTCTCCAGCATTGCCCACAAGTTCGGCGCGATCGCGCTGGATGACCTCAACGCTGAGAAGTCGTACGACCCGACGGTGGCGTATTCGCAGTCCAAGCTGGCGAACCTCATGTACAGCTTCGAGCTTCAGCGCCGGCTGTCTGCCCGGGACAGTCAGGTCACCAGCATCGCCTGTCATCCGGGCTACAGCGCGACGAACCTTCAGTCTGCTGGAGTGGGCTTAGAGGGAGGCAGCACCTTCTTCCGGTGGGTATACAAGGTGACCAACGCAGTGATGGCCCAGTCCGCCACGAAGGGAGCCTACCCGCTGGTGCTCGCTGCGGTGGACGCAGCCGCAAAGCCCGGTGCTTACTACGGGCCGACGGGCATGGGACAGACCCGGGGCGCGGTCGGAGAGTCGTTTGTTGACAAGCGCGCCCGAGACGAAGCCGTCGCGGCGAAGCTGTGGGAGAAGACCGAGGCGATGGTCGGCCCGTTCTTCACTGACTGAGCTCAGGACAGGCCGGGCTCAAGTCAGGACGCCGTCGGCCTGTGCCCAAGCCATCACGCCGTGCAGGGTCACAGCGATGGCGCGCTCGTCTGCCTGGCGACACACCGCCGGGTCGAGGTCCATGTGGCTGTCGGTGCCGCCATAGATCCCCAGCACGCAGGCGGCCTGTACGGGGACCGCGGCATTGCCAGCGCTCAGCGGCGCGGCGTGTCCAGCGGAGGCGGCGGCTGCGAGGATCATCAGCACGCTGGCCTCCATGTCGCTGGCGATGGCCCCGCTGCGGGCGAGGGTTCGGGTATAGGCGGTGTTGACCGCGCCGAGCGGGCCGGCTCCGAATTCCCGTGCGTACAGGCTGGCCTTGGTGTGGCCCACCCCCACGAAGCTGTGCTCGGCAAGTCCGGCAGCGTGCGCGCCGGTGACCATCGCCTGAACGGCGACGGGATGGCTGACGGCAGGGAAGGCGGGAGGTGCGACGTGGCTGGTGGTCGTCTCGTCTCGGACCGCGCCGCTGAGGATGCAGGCTGCGCCAGGAGAGATGTTGGAGTCCATGGCACCGGCAGAGCCGACGCGGACCACCCGCCGCGCGCCGGCCGCGATCAGCTCATGCATCACGATCTCGGCAGACGCGGGTCCCATCCCAGAGGAGATGGAGAGGACGTCGAGGGTGTGCCCCCCGAGCCGGAGGATGCCGAGGTGCGCTGTGAGTCCGCGCGGGTTGTCGATGACCTGAACGTCCTCGAAGTGGGTCGCTATCTGAGCGGCCCGAGAGGAACTTCCAGGCAGGAAGACGGTGCGACCCAGTCCGCTGTTTCCGGTGAGGTGATGGGCGCCGAGGTGGATGTGATGCTGGAGCAGGGGAGCCTCCTGTTTGGGGAAGTCTACCCGAGGTGGATGACGTCTTGTCGTACGCCCCATTCTCTCTCGCCGGCGGGAGCACGGTGAGGGCGTCTCTGCTTCTTGGATACGGCAGACCGGTGTGGCGGGTGAGGGGACAGCATCTGTGATGCGCCATCCCGTCATGGCGGTCTCCGCTGTGTGAAAACAATGCAAGCTCTGATTTTAGAGCGATAATTTACTGAAGAGTTCCTTCCAAGACCCTTTTAGGGAACCAGATGCAGCGCGTCTGAGCGTTCAGAAGAGCAAATAGCAGTATCGTCGTAAAATGGCTGTAAAGGAGGGTTTTGATTCATCGACTCGGCGATTTTTCGGCAATCATGAAGAGAGCCGGAGGAAGCTGATGGCACAGAACAGCGTTGAGGAAACAGTGCGGGAGCGCTTGCTGCTTGCACTTCATGACAAGCCGATAGCTGGCTCGGTCTCAAGCACACTGGCTTCGTTCCAGGGGGCCGATCTGACCGGCCTGAATCTGACGCAAGCCAAGCTTCGCGGGATGAACCTCCGGGGAGCGAATCTCCGGGGTGCTGTGCTCGACGGCGCAGACCTCACCGGCACCGATCTGCGCGGCGCGGATCTCTCCGAGGCGAGCCTATGCTCTGCGAACCTCATCAGCACCGATCTCCGAGATGCCCGCCTGAGCAATGCGAATCTCACAGATGCCAACCTCTACCGAGCCCGCCTCGCAGGTGCGACCCTCCGACACGCCAGCCTTCTTGGTGCAGGACTCAACGAGAGCCAAATGGAGAACGTGGATCTGCGAGGGGCCAACCTTCGGGACTGCAAGCTCGTCCGGGCGAGGCTGAAGGGGGCGAGGCTCGACGGCGCCAACCTCCAGCGCGCCTACCTCAACGAGGCTGTCCTCTCCAGTGCAATGCTCATCAGCGCCGACCTGCAGGAAGCCAACCTCAGCGGCGCGGACCTGACAGACTCTGATCTTCGGGGTGCTGATCTGCGAAGAGCCAACCTGGCAGGCTGTGTTGGCGCACCCGCTTCCCGCGCAAATTCCAGCCTGTCCGCGAGCACCTATCGCAAGAGCGGGTGGAGAAACACAGACATCGTGGAGTGGCTTCAGGCTGGCAGTATTCTGGTAGATCCCGAGCGTCTTCCGCAGCTCGGGCATCAATTGTTGAGCCTTAGTCTTGGGTTGATATTATCCTTTGAAGTTCATATTCAGGCAGTGGATTGGTTTGCCTTGTACGCCATCATCACGGTATATCGAGAGCAATTCCCGGGCTCCAACATGCGGGTGGTTGCATTTCATGAGGCTGAGGCGGCCACGACCATCCGCATCCTCGCTGACGATCCGGTCAAGATGGAGTCTTTTGCGGACATCCTGGTGGGGCGGACCTGGGAGTCTGAGCCGTCAGCGGGGACTGCGGAAAGAGCGCTCACCGATGCCCTCATCATGATGTCCCCCCAGATCCGGGAGCAGCTGTCTTGGTTGGTGGATCGGGCCCGGTGCTTTGAGCTGTATGTCATCGAGAACACCGCGCTTCAGAAGTCCCGTGAGTGGCGCATGACAGTCGACCGACGTGCCGCGCTTGCGAGACTCCTGAGGGGGCTGTTCTCGCCGGTGGAGCGCCTCCAGTGGCTTCGAGAGCGTGCCTCGGTTCCGTCAGACCTGCACGGCAAGGCGGACGAGCAGTGGATGCTTCAGCGCCTCGAAGAGAGCGGCGGATTAACCTCGCAGCTGTTCCACGAGCTGATCCAGTACTCACCAGCACATGCACAGGACATCCTGCTCATTGCGCGCCTGTGGGCCGCTCCGATCCACACTCAGCGGCGGTCGGCAGAGCCGGTGCGCCCCTGAAGCGCACTGCGATCCGGAAGTGAAGTGTGTGAGTATTCGCTTTTAATCCTGTGCTTCATCTCTCTCCGGTGTCTCCGGTGTCTCCGGTGTCTTCGGGATCGAGAGCACTGGCCGGCGTCGACGCCCTCATGTCTGCGTCTCAGAAACGACTCATCAGGAACAAAGCATTTCATCTGACGCTGCGGCGGTAAGCTGAGGAAACGCCTCAACTTCAGAGTGTGGCGATATTGCTTTCAGTGCCATTGGTAGTCGAACTGTTTTTTAGAAACTACTTGCATTTGTGGCATTTAAGCTATACGATGTCCATCGTGGCAATACACGTGGTCTGTTTTGACCGTTCGCTATGCGTGTTTTTGGTAACCAGAACGGGGTCGTCTCGCAGGCGAGTCCAGCAACCGGAGGACCACGTATCAGGTCGTCACAGGCAAACAAATCTCGACGCTCCTGGGCTGGAAAGACCTCACGGTTTTCTGCAGCCGACGGCATGAGTTCGTGGTCTGCTGCCTGTGACAAGTCAAGTCTGATACACTCGGTGCGCCCTCCATTGGCCCTGAGGGGTAAGTGGCGGTGTCAGAGCTTGTCGCTCCCGCCGGGACTTTCCCGTAATCTGTAGCCGTAATCTGTAGCCGTAATCTGTAAGTAAGACCGGAGATACCTTGGATTCCACCAACAATGCTGCGGACGGGCCGCAGCTCTTCCTCCATCGCCATCGTCCCCAGTGGGGAGCTGCACTTCTGGTCAACGAGGGGAACCAGCGGGTGACCTATCAGTTCCAGGATGGCCGCCAGCGGACCTTCCGGCGTGAATTCTCCGCGATGTTTGAGCCGATCGAGGATCCGGCAGAGGGACTGGTCGGAAACATCCGTGCGCGGAACAACGCCACGCTTCGCCGAGAAAAGTCTCCGCCAGTGATGACGTTCGCTGAGCAGATTCTGGTCTTCCGATCGATGTTTCCGGCGGACTTCGCCGACGCCCATTACCTCGAGACGTGGCGTGGTCAGGAGGGGCGCAACCTCAAGCAGCACCTCGACCCTGATCTCGGGCGGGCCCAGTCTCTCTTGGCCAAGGAGCGCATGAACCAGCTCCTGGACTCCGGTGAGTCCTCCAAGATCGTCGCGGATCTCATCACGGTCTTCGCTGGCTCCACCCTGATTCGCCCCTCCCGCGAGCTGCACCCCCTTCGCGAGATCGAGGAGTCGGATCACCCCGCCCTCGCCAACGGTCTGTTCGCCCTTCTCCATGGAGAAGACACGATGGAGGAGCGCCTCCAGAAGTGGATCATGGCACTGGAGCAGCTCGGCCTGCCCCTGACCTGGGCAATGGTGACGGTGCCTTCTGCGCTGTTCATGCCCAACGTCGGTCTCCACATCCGGGAGCGTCCGTTCGCGGAGCAGTCTCGGATCGTCGGCAAGGGAGGACCTCCCGGCAGGCTTCCGTCGCCGTCCGGCTACATGCGCGCCCATGTGACTGCCGCAGATACCCGCAAGCGCCTTGAAGAAGCTGGGCTCAAGCCCAGAGACATGCTCGATGTCTACGTCTTCATCTGGGAGACTCTCCGGCCTCGTGGCCGAGCGACTCTCGCGCAGCTGGGTAAGGCTTGATGGATGTTGAGAAACTCCAGCCTGGAGTTCACCTCTACTACCCAGGGCTCGGTGTTGGCACCGTCCTGGGGATCCACGAGGTTCAGATCGCAGAAGAGTCGATGAAGATGCTGGTCCTGGAGTCTGTCAGCCAGGCTGTGAAGGTTCAGGTCCCGCTCAACAACATCGAAGAGCTTGGTGTTCGCCCGCTGGTCTCCACGACTCGGCTCACCAAGATGCTCGAGCTCCTGCGCAATCCGACCCCGATTCCCAAGAAGCGTGCCACCTGGAACCGCCGGTTCCGGACCTACACCGAAAAGATTCAATCCGGCCAGCCGACCGCGACCTGCGAGGTTCTCGCAGAGCTCCACCAGATCCGCCTCAAGAAGGGCTCGCTGTCCTTTGGAGAGCGTCGAATGTACGACAAGGTCTGGTCGTTTCTGGTCGCGGAGCTGTCGATCGTGAGAGAAGTGGATGAGGCGTTTGCTGCCGCCCTTCTGGAGAAGGTCTTGGAAGACGGGACCGAGAAGATTCAGGCCGCCTGAGCCGCGCCATGTGTGCTCACTGCTTGATTCAGCGCCTCCGGCATGCCGGGGGCTTTCTTCTGCCTGGCGGTGCTGCCGTGCTCGGGACGCCGGCTGCTGACCTCTCGTTCACGCTCACCAGGCACGGAGCGGTCCGAGATTGTGCGCTGTGAAGCCGGCTGAGCGGAGTCGCTTTGCTGCCGAGGCGCTGCGCATTCCGCTGGCACAGTAGACCACCACCTCTGCGTCTGCCGAAAGCTCATCCAGGCGACTGCGGAGCGCACCCAAGGGAATGTTGCGCGCACCGTCGAGGTGGCCGCTGGCGAATTCAGCCGGGCTGCGCACGTCGACGAGGACGGCACCGCCCGCGACCTTCTCGCGGGCTTCTGCGCCGGAGATGCGTGTCTTCTTGAGCAGGCCGAACATTCGAGGCTCCCTTGACGGACGGTGGTGTGGGCTGCGGCTGTGTTCCCTTAAGGGGTCATCACGGGCGCGGAGCGATGCGGCTCTTCAGGGCCCCCCTGCGCGACGGCATCCCGATAGATGCCGCCAGCCTCCGCCGACCGAATCGCATGATAGTCAGCCGCCACCTGTGCCGGGTCTGCGCCCACCAGCTGCACAAACCCCGGTGATGTGGACAGATCGGTGGTCTCCGCCAGCACATCTCCTGCAGAGACTGAGATGCGGTGGGCGAGCCGAGTCGGCAGCGCCCTCACCAGCACCTCCAGCGCTGAGAGGTCTTCGCGCAGGAGGCCGGCGGTGTCGCTGCGGAGATGCACCAGCCGTGCGTGTTGGATGCTCCCGGCAGATGGTGTTGTCGTGACAAACGCCGTCGGGTCGGTGCAGGCATCCGCCAGCAGCGCGACCTGGCTGTGCCCCAGCGCCGCAGAACAGAATCGGGAGTCGAGGAAGCCGCCGATGAGGCGGGCATTGCACTCGATCATCACCGGGCCGATACCGGGCTCGTCGATGACCTCAGTGAACGCTGCCCCCATCGTGACTCCGAGGGCATCCAGCACGCTGAGGGCGTAGTCGATCTCGTCCTGGTAGTCCGCCAGCTCATCGCGGTGGACCAGCCGCATGCACTCATAGATCGGTCCGACCTTGCTCGACTCCAGGATCATCATCGGCCGGTGAGCTCCGTCGGCTGACACGGTGCAGACCTCCACGATGCGCTCGGCGTTGGCCGCCAGCTTCTGCACCAGGACGGTGTGGTTGGGGCTTCCGTAGAGATCACTCTGGGCGGTGAGGTGGGTGATCGCAGCCTCGATCGCCGGCCAGTCATGGCAGAAGAGCACCCCGTTTCCTCCGCTGTCGCGCAGCGGCTTGACCACCACTGATGCCCCGCCCAGGGTCTCCTGCCACCAGTCCTTGGCCTCGGAAGGACTGGAGACGGTGCGGAAGGGCAGGGTGGCGAGGCCGGCCTCCGCGACGCGTCGGGTCATCTGAAATTTGTCTCGGGTCAGGCCGGGCACCGACGGCCCGCTGCCGGGCACCGACAGCCGTGCCGCCAGCGTGGTCGAGAGATCTACCCCGGCCTCTGAGCCGGCAACCACGCCGCGCACGTCCAGCTTCTCCAGGATCGTGACCATCGCCGCCAGATCGGTCGTGCGCTCGTCGAGTCCGCCGACGAACCGAGCGTCGTCTGCGGCAAGGATGCCGAGAATGGCGTCGATCTCGCCGCGGCTCTCTGCGGAGCGGACGTGGAAGCAGTCCATTGCGCGCGCGGCGATGGCAGCGGGGAGGGCGGTCCCGGTGCTGCCGGCATCGACGATGACAATCAGCGGTCTGGCGGACATGGGGGATCCTCTCCGTGCAGTGCTGTAGAGAGCACTTGCTGGATCCGGGCAGAGAGCATCGTCTGCCCGGCGGTGTGTTGGACAGTGATCGGCTCACCGGTGGGCTGGCGGATGGTCGCGCAGCCGGTCGCCACCGATAGCGCGATGGAGCCGCTGCCGCAGGCGGACTCGTGGATGAACGTCTCGCCAGCCGTGGTCTGCACCCGAACCACCGGCTCCATCACCGCTGCGCCGGCCGCGCGATGAAACCAGCACACGCCCACAGCCGTCCGCTGCGACAGCCCCAGCGCAGCGGTCATCGAACGGTGGTGGGCGGCAAAGTCATCGGGGAAGTCCGCCTCGACGAGCACATGCACGATCCCGCCCATGTCCACCACACACACTCTCTCTCCATCCACCGTGTGCTCTGCGCGCTCCAGCGACAGTCCCATCAGCGTACAAGAGACCACGCCGGCGTCTGCCACCGAGACCGACACCGGACAGCGGCGCGGGTGATCGGAGGTGGTCATCTCGAAGGCGCGGCGGCCGAGGTGCGCGCTGAGCAGCGCCGCGGCGGAGAGGGTGGCGTTGCCGCACAGCTCACCGCCAGCCATCTCCAGGTGTCGCTCTCCTCTAAGCAAGAAGCCGGCTTGTTCTGGAATCATTGTGCCACCACGCAGCCGAACCAGGGCGGCGCTGGCGGCCATCAGATCCGCTCCGCGCGCGGCGTACTGTGAGCCGTCCAGCGGTGCGTCTTGGAGCCAGATCGCAGTGGGATTTCCGCCCGCAGCGGTGAGGATGTGCAGCATCGGGGGAGTGTAGCGCGGCCAGCCTTCGGATAAGGGGGCGGTCACGGGAGGAGGGATGCGCAAGGTCTTCGGCATCGGGATGTTTCGCACCGGCACGACCTCGCTGGGGCGCTGCCTGGACATCCTCGGGCACCGCACCCTGCACGGTCCGTGGTGGCCGACCCCCGAGATGATCCGCGACCCCTGGCTCCTCCACCCCGAGGCGTGGGCTGCGTTCGATGGTGTCCTCCGGGCCAAGATCACAGCGTACGACGCCTTCCAGGACTACCCCTGGATGTATGCCTACCGACAGGCCGACGCCTGGTTTCCCGGCTCCCGGTTCATCCTCACCGTCCGCGATCCCGAGCGGGTGGTGGACAGCGAGATCCGCCGGTGGATGAAGGGCGACAACCCCGTCCCACCCCGCCAGAAATTTCGCGACCGATACCTCCGTCACCGCGATGGGGTGCTGGAGTACTTCGCCGACCGCGACGACCTGCTGGTGCTCTCGTTTGAGCACGGCGACGGCTGGCCGCAGCTGTGCCCGTTCCTCGACCTGCCCGATCCCGGCGTGCCAATTCCGCACCTCAACAAGGGCAGCGATCACATCTGGCTCTCCAAGATGGGGCGGCGTCTGAAGCGATGGGTGAGGGGAGAGGGCTGACCCTCAGACCAGCCGTCCCCGGAACGGTCCGGCGTTGCGGACCACCAGCGCAGTCGGCATGCCCTCCAGCATCGTCTCCATCTGTGCCGCCGCTGCGGCCTCCTTCTCTTCGGGCACGATCGCCATGCCGAAGAACACCATCGCCGCCGCTGCAGACTGTTTGCGGATGATCGTCTGCGGAGTCTCTTCAGGGGCCCGGATGATGATGTCGACCTTTGCCTCGATGCGGGTATCGGTGAGCATCTGGGCGTGAGACTGGCTGAGAGCCTCGGCCTCTTCTGTGCTGTCCACGATGCTGCGCAGGACGATGTGTGCCCGCTGCCAGCCATCACTGACCGACAGCAGGTGGGCGAGCAGCAGCATCAGATCGCCGTTGTGCTCCCGTCCCTTCCACCACACCAGGATCTCTGGCGAGCGCTCGTTGGGGTCGGGCACTGGCGGGGTGATGCCGGGCTTGACGATGATCGAGCACTTCTCCAGCCGATCCAGTCGCCGCACCAGGCCGAACAGCCGCTGGACCCCGCTGGAGGTGTGCGGGAAGCCGAGCATCACCACGTTGCTCTCCAGTCCGGCGAAGCCGTGGGACTGGGTGATCGTGACGATGCCCCCGATGAGGGAGTGGACCGCGGTCACCTCGCAGAACGCCAGCACGCCGTCCGCAGAGAGCAGGGCGCGGTTCCGCTCCAGCAGCTCGCTGACGTCATCGTGGCTCTCCAGATCGCCGACCTTCATGGTGTTGACGGTGACGATCCCGTGGTCCTGGCTGAACCGGCATGCCATGCGGACCATCGGCAGGTTGCGGGTGAGGTCGGCGGTGAACACCAGGATGTGCGGCCGCCAGTTGCGCGGATCCTGCCGGGCAGTGCGCAGCCGCAGCATCGCGAACCGGGCCATCGCGAACCACAGCCCGCTGCGCAGGTCGCCCCATGCCGCTCGAATGGCCCGGCGGGAGATGGCGTACCAGATGATGAACTCGACGATGATCGCGACGACGAAGGCCAGGGGATTGATCGCGGCCATGGCAACGAAGCAGCCGAACGCACCGAGCAGCGACACCCACCATGGGGTGCGAATCCGGGGGCGATAGCTGGGATCCTTGACCAGATCCTCCAGCGCGCTGGCGAGGTTCAGCATGCCGTAGGTGGTCAGGAAGAACATCGTCACGACACCGGCCACGACGTTGAGATCTCCCAGCATGACCGCCACCAGCGCGACCAGTCCGCTGATCCGCAGCGCGAGCATCGGCTCACCGTTGTCGCTGACCCGTCCCAGCCAGCTCGGCACGAGGCCGTCCTGGGCGAGCGCCTGCAGGGTGCGCGGTGCGGTGAGGATGCTGCCGATGGCGCTGGAGAAGATCGCGCCCCAGAGGCCGGGGAGCACCAGGAAGCCGACCCAGGCAAGCTGGGTCCAGATCAGCGGATCGGCGCGGAGGGTCTCGGCATCTGCGCCATGGGCGAGCGCAAACGGCACCGCCATGTAGACCACCAGCCCGATGAACACTGCGGCGACCGAGCCTCGCGGGATGCTGCTGCTGGGATCCTCCAGATCGCCAGACAGGCCGAGACCGGCGAGGATGCCCGTGACGGCAGGGAAGAACACCGCGAACACGCCCCAGAAGCCGACGTCAGTCCACGGACCGAGCTGCTCGACCTGGGAGCCGTTGAATTCAACCCCGAAGAACAGCGACAGCAGCGACAGCCCGATGAACGCCATGATCGGCAGCTGCATCTTCAGCGCCAGCACCGTGCTGCGGGCCGCGATCAGGACCACCGCGATCACGATGATGCCCGCCAGCAGCTGAACCGGCGCGCCTGGCCAGATGATGCGCATGCTCTCGGCGAGTCCGAAGGCGTATAGGGTCAGCGACAAGGTCTGCGAGAGGTACAGCGGGATGCCAAGCGCACCGCCGATCTCCAGCCCCATGCTCCGAGAGATGAGGTAGTACGCCCCGCCGACTCCGACCCGCATGTTGGTGGAGAGCGCGGAGAGGGAGAGGGTGGAGATGAAGGTGATGCTGTTTGCCAGCAGCACGATCAGCAGCGTCCCGATCAGTCCGGCGTTGCCGACGACCCAGCCCACTCGGAGGTACATGATGACGCCCAGGATGGTGAGCGTCGTCGGTGTGAAGACCCCGAGAAAGGTACCCAGGCCGAGGCCAGAGGATTCGTTGGTGTTGGATTCGGCTGACATTTAGGCGGAGGTGTATCTCGAGACTCAGTGAAATGGACCGATCTGGCTGCAGATCTGACATATATCGGATTGCTTTGGGTCTACTGGATGCTGCCCGGCGGGCTGAGCAGGCATTACAGGACCGGAGACTTTTCTCCAGAGCCTCCGATGTCTGCCCTGCTGCTCCTCACCCTTGGCTGCCGTCCCGATGCTGCCACCGACACGGCCGCAGAGCCCGGTGTGTCCAGGCTGCAGACGCCAGGCGGGGCGCTGCTGGCGAACGGCGGGATCCTCTACGTGGTCGATGCCATCTCGGGTGAGCTGTCCCGCCTCGATCCGGAGACGGGCTCCGTCACCGCGCTCGCTCTCGGCGGCGGGCCGACCCGGCTGGTGGGCGGGGCCGATGGGATGTACATCTCGCTGCGGGGAGCTGGTGCGATCGTGGCGGTGATCGATGACGGCGGCGTGCTCACCGAGACGGGGCGCGCAGCGCTCGACGGTGAGCCCTACGGACTGGCGCTGAGCCTGGATGGCGAGACGCTGTATGCGGCGCGCTCTCTGGCGGGTGAGGTGGTCGCGCTGGATACCGCCACCCTCACCATCCAGCAGACATGGCGTGTCCCCGATGAGCCCCGGTGGCTGGCCCGCTCTCCTGACGGCGCATCTCTCGTTGTCGCCTCTGCACTTCACGGCACGCTGAGCCACATCGACCTCGACGTCGGGACCGTCACGGACCTGCTGCTGCCAGAGCTGACCGGCCAGAAGCTGCACTCCGAGAGCATGCGCGCAGGGGATCGCCGGGTGCTGAGTCCTCGCATCACTGGAGATCCCGACTTCTCTGACGACGGCGCGGTCCTCGCGGTGCCGCTGCTGCTGGTTGACACTGCTCCGACCGAGGACAATGCCGACACCAGCTACGCGGACGAGGGCCTCATTCCCGGCTCCAATCGCTTCTCCGGTGGGGTGATCGAGCTGCCGGTGGAGGGCGGCCTGCCCGCGCCCGACGACGCCCGTCTGCTGGGCATCCGAAGCGGAAACAGCACACACGCCCAAGTCTCTGCGTTCTTTGGCTCTTACCCCTCTGCGGCGGTCTATGCGCCTGGAGAGCGGGTGCTGTGGGTGCCGATGGAGGGCTCGCGGGCGGTGGTCACCCTGGATGCTGACGAGCCGCTGGATGCGCGTGACTACGGTGCGCCCTACTTCGAGCTGCGTCCGATGGCGGCGGTCGCGGTGGATGCCGGTCCCTGCGGCGTGGTCTTCGACGGCGGCGCGGCGTTTGCTTACAGCTTCCTCGATCAGCACGTCACGGCCCTTCCGGTCGAGGAGCTCGCGTACGCTCGGGTGGACCACGCCGAGGCGGCCTTGGCAGCCCTGGTGTCAGAGGCCCTCGACCTGGAGGAGACCTTTGACATCGACCTGCCTGAGGCCATCTGGATCACCCACGATCCTGACCTCCTCGATCCCCTGGAGCGGCTGCCGGTGTCGGATGCGCGGGAGGCTGATCTGGAGATCGGGCTGACCCTGTTCTACACCGCCAACGACGGGCGAATGGGCCAGGAGGGCGCAGACGTCTCCTGCACGACCTGTCACGCTGAGGGCCGCGCCGACGGCCAGACCTGGCACCTCACCGTCGGTCCACGCCAGACCCCCTCCCTCTCCGGACAGATCGGAGACACCGCTCCATTTACCTGGTCCAGTGACGTCGAGACCATCGCTGACGAGGCTCGCAACACCAGCGTTCGCCGGATGGGCGGGGTGGCCCTGAGCACCAACGACCTCGGGCGCCTGGAGGGCGTCATCGACCAGCTGCGGCGGGTGCAGCTGCCGGAGACGGCGGAGCCTGAGGCCGCGGCGCGGGGGGCAGTGCTCTTCGAGCGCGCCGGCTGCGACGCCTGCCACGTCGGAGAGGCCCTCGCGGACGCAGACCACTACGACATCCTCTCAGACACGACGACCAACACCCCGACCCTGCGCGGGATCGCCACGACGGCACCCTACCTGCACGACGGCTCGGCGGAGACGCTGCTGGACGTGCTGACCCTGAGTGATGCTGGGATGATGGGCAACACCGCCGGGTTTACAGACGCAGAGCGGGCGGAGCTGGTGGCGTACCTGGAGACGCTGTGAGGGCGCCTCGGCGCTGAGCGCTGCGGAGCCTCCAGAAGCGCAGCGTCCGCTCAGGAGCCACCGCTGAGCTTCTTGCGGAGCGCCTCCTCTTTGTCTCGCTCGGCCTTCGTCTTCTTCTTGGGAGACTTCTTTGCATCCTCAGAGGTAAAGGTCGTGATGTTTCCCTTCTCGACAGACAGGGAGCCCATCTTGCTGCTGCGCTCCAGCTTCTGAAATACACCGAACTTGACCGCCCATTTCTTCATCGCCCAGTCCTTGTCCAGGAGCATGCTGCCGCCCACCTTGATGAAGGTGGTCGAGGTCTGGTTGACCTTGTACAAGCTCTCCAGGCCGCCATCTGCGAGGAGCTGTTTGCTCAGCTTCTTGGGCAGGGACTTGATCCATTTCTGGGCCATGTCGGGGTGAGCGGGACCGGTGGACTGCCCCTCAAAGAAGTCGCGCATGTTCTCGACGATCTCTTTTCCATCGACCTGGTCTTCGTCGCTGTGGCTGATCGGGACATCTGCCTCGAGCCCGAACTCCCATCCTCCGCCGTCCTTCTCGCCCTTTGGCTCTCCGGTCAGCTTGATGGTCAGGGAGGCGCCGGACTTCATCGGCACCGACAGCTGGCCGGTGTAGACGGTCTTCTCGTGCATGGAGTAGTCGAAGGCGTCTCCGTCGCCGTCTTTGACAGACCAGACCTTGGCTGCGGAGAAGCTCAGGTTCGCGCTGCCGCCAAAGCTCGAGCCGACGAAGCCCTCGATCCCAACCCCAGCCTCGAACTGCACGTCGGGATTGTTCTGACCGGGATCGACCTTCTTGATCTCAGAGACCGCATCCTTCTGCGTCTTGCTGATGTGCTTGCTCAGCTGGCTCTTGTCGGCGCTCAGGCGGGCGACAGGCTCTGAGCTCTCTGTCGCCTTGAGGACGTTCCGCAGGCTCGCGGTCAGGTCGTTGAGCGGGACGGCCTCGTTTGCCATCTGCTCGATGGCCGTCGGATCGATCTTCGTCTTGCCCTTGCCGCTGGAGTAGAACTCTTTCAGGCTGCCCTTGAGGCCGGAGTGCAGCTGCCGCATCTCCTTGTCTGCCTTGGTCACCGCGCCGGCGAGCTGATCGATGGAGTTTCCAGTGCCGGCTTGGTTGACGATGTCCTGGATGAGCTTGTCATAGACCGAGCCGCCGACCTGGTTGGTGACGTTCATGATGGTGTTCAGCTCTGTTGCCATCGAGCCGAGGTTGTACCAATTGGCGTACGCCCAGCGTCCGATCTCTTCTGCACCGGAGATGAGCACATCGGGGATGGCGATCAGCGGGTTGGGATCGCAATTCTTCTTCTTCGCCTCCAGCGAGCCCGACACCTTGACCCCGGCCTCGACGAGCCAGAGGTTTGCCTTCAAGCCGGCATAGATCTTAATTCCAGCCTTGGTCCAGTCCTCTGCGCCGTTCTCATCGACGGAGGCAGTTCTGGAGAGCTCGCCCTCTGCACCACCCATCCACCAGAACACGCCCCAGGCGGGTCCGGTGAGATCGATGGCGGTCTTGGCATAGGTCATGTTCTCCAGCTTCTTGCCGTTCATGATGATCTCAGGCTGCGGGACCTTCAGCTGAGCGGGGTTGTACGCCATCACACTGCGGGTCCGGCTCTTGATGAGCTGCTCCAGCTCCAGACGCTTCGTCTTCAGCTGCTTTCGGATCTCGTCGTTGGCCGCGAGGCTGCTCTCGACCTGCTGAATCTTTCCGTTGAGCTCATGAAGGCCGACGCTCAGCGCACGATCCTTGGTGTTTCCAATGTGTGAGGCATGCAGCCTGGCCTGGGCGAGGTTCTGTAGCGCCGTGTTGTGGTGGGTGAGCGCTGCTGCCATGTTGGCTTCTCCGCTCGCGAACAAGGTCTTGGCGGCCTTCAGCTCCTGCTCCGCGATGCCCTTGAAGCGGAGCGCGTTGCTGTAGGCGAGGTCCGCATTCTTCTGGTCCATCTCCAGCCGAGCACGCTCCTGAGCGCTGAGCGTGTTGCCCTTCAGGAGCGTGCTCTTCTCTTTCTCGGAGAGGTTGCTGTAGTCGCGGAGGTTGTCCTTGGAGGACTTGGCGCTCTTCTTTGCCGTGCTCAGCGCCGGATCCACCTTGTTCACATGCGACTTGCCGTTGGTGTAGTCACCGTCCGCTTGGTTGAGCCGGCCCTTCTCAAGCGTGGACTCGTTCCCGGCGGTGTAGGCCCTCCAGTGTCCGCGCGCCTCTTCCTCCAGCTTCCCCTGGTAGCGATCGCTGGTTCCGCCGCTTCCGATCGTCTGCTTGAAGGCCGTGACGCAGGCCTCCTCGTCTGAGAATTCCCCGTTCTTCAGCCGCTCGAGGACTGCCTTCATCTGAAGCTCGCGCAGCATGTCCTGCCGGATGTCGCCGTGATAGGACTTCATGGCGACCGCCATGACTCCGCCCTGCTCATCCATGCGCTGCTTGGCTTCATCGGCGTCGTGGATCGTGTGGCCGGTCTCCTTGCTGATCTTGAACGAGCTCGTGCCGGTGGTGTCGGCGTTGTTGCGGTCGTCGAGGAGGTCATACGCATTGAGCTGTGACCGCGCACGCTCGGTCGTCTGCAGGAAGAGCTTGGCCATGTTGTTTCCGGCATTCCCGATGCCCGCAGCGCTCTTCCAGGCCTCCGTGAACATCAGCATCTCAGTGATGCAGCGGTCGATGCTGGACTTGACTCCGGCATCGAGCAGGGACTCTGGAACATTCTTGAGGGAGGCTCCGGTCAGGCCGAGCTGTGCCTTGATCTGCAGCGTCCGCTCTCCGCTCTTGGAGTGGTTCTTCGAAATGTTTCCCAGCTCCTGGAACGACTGGTACACATCGCGGTAGTCCGCCATGAGCTGGATGAGGTTGTTATAACCACGGACTTCCGAAGGGCCGATCATGCTGAGCTGGTTCTTCAGTGTGTCATGCAGGTCCGTACACTTCTTCTTGGCCTGCTCATAGAATCCGCCCTCATTGTTGAGGTCTTGGATGGCCAGATCGAAGTTTCCAGCATTTTTATTCAGGCTGGTCTTCGTCTTCTTTGCGGAGGTCATGAACGCGACCGGGTCCGTGACGTTTCGGATGTCAGCCTGCAAGGAATCCACGATCGCTCGGGCTGATGAGGTCAGCATCGCGTCTTGAAGGCCTTCGGACAGGGGATTCGGCGATGAATTGGTCGCGACCTCAGTCTGATCGACTTCGATGCCTTGCCGGCGTGAATTGTCGTCGAGTGCTTGTATTAGCGGATCGTAGAGCTTTTCTTGCCGCTTCAAAGCATCGCTTTGGTCCGTGTTCCTGTCGGGTGTTGTGGTATCGCTCTGCACGGTCAAGAGGGACATGGTGGCTCCAGGAATCGATGGTTTCTTAATTCTATACTTTGAAAGAACGTACTCGATCTCACCAGTGGAGAGCCAGCCTTCGTCTTCGCTGCGCACATAGTGCCATCTGCCGATTCAAATTCAGCAGTATCAGGTGGTCCGCTTCATCGCTGCCAGCAGCACTGCCCTGCCGGTGGCAAGACTCCACCGGCTCACTCACCAATAGGCCGCTGAAGAGCGCGCGACGGGCCGCCTGAGCCTCACCGTCCAGCGGCTCTCCCTGTGTGTGCTGCATCGGAGGCACCGACGCAGCGATGCCGCTCCTGGAGGGGGGAGGGTCGGCAAGTCAGTAGAGCACTGGCTGTCGCTCAGGAAGGGGCGCGTCTGTGACGTCCGACGTGGGTTGACCGGCCACCGGCTCATCGTGTTGTTTCTCTGAGGCCACCAGAGCGCGTGCGCTTAAGGTGTGCTCGGTGGTGGGTGACGCCCGGGGAGTCCGAGCGAGCCAGAAGACCAGCAGAGCGTACAGCATCCCTTCTGAGGCCAGCATGGCCAGCATGCTGGCCTCGTCGCTCCAGCCCATCTTCGTGTTCAGCAGCCAGAAGAACCCGGCCGAGATGATGAAGAGCCCGACGATGCTGCCGAAGAAGAGCCACACTTTCCTCGACCGCATGGTGACCTGTCGACCATACGCCAGGAGCCCTCGCTCGCTGTCGACGGTCATGTCCAGCAGCTCACCCTGTGGACAGTGCGGGCAGAATCCTGGGGTGTCACTTCCCTTGTGACAGGTCATGCAGATGTAGCGATCAGTGTCCATGGCGTGATCTTACTGCTGGCTGTCCACGCCGTGCAGCACGAGCGGAACTCCCTGGAGGTCTGATGCGCTTCGGAGCTCTGCCGCGAAGCGGTCGAGCATGGCAAACGCCAGAACCGGAGCGTCGTCGAGAGAAGCCGAGAGTTGAGAAGCGGCGACGGTCTCAGCTCCATCCAGGTGCCATCCAGCCGTCTCGCCCCACAGCTGATGCATCGCGCCGTCTTCCCACAGGTAGACGCTCAGGCTCAGCATGCCGCCATCAGCAGGGCAGCCCGAGCGGAGCGCGAAGCTGACCTCGTCGATCCCGTCGCGGTCCGCATCGGTCACGGTCACCGCGTCGGCCATCTCGAAGATCTTCTCGCCTCCCAGACACTCGGGAGGATCGATCGAGAGCTGACGATACCAGTAGTGTTTACCGGAGCTGATGACGCGGTGATTGACGGTGATTGCGCCGTCGGTGCTCCAGGTCAGGGTGTTCTGTCCGTTGGCATCGCTCCAGGCTTGGACATCCGTCGGTCCTGGAGAGGCTGCGGCGGCGAGGAGGGTGGCGAGCATCATCATGGTGGACTCCGTGTTGTCCCCATGACTTGCAGGAAGCGTTCCCGCATCGGAGCGGGTCTGCGGCTCATGTTTGCTTTGAATTGTAGAAAATGGTCTATCGAAACAATTGATTACGGTCGGCGGGCCACCAGACCCACCGACACTGCGCATGCTGTCACGGGGAGCGTCTCGGTGCAGAGCATCGCCCTCAGGTGGTCTCGCATGCTGCTGGTGTGGAGAAATCGGACTGGTCCCCGTGCCCCAGCGCGGCTTGGGGGCGGTGAGCAAGACGGCAGAGAGCGGTACTCAGGACGGCGCCTCTGGGCTCGCGCTCAGTCTTCACCCAGGCGCGCCATCAGGGCCTCTCGCACCGGAGTCAGGTTGAGGCCGCTGCCCATCTTCACGACCAGCACGCCACGCTCATTGCATGCATCCACAATCAGGTTGCTGGCCTTGTGGGAGAGAAAGCGGGTGACGACGAGGCACAGGTTGATCTTGCCGGCGCTGATGCTCTCCTGTAGCTGGTGGACGCGTCTCATCTGCTTGCCGCTCTCGTGGCGGATGTCTGCGAAGCCGAACTGACTCCTGAGGAGTGGAGAGAGCTTCTTTGGGCGGTCGCCGCCGAGAATGATCACACGCCAGGAGCTTGTGGTGCTGCGGTGTGCCCAAGAGGGTGCTTGCTGCTGCTGCTGCCGCTGCTTCTTGTCTCTCTCGCTGTTGTGCCGCCGGATTGACTTGCGCACTTTCCGCAGCCGTGGCTCATTCCCAAGATCGGACAAGCGGGTGGAGAGGAGCTGGATCAGTCGAGGGTCTGTCTCCTGGAGACCAGAGCTCAGCGCGATCAGAACCGCTGGTCGGATGTTGGGGCGGCTCAGCTGAGCTTGGAGGGTCGCGAGGGCGAGCTCAGGTGTGGTGGTTGGCTTGCTCTCGTCAGGGGCCAGGCGCCGCCACACCTGGAGGGCGTCTTCGAGCCAGCTCGAGCTTTGGGGCATGTGCTGGCGGGCGAGGCCGTAGACAAATCCGGGCTGCTCAAGTTCTGAGAACTCAGTGAGACGGCTGAAGAACGTGGAAAGCTGGGCGCTGTGGTCGCTTCCCAGGTTGTCCTGGAGGTGGCGTCCCCAGGCGGCGAGCAGCGCCGTCAGATCCCGCTGGATGTTCTTGGGGAGTCCGCGCCAGGTATGAGGGTTGATCGCATCAATGCGCGCAAACTGTGACTTGATGTAAGTCTCGGATGGTGCCGGAGTGAGCGCATCGAGGATGCGGTCGAGCGAGCGGGTCACGGGTGCTGCGCTGCTCCAATTTACGCCGAGCCCGCCATCGGTCAGGCTCTGAATGCTCTCCAGGGACGCTGGCTTTGATGGGACAACGGGGAGCGGTGCTGGGGGAGGGGCCTCGCTTGGGGCCGCGATGGCGAGAGGCGCGACGACGGGTTGCTCCAGGTTCACACCTGCGAGCGACTCCAGAGCCACGCCTGCGGGAGGGGATGCCACGCCTGCGGGAGGGGGCTCCGTCTCTTCGGGGAGGATCTCTGGAAGCGGCTCAGGTGGGGGGTGCGCTTTCGTTGTCTCATCTGGGACCAATTCACGCTCAGGCGGCTCTAAAATGAAGCCTCCGCCGATTCGATACCAGTGGAGCACCTGTCGTCCGAGGCGGAGGAGGGCGGCATCTCGTGCGGCCCTTGACCTCGTCATGTCGATCTCAATATCACCGGTTATATCAATGGATGAGGCGAGCCTCCCGAAGATTGACTCCAGGTCTTCCTGGGCCTCGTCGGCGCGCTCAAGTGCTGTCTTCAGTGTCCGTTCATGTTGGCCATCTCGAAGCGCTTCCATTTAAACTCCACGTTCAGTCTCAGGACGCGGAAGGGCAGCAGCTGCGGACAGTGCTCGTCGAGCAACGACAACGTGAGCGGCTCGCGGATCAGCATCCAGGCGATTTGAAACCTGGCTGGATTATACTCTACAACCTGAACATTACTCAGGTGCGTGCGCTCATGGCGTGAGGATACTCGCCACAAAACCGAAGTGCAGGGCGGCGCCGAGGAGCACAAAGAGGTGCCAGATCTCGTGGAAGCCGAACACCTCCGGCCACGGATCCGGGCGCCGGGTGCCGTAGATGATCGCCCCAACCGTATAGGCCGCGCCGCCGCCGAGCAGCCAGACGAGCTGCGGCACGGAGAGCTGCGGGAGCATGAGGTGCGCGGGGATGACCCCCATCCAGCCCATCGCGAGGTATACGCTCGTCCCAAGCCAGCGCGGGCAGTCGACCCAGAGCAGCTTCATCGCGGCTCCAGCAAGGGCGAGGACTCCGGTGGCGCCGAGCATGCCCCACTGCCAGCTTCCCTCCAGCAGCATCACGCTCGCGGGGACGTAGGTGCCGCCGATCATCAGAAAGATTGCGACGTGATCAAGCCGTCGTAACCATCGATTTCCAGAAACGCCGAGGTCGAGGAAGTGGTAGATGCTTGAGGCGAGGAAGACGGAGTTGAGCCCGACTCCATAGATGGTTGCTGCGGCAAGTCGGGGACCGTCGTGTGCGGTCTGCACGACGAGGTAGAACAAGCCGGCGAGCGCAGCGATGAAGCCGACGAAGTGCGTCAGCGCACTCACCGGTTCCTTGAACAGTCCGACCTCGACAGAGACAGCGATGACTCACCTCCCACACTCCAGCGGTATCGCGTCTGGGGCTGCTCGGGCGGGGGGTGACGGTTGTTTGACCGAGCCGGTCTCTACAGCGTGCGGAGGATGCGGCGCTTGGTGGTTTCGTATTCTTCAGGCTCGATGAGGTCTGCGTCGCGCATTGCCTTGAGCATGTGAAGACGAGAGACCGGATCCTGAGACTCTTTAGCAGGCGCTGGGGGCTGAGGATCTTCTGCCTTCTCTGTCCCTGCGGCTCCCTCTGCTGAAGCCCCCTGTGCCTGGTCCCGAGCGGCTTCAGACTGCGCGCGCTTGGGGTCATAGCTGCGCCTCGCGCGCTTGACAGCCTCCTTGTAGATGGTGCGCATCTCCTCGCTGGAGACATCGCCGTCCTGGTCGAAGAACGCACGGGCGACGGCACCGATGGCGATGGTGGTGGCAAAGATGAGCGGGGCTCCGATGAGCCCACCGATGCCAGGGAGGGCAACCTTGGCGAGAGTGATCGCGGCACGGCTGGTGACCAGCGAGGTGCCGACTGTGGCACCGATGCGAAGGACAAGGTCAGCGGCGGAGTCGCGGGTGATCTCTGCGTCGTAGAGCTGACTGAGGCCGACCACCATTCCGACATGGATGGGCATCACCGCGATGATCTCTGTGCCTGGAATGGGAAAGAGGGTGGCTGCGGCGGCAGCGTATCCGCAGGTGTCGATCAGGCGGCTGGCGCTGGCTTCACACGCAGAGGGGGCGACGCGGCGGCCGATGATGTCGTCGATGAGCTGCTGGACCATGTGGGCTCCGGGGTGGGGTGAGCAGAGACTGTAGCGAGGCCGGAGTGAGCAGCGTATGGGCCGGAGTTGAAAGGAGTGTGAATCATATTTGATAAGGAAGAACGGTTTCTTTTAGTTTTACGGAAATATTGTGGTCAAGATGGTCTGTCGGCCGGTGATCCGGGGGGCGCTGTCGGGACATGTTTTATTGTGCTTAATATTCCGTAATATTATTGCTGACGTTCTTAGTTATTTATGGGCAAGGATCGGTGCCGCTTGAGCCGAGGTTGTCTGGGTGGCCGCTGGAGGCTGACCCTTAGGCATGAAGCGGACTGCTGTGTGCCCCTCTCGGTGTCGGAGACTGCAAGGACACCAGGCGCCGGCTTCATCCTCCGCAGGGCCTTGCCGACGGCTGGCCCGCTGCCGATGCCTGGAGGAGCCGCCACACTTCGGGGGGCACCCTGAAGCCATCGCTCTCTCTATGCTGTCTCCGCCCGCTGGAGCCTCGCGACTCGCTCATCGCGCCGCAGCTTTCTGGATCGTACCGGGTGCTCAGCAGCTCACAGCAGCCGTGCGCGGACCCGCTTTCGCTTGATCCGGCCGCCCTGCTCCACGTACCGAAGCGCCTTCTCTGCAGCGCTGCGCTTCACTGCCACCGCGCATGTCCCACCCGCCAGGTCAATCCGTCCGATCGCCTCTGCGGGAATCCCCGCATCCTTCACCAGCGCACCCAGCACATCCGCCTTCCGGATCTTGTCTCGCCGCCCCGACATCAGCAGCAGCGTTCGATACGGGGGCGCAGGAAGCGTCACCTGCTCGACCAGCTCTGGCGCATCCTCTACAGCGATACCCTTTCCGAGCAGCGCCTCAATCCGCCGCAGCCGCTCCTGCTCTCTGGGCGCAACAATGCTCAGCGCGAGCCCTGCTGCCCCGGCCCGGCCGGTCCGACCGATGCGGTGAACATGCACCTCGGGATCGCCGGACAGCTCAGAGACGATCACCAGCGGAAGCTCGGGAATGTCGAGCCCTCGGGCTGCGACATCTGTGGCGACGAGGACGTTTGCGCTCCCGTTACTGAACTGTACAAGTACATCATCGCGATCTCGCTGCTCCAGCTGGCCGTGCAGCGCGAGGGCGTGGGCGCCGTGCCGGGTGAGGAACCGAGCGAGCCGGTCACAGGCCACGCGGGTCTCGGAGAAGACCAGCGTGGTGGTCGGGCGGTGGGCGGCGAGCAGGGCGAGGACTAAGCGGCTGCGCTCGCCGCTCTCTCCAAAGATCACCCGCTGCTCCAGCAGCTCGGGGGTCAGCTCAGGCTCGGTCTGGATGCGCTCGGGATCGCGCTGGAGGGTCTCGCCGAGCTCGTGAATCTGCGTCGTGAAGGTCGCGGAGAACAGGAAGGTCTGCCGCTCCCGGCTGCAGGCTTCCTCGATGCCCACGACCTGCTCGAAGAAGCCCATGTCGAGCATGCGGTCTGCCTCATCGAGGACCAGCACCTTCAGCGCGCTGAGATCGGCGCTGCCTGCGCGGAGGTGCTTGGCGACGCGGCCGGGTGTTCCGACCACGACCTGTCCGCCACCTTGGAGCGCCTTTCGCTGGCTGTGGTAGGGGTGTCCGCCGCACACCGAGACGATCTGCGTGTGGGCGAGACAGCGGGCGAGCCGGCGAAGCTCTCCGGCGACCTGCTCGGCAAGCTCTCGGGTTGGGCAGAGCACCAGTGCCTGGGTGACGCGCTGACTTGGATCGATGGCGTTGAGCAGGGCGAGCCCGAACGCGGCAGTCTTGCCGCTGCCGGTCTTGGCCTGTCCGGCCACATCCCTCCCCGCCAGCATCGGCGGAAGGGCAGCGGCCTGGATCGGCGTCATGATGGTGTAACCAATCTGATCGAGCGACTGGAGTAGCTCAGAACGCAGCGGAAGGGTCGAGAAGCTCATCGCGGCAGCCTGCGGAGTGGCGCGGCCCAGCCGCTGGTGAATGCCCTCCGAGCAATGCAGTCCCGCCCGCTCGGCGTGTGCGTCTGCCCCGGGAGGCATGTCGCGATAGCCCGATGCCGGTTGACAGGCTCCCCTCTAGCCGGATCTGCGCTGTGGCTCCGCGGTCATGAATGGCCCGCAGTCCTCGGTGACCCTGTCCGCTCGGTGTTCACTCCTGCGGCGTCGATGTGTCTGCCTGCGGTGCCTCGTTTCCCCAGGCATCCCAGCCCGGACGGGCGCGCCGCGCGAAGAACTCGATGCGCGGTCCGGCGCTTCTCGCCTCGATGAGCGCGTAGGAATCCGCAGGCTTCTCGCTGTGACGACCCCGCTCGGCAACCACTGCGGAGGTGAGGTCTCGGCGCGGGGTGCAGACCTCTGCGGCCTTGCCCCGTCCCCGAACGCCAAACAGCAGCAGCTCGTGCCGTCCCCGGAAGTACTGACCCAGCCCCGCCCGTCCGCTCTTGAGCCAGACGATGTTGGTCTTGTAGGTGAAGCCGAGGGCCTCCATCAGCCACAGGCCCTTCGGCAGGTAGTTGTTGGTGACCCACATGTAGAGGTGGGCATCCTTCGCCGGGTGCCAGACCCCGGAGCCGAGGATTGCTGTGGGCATGTCCCGGGCCTTCATCAGCGGGTAGTGGCGATCTGCGCCGCGCTTGATTCGCCCCCCGCCGCTCTCGTTCCAGGGGGGGTCCATCAGAATGCAGCGGTAGAGGGGCGGTGGCATTGGGGGAGCTTATACCGGCTGTCCTGCCTGACCAGCCACTTCCGCTGTCGTGACCAGGGCGGAGGCAAGATCCGCACCCCTCCCGCGGGGCCGATGGACAGCGCATCCCGGAGCGTGGATGATTCGTAACCCGTCTGTTACGCCCCGTCGGGGACTGGCCCCGACGCTCTCAGCAGCCGCTCTACCGTAGACTCTACCCACCGCTCTGTCGCCTCTCCATAGGGCATCGCGAGGTACAGGAAGAACGGCCCGCCCACCGTCTCCACCCCGCGCTCGCCTACTGAGCAGAGCAGTCCTGAGGTCCGCAGTCGCCCGCCGAGCAGTGCCTTTCCCCAGTGTGCGTGTCCCG
Source organism: Myxococcota bacterium (assembly GCA_029251165.1). Classification (GTDB taxonomy): domain Bacteria; phylum Myxococcota_A; class UBA796; order UBA796; family UBA796; genus JAQXDW01. Next base: position 51,945 of record JAQXDW010000098.1, read on the forward strand.
CAATCACTGCCGCGAGATCGGACGCTGCGATTGAATTGCGCTGATCTGGATCGTCGGCTTCTCTGTGCTCCACCCGAACAGCATCGCTGAGAACCGTAAACGTCCAGTGGTGGGTTGTGTCTGGGTAGACAACCTCTAACGTGAGTATACGCGGGCTGTGTTCGCTCAGCACTCCGAGTGCTGGGGCCAGGACATCGACCAGCCATGGCGCGATCACTGCCGACAGCTCTGCCGTTTCGATACCCTCTGGATTCGGATCGGAGATCGGCGGCACTGCCGCTGGACGAAACCGTCGACGGTCTGTGCTCGGCAGGCGCGTGATCAGCGGGCTGTCTTCTTCGACGGTCACCACCCCGTCGGTCAGCCGATAGACCGCGCCAGTCCGCGCGGGGTGGATTGCTGCGGTGGGACACCGGACGGTGAGGTCGCGGGCGATGCGGTCGGTGGAGACAGGGTAGGCCATCGCATTGAGCCAGTCGCTGTCGGCGGTGAGCTGACTTCCTGCTGCACCCGGAATGATCGCAGCGGCGTTACAGGCTGCGATTCGAGACAGCTCTCGGTCATATCCCCGCACGGGAAATCGGGTCCGCTCTCCCAGGGCGGCGTTGACCTGGAGGAGCGGCTGCCATCGAACAATGCCGAGGTCCAGTCGCTCTGTGAGCTCGGGGCGAACCAGGATCTCTCCTGCTCGCGTCAGCACCGCGCCGACCTGATCTCCAAGCTCGGTGTCCACTTGATTCCAGACCACCCCATCTGCGGTGGCCAGCATCACCCCCCACTCCGAGACCGGGCAATACGAGGGGGTGGTCAGCAGATCGAGGCCGGGCAGGGCGAGGTGCTGCCAGTCCTTCAGCAGCGAGACGCTGGCGAAGCCCAGGCGCTGTGCGGTGCGTCCAACCAGGGCGTCGGCGGTCAGGACGATCGCTTCTGGGCAGTGCTGCGCGAGGGCGTGGAGGCTGGGGATGTCGAAGTGATCAGGGTGGCGGTGGGTGACGACGATGAGATCGGGGCGCAGTGCTGCGGCGTCGAGCTGTCGGCGGGGCACAACCTCGAAGGTGCCGGCGTGGTAGGTCTCGCCGAGCAGGGGATCCATCAGGATCCGCAGCCCAGCAGCCTCGACGAGCCACATTGCATGTCCGCAGCAGGTCCATTGCATGGCTGTCAGCGTAGCGCAGGTCACGTCTTGGCTGCGCTGGAGACCGTCCCGCTGGCTCGGGCCAGAGCCTGATCGGTCCGGACCGGTGTCATTGCTGGCAGCAGACCATCGGCCCGAAGAGTAGTCGAGCCACCATCGATCGGTCATAATATTAACGGTTGGTCAATACTAAGCGTGAGGAACCATGAAGTCGGACAAGAAGCTCTCAGCGGGTGTCCTGGTCACCCTTGGCCTGACCGGCGTGCTGAGCACGGCGGTCAGCTGCGGCCCGTGCCTCGACTATGTCGCTCCTGACTCTGGTGGAGAAGGCGACACGGGCGACACGGGCGACACGGGCGACACCGCCGAGGATGCCCTCTCTGCTGAAGCCCAGAGTCGCAAGGCTGCCTCCGATGCCGTTCTTGCGCGCGGGGTGCTGCCGGCGGATGTCGTGGCGATTCTCTCGGCGCGGCAATCAGAAGAATAGGAGCCAACCATGCCTCCTGGAAAATTGCAGAACGCTATCCTGGCAGCCCTCGGTGTGGCCGTCAGTGCCTGCGGAGAGAAGGACGAGGACACTGGAGACACGTCTGTCGGCCCCTGCCTCAGTGAGCAGATCGACACCGGTCCGTGCCTGGACTACATGAGCGACACGGGCGACACGGGCGACACGGGCGACACCATCGACACGGGGCCGTGCCTGGACTACCCGGCAGACACAGGCGACACGGGTGCTGCCAGCGACACGGGCAGCACAGATGATGCCCGCAGCGGCTCCCGCGACGACGCCACCCGTCGGATCCTCGATCGCGGCATCCTGCCTGAAGACATCGCGAAGCGCCTCGCCAAGCGCCTCAAGGGAAGCTGAGTGTCTGTCTTTCACGGAACGACCGACCCGACCAGCAACACCATCCCCCGGCTGGACTTCGAGCTTACCGGCGGCTGCGATCACCGCTGTGCGCACTGCTACAACGTCTGGACGGCCTCCAAGGGGGATGCCCAGGCGGACTTTCCGACGGGCCGTCCGCTGCCGACCGCAGCGTTTCTCGCCCTGATGAGCAAGGCGGTCACCCAGAGCGGCGCGCGGCACCTCACCCTGACCGGCGGCGAGCCGATGCTGCACCGCGATGCCCTGCCGATCATCTCGCACGCCTGCTCGCTGGCCCCCTCCGTCACCCTCATCACCAACGGCAGCCACATCACCGAGGCGGTCGCGTCGCGGTTTGCGGAGTGGGGGGTGGCCCAGGTTCAGCTCACCCTGCTGGCCGGAGAGCGGGTGCTGCACGACAAGCTGAAGGGCGCAGTCTGCTTTGACGACACCGTGCGCGCGGCCGCTCGACTGTCGGCGGCCGGGGTGCCGGTTCAGGTCTGCTACGTCGCGATGCGAGAGAACGCCGGGCAGCTTCGGCAGGTGATGGAGCTGTGCGCGGCGCTGTCGGTGCGCGGGCTGTCCTACAACCGGATGGCACCCACCGGTCGGGCCATCCACCACATCGCCCGGCTCCTCCCCAGCGCCGATGAGATCGAGGCTGATCTCGACGTGCTCGATGTGCTGGGCCGACGCTGGGGCATCTCCGTGGGCACCGCGATGCCGATCCCGCCCTGCCTCGTCCGCACCGAACGGTACACCTGGGTTCGGTTCGGCTACTGCTCCACCGGCTCCTCCTCACCCAACATCGTCATCGACGGCAAGGGCGACGTGCGCAGCTGCAACCTCTCCAGCGGCATCCTCGGCAACCTCGTGCGCCAGGACTGGCCCGAGATCCACGCCAACCCCTACCCGCGGACCTTCAAGCAGACGATCCCGGAGATCTGTCGGGGCTGTGCGCACGAGCGAACTTGCCAGGGGGGCTGCAAGGAGAGCGCCTTCGCCACGTTCGGCTCGCACACGGCCCCCGATCCGCTGGTCTGGCTGGCGCGAAATCCTGACGCCCGTGGCACCCTGCCGGCCCTGGTTCCCCAGCACGTGAGCACCGCAACGTGAGCAAGACGCCCGCAGTCCTGCTCATCTCACCGGGCATCCTGAAGTGGACCGACATGGACTTCGGGCTGCCGCACCTCGTCAGCATGGGTGGCTACCTCCGCCACCACACCGGAGTGCGGGTCGAGCTGCTGGATCTCAACTACGAAGGGGGCGATCACAGCACGCTGCTGAAGACGGTTGAGTCTCTCGGACCGCACCTGCTCATCGGCGTGAGCTGCTACTCCAGCTTTGACTACATGCGGGTCATGGCCCTGGCGCGCTTCATCAAGGATCACCTGCCGGATGTGCCGCTGGTGACCGGCGGCTACCACGCCAGCGCCCTGCCGGAGGATGTCGTCTTCGACGGCTCGCCGTTTGATGCGGTGGTGCTGGGAGAGGGCGAGATCCCGATGCGCCAGATCGTCGAGACCCTGCTGGGGGGCGGCGTGCTGACGAAGCAGCGCTACGGTCCGGCGCTCATCCAGGATCTCGACACCCTGCCGCCCTACGACTGGTCGCTGCTCGACCGCTACTGGCCGCGCGCGCATGCGCTGGGGCGGAAGTTTCAGATCTACCTGTCCCGAGGCTGCCCGTACCACTGCACCTTCTGCATGGAGCGCTCCAAGAGCGGCTATAGCTGGCGGAGCTACAGCGCGGGGCGAGCGGTCGAGGAGCTGGAGCGGCTGTCTGCGCGCACCGATCTCTCTCGGTGGGTCATCAACATCGCCGACCCCTTGTTCGGCTTCCAGCGTGCCTGGCGACGAGAGGTGCTGGCGGGGATCATCGACAAGGGCCTCCTGCCTCGGCAGTACTGGACCCTGACCCGCTCCGATGACCTCAACGAGGAGGACATCTCTCTGCTCGCGCGGGCGCGGTTCTCCATCGGCATCGGTCTGGAGAGCGGCAGCCCGACGATGCTGGCCCAGATGCAGAAGGGCAACACCGCCACCCGCTACCTCGGCGCGGTCCGGCAGCTCGCCCGCCTCTCTCACGACCACGGGCTGACCTGGGCGGTCAATGTCATCGTTGGTCATCCCGGCGAGACCCCGCAGACCCTCCAGGAGACCGCGGCGTTTGTCTCCGAGCTCTTCCAGTCCACCGACACCACCCGGGGCTGGCTGTCCGTTGATCCGTTCCGGCTCTATCCCGGCAGCGCAGTCCATCAGCAGCGGGCGGACTGGTCGGCGAAGTACGGCGCGAAGTTCTATGCCCCGGAGTGGTGGAAGAGCTGGTATGACCTCGGCTTCCATGCCCAGCACCTCGACGCTGGGCGTGACATGCCGTTCGAGACGCGGGTCCGGGCGATGCACGCCACCTATCGACCGCTGCTGCTGGACATCGCCGATCGGTTCGTCGGGCAGGATCGCAGCGTGGATGCGGTGTACCGAAACAGCATCCGACAGCAGGCCGAGGCGCTGTCGGATTCGCGGCTGCAGCACACCCTTGCTCAAGCGGGTCGAAGCCACCGCCGGGTGGATCCGCAGCTCCGAATTCCGCTGGGGATGAACCTCAAGGATCCCTGGATCCGGCGTCGGGAGATGGCGGTGCGTCGGCTGCTGGCGCGCGGGGTGCTGCGCAGCGCGGATCTCATCGCGGCCCTGCTCCGTGTCGCTCCGGAGCGGATGATGGGACCGGACGAGGCCGGCGCGGTGCTGGAGGGGGCGACCCCGCCGGTGCTGGCAGAGGGGCTGCTGCCGGTGTCGCTGGGGATCGATGTGCTCGCCACCGGGCTGGAGGCGCTGGAGCCAGAGCCGGGGCAGGTCGTCGCGGACCTCACGGGGCGCTCAGCCTATGTCGGCGCGCTGCTCTCTCGGCTGGTCGGTCCGTCCGGGCGGGTCATCGTCAACCAGCCGCTCCCCGAAGACCCGGCGACCACGACCGCCCTGGAGGCGCTCGGCAACGTCACGGTGCGCTGCGTGCCCCAGGACGCCCTGCTCAACCTGCCCGAGCCGGTCGATCGGATCTGGATCGGCGCTGCGCTGCCTCGGCGGCCCGCGCTGGCCCCCATGCTGAAGCCCGAGGGGCGGGCGGTGGTCGCGATCGGGCCGCGGTTCCGCCGTCAGGATCTGGTGACGCTGCGGGTGGAGGCGGGGCAGACCATTGAGCAGATCGTGGCCCGGATG
>JAQXDW010000022.1 GCA_029251165.1 Myxococcota bacterium
GCCGCGACGCCTCGACGCACCTATGGATTTCAACGCGCCACGATTTTGGCCTCTCTGATCAACGCTGTGACCCTGCTCATCGCGCTGGGGGCGATCCGCCGCCGGTATCGGTGCAGGTAAGGTGTCCAAGCCACTTTCTTCGGCACCGTGCCTCGTCTGAATGCGTGGTGGCGGGGCTTTTCGAGCAGGAAAATGGCACTCCGATCTGCAAAGCCCCTGCTCGCGATTTTTAAGGCGCACGTGTCGGTTGGCCTGGTCTGAGCGGACTCACGCCGACAGAGGCCCGACCACCGGTAGGTCTCCGACGGCGATGCTCTGAAGTGCACTCGGGATGAGGCGGACGGCCATAGGGCCTTTGACGCTGCTTGTGCAGGACGCGCGGGTACACTCGGAGCCGCGCATCGTCTGGAGGTGGCTGTGAGTGCTGTTGCTGAGCGCTCCAGGCGTAGCAAGTGCTGCTCGATGCTTCCAGAAGCTCACACAGTCGCTTCACCGAAAGAGAGGCCTTTTCCTGAAGGATGAACCGAGAGTGGGGCACGGCATCTCCTTGGCGAAGAACGCTGACGCTGTTCTTTGTTCTCCCGCTTTCGCTTGAGGATCCGAACCCCACGGCGCAAGCGAGCCCCCTCCGAGCGCTCCTCGGTCGTCCGTTTGCTGGACCAACCCTGACCAGCGTTGCGCTGGGCCTGCTTGACCCAGCGCGACACGGAACTCTCCGGGATGCCAAGCTCGGAGGCCACACGTGTTCGGGTCAGATTCTCTTTCAAGGACGAGGCGGACGGCTTCTGCGCGAAAGTCGGCGCTGTAGCTACGACGTTTACGGGCCATGAGGACTCTTCGCGATCGTACCTGTCGAAGTCTACGGTTCTGGAGGGCAAGGCCAAGGCGGCGTGCTGGTTGAGCATTCATGCACCAATGCTGGTGACGGGCGAAGCGTTGCAGGATCCAGCGGCCCTCACCGACCTGTTGAGGCCGCATCACCCGTCGTCCAGGACGCATACTGGAATCGATGCTGAAACTCCTCCAGTGTCAACTTGAAAACCCCATCCTGGGCATCGTTGCCGCTGGGCTCATACATGGCGAAGGGATCTCGGAGGGTGATGTAGGTGGTGCCTCCTTCCTCGTTCACGTTCAGGATGGTGTGACCATGTCCAGGCACGATGCCGCCCTTCTTCAGCGAGAGATCCGCACGAGAGGCTGCGACCATCGGCCGCTGTGCCGACGCAGCCTCCTGCATGGAGCTGCTGAGTTCACCCGAGTCCGCTCCCTTCATGAAGACGGTCTCGCTGGACTGTCCGGTCAGGGCGGTGAGCGCATCGGAGGGAATGCCACCATCAAGGGTTCCATACCCACCCTTCCAGGATGCAAACGCCTTCTCGATGATGCCCACCCACATCTCTGTGGGGTCTGACCGCTGCGCATAGGCATCCTGACCGTCTGCGGTGCGGGGCAGCGTGCCCTCGACGCGAACATCCTCGGAAGACATCAAGCCCCGTGTGTCCTGCTTGTGGAGCCGAACGGTGTAGGTTCCATCACCATGGTCGGTGATGGCATCCTCCAGCACCTTGGGCTGAGTGTTCGCGATGGCTGCAAGGGCGCTGAGGAGCCAGCAGTCTCCCAGATAGCGGCTTCCGTTCTGACCCTGGACCACGTCCTCCACGGCCGCGCCATCCTGGAACAGAGCGCCCCTCGAAACCGGCTCAAAGCGCACGCTTCGGTTCTGCGCAGCCCATGGGGCTGGGTTGGCTCGGACCGGCTGGGGTGCATTACCCTGGCTGGCCTTCAAGCGGTCCTGCATTACTGCGTTGGACGGACCGGCTCGCATGTTCTGTCCAGACTCAGCGGGCTGGCTTGAGCGCGGAGCGTTGAGAGAACGAGGACTGCGAGCTTGCCCAGGCATCAACGCCTCCATGAGCGAAAAGATTGATTCCAGGTTTGATTCGGGCATACTTACATATCTGACGACGATTGTGAAGGCACGCATCGCCAGCGCCATCCTGACGGGCTGTGTCATCATGACGCACACAACCCACCGGAAGTCGGTCATGGCCGCACGGCTCGTCCGCATCCTCAGCTGCAGCGCAGCATGGCACGGCATCGCGCTAAGGTCGGTCTGCACTCCCATTGTCCACGAGGTAGTGGACGGAAATTGGTTTTCGTTAGTCGCCGATTTGGCGAGTATTGGCTCGAGGATGATGGGGGATACGGATGCGCGCTGATCCAGGGCGCATCTGTTTGATGAAAATCCGGTCTCGGATCTCTCAGCGCACAGTACTGTCCGTGGTGTTGTTGGTAAAACTTCCCTACGGTGGAGCACCTTTTGTACGGAGCCGTGTGAGTGGAGAGCAGGTCGAGCGCGGCGTGGCGTCGACGCGGACTGTAGAAGTCCTCGATGAAGTCGAAGACGGTCAGGCGGGCCTCTTGGGGCGTTGAAAACGCCCCCGGTCGATCAGTTCGCACTCCAATGTGGCGAAGAATCGTTTGCAAAGTGCGTTGTCGCAGCAGTCCCCGACGCTGTCCATCGACGGACGCACACCGGCTGGCTGGCATCGCTGCTCAAAGGCCAGCGAGGTGTACTGGCACTCCTGCGCGGAGTGGTGGCACCCCTGCGCGGAGTGGTGGACTTCACATCCACGGGTCGGCGCTGCTTGAGGGACATGTCCAGGACATCCAGAGTCAACGTTCTTTGAGTTGGATTTCCATCGTTTAGACCACCACACAGCGGCTGAAGGCATTCAACACAGCCGACAGCTACAGGAAACAGCCGACAGCTACAGGAAGCCGGCTGTCGTCGGCACATCCGTGATGTCTGCGACCCACCGCTCGTTGGTCACACTCGCCCTGAACGCGCGCCTCACCTGCTCCGGTGCTGGACGGGCTCGAGGAGAACGCATGGTCGTCACGGGCCTCGTCTGCCGATGGACACCGCTCCGATTCTTCATCAGCCGTGCCATGCGCTTCGGGCTGGTTCGAACGCCCTGTTCACGCCCAAAGCCCTACCCTCCATACAGACGCACCCACTCCAACGACAGGCGCCTCAGAGGTCGGGGTTGCTGCGCTGGTTAGCAACCGTCGTCCTTGGAGAGTCCAGAGAAGTCGAGCGCGACGAAGAGCGCCGCTCGGTCCTCCACCGCGGCACCATCAACCACAGAGATACAAGCGCCGTCGAGATCAAAGGCCAACGCATCGCCGATCAAGTCTCCGATCAGAAGCGGAACGGCCAGAGAGATGAGCGAGTCGAGGCCTGGCTCGACCTCCTCTGGAGGACTCCCCAGCTCGCTCCACAGCAGCGAAGCAGAGCTGTCGATGAGCCCCACGCCGACCAAGGAGGCATCCGCGCCAGGCGTCAGTCCGAGCATTGCATCGATGACGACCTGCATGACCGGTTCAGGGACGCCGTCGCCGTCGCCATCGGTAACAAATTCCAACAGCAGGCCGCCGAGGTGTAGCTCGCTGATGTAGCCCTCTCGGCCGGGAACACCGACCGGAACGGCTGTGGGGGCCGTCTTGAGGGTGACTGCCTGGTCCTCAGGGAGGGAATCAAACCCGGCGACCAGGTTGCTCAGCAGTGTTGTGTCCAGCGTCAGGCTTCCGAGCTCGCCAGAGACCTCCTGCTCCAGCAGTCCCTCCGCCAGAAGCGAGGCGCCGAGTGCGCTGATGAGATCGTCGTCAAGGAACAGACCCGCCTCATACTCGGAGCCTGCGGGGGTCGTTGTGCCGCTCGGCGCGCTCCAGCCGAGATCGGTCGTCAGCCGCTCTCCCAGCGCCACCCCAGACTTGGAGGTGATGGAGCTCTGGGCAAACACGGTCACCCCATCCTCGTCGTGCTGGACTCGGGTAAAGGCGTTGTCGATGCGAACCCCGGAGAACTCCAAGCTTCGCAGCGCGTCTTGAAATGTGAGCAAATCATCGATGGCGTCGATGAGTGCGGTCTCGACTTCTCCAGCGAGGGTGTCGCTCAGCAATGCATCCACCAGCCCAAAGGAGTCCTCAGTGCCAAACAGCTCGAGGTTCTCCGTCTCAACCGTGGTGTTCGTCGGTGTCGCGGCCAGCCCTCCGGCGCCGTCAAGACCAAAGAGCATCTCACCACGCACCGTTACTGCATCCGCAAGGAGTGTGGTCTCATCGCTGCCGAAGAGACCTGCGTCCAGAAGCACTTCGAGCGAGAGACCCTCGATACGAAGTGCGTATGAAAGCCCTGACGTCGTGAAGTCGAGGGTGGGTACCAGCGCCGTGTAGGTCAGGTCGGTGATGTAGACGTCGATGCCGATGATGGTTGTCACCGGCTCCTTAGACACCAGCAGCTCCTCAAGCGCCAAGAGTGCAGCCACCTCTTTGCCTGCGGCCTCGAGCAGGTTGTCGGTCAGGCGGAAGGAGACGCCGTCCTCGATGGGCTCGCTGGCATCAGCGCTGTCACCATAGAGCAGCGTGGTTCGCGCCCGCGCCCAGCTGCCGCTGTCGCTGCGCGCGTCTCCGAGCACCGGCCACAGCGGCGAGTCGCTCCAGGCGACGCTGTCGCGCGAGGTCGTCTCTGAGAAGTCGCCGTCTTGAGAGAGGGCGACGCCGTTGAGGGTGGCGGTGAGGCTCTGTGGTCCGCTGACCGTTCCCTCGACCATGACGAGGGCGTCTGGTGAGAAGCTGCTTGCGGTGGGAGCGGTCAAGGTCATCAGCACCGGTTCTTCAGGAGCAGCTGATGCTGAGCTGGTGTCATCAGTCAGGTCGCCTTTTTTGCCACAGGCAGCGAGAAGAAGGAGTGCAGGCAGGTGGGGGCGAGACATGATGGCTCCAGCGCTGAGAGTGACAGGCTTATCCAAGAACTCCGCTCTTGTCAGAGTGG
>JAQXDW010000029.1 GCA_029251165.1 Myxococcota bacterium
CCGAGCGCAGCGAGCGGCTGGCGCGGCACGGTAGCGGAGTGGGCACGCGTCCATGCCCGAGCCGCCGTTGCCCCTCTCGCGCTACGTTGGCACCATGCGTCCTGCCCTTGAGTCTCTGCTCGACCTCCTGACTGCCGAGGATTCTGCCCTCCAGGCCCAGGGGCTCTCCTTGCTCTCGGCCCTCTCGCTCACGCCCTCAGAGGCGGCCCACATTCTCACTGCCCGTCCCTGGTGTGGCCGAGCGCTTGGTGCCCTCCCGCTCTCCGGTGCCCGTCTCGCGGACTGTCAGCTCGCAGAGATCGGACTCACGGGGTCTGATCTCTCTCATGCACACCTCCAGCGCGCGCGCCTGACAGACCTCGATCTCTCTGCGGCAGACCTCACCGGTGCCGACCTCACCAGCGCCACCCTCCGCCAGTGTGTCTTCTGGACCGCCGATCTCACCGGGGCGGATCTCCGGGGCGCCGTCCTCTGCCGAGTGAGCTTCGCCAACGCGGAGATGGCTTCGATCAACCTCTGCGGTGCACGACTTCAGTCCTGCCGACTGGTCGGTCTCTCGCTCTCAGGGCTCAAGGGTGGAGGGCTCAGGCTGGTCGACACAGCCCTGCGACAGTGCGATCTCACCGGAGCCGATCTGCGGCAGCTGCATGCGACTCCGGGCTGCGACCTCCGGGAGAGCCGACTCGTCAGGGCGTGCCTGTCTGGTGCCGACCTGCGCGGCTGTGCCCTCTCTGGTGCCGACCTCTCTGGTGCCGACCTCTCTGGTGCCGACCTCTCTGGTGCCGACCTCCGCGACGCGGTCCTCACCGGCGCCACCCTCACCGGCGCCACCCTCACCGCCGCAGACCTCCGCGGTGCGGTGCTGCCGGCAGGACTTCCCCTCGACCAGTGCCTCTGTGATGAGACCCTCCGTCCCGGCGCAAGCCTCCGGCGATGGCGGCTGGAGCACCGTGCCCTGCGTGACGTTGACCTCACCGGAGCCGACCTCACCGGAGCCGACCTCACCGGAGCCGACCTCACCGGGGCGGACCTCACCGACGCGAAGCTCTGCGCGGCATCGCTCAACGAGGCCACGCTGCGGGATGCGGACCTGCGCGGTGCCGACCTCACCGATGCTGATCTTCGGGGCGCGGATCTGCGCGGTGCTGACCTCCGGCGTGCTCAGCGGTGGCGGGTGGATGCGCGGTGGGCGCTGGTGGATGACGACACGGTGGGGGAGGCGGGGCTGATCGGAGTCCGCCGGCTTGAGCCAGGAGCAGACCTCCGTGGCTGGCATGCCCGCAGCCTGGACCTGTCGGGCGTGGACCTGTCGGGAGCAGACCTGCGGGGGGCGTGGCTGTCGGATGTCGCGCTGCGACACGCCAACCTGACCGGGATGGTGCGTCCGAGGCGGTGGGAGGCTGCGCTGAGGCTCCTCGATGTCGACATGAGGGGAGCAGCGCTCACGCCCTCAGAGGGCAGCGGGGAGTGTGTGGACATCCAGCAGCCAGGTGGACACTCTGCCCCGGATCTGCTGACCCTCCACACCGCATCCGCTGATTGGAGCGAGGGGCTGCGTGGTGACGGCGGGGGGCCATATGATCTCCGTCAGGCGTCTCTGGTGGGCATGGCGCTCTCCGATGCGGATCTTCAGGGGGCATGCCTCCAGGGAGCAGACCTCACGGATGCCGATCTCACTGGTGCCGATCTCACCGATGCCGATCTCACCGGAGCCTTCCTCGATGGCTGTGCCTGGGACGCGACGACCCGCTGGCCGCGACAGGCTCCCCCGCCGGTGCGTCCGCTCCCGCGTCTCCGCGGGGCGCCATGGGCTGGGCATGTCTCTGCGACCGAGTGGCTGGCGGATGCCTGCTGGATTCCCCTGTGGGATGGTGCTCCGGCCCTGCGGTGGGCTGGGAATCGCTGGCATCGGATCCGCCTCCGGCAGTGTCCAGCGGCCCAGCCCGAAGGCCTCACCGACCGTGATGCTGCCGATGACGCGGCTGTGGTGGTTGACCTCGATCATCCCGAGGGCTGGACTGGAGCGCTGGTGCAGCTCCTCGTCGCCCTGGGGTGTGCCCGACATGATCTTGCCCGTCGGCTGCTCCTGCATGCCGCAGTGTGCCGTGCTGCAGGCGGAGCCTGGGAGCTTCGGGTTCCTGGAGACGGCCACCTGCGGATTCCCGGTCTGCTCTCCTGTGCGCTCGCGGGGGTGGAGGATGCGCGCCCTGCGCTGGCCGGACTGTGGCGACACTTTGTGATGCAGACAGAGTCGGGGAAGCCCCCCCGGTTCGTGGCTGCAAGCACCCATGCCTCGACGACCCGCTCTGGTCGGACGGCGCCTCACACCACAGACCATGCACGCTTCACGGACCGCTTTCTCCGCCTCCGAGCCCTGGAGACTTTCGGCGTGACGCTTCCCGAGGACTGAGCTCAGGGCTGCGCGGTCCGCTGTCGGCGGATGGCGTCGCTGGCGGAGGTCTTGATGGTGTCGTGCAGGTCACTCACCGCTGCGGCGGTCTTTCCCCACGGTCCGAGCCGCTGGAGCGTGCCGGTCTCAGACACCATCGACGGGCTCTCGACCATCACGGAGTGTGTTGCATCCACACCCACCACCGTCCAGCGCTCTATGACGCGATCGCTGGCGGTGACACCGCTGGGAAGGGCGGCAGAGTCCAGGCGATCCAGGCCGCTCTCCTCGACCGCCGCTCGGACGACCGACAGCTCTGCTTCTTCAAAGCAGATGTGCGCCTTGTCAGACCAGTCGGTGTTCCAGAACAGGGACGGGTCCGTTCGACCAACCTCGGACGCGCTGAGCTCAAGCGCCAGGTTTCGAGCCACCTGATAGCAGCCATCTTCATCCAGCCGAAAACGCCACCCTTCCGTGCGAACTCGCTGGGTCAGCGGGATGGACTCGAACAGGATCCAGGTTCGCTCCGGGATGTGCTGATCGGGGACGACGTGATCCATGGTTGGCGTGCTGCAAGAGAACAGGAGGAGAGACCACATGGCCTATGCATAAGCGATGTGGCCAGAGCCGGGGCAGAGATACCGTCCTACGGTGAGCTTCTCTGCGCACAGGAGACATGACTCTCTGAGCGCTTAGTTCCGCCCGCAGCTGCAGCCCTCGTGAGATGGCTCCCCGCCAAAAGCTTCCGTCTGCCAGTACAGCGGCTCTCGCTCGGCCTGCGCCGGCCAGATCTCCCCCATGGTCGCAGCGTCATAGGCCCGCCCACCGAGCACGGTGTAGCGGACCTGATCGCTGAGGCGAATATCGGTGAGAGGATCTCCCTCGACCACCATCAGATCGGCGAGCTTGCCGACCTCGAGGCTTCCCAGATCGGCCTCCATTCCGAGGTAGACAGCGCCGTCGAGTGTCCCGGACTGGAGGGCTCGGTGGGGTGTCATGCCGCCCTGCACGAGCATCCACAGCTCCCAGTGACTCGCCAGCCCCTCGCGCTGACCGTGGGCACCGATCTGCACCCCGACTCCGGCATCTGCAAGCGTCGCGGCGATCTGAGCGACCTGGATGTGGTTGTACTCGTCATCCGGGACGAGGGTGGAGCGTCGGGAGGCTGGATCGAGGACCTCGCGGGGAACGAAGGTCTGTAGGCGAGGGTGCGCCCAGACGTCCGTCTTGGCATACCAGTAGTTCTCACCCATCAGTCCGCCATAGGCGACGCCGAGGGTCGGGGTGTAGCCGACCTGGGTCGCGCTCCACAGCTGCACCACGTCCGCGTAGATCTCTGCCACCGGCAGGGAGTGCTCGATGCCGGTGTGGCCGTCGACAATCATGGTGAGGTTGTGCATGAGGGTCGAGCCACCCTCGGGCACCACGTTGAGGCCGACCTGGCGGGCAGCCTCCATGATCTGCTGGCGCTGATCCCGCCTCGGCTGGTTGTAGCTCTTCACGCTCACCGCACCGACGGCAGCCCGCCGTCGGAGGTGGCGGAGGGCATCGTCGAGGTCGTTGACCTCCGCATACGCTCCAGGTGCCTTCGCGCCGTAGAGGATGGTCCCGGTCGAGAAGATGCGCGGAGCGAGGATGAGTCCAGCCTGCTGAAGCTCTGCGGCGGCGAACACGGTCTCGGTGTTGTTCGACGGGTCGTGGGTGGTGGTCACGCCGAAGGCGAGCGTCGCGAGGTTCTTCCAATTCTGCTGCGGGATGATGCCCCCGCTGGCCTGTCCGCCGTGGGCGTGGGCGTCGATGAGGCCGGGCAGCACCGTGAGTCCAGTGCCGTCGATGATGTGTGCCTCCTCAGGGACGATCACGCTTCCGCGCGCGCCGACACCGACGATTCGATCGTCTTCCCAGACCACCACGCCGTCCTCGATGACCTCCTCGCCGACCATGGTGACGATCTTCGCCCCAACGATCGCGGCGACTCCGCCCGGCCGCGACAGGGGCTCTGACCAGCCCAGCGGGGTGCCTCGCTCTTGCGGTGCGACCGACTCCTCGGCCCGCTCTCCCGCCAGGGCAGCAGCGATGTCGACGGCGAACAGCTCCGGACCCAGGGTGTAGGCGAGGGTGGTGTCGTCGGAGAAGTGCAGGGAGAAGACGTCGTCGGCAGAGACACGCGCGACGGGCAGCGCGCGGCCGTCACGGCTGAGCTCCAGCGCGCCGCCGGTCAGCGGGAGGGGCTGAACGTAGGCCGTCTGTCCCTCGACGAACGCGACGTGCTGGCCGTCGGGAGAGATGCGGAGATCCTGACCCGTTGCAGCAACCGCGACGGTCCGCTCCTCGCCGGTGAGCAGGTCGATGGCGTGCAGCTCAGTGGAGCCCTTGTCTCCATCGACCTCGAAGTACAGCACATCGTCGATGGGCTGAGGGGTGCCGCCATCGACAGTGATCGTCTCCTCACCGTCCCGATCGATGCGGACGATGCCGGTGTCCAGTCCATGCAGCGGACTGCGCAGCCAGCCTCCAGAGATGCGCTCGACGAACACGCTGCCGTCTGTGTGGAGCATGGGTTGCCGGAAGTGACCAGGGGTGGTGCTGAGCACCTTCCCACGCCCGCCGCGTGCGGAGACCTGCCGGACCGTGCCGAGATCAGCGTCGCTCCAGGTGACATAGACGATGCTTCGACCATCTGGTGACCAGGCGGGATCCTGCTCCATCACACCGTCCTCTCGGGTCAGCCTGCGGGGAGTGCCGCCGGTGGTGTCGGTGATGTAGAGGCGGCCGAGCGCGGAGAAGACCACCTGCTCGCCGTCTGGTGAGACCCGCGCCCCCCGGAGCATCCGCACATCGAAGGTGTCGGGGGCGACCGCAACACTGACCCGGTGGGTCTGTCGGATCTCGCGGGTGTCGGCGACGTGGAACGGGATCGCGGTCGCCGCTCCGTCGAGGTCGATCTGCCACAGACCGCCCTGCGCCCAGGCCACCAGCCCGCTGCCGTCTGGGAGCCACGCCATGCGCGGGTAGGTGCCGTGGATGGCCCAGGTCTCCTGCATGTCTCGATCGAGGCCATCCCACAGCGGGCGCTCAGCGCCGGAGGTCATGTCCCGGAGGTAGAGCACAGAGCGATCTCGGACGCGGCGAACAAACGCCAGGGTGTCACCGTGGACCGTCGGTCGGCAGGCTCCACCGGCCCCCTTCGTGACCCGCTCGATGTCTCCCGTTACCAGATCCTTTCGCTTGATTCCGTAGATACCGGGGTTGGGATCCTTGTTGTACTGAAAGGAGCTGCCGCCGCTGAGGTCTTGGGACCAGTAGAGGTAGCCGTCCGCGATGGTGGGCTCTCCGGCATCCTGCTGCTCGTTGGGCTTCTCGGTGAGCTGAATTCCTGGTCCGCCGGTCAGCGGGTACATCCACATCTCACCGGAGCCGAGGCTGCGGAAGCCTGTGAAGTGCTTGCGGCCGACGAGGTAGTCACCGGAGGGGTGCCATGCGGGGCTGGACACCAGCCGAAAGGACTCCTCGGTGATCGCAGTGGCCGCTCGGCTGTCCAGATCGATGACCCACAGGTTGTCGCCGCCGCCGCGATCGCTGGTGAATGCGACGGAGCGGCCATCCGGGGCGAAGGTCGGCTGCATGTCCCACGCCATGCCCGAAGTCAGCGCGGTCGCCTCTCCGCCAGAGATGGGCATCAGGTAGAGGTCTCCCAGGAGATCGAAGACGAGCTGCTGGCCGTCCGGGGAGACATCGAGGCTCATCCAGGTTCCGGCGGTCACGTCGATATCGACCTGCTGGCGGGGACCGGGAGGTGCATCGACCGACCACTCCGGCGCGTCTTCTTCTGCAGCGGCCATCAGGCACAGGATCAAGAACACGGCGTTCTCCTCGGGTTGATGCCGGTCTATCGTGTCTACAGGGGGTTAGCCGTGGCAGATGGAACCCCACGGGCTCCGGCTGTTCTCACCCGGGCCCTTGGAGCCATGAGGACGCTTGGTCCTGGGGAGGCTGCTGTCGCTGTCCAAGTGTCTATGATGAACGCCAACATTATCGAGGGGAGCTCGTCGCGTCTTCGGTATGTGGCTTCATCTGGTTCGAAGAACAACAAGAATCGTCGCGTTGTGGGCACAGTGTTCGATCCAAGTCTCTTACTTCATTATGAGGTCAGCCAAGGAGTATCGTATGCCCTCACCCGCCCTCCTTCTGGTTCTTAATCTTGGCTGTAAGGATCGCGATAGACCTGTGACAAATACTGCAGAAGCCGTATCTCAGCAGACTTATGAGGTATTGGAGCCTGCGAACATCACAACTGAGGGGTTGGCGTACACGTTTGTCTCTCGGTTCGGCAGCGCGCTGCAGCCAGATCCCGGTGTGTTGAACCTTCCCTCTGGAATCACCGTCAACTCAAACACCGGCGATGTCTTCGTCGCGAACACGATCTTCCGCCAGATCCAGCGGTTTGACGCCGAGGGCAACCACCTCACGTCATGGGACTCCCTTCCTGCGATGGGGATCACGGTTGATCACAACGACAACACCGTGCTCGTCGCGCTGCCTGGCAAGGGCAAGCTGATTCGCTACAGTGCCGATGGTGAGGAGCTTGGCGAGATCGGCGGAGAGATGGAATTCCCTGTTGATGCCACCGTACGGACCGGAGATGGGCGCATCTTTGTTCTCAACAGGACTGGCCACATCGACGTGTTCAGCCGGGATGGCAAGCACCTCGCAAATTGGTACGGCGGCGCCGAGAATCCGGTCGGCGATTCTTCACGTCCAGCCAACCGTAATTATGGCCTCTCTATGGCACCCGATGGCCAGTCCATCTACGTCTCCAACAGCGGCCGCGCCCACATCAGCCAGTTTGATCTGGAGGGGAATCCGATTCGCAACTGGGGCAGCGGTCGCAGCAGCGAGCCCGGTCGGATGCGGTGGAATCGAGGCATGGCGGTCGCTGAGAACGGCAATGTCATCATCGCTGACACCGACAACGAGCGTCTCCAGATGTTCTCCGCGACCGGCGAGCACATTGCTGCGTTTCGTGGTCCCCACGATCTGGACATGGGCACATTTCACTCCCGCGCCGTTGCGGTCAATGTCAAGACCGGCATCATCTACGCCACCGCCTCGTACTCTCACCGGGTCGATCGCTTCACCCCGGACGGCGAGTACATCGCCACCTTTGGCAAGAAGCACGACGATCCGATGGTGCTCAACGAGCCGCGCGGTCTCACCGTCGATCCAAGCACTGGCAACATCTTCATCACCGACAAGCGTGATCACATCATCAAGCGCTACTCGAAAGACGGTGAGTTCCAGACCAGCTTTCGGATGAGCCCCGGTGACCTGTCCGGGGTCGACATCAGCTGGAACACTCAGGCCTACTACCAGTTCCCAGCACCCATTGAGATGGGACTCGACGGAACCCTGTGGATGATTCGCCAGGGCTTTCACTATCCCGACGATCCCACGCCGAGTCACTACCTCCGGCAGTACGATCTGGAGGGGAACTTCCTCCAGGGCGTCGAGTCAGAAGAGATGGCCGGGTACATGACGGGCATCGACATCCACGCCCAGACCCGTGACTTCTACATCACCTCCTCGAAGGTCAAGGGCATCCTGCACCTCGCTGCGGATGGAAGCCACATCAAGACCTGGCAGCCGGAGGAGGCGCTCCAGGATCCCTCTGGCATCGCAATCGATGAGTCGCGGCAGCGTGCCTATGTCCTGGACGTCGATGCCAGTAGGGTTCGAGTGTTTGATCTGTCTGGTAATCCGCTTGGGTCTTGGGGAAGCAAGGGCAAAAAGCATGGTGAATTCCGGCTCAGCGTGCCCGGCGGCATCAAGGTAGACGAGTGCGGACTGGTCTACGTTGCTGACCACAGCAACCGTCGAGTCCAGGTGTTTACCCCTGAGGGAGAGCTGGCCGCATACTTCCGAATGCAGGGTGAGAAGTCCAAGAAGCCCTGGAACATCCACATCCTCGGCGACCAGATCCTGGTGCTCTCAGACGAAGGCGTCGAGCGCTATCGTCGAGAAGGTGGTTGCGACCGCTAAAGCTCCAGGGCAACTAGTAGACATGCGCATCTCGATCATCCTCCCGCTGCTCTTCGCCTGCCGGCCCCCCGAGGCGCCCTCGACCTTCGAGGAGATGATGGTCTATGGCTTCGTGCACTTCGACGATGAAGATCCCGAGGCCCTCGTCGCGCTGGGTGAGGTGCTCGTTCCGTGGGTCGACGCCAACGTTGAGAACCTCTCCGAGGGCTACGAGATCGCCACGATGACCAGCGCAGACTTGGAAGAGGCCGGCGTCGGTGGGCAGACCGAGAGCGGGATCATTGGGGTCTCGCTGGGCGTGGACTACACCGCCGGCGGGATCACCCGGTTCTCCGAGGCGATGGTCTGGCCACAGCAGGAAGACGTCTTCAGTCACTTCGTTGAATTTGAACGCGAGATCCTGACGGGCGAGGACTGCTTCGCCGACACGAGCTGCGATCGATTTGCCGCAGCAGACACCCTCCACGCCGAGATCGCCCTGGGGATTGAGTTCTGGAGCGACTACGAGGTCGCCCTGCGGTGGCTGGAGCTTTCCGACGGACAGCGGGTGATGCTGCACCAGCTCGTCGGCCCGGCACCCACGGAGTTCTCCACCAACATCATCAACGTCTACCAGCAGTATGGCTTCAGCTTCATCTACAACAACGACAGCGGACAGGCCCGCCGGGTCCAGGCGCTGTGGGCAGACGGCGAGCTGCTGTCGTCGGATGCTGCAGAGGGAAGCTACCTGTCCCTGAGCATCACGACGATGAAGAACGCCAACACCGATCTCAACGACTGGATGCTCGGCGAAGACACCGAGTCCAGTCAGTAGTCGTCACGGTGAGCTGGCTGCCCAGGAGACGTTGAAGCTGGCTGGGAAGCGATCGACATCGAACAGGGTGGCGATGAGGATGTCGTCCTCGCCAGCGCGGCGGGGGTTGATGAACTCCCAGACGATCTCACCGGCGGCATTGACCTCAAAGGCGCGGCCGAAGTTCGACTCGACGATCATGGTGTTGCCGTTGTCGAGGCGCTGGTTGGCGCCGCAGGACTGGGTGAAGAACTTCTCTCCCGCCTTGCCCCGGTACGCCCACTGCTCCGCTCCGGTGACCGGGTTGATGACGATCACCGCGCTGGACTTCTGCTCGCGGGTGTTGTTGTCGAAGAGCATCATGCTCTCAGGACCGATGATGAAGGCGTCGTGCTGCTTCTTCCAGGACCCGCTCTTCGCCCAGATGACCTTCTCGGTGTTCGGATCGAGCACCATGATCAAGCCCGTGGTCCGGGAAGAGATCAGGATGTTGCCCTTGGCAAACGCGGGGTCAAGACCGGCGGCCTGGCCGTCGAGGACCTGGATGGAGTTGGTGTGGAACAGGTCGCCCTTCGTGTCGATAGAGCTGGTGACGATCTCCAGGTCTGAGTTCTGCATCGACCGGAGGATCGAGACGCGCTTCTCCTCCGAGCCATCGGGGCCCATGATGGTCACCGCGTCGTGCCAGATGGGCTTGTTGAAGCCCTCATGGTTTTTCTCTAAGACGCGGGTGAGCACGTAGATGCGCCCGTCGTCCATGACGTCCATGTGGTGGTGCGCGCCGTTGGCTGCAGCCCACTTGAGGTTGGAGTCCTTGTCGAGCTTGACGATGCCCTGACCTTCGTGGATGGCGAGCAGATCCCCATTTTCGTAGAGGTATGCCCTGCGCCAGTACTGGTGACCGTTGTCCTTGTGGAACTCGGTGATCTCAGGGAAGGCGGTGGAGAAGTCAAACGTCCAGGTGTGCATGACCCGACCGGCCATGTCGATGAGGGTGGCCTCAGGGCCGTGGCCGGAGACGTAGAGATTGTAGCCGTCGAAGACCTGGGACTTGTCATACCGGGTGATGCCGGTGACATCGGGGGCCGCCTCGTAGCCGTCGAGGTAGCCGATGGCTCGGAGCTGCTCCATCTCCTCGCTGCTGACCTCTCGCTTGGGTGCCTTGCGCCAGCGCCCCGCAGGGTCTTCGTCATCCTCAGCCTGTGCGGTGGCTGCCGTCGGAGGAGTGACTGCTGGATCGTTTTGCAGAGTGGGTGCAGATGGTTTTGCTTGAATCTCAGCAGGTTCTGCATCACCGCAGCCAAACACCAGCAGTGCGAGCAGCAAGACCCTGCGAGGGTTATTCGAAGTCAGCATCTATACGTCCTTTTTACTTACCCCCCACATAACCGGTAGGGTCGGCGTCATCCATTAGGCCAAGATGCGGGATGGGAAGCGTACATGTGGATTATACAAAACAAGCCGGCGGTTCTTCTTCTTGCTTTAATTATCACCGCAGCGGTGCTCAACACCCTGAGTCTGTGGACGATCACGGTCGATGATTCCTACATCTCGCTTCGATATGCACGCAGCTTCTTGAGCGGTGAGGGGCTGACGTACAACCCCGGCGAGCGCGTGGAGGGCTTCTCCAACCCCACCTGGGTCGCCCTGATGGCCCTGACCCTTCCGGTGAGCGCGAGCCTGATGGGCAGCAAGGTGCTCGGCATCTTCTCGCTCATTGCAACCATCCTTGGCTGTGTTGGGCTAGCTGCAGAGCTGACTCCACCGAAGACCCGAGTGCAGGAGCTTGCGCTGATCAGCGGAGCCGGCTTCCTGGCGGTGAGCCTGCCGGCCGTATTCTGGCCGGTCACGGGGATGGAGACCTCGTTCTATGCCGCGATGATTGTGCTGACAGCCTGGCGGCTGCTGGTGGAGATTCGAGAGCCTCAGCGGTCTCCGCTCTCTGCAGTCCTGGCTGGACTGACGGCCATCACCCGCCCAGAGGCCCCGCTGGTGGTCGGCGGCCTGTTCCTCGGTCGACTCGCTGCTGGCCGCGAGGACTGGCGCTCGACGGCGCGCTGGCTGGGGATCTTTGCGGTGCCCACCGTCGGCTACCTCTGCTTCCGGCTCCTCTACTTTGGCTACCCACTGGCAAACACCTACTATCAGAAGGGGCACGCCGACTCCTTCTCCGCCCTCCTCGACTATGTTCGCCCCTGGCTGACCAACGAGGCCCCCCTGGCAGTGCTCGGTGTGGTGGGTGTGGCTGTCCTGGGCTTCCGCCTGCGTGCTCGCAGCTGGCCGGTCTTGCTGGCGATGGCCGGTCATGTCTTCTTCCTGGTCTACGTTAGCCGGGACTGGATGCCCAACCAGCGGTTCATTGTGCCGCTCCTGCCCTTCCTGGTTGTCGGAGTGTGCTCAGTATCCTCGATGCTGGCCGGCCGACTGGTCGGGCGCATGGCCTGGCTGCCGATGGTGGCGGTCCTGTCGCTGATTGGGCTGCAGGCCTCTAAGACCCTGCCGGTGCAGCGGGCAGGCATGTCCGGTAATGCCGTGGAAGTCACGCAGCGCGACCCCTGGATGCGGCTGCCAGATGCCCTGAATCACACCTGGAAGGGGCACGCCAAGGTTCCGATCTGGCTGATGGAGCGTGCGGCTCCCGGAGCCTCGGTGGCCTACACTGACATCGGCATGACCGGCTGGGTCACCGATCTCACCATCATCGATCTTGCTGGACTCACAGACGCCGTGACCTCGGGAGCCACAGGTCTGGAGTGGCCCGAGCGTGCGGCATATGTCGGAGAGCGTGCGCCGGACTGGATCGTGCTGAAGCAAGCCGGCAGCATTCGCTTCGAGACCATCAGCAGCAGCCCGTGGCTGGTCGAGCACTATGAGCTGCAGGAGGGACCGAACAATACCCTTGCAGGCCGGCGCTGGGATGCGCCGCTCGCGACCGATGCGGAGGTCCTGGCGAGCTTCGAGCAAGCGGTTGCGCGCGAGCCCCGATCGCTACGGTTTCTGTGGCGTCGCGCGGTGTGGACCGCAATCGCAGGCACGCCAGAGCAGCTGACCGTTGCCTGTGATGACCTCGCTGGATTTGCAGACTCGCGTGAGCGGCTTGAGCAGTGTCAGGCCTTCTTCGACAAGCCGCCGCGGCGTCCCAGCATCGAGCCGCAGCCGCTGCCGGAGGCTCTCTCTCGCCACCTGAAGTCTCCTTCACCCCAAGCAGCACGGAAGGCGTCGTCTCAGTCCGCACCGGCTACACCGGCCGCACCGGCCATTGCGCGCGTCTCGCTGGATGCACCCCGTCCGAGTCCTTCTTCGAGCAACCCGTTCTCCAGAGCAGGTGACCGTGGGGTGGGGAGCGGCTGGGTGGTCTACCCCAAGAGCGTCGGTGGACAGATCGCGAGCCGGGACGATGGCGCGCTGAAGATGCTGGCCCACCCTGGAGAGGACGTCCATGCCTGTGATGCGAAGCATGCCGTCTCTGGCTCGACTGTCCAGGTCACGGGAGCCTGGAGGCTCGAGGGAATCACTGGCGGAGAGCTGGAGCTGTTCCTGGCCGTTTTCGACGGCGACGGAAAGCGAATGAAGCCCAGTCGCATGGTGAAGTTCTGGCCGGTGGTCTCGCTGGATGGCGACCAGGGCTGGTCCACATTCTCTGCGGAGCGCACCCTTCCAGAAGGTGCCACTGAGGTGCGCCTGTGCCTGAGCCTCCCGGCTGCGACGGGCACTGCCTGGCTCCAAGATCTTCAGGTGGCAACCCCGTAGACGGAGAGGGCGGCTAATCTTCCCAGTTCACCGCAGCACCCTGGAGGACGACGTGTCCCTCAACGTGCAGCTCAAGCTCCAGGTTGCTGAGGGAGTCCTCGAAGTGCAGCGGCATGGTCAGCGCACCGCTTGAGAGTGTCGTTCCGCTGATCGTGTGCTCGATGAGGGTGCCGCCGCTGCTGCTCAGCTTGAGCGAGATGGCGCTGTCTGAGGTGACAGGGAGGGCGGTGAGCACGAGGCTGGCTGTGGCGCCGTCAGGTGGGCTCTCCGAGGGGCCGCCGAGCACGATGTCTCCCGGATACAGCCACAAGCCCCCCTCAAACTGCCGCTCGTCTGACAGCGCGAGGGTGTAGTCCCGGCTGTTGGAGAGGGGGTCGGTGTTGTCCGATGAGCTGAGCAGGACGATCTCGTGGCTGTGACAGTACCGTCCCTTCCCGAATTGCTTGACCTTGCGGCAGGAGGCATTGGGGTTGGCGAGCGGCTTGCCGTCCTCGAAGATGCGCAGCGGGGAGTAGCTGAGGCCGATGCGCTCTCGGACCGCTGTCGCGGACAGCTCGGTGAGGGTCGGTGCCTCCAGCCGACCGATGAACGCTCCGACGCTGGTGAACTCTCCGGGAATGGTCAGCTTCGGTGGCTCGGTGGTGAACTGCACGCGGCTGAGCAGGTCCGCAGATGGACCCGTGGAGGCAAGCAGCGAGCCGCCGACCTTCATGGACGCCGGGAGCATCGGTCGAACCTCGTCGCCGCTGTGGAGATTGACCGAGGTGAGCAGCATGTAGGGGGCATCTGGTGGTGTGACCAGCGAGGCGGTCCAGGCGCCGTCTGGCACGGTGAAGGTCAGCCGTCCGACCAGTGTGCCGTCGGTCTCTTCCATCAGCACCTTGTCTTCACCGACCTTCAGCAGCGGCACAGCGTTGACCCGCCCCTGCGACGTGACGGTGGTCACCACGAGCTCGATGGTCTGCCCTGCGAGCCCGGCATCGTCGGTGAAGCCGAGGTCGATCCGAGTACCGGGGTAGGCCCACCAGGCATCGCCGTCGGGAGTGGGGAGGGGGAAGTGCTCCGACAGGCCCAGGGTGTAGCCGGAGAGCACGGCGGCTTCTGGGGTCTCATCTTTGAGGGAGAACCGGACTGCGTTGCGTCCAAAAGTGAACGCCCCTGCACACTGATCGGCGAAGTCTCTTGTGGTCGCGAAGTCACTCAGGGGCTTGCCGTCCTTGAAGACCACGACGGGACTTACCCGTCCGGCACCATCGACCTTGCTCAGTCGCTGGTTGCTCAGGGGGTAGAGGTGCCGGGCGTCGATCTGGTAGCCGCAGGTGGAGTCGGTTCGCTGGGGCTGCTCGTGCGTGAGGGACGGATGGTTGCCGAGTCGGGTAAACGTTGGTGTTGGAAGCTGACTAATACTTACTTCTACTGTCGAATTCGCCACGGCGTCGTCTTGTGGCGTGGCGGTCTTTTCACCACAGCCTGCCAACATCAGGAACGCAAACATCTCTGACCTCCGCACTTCTTATATCGAGTGCGGGCTTACTCGTTCAGTGAGTTCATCACACGCTCGAGCGCGTAGGCTTCCCGATTCATACGGATATCCTTGATATCTGAATCGATATTGTCGAGACGTGTGGCGGTCAGGGGCTGCTTGACCTGGAGAAGCCGAATGTGCGCAGACTCGATGGCTGCGGACCGTTGAAGGAGTTCAGAGCGCAGCGCAGCGCGCTGATCGACGGTCGCAGTGCGCCACCGGGCGAGGGTCTCCCGGTAGGCATCTTCAGCGTAGAACTTTTCTTTCCAGGCCTCGAGAACCTGTGGGTTTGTCTCGCCGCTGAGCAAGAGCATCATCGCCTGATGCACTTTCTTCTCATACCGCTCGGGATCGGCCTGGGCGGTCTCCTGGAGAAAGGCGTAGTACTCCGGGAGTCCGGAAGCGACCATACGCTCAGCGCCGCCGAGATCGAACCAGGGCGGTGCAGCAGAGGCCAGTGTGCTGAGAATAACTGCGATCATGGTCTCTCCTTAGAGTCCGAGGGTGTCGATCAGGAAGATACCGCCTGCCGCGGAGGTACCGTCGACGGCATCGGCTCCAGAGACGTCGACGAGGAGTGCTCCGGCACCGCTGCCGTCGATGTCTTCGATGATCAGTCCGTGCTCTCCTGCGCCGTCAGAGCTGTTGGTGCCGGTCAGGGTGGCGTCAGCGTCTGAGAGGTCCAAGGAGCCGCTGAGCGGGCCGTAGTAGAAGAACGATGCGCCTTCGCTGATCGAGCCATAGCTGGTTGAGCCGAGCAAGAGATCGTTGGTGCCGTCGTTGTCGAAGTCACGGCCCCCCTCGATCTGCGCGCCGAGCTGGGTATCGTTGTCATTTCCGATGATGACGACGTCGTACACTGCATCAGCGTATGAACCGTCGATGCTGGAGATCGTGGTACTGCCGTAGATGAGGTAGGTCGCACCGGCATTGGAAGCGCCGGCGTCGTCGCGCGGTGCGCCGATGAGGAGATCATCGAGGCCGTCGCCGTTCATGTCGCCAGCCGCAGAGACTGCGCGGCCGAGGTAGTCGCCGGTCGCTGGGTTGAGGGCGACGTCGGTGTCGGAGGCAACGGTGGTCCCGGAGTGCGGGCCGAGGGCGAGGTAGGCGATGCCGCTCTCAGAGTCCTTGTTGTGGGCACCCATCAGGAGGTCACCCTCTCCGTCTCCGTCGACATCGCCGACCATCGCAATAGTGCTTGTGATGCCGAGCTTGTCGAAGGCCGTCTCGCCCTGGTACGTCGCCTGTGCTTCGTCGTTGGCATACAGCTCACCCGAGGTGACGCCGCCGTAGATGAGGTAGACCTCGCCCTCACGGGTGTCGCGATCGGGTGCCCAGGTTGCACCGAGGAGCAGATCAGAGGTGCCATCGGAGTCGATGTCAGCGGAGTCGATTGCGGCGAGATAGTGCTGCTTTGCTGCGCCGTAGTAGATGATGTCAGCGTCCTCGGGCTCCATGGAGGTGGAGCCGGTGATGGACGCGCCGGAGAAGATGAACACTGCACCGGCAGCGACGCTGCTGTCCGGAGTGTCCATCTGAGAGGCGGAGATTGCAATGTCTGCGATGCTGTCGCCGTCGAAGTCTTCCAGGCCCTCGACCGCAGTGCCCATGGTGTCCTTCTCGCTGGAGCGGCCATAGATGATGACATCAGCCTCCGAGAGGTTTGCGGTGCCTGAGAACGGTCCGTAGTACACGAACGCGGCACCGTCGTTGACGCTGCCGCTGCTGTTGCTCTGCGCGGAGGCGCCGATGACGATGTCCTGGTCACCGTCTGCATTCAGATCGGCATAGCCGAGGGTGAAGCCACCTTCACCAGAAGCCTCTCCCATCATCCGAGCGGCGGCGCCGCTGTCGAGCGCGAGGGAACAGAAGTCGCCCTCGTGTACACAGTCGTTGTCGCTGCCGTCGTTGCAGACCTCGATGGCTTCAGGGTTGATGGCCTCATCGGTGTCGTCGCAGTCGGTGTTGTCATCGACATAGCCGCTGGGCTCGTAGCAGGCCGTGGCGGTGTCTGAGGGCGTTCCGAATGCGTCACCGTCCGAGTCGGCGTACCAGGTCGAGACGTCTGCGGCAGTGTTCTCGTCAACGACGCCATTACAGTCATCGTCGTAGCCGTTGCAGTACTCTGTTGCATCGGGGTGGATTGCGTCGGAGTCGTCGTCGCAGTCCTGAGCGTTGTCGGTGTAGCCGCTGGGCTGCTCGCAGGACTCGACCCGATCGGGGGCGTATCCGTAGCCGTCAGCATCAGAATCGGCATACCATGAACTTTCTGGAGAGCGTGTCGCGTCTTCGTCGTCACAGTCGTCTGCATTGTCGACGTAGCCGCTGGGCTGCGCGCAGGAGAGGATGGTGTCCTTGATGTTGCCGTAGCCGTCAGCGTCTGAGTCGGCGTACCAGAGCAGTGAGTCAGTGGCGTCTTCCTCATCGACGGTTCCGTCACAGTCGTTGTCTGCCTCGTCACAGACCTCTTCCGCGCCGGGGTAAGAGGTGCCGTCGAGATCGTCGCAGTCCTCTTCGTTGTCGACATAGCTGGGCGGCTGGTCGCAGTTGGTGAAGCTGTAGGCGGAGTCTCCGTAGGTGTCGCCGTCGTGATCGAGGAACCAGGTCGGCGCGTCGACAGCGTCGTCGTCGGTCTCGCCGTCGCAGTCGTTGTCGACCTCGTCGCAGACCTCTGCTGCGTCCGGGCTGATCTCAGCGTTGCTGTCGTTGCAGTCGCCCTCGCAGGCTGCGATGCCGTCTGCGTCGGAGTCTGTGTAGCCGACCGAGCCATCGCAATTGTAGTCGTTGGGATCTTCGCAGTTGTCTTCTGGCGCACCGGGAAAGAACAGCGCGCTGGTGTCATCGCAGTCATCCGCGTTGTCGACGTAGCCAATAGGTTGGACGCAGGCACCGGTGGCGCTGTCGGGATCACCGTGGGTGTCTTCATCTGCGTCGACGTACCAGGTCAGCAGCAGTCCCTCGTCGACGTCACCATCGCAGTCGTTGTCGACGCCGTCACATTCCTCCGCAACCCCAGGGTTGATGGAATTGTCTTCGTCATTACAGTCCTGCCCTTCGCTGTATCCATCGCCGTCCTGATCTTTTTTACAGGCGGTCAGCATCAGGGAGAGGAGGACAAAACGGGTGAGACGCATCTGGTTGTACTCCGAGGCCTGTGTAGTCACGACAAGGGGGGGTCAGCTGGCGAAGGCGTGACTCCGATGTCCCCCACACCGCTATATTTCATAACGGTGCGCCTGTGGATCATAGCCATTTGTGATCTCGTTGACACAGCAGTGTGAGATCAACGTGAGTGGTAGGCTCGCATCAGCACACCAGAGCCTGGAGACAGACAAGATGAGTGAGACCTTTGCTGCAGACCTCCTCAGCGGAAAAGTTGCCTATGTCGCCGGCGGAACACGCGGTATGAATCTGGAGATTGCACGGAGATACGGTAAGTATGGTGCGAAGGTTGCCGTGATGAGCCGCAACGAGGAGCGCGTGGAAGCCGCGGTCGCGTCCTTGAAGGCGGACGGCATTGAGGCGATGGGGTTCTCCGCGGATGCACGGGACTTTGACCGTGTAGCAGAGACGATGGCGCAGACTGCAGCGGCGTTTGGAGGGCTAGACCTCGTGGTTGCAGGGCAGGCGGGGAATTTCTACGCACCTGTACTTGGCATGTCCACCAACGGCTTCAAGGCGGTCATCGACATCGATCTTGTGGGAACGTTCAACGTCTTCAAGGCCAGCTATGAGCACCTCCGCAGGCCCGGCGCGAGTCTCGTTGCGATCACGGCACCAGAGGCGGTTCGCCCGCTGCACTTTCAGGCTCATGTCTGCGCAGCGAAGGCTGGGGTCAACATGCTGCTGAAGGTCCTCGCCCTTGAGTGGGGACCGAAGGGGGTGCGGGTCAACGGGATCTCGCCCGGGCCAATCGAGGGATCGTGGGGCATGAAGAATGTCGCCTCACCGACCCAGGAGCTGGTCGACAAGATCACCAACGCGGTGCCGCTGAAGCGCTGGGGCACCACCAACGATGTGGCGGACGCCGCCCTGTTTCTCGCCTCTCCGGCGGCCTCGTATGTCACCGGGACGATCCTGGAGGTCGACGGCGGTGTGACCATCGCGAGCCCTGAAGGCAATGTCGACACTGGCAAGGACGTTCGGGTCAAGCGGTCGAAGTCGTAGGCGGCCTGGTGGCCTCCGTCGTCGGGTTCCGGGTCATGTGCGGTACGCTGAGAGGAGCCCTCTGGAGTTGCCATGAGCCTGACGGACATCCTCCTTGTCGTTGTGTACTATCCATTCATCGAGCCGCTTAAGACGGCGTTCCTCCTCCTGGCTGCCGTCTTCTTTGGCATGGCCGTCCGCGATTTTTTTCAGCGCGACAGCTCGATCAAGCGAAACTTTCCGCTGTTTGGCATGGGGCGCTACATCATCGCTCAGGCTGGTCCGCCGCTTCGGCAGTATCTGTTCGAGAACGATCGAGATGAGCGACCGATCCCCCGCTACATCCGCAAGTGGATCCAAGCCTCTGCCACCAGCGCTACCGCCACAGTGCCGTTCGGAACCCAGCTCGACATCGACAAGCCGGGGACGGTGCTCATGCGCCACAGCGCGTTTCCGCGGCCAGCGGAGTACCACCCAGAGGGCGTGGTCTGTGGTGAGAGGCGTCGACACCCCTACACTGTCAACCGATTTAACATCTCGGCGATGAGCTTCGGCTCGCTGGGCAAGAACGCCATCTCCGCGCTCTCTGCGGGTGCCAAGATCGGTGGGTTCTACCACAACACCGGCGAGGGCGGCGTCTCACCGTACCACCTCGGGGGTGGAGCTGATCTGGTCTGGCAGATCGGCACGGGCAAGTTTGGCTGTCGCCACCAGGACGGCTCCTTCAACGAGGAGGCGTTCGCGGAGGTGGCGTCACATGAGCAGATCAAGATGATCGAGCTCAAGCTCTCTCAGGGGGCCAAGCCTGGCAAGGGTGGCATCCTTCCTGGGGAGAAGATCACCGATGAGATTGCAGCGATCCGGATGGTCAAGCCTGGTGTCGATGTCATCTCACCCTCTCGACATGCAGAGTGGGATGATGCCGAGGGGATGTGTGCGTTTATCGGACGTCTTCAGGAGCTGACCGGCAAGCCTGTTGGCATCAAGTTCTGTCTCGGCAAGCCTTCATTTCTCGACGACATCTGTAGGGCGTTCAAGTCCACCGGGATCATCCCTGACTACATCGCAGTTGATGGGGCAGAAGGCGGCACTGGAGCGGCTCCGCTGGCCCACACCAACATGCTCGGCTACCCGCTGCTTGATGCCCTGATGCTGACCGAGAATGCACTGATCAAGCACCGACTTCGAGACGAGATCCGGCTGTGTGCCTCAGGCAAGGTCTGGACTGGTGGTGACCTCGCCGTCGCGATCGCCGCCGGAGCGGACTGGTGTGCATCGGCGCGCGGATTCATGCTCTCGGTGGGGTGCATCCAGGCGCTGCACTGCAACACCAACTTCTGCCCTGCCGGGGTCGCAACCCACAACGCCTGGCTTCAGCGTGGACTGGTTCCGGATGTCAAGGCACCCCAGGTCGCCCGCTTTCATGAAGCCGTCATCCACGACTTCGCCGATGTGCTAGCCTCATGTGGCTATGACAACCCCAGCGACCTTTCGCGAAAGGATCTCATGAAGGTCGTCGGGTGGCATGACATTCGCCCCCTCTCCGAGCTGGTTCCCTACCCCTGGGACCACGCGGCGAAGTAGCCGACGGTCTGCTACGGGGCCTCGCTGAGGAGGACGTTAAATTGCACATTGACTTCCGGGTAGAGCGTGGAGATCAGGATGCTGGGGTCTGGCACGCCGTAGTCGGGCCACTTGACCTGATGGGTGCCCGTGAGGCGGACGCTGTCGCCTTCCCAGGTGTAGGTCGCCGGGATGACCACGTCGCGGCTGGAGCTTCGCACAGTGAGCTGGCCACGAAGCTCGACGGTGCCGCTGCCGCGACCGGAGTTGAGGCCCTTGACGTTGCCGGTGGTCGCGCCGATGCGCAGCTCGATGGTCGGGTACTCATCGGTCCCGAGACAGAAGTCGTGCATGCGGTCGTCTCGCACGCCGAGGAAGGTGGTCAGCTGAGCGGCCTGGAGCAAGATGGTGCCTGTCGGCGAGGCGCCGCCGATGTCCAGATCACCCGTGAAGCTGCCAGCTTTCCCCTCAATATCATGCAGAGAAGCAGATATGTCGAAGGTGATGTTACCCTTCGTGTCGTCGAAGGCGTAGCGGGCAGCGTCGGCGGATGGGGTCATCGCCAGGAGCGTGGAAAGCACGAGCATAGAATCCTCCAGAGAAGCGCGAGCATAGCACTCCTCTGCGGACCCCTCTTCCTTGGCTGTACCCGTCAGCCACCGGTCGTGGTGGTGGTTGGTGGTGGTGTTGCGGGGATCTCGGTGGCAATTGAGGCTGCCGGGAGCGGTCGGGTGATCCTGGTGGATTCTGAAGGACACCTGGGGGGCAGCGCGTGGTGGGGCCAAGCGGTCACCGCACTACCAGATGCCGCGATGTGGCCGGGAGCGCACCCCGCGCGCGAGCACTATCGCGGCCGAGTCGGTGCCGACGTCATTGCTTGGAGCCAGGCGCTGGGGGTGCAGTGGGTGAGCGTCCCGGCGAAGTCCTCGGAGAGTCCCCCCCTGACGGCACCGGTCGGTGGTGGTCGGCGGCTGGCCGATGCGCTGTGGCGGACCGCCGATCTCAGCGGGGTAGAGATCCATCTCGACACACGAGTCACGGCCATCGACGCTGATCT
Source organism: Myxococcota bacterium (assembly GCA_029251165.1). Classification (GTDB taxonomy): domain Bacteria; phylum Myxococcota_A; class UBA796; order UBA796; family UBA796; genus JAQXDW01. The sequence continues at coordinate 21,263 of JAQXDW010000029.1, forward strand.
GACTGTACATGCGGGCACCGAGACCTGGAGGGCTGACGCGGTGGTTCTGGCCGCAGGGGGCTGGGCCGCTGACCTCGCTGGTGTCCGGCGGCGGCTCAGCCTTCCGGACGCTCCGCTGCTGGGAGGAGGGTTCCCAGGGGCCGACGGCACCGGGATCGCGATGGGGACTGCGCTGGGTGGCGCTGAGGTCATGCCAGCCCGAGCGGTGCTCTACGGTCACGGCACCCCGGATCCCGCCAACCCCGAGCGGGCCCTGGTGGTGCTGGGAACCGAGCGCATGCTGGCGATCGACACGAAGGGGAACCCGCAGCCGCAGCTTCGAGACAGCCGCGGAGCGACCGGAGAGGATCTCCTGGCGATGCCAGGCGGTCAAGCCTGGGGCATCCTCGATGGTCCGACCTTGACCACGCTCCAGCTCCAGGGCAGCGGGGTCGATCGGCGACTGCTGGCGAAGGATGCGGCGGCCGCTGTCGCCGCAGACTTGACTGGCCTGGCCGCGGCGATCGATGTTCCGGCAGCGGTTCTGCAGGCGGGCATTCCGCCGCTGCTGCCGACAGGTCCCTACGGGGCTCTGGAGCTGATTCCGATGGCCGCGAAGTCGCTGACGGGGCTGTCGGTTGATGGAGAGGGGAGGGTGCTTGATGCTGCAGGTGCACCGGTTGTCGGTCTGTATGCTGCCGGTGAGCTGGCCGGGTTTGGCGGCCTCTATGACGACGGCGTGCTGCTGGACAGCACGATGGTCGCTGGAGCCATCCTGTCAGGGCGATCCACCGGCGCGGCGGTCGCGGCAGATCTCGCACGGTGACGTTGGGGCATGAACGCGTGCCCGCTCCGCTACCGTGCCGCGCCAGCCGCTCGCTGCGCTCGG
>JAQXDW010000074.1 GCA_029251165.1 Myxococcota bacterium
AGGGCGTCCTGCCACTCGGTCCAGTGGGCCTCACCGGAGGCATTGCCGCGGATCTTCGGACCGTCACCCTCGTCTCCGTAGTCGGCCTCGATCTGACCCTCGCGGCCTCCGATTGCGCCTGTGCCTGTGCTGGTGTCTGCACCTGCGCTTGAGGTCTGAACGGTGAGGGCGCTGTTGAGGCCCTGCGTGATTCGCTCACAGGCGAGGATGATGGTCTCGATGGCTGGCGCGGTGGAGGAGGCATCGAGGTTGGGAAGCTGCCACTTGTGCGGCCAGCAGTTGTGGAGGACCATCTTGCGGACCGTGGTCTCCAGATCGGGGGCGAGGATCTCGACGGTCACGTCGCGGAGGTCGTCCAGGCCGTCCTCGATGTTGGTCCGCCAGTCGTAGAAGGAGTCGTACCCCTGATAAATTCGAGTGATCTCAATCTCTGAAAACTTTGCTTTACCAGGTATTTTTCTTACATAGGGTTCAGGCCCTAGCATGTACTCGACGATGTCAGACTCGGAGACGATGTTGTTGACGGAGACAACCTTCATCTTCTCCTGCGCGATGCTGTTGATGCTGATCTTGAAGTTGAACGAGCCGAGGTACTTGTCGAGATCCCAGGAGATGTCGTTCTTCGGGTACATGATGTGCTCCGTTGTCTGGTAAGAGGTCGCATCGCGTAGTCTGGAAGCGGATGACGATTGCTTCGGACTGGTCGAGATAAGCGTTGTGAAAAAGTATATAATGGCGAACCATGACGCCGCAATGACGTGCTGAAACCATTCTGTAGCGGGCGATAGACGCCGGGTGTGGCGCGATGCATGAGTCTGGAGGTCGGATGGGAATCCGCCAACGTCTGCGCAGAATGGTGAGCGCGGCTCCTCAGAAGCCCACGCGGCATCGCTGGCTTCTCGATCTCACGGCCCATCGTGCAGAGCAGATCTACCGTCCGGAATTTGGACAGCCACACCGGATGAGCATCGAGGCCGCTCCCCTCAGCCGCCTGCACGCCGTGGTGCCCACGGTCGATCCCCGCTGGGCGCACACCGGCGTCTATGCTTACCCGCCGCAGGGCGACCGCACGGGCTGGCTGCACGTCACCGCAGGGCTCAGCAATCCCTGGCACGATACCATTCCGCCGCGGACTCCAGCACAGCCAGAGCAGGCCTGGTCTGGAGCTGGCGTCGAGCTGTGCATGCACAGGGAGGAGCGCTCAGCCTGGGCTGTCGATGTCCTGAGTGCAGTGATGGCGCGTCAGCAGTGCATTGCGGGTGGTGTGCTCGCTGGAGACCGCATCGCGCTCGGAGATCTCATCGCCATCGAGCCGCTGACCCTCCCCCGTGGGCCCACGCCTCCGCCTGGGCTGACCACCCTGCTCGCGGTGCGTCCGAGCGGCATGCCGTCAGGCTTTGTGCTTCCCTATGGGCGGGTCGACTGGATCCGGCTCGTCGGGCTGACAGCGGATCAAGCAAGGCGAGCCGACAGCGATCCGGGCGGCGTCCTTCACGAGCTCGGGCTGCCCTCCTGAGCCGTCGGCTTGAGCCGCTCATCGAGGAAGGAGAGGACGCGATCACGGGCCTCGCGGGTCGGGTGTCCAGCCTCATCGACGAGGTCACGGGTCAGCACTGCGTGAGCGAGCAGCGGGATGCCGTGAGGATTGCCTGGCGCGGAAGAGATCTCGATTCCCTCAAACCCATCCCCGAGCGCCTCTCGGAGTGCCTGGAAGCGGCTGCCGGGACACATCAGATCTCCGGTGAAGCGGAGGCCGAGCACCTTGATGCCTTCTTGCTGGGTCCGTCGCTGTACCTCGGCAAGCTCAGACGCGGTGAGCTGGAGGGCTGCTGAGTGAGCGCCTGAGATGGACAGCGGCAGAGACGGCTGGCTGAGGATGGGGGCCATGACCACCGGATCCGCAAGCAGCCCGAGGGCGAAGTTGCCGGTGAGGCACATCCCGATCACTCCGACGCCCGGACCACCCAGCTCGGCATGCGTGTCGCGACACAGGGAACGAATCCAGTCTGTGACCGGGCTCTTTCGGCGTCGCGAGAGGACTCGAAACTCCTTGTTGATGCACGCGCGCGCGAGCTCTCGGCCGACGTACCGGGCACCGAACGGCCGGCCAGGCTCGCCAAAGAGGTGCGGCATCAGGACGGTGTAGCCACAGTCCGCCACGGTCCGACCGAGCTGCGCGGCCTCTGGGGTCAGTCCAGGGATCTCGTGCACGATGACGACCCCTGGACCCTGTCCCCGGCGAAACACGGTCCTTACGGAGCCCTCATAGCAACGACTCTGCTCGGTGAAGCCTTTCAATCTGCTCATGCTGTAGACGTATCGTCTGGCCGCACCGGCTGGCGAGCTAAACGGCCTGAAGCTCTGGTTGTTCCTCAGCCATCGTTGCCTTTCTGGTGCGGACCTCAGTGACCCACAGGCTTGCCATCTCAGAGGCACTCCGCGGCTGTGCTTCCTGCTTCAGGGCGCTGTAGACGTCTCCGGCTTCCTTGTCGGTGTGGAAGGCCCCCTGCTTGACTGCCCATCCAATGGCGGCATCGGCGCTCTTGAAGACCCGCGGGGTCTCCTGCTCGATGCGCTCCTGCTCAGCACGGGTCAGTCCACCGTAGACTGCTTCCTCGATCTTCTCGGGAATACCAGCCCAGGAGCCGGAGTCGTCCCAGATGGTGATTCCGGAGCGTCCGCGACGGGCCCAGAGAATCTGGATTCCCCGGCGGTTGCGGTCCTCGACGACCTGGAGCTGGAGGTTGATGCATCGCGAGAGCCGTGCAATCTCGGTCTGGGTGATTGAGGAGCGGACCACGGATGCAGCGTTTGCGTCTCGTGAGTCCTGGAGGTGGTAGATCCAGAGAGAGTCGGTTCCCCAGCGGGTGACAGCATCCTGGAGCTGACGCATTGCGAGCGCCTTCTTCTGGAAGCCGGCCATCAGGTTCTTTGTGCGACCCTTCTCGCGGTCCACCATCGCCTGGACCACAAACGGCGTGATGATCGCTGTGAGGGAGTCCACCACGATGGTCTTTACTCCGCTGCCAGGCATGTTCTCCTGGAGAATCCGGCTGATGGAATCGGGATCGACGTTGTCGTGGGCGTGGTCTGAGAGGGAGTAGACCTCATCATCTGAGGTCTCCAGGACCTCTGAGAAGCGGTGATCTGCATCGATGACCAGCTTGGTTCCGGCCATGCGAGATGCGAACGTGGACTTTCCAGAACCTGGGTACCCGACGATGGACCAGTGTCGAGGGGGGTACTGGGGCTTGATCATCTTACGAAAACCCATGATGAGTCTCCTTCTGGGGTGGTGTTGACGCTGCAAGTACCTGTTCAATATCCGGTCTGAAAAGGACCGAAAAGGGCACTTTGGGACAGATTGTGACCGCAAATTAGGGTTGCGGAATGAGGTTGTTTGTGACAGGGAATCCATTCCGAAGGTTGGACATTCCGCTGTCGTTCCTTTACTGTAAATCTGTTCAGTGAGCATGCCCTTTCAGCATCCTCCACACCTTCGGAGAAAAGATGAGCCTCTTTTCGCGAGCCAGACTGGAGAAGTCCTCCCTCTGCATGGCGATTACCGGTGGGCCAGGCACCGGCAAAACGTACACCTCTCTCAAGGTCGGCACACACCTCGGCGAGCGGATCTGCCTGATCGACGCTGAGCATGGCCGTGCCAGTCTCTATGCTCGTGAGTTTGAGTTCGACACCGCTGTCCTGCCGAACTTCCACCCCCGCACCTACGTTCACTACCTCAAGGCTGCAATGGCAGAGGAGTACGATGTCATCATCATCGATGGCATCACCCCGGAGTGGGATGGCCAGGGCGGTTGCCTCCATCAGGTCGATGACATCCAGCGGCGCGGGGGCAACAAGGCCTCCGCATGGTCTCAGATCACCCCGCTCCATGATGACTTCATTCGTGCCGTCATGGACTGCAACACGCACCTCATCTGCACGGTCCGGGGCCGAGAGCGCTACGCCATCGACACCGACAACGAGGGCCGCAACCGCGTCGTAAAGCTGGGACTCGGTCCAATCCAGCAGGACAAGGTCTCCTTTGAGTTTCCGATCATCGGGACCATGGACTCCCAGCACAACCTCCAGATCGTGAAGACCGTCTGCCACTCCTTAAAGGGGGCGGTGATGTTCGAGCCTGGCGAAGACCTGGCGCGAATCCTCTCGGAGTGGCTGGAGGGAGACAGCTACCACGATCGCACTGCCTACCTCGGCGACGAGCAGGTCAACGCTGCGATGAGTGCCGCAGTACGCACCAACCGCTGGACGATGAATCAGATCACAGCGCTCATCCGAAGCTACAGCGCTGACAGTGTCGCTACCCTTGGTGCCGAGAGTCGTCGCAAGCTCGTCAACGCCCTCACGGCCTCCACTGGTGGGGAGTGGGTGACCTACAACCTCAAGGCGCAAGGCGCTCGCCACCGGGCAAGCTGATAAGCCTCCTCAACCATGGAGGGAGCCATCGCCCGGAAGCCCAGCCAGGACACCGCGCTGCATGCCTTCAATGTCCTCACGCAGCTGGGCGCAGGGCATGAGGAGCGGGCGTGGCTGCTCCAGCACCTCCACGTCGAGGTTGGGCGTACACCTCCAGATGACCGGATGACTGCGGAGCTGCTCGCACTGGGTCGGGTACGGAGCCTTCGCGCGCTCACCGTTGTCCGTGGCTTCGGACGGCGTCGGGTCGCGAACCTTCGGATCGCGCTTGGGCGGCTGACCCTGCCTGAGAACCTGGAGCACCTCCTCCACACCCTCACAAAGGTGCCCCCAGATATCCCTGAGGTCAGCTTTCCACACCCCCTCGGTGAAGACGCCTCCTTCCCTCCTCTCATCGCCAGGCGCTTGCTCCTGGAGGCCTCAACGGTGCAGGGTGTCCCCATCGAGCTGCCGGGGTTTTCGTTCTCTCATCCCCGCATTCATAACTTTCGAGATGCTCTTCGATTGCCGATGCCTGGCAGCGCGATCATCATCGGCGGGGGCTACGTCGGTGTCGAGATTGGACTGGCCTGGGCGGCGCAGGGGTGCCGGGTGACCATCGTCGACTCCCGGCGTCAGCTCCTCTCGGGCTTCATTCCGTCCTTCGTTGCGCCCATCCTGGAGGATGTCGCCGCCGCTGGGATCGGCGTTGTCCTGGAGACGGATGCCGTGGGCTGGGCGCTGCGGGGGGAGCAGGTGCTGGTGTTCACCGAGAGCGATGATGGTCCGCTTTCCCTGTGGGCCGAGTCGGTGATCGTGGCCATCGGGGTCCAGGCGGCGCTCAGTCCGACCACAGGCCCTTCGCTTCTGACATCAGCTGACTGAGCCGGATGGTCCAGTCTTCCAGCCGGTTCAGCTCATCGGTGCTCATCGAGAACCGTGTGCCGATCACCTTGATCATCGCGCGCTCTCTGCGGTCAAAGACACCATCGACGTATGCAAGCTCTAGCAGGGCAAGGACAACCTTTGTGCACGACTCTCGACTGGAGAACGGCACAGGCAGTGCGTCGAGCGGATCGTCTGGAAGCTCAGTATCTGCGGGCAGCGCCATCTCACGCCGGAGGGCTCGAAGCCGCTGCTCTTCGGTCTGATCAAACTCACCGTCAGAGTGGACGAGGTGGATGGCGAGCGCGAGGAAGCTCTTGCGCTCGCTGAGGCTGAGTGTGTCGAGGAACATGGCCTGGCTCCGTGTGAAGCACCCCCCTAACGTCAAAGAGACCCGCACCGTAAGAAGGGGCCTTCCCTGCTGGGAGCATGCGGACTTTCCTGGACAGCGCTGGTCGTGGCCCACTGGTCTGTGAGGGCATCGCCGAGCCTCCAGTAGATCGGATATCGAGGCGCCATGACGTTTAGAAGCATCATCTCTGCGCTAATCCTCTCTGGAGCCGCTGCTCTCCTTCTCGCGACCTCCCCGATGGAGTCTCCAGAGTCTCCATCAGGCCCGCCGCCTGAGGCGCCTCCGGCAGCACCCGAGCCCGCCAAGCCCTCGCCGGTCTCGCTGTCTGGGCGGCAGGTCTGGATGGTCAACGCACCAGAGGAGGACTGTGCTGCTGCGGAGGCCCTCGGTCTGAGGGTCACCTGTGAGCCAGAGCGTCCTGGAGCCGCTGGTCCAGAGCTGATCGTCTGGTGTCCGGAGATCAGCCAGGCATCTTCGGAGATGCTCCTCGCTGCGCTGTCTCTGGAGGGCTTCACAGTCCGAACCTGGGAGAGCCAGCCGGTCGAAACGAGCGCCGACGAGTGCGGCGAATTCTATGAGATCACGCTGCGCTACTGAGCCATGGAGAGCAGGGGCACAAGCTAGCTGGATCCTGTACTGCGGAGCATTCGTCTGGCATGCGCTCACCGGCTGGCTGCTCATCGAGGTGGAGTCGCCTCATGGCTGTTCAGGTCATGCCTCAGGCTTGAGGGCCTCTCATGCAGCGATCGTAGAATTGTACACGAAGACCGGGGGGTACCTCTGACAAGGGCCGCATCCAGGTCCCCGTGTGGCAACAGTTCTTGTGTGAGCCAACTCACTCGACCTGTACATGAGCAAGGATTGTGCAACTCTGAGAGTCAGCTTCCGCAGGTTTTCTTGTGTCTGAGGATTTCCATGTGGAAATTTCCTCAGTCAAATTTCTTGGGAATTTCTACTGCCTTGAGCCGCTCTCCAGAGCTCAATGTCAACTCCAGCGCGCCCTCTACAGCACGAAGGGTTCCGCTCAGCTGTCGGCCAGGTCCGGGCCACTGCCAGCGCATGGCTGTGCCGTGCAGACGCAGCACCCGAAATTCTCCAGGCTGTCCGCTCAGCTCGACCCACAGCAGCGCCCTGCTGGTATCCAGCCGGAGGGTGAGGCTGTCAGCAAGATCGCTGCCGAGCGCTGAGAGCGGGAGACGGTATGCGACCTCCGGACGGTGGGAGGTGAAGGTGTCTGCTGCTGTGGCTGGACAGGTCCAGCTCAGCGCGACCTCATCTCCAGCCGTCCCGGAGAACACCACGGACGCCAGCGGCGTGAGGGGATCGCCAGAGACGCGCAGCGGCGTGAGGTGCTCAGGACGCTTGGGATCGAGCTGTTGGAGGCGGAAGACCCCAGCGCCAGGCCTACAGGTTGCCTCTCCAGAGACGGTCCAGCGTCGGTGCCCCTGTGCCAGCGCAGCGCGACACCAGCAGGCGTGCTGTCCCCGGGCGCGCTCGAGGATGGTGCTGATCTGACCCTCCCCGGAGCTGAGGTTTCCGATCTGGGCATCAGAGAAGCCCAGGTTGCGGTTCCCGTTGGAAACGTTCGCCGTACACTCTGGCTCGCCACACTGCCCCCCTGGACGCTCGTCGCAGCGGTCGGAGGGGGTGACCGCTGAGCAGTCATAGCAGACCTGCGTTGCCCAGATGCTCTCGGGATCGATGTTCAGGTCTGGACCGCACTCACAGCAGCACGAGCTCCCGGTGCCCTGCATGATGTTTGAGTCGGGGTAGGGGGCCTCGTCGATGCCCAGGCAGGTGTGCCCGAGGCCGAAGATGTGGCCGAATTCGTGCTGGTTGACTTCGTACAGGAATTCCTCACCGGGCGTGGCCGGTAGCCGGGAGACCTCGATGTAGACATAGGGTGCACACCCTGCACTCCAGCGGCTGGTGTAGGCGGTGGCGAAAGAGGTGCCGATGCCGGAGACGCTGTTGTCGAACACCAGGAGGTTGAGGGCGTATGGGTCAATGATCTCGGAGTCGGTGCAGCCCTGAGTCGCAGCCCGAAGGTCAGCGATTGCGGTCCCGGAGTGGGTCAGCGGGGTGCGGATTCCCCGCCCGGCACGGATGACATTCTGGCATCCCGAGCTGTCCTCGATGTCGTCAAAGAATCGGTGGCTCTTGTAGCGAAAGGTCACGCACTGCTCGGGATGCTCGAGATCGCAGACTGGATCGCCTGCCTCAGTGATGAATGTCTCCGTCAGTGCCGTGATGTGGCTGCAAGGCCAGCGCGTGTCCCCGGGAGGGCAGTCGGTGATCGACTCCGCTGATTGGATGGGTGCGTCCGGGTGATCGGTGACCACCGAGAAGTGAACATCGAACGGGGGAAGCTGACGCTGGAGCTCGGCCTCACATGCATCCTCGAAGATGTCCTCCGACAGCAGCGGAGGCGGCGCGGTGTCGACCGAGGATGCTTCTTCTGCGTGGGTGCAGGCGAGGAGCAGGGCTACCATGACGCGTCCGTCAGCAGCCAGATCATGCCCTCTCGATCGACGCCGCCGCCTGGGCCGCCGACCAGCACCTCGGGGGAGCCGTCGCCGTTGAGATCCTGCCCGCCTGCCAGCGCGATCCCGGCCCGTGCTCCAGCCCCGGACATGCTCCACCACCTGCGGGTCAGCGTCTCTACGGAGTCATCTGAGCCGTAATACACCGCGAACCCGCCGGCGTTGCTCTCTGGAAGGTCCCAGCTCGGTGCGCCGATGAGTACCTCAGCCCGGCCGTCACCGTCCAGGTCTCCGGCAGGGGAGAGGACAGCACCGACCAGGGCGTCTTCTTGTCCGGTGATCTCTCGATCGGGATCCAGCTGCTGTCGATCCCCCTCAGCGCGACCGTACAGCAGCCAAGCGTGTCCGGTCATGCTGCCGACACCGACATCATCTCGGCCATCGCCATCGACATCTCCCAGTGCGGCGACGTCTGCTCCGGCCCGCTCTCCAAGCTGGGTGCCGATGAGGATGTGATCGGCGGTCCAGGCATCCAGGGTTCCTGAGACGGGACCGAGCCAGAGATAGGCGGCGCCAGTTCGCTTTCGCCCGTGAAGAGCCTGCCAGGCGCCGATGATGATGTCGGCGAGTCCATCGCCGTTGACGTCACCGGCGCTGGAGACACTGTGGCCAAGCTCGTCGGCAACACGGGCTCCGCTGAGTCGTGCTGTTCCTGACGCCGTGTGGAGGAAGACGGTTCCAGACCGACTGCCACCGTCGTCGTGAAACGGAGCACCGATGAGCACATCGTCGAGTCCGTCTCCGTCGGTGTCTCCAGCCCCGGCGACCGAGAATCCAGCGTTGTCGTAGCTGTACTCTCCCGGCCAAGACTCTCCGAGGGCATCGAGCGAGCCGTCTGCGGTTATCGGACCACGGATGAGCCATGCGATGCCGGCATCGGTGCCTGTGGAGTCCTCACCCCATCCGCCGACGAGCACATCGTCGAGCCCGTCTCCGTCGGTGTCACCGGCCCCGGCAACGGCAAAGCCCGCGGCATCGCCAGCACGTGTGCCGCGCAGCGCGATGGCGCTGTCGGACAGGGAGACCGCGCCGTCTGGTGGGGCGCTGAGGATCCAAGCGACCCCGACACCGTCGACATACGGTGCACCGATGAGCAGGGCATTCCCACCATCTCCGTTGAGGTCTCCTGCGAAGTCCACGGACATCCCCGCTCGCCCGCCGGGCTCTGCACCGACAATGGCCTGTACTCCGTCCAGGGCAAGGTCAGCGTCTGAGGGTGCCGGTGGTAGGGGGCAGCCGATGAGGAAGAGCACCCGTGCAGTCTACAGGTCCAAGACGGCTGCGACAGCCTCGAGGACCGGCACATGCAGGCGACTGTTGGTCACGATGACGCCCTTGTTGCTTGAGAGCCCACGTCCAATGGAGAAGTCCAGCGGTGCGCCGTAGACATCGGTCACGGTACCGCCGGCCTCGACGATGACCCGCCAGCCTGCGGCGTGATCCCAGATCTTCTCGACGTAGTCCTTCCGGGTGGGGAGGCGAAGGTAGATGCTGGCATCGCCACGTGCGACAGCGGCGTACTTGCACTGGCTGTCGATGCGAAACGCGGGCAGCGTGATGCCGAGCATCGTTGCGATGAGCGCGGAGTGAGACTGCGAGGAGTGCGCCTTCTCGACGGACTCACAGAACCGGGCCGCGGCAACATCGTCGACGTCGGTGACCGAGACCGGCTGCTCGGTCGCATCATCGAAGGTCCGCATGAATGCACCCTGGCCCTTCACGCCGATGAACAAGCACCCGCTGCCGGCCTCTGGATTGTCTGCATCGATGGGGAGGTTGGGGCAGCCGAGGACGCCGAGGACGACCTCGCCGTCTTCGATGAGTCCCAGCGCGACGGCGTACTGATCCTGGCGGAGGAAACCCTTTGTGCCATCGATGGGGTCGAGGGTCCAGTGTCGGCCGCTCGGGCCGCCGGCGTGGGTCCCGCGATCGATCTCAGCGAGGACCTCGGCTCCGGTGAGCGCGGGAAGGAAGCCACGCACAGCCTCAAGAACCTTGTCCTTGAGCGCGACATTGGCTTCCTCGCGAAGGGCGTCGGCATCTTCCTCGCCGACCAGGGGATCTGCAGGGAAGGCTGCGGCGAGGAGGTGGCTGACGATCGCCTGTGCGCCAAAGTCCGCGACGGTGACCGGGGAACGGTCGCCCTTGGTGAGGGTCGTTCCCGCGACCAGTCGTGCCTGTACGGCCTGGCACAGACGACCGGCTTTCAGGACAGCGTCGATGGCAACCTTTCGCTCAGACTCATACTTCATGGTTCTTCTCCGCTTGATTGAGGCTACTTAACGCCCCTGCACTAAAGAAAAAGGCCCCGATTGGGGCCTTGGTCTGCTGTACAGCCGTGGCTGTAGCGGCTTACTCGGCGGGTGCTTCAGAGGGCGCGTCTGGGGGGATTTCCAGACCGCTCTGCACGATGCCTGCCATCTCGCCGTTGATGAAGCCAGCGATGACCATGCGGTTTGAGGTCGAGAAGTCGGCGTCCATCAGGACTCCGTCCTCCTGCCACACCTTCACCCAGGTCTCATCCTCGCCACCCTTGAACTGCTGCTCGGTTCCATCGACGAAGCCGCGGATGCCGACTGCAGTGGTCGCCTGGACAATCTGTGCGCTGCAGGACTCATTGCAGACCGTGCCGCCGTTGCCTTCGATCTCAGGGGTGATGATGACCGAGCGGGGGTCGGAGTCCGGGCTGCCCTCGGCATGCCAGGCATCTGAAGCGTCGATCAGCTCACCGAGCTGCTTGGCGACGTCCTCAGCCGTCATCTCTGCGTCGTACTCCCAGTGCTCACCCTCAAGGACGCGGAACTCGTTGCCGTTCTCGAAGAGGACAATCTCAACACCGACGATGCCGTTGGTCTCTTCGCCGCCAGCCAGCGCGCCGAGGCCCTCACCGCGAGTGGGATGGACCCGACCCGCCTCGCCAGTGATCTTGATCGACATGGTGGCGTCGACCTGATCGGCGTGCCGGACGTCCCGGAGGCGATTCGCGACCTCCTCAGGGAAGACGAGGCTGTACTCGTTCTTGAAGTCGTAGTTGATGTCGTCGGACTTGGGGTTTCCGAGGAGACCGCTGATCGCATCCTCGGTCATCCCGACCTTGGCTGAAAAGAAGTTCTCCGGAGTAAGCAGCGGCGGGTTGGCCATTGCAGTCTGAACCGCCATGGCGGAGCTGGCGCTGAAGCCAACAAACAGCAACAGACCGAGCACCGGAATCCAGACGGTCTTCTTTCCATCAGAGCGCAATGAGAGCATCAGTCCGGCACCCCAGATGAGTGCGTAGAGCAAGCTGATCGCAAGGACGAGGTAAGCCATGGGGAACGTCTCTCTTGAATGTGAGGCCGCAGAATAACGCACAGCCCCTTCGGCATGGGTGTCACAGGTACGTCAACTCTACAGCAATCCTCACTTCTTGCCGTCGCAGCCGGAGAATTCCGGGTCGTCAGGGGTCCGTCAACTCCGACGTGATGGGAGCGGCTGTGTGCGCTGAGCATGGTTTGACCGAATCGGACTCGCGCCCGGTTCGGAAGAACAGCATCCGCCAATGTTCTGCGTCGCGGTTCGATGTGGACTTGCTGGAGTGGGGGCGTGCTGCCTCGCGAGGGGTCAGACCTTCTCGGAGGTCGTAATGACCACTCCGAGATCCTCAAGCTCTCTGAGTGCCGCTGAGACTGCTGTTGGTGTCATCGCGACGCCGCGGCAGGCATCCTCGATCAGGAAGACCTTGAAGCCGGCAGCCACGGCATCTCGTGCGGTGAACTTGACACAAAAGTCTGTCGCTACCCCGCAGACATAGACCTCGGTGACCCCGCGCTCGCTCAGCAGCCCGGCCATGCCGGTGCGGTTGCGGTTGCCGTTGTCGGCGAACCCGGAGTAGCTGTCGACGCGCTTGTCAGTGCCCTTTCGCACCACTGCCGAGAACTGGCTGTCGTCCAGTGCATCGACAAAGGCTGCGCCTGAGGTGCCCTGAACACAGTGGACCGGCCACAGGGTCTGCTGCAGGCCGTTGAGAACGATCTCGTCGTAGGGGCTGTGACCGTCATGGTTCGCGGCAAAGCTGCCGTGATCGGGAGGGTGCCAGTCCTGTGTCGCCACCACGACGTCAAATCGGGACATCAGCGCGTTGGTCAGCGGGATGACCGCATGGGCTCCAGAGACTCCCAGCGGACCACCCGGCATGAAGTCGTTCTGAAGGTCAACAACAATGAGGGCGCGCATAAGAACTCCGAGCAGTTGAGCATGCTCTACACTACTCTTTCGCTCTGAGCAGGTGTGGCTGGTCGTGCCAGCAGACTGTCTTTCATGCACCTCTATGATAACGCATCCTGTCCGATGAACAGTCTCTCGGCACCCAGAGGTCTCAAGAACCATGAGCGAGTCGCGTCCGACGCAATTTGGAACCTTTACGGGTGTGTTTACGCCCACCATCTTGACGATTCTGGGCGTCATTATGTATGTCCGTATCGGCTGGGTGGTGGGTAACGCCGGGCTCGGCGGTGCGCTGATGATTCTCGGGCTGGGCATGCTGATCACCGTCTGCACCGGACTGTCGCTCTCCTCGATTGCCACCAACACCCGAATCGGTCCCGGCGGACCATATGCGATCATGAACAAGTCGCTTGGCCTGGAGGTCGGCGGAAGCATTGGAATCCCGCTGTACCTCACCCGCCCGCTCGGCGTCGCGATGTACATCTTCGGCTTCCGCGAGGGGCTGCTGTGGGTCATGCCGACCCTGCCGCCGCTGGCTGTCGACCTCGCGGTCTTCGCGCTGCTGTTCGGGATCGCCTATCGAAGCGCGGATCTTGCGTTCAAGACTCAGTACGTGATCATGGGCGTCATCGTCCTGTCGCTGCTGTCCATCTTCCTCAGCCCTGCCCCTTCAGAGAGCGCCGTCGAGATTGTGTGGTGGGGCAACTACTCCGGAGCTCCGGAGACCGGCTTTCAAGGCACCTCGTTCTGGGGAGTGTTTGCGGTCTTCTTTCCCGCGACCACTGGAATCCTGGCCGGGGCCAACATGAGCGGTGATCTGAAGGATCCCCGACGCGCGATCCCTGTCGGGACGATGGCGGCCATCGGGATCTCCGTGGTCATCTACGTGATGGTTACGGTCTGGGTTGCGCAGACTGGAACGCTTGAAGAGCTGTCGGGCAACTACAACCACATCATCGACAAGTCCCTTTTCCCGTCGCTGGTCCTCGCTGGACTGCTCGGCGCCACCGCCTCTTCTGCGCTCGCTGGCCTGGTGGGCGGCCCGCGCATCCTCATGGCGATGGGTGAGAACCGCATCATCCCGTTCAGTGATGCCATGGCCAGCACCCACAAGGGGGAGCCCCGCAGTGCCCTGATCGTGACCGGCGTGCTGACGCTCTTGGCGATCATGCTGCGGGATCTCAACGCGATCGCCCCGCTGGTGACGATGTTCTTCTTGATCACCTACTGCATGATCAACGTCGTCGTTCTCCTGGAGGGAAGCCTCGGACTGGTCAGCTACCGCCCGACCCTTCAGGTCCCGCTCATCATTCCGCTGCTGGGACTCATCGGCTGCACCTTCTCGATGTTCATCGTCAACCCGACCTTTGGGCTCATCTCGGTGAGCATGGTTGTCGGGCTGTACCTGTTCATCCGGAGCCGGACATCGCCGCGGAGCGAGGGCTCGCGCGAGGACGTTCGAAGCAGCATCTTTGTGGCCTTCGCGGAGTGGGCGGCCTCTAAGATTACGCCCGATGACATGGATAACATTCGAGCCTGGAAGCCCCATATTCTCGTCCCGGTTGAAGACCCAGAGGAGATCCGGGGGGCGTGGGCCCTGCTGGTCTCTCTGGCTCGACCAGAAGGGTCCGTCAAGCTGCTTGGGCTCGCGAGTCAGCACCCAGCAGAGACGCTGAGCCCCCGACTAGAGAGTCTCGGGAGGGCGATCCGGAGGGAGGGCGTGCTGGCCTCTTGGTCTGTCATCGCGCTGCCCCTCTATACCCACGCAATCAGCGTCGGGATGATGGCTTTACAGGGAGCGTTCTTTCGGCCCAACATTTTGTTTGTCAGACAGTCAAGCATCGATCCACGGCTCGAAGAGCGTCGCGAGGAGCTCCTCGCAATCATGCTCCAGGCGCGACGAATCCACGTCGGGGTCTGCCTGTTCTGTCCACACCCGACCGCCGGACTCGGCCAGGAGATGGACATCCGACTCTGGGTCACTCCCAGCCGCAGCGGCTGGGACGCCAACGATGCCTTCGGCAGCGGAAACCTCAACCTCATCCTGCTGATGGGCTTCCGACTCTGGCGACTGTGGCGCGGCAAGCTCATCCTCTCCACGACGATTCAGGATTCCGATGATCATGAGCGAACCCTGCAGTTCCTCGACACCCTCTGCGATCTCGTTCGGTTTCCCGCCTCGGTGGAGCGTCGGGTTGTGGTTGGAGATTTTGAGAGCGCCGTCCGCAACTCTCCAGTCACGGACCTCTCCATCTTTGGGCTCCAGCGAGACGGACCAGACTTAGAGTGGGCACAGCAGATGGTCCAGTTCAGCCGCAGCTCCTGTCTGTTCATGCTGGACTCTGGCCGCGAGTCGGCTCGTGCCTGAGGTTGCGCAGTGCTCAGTGTGTTCCTGCTCTTGAACACATCCGTTCATTGTATGTCATTGTAATTGCAGATTATGTTGCGTTTGAGCTGGCCGGTCTGGGAGCAGATTCCGCTCACTTCCTGGCCCTCTCTGCATTCACTGGTACCGAGGTCACCACGCGGGTCTCTGAGCGGATCGTCAACCACCCGCTGTGGAGACGGATCGCGAACGTGCTCATCGCGCTCGGCCACGCCGGAGCTGCGGCCGTGGTCACGGGTGTAATGACCTCGAACAACCCTGAGTCCCTCGGGCTGTCGCTGCGAAACCATTGGATGATGGCTGGCAGTGCGCTGGGCGCATGGTTCCCGCTGCGGCAGGTCGGGACGCGGGTCCTCAGCGACATGCTTCGGCCCCTGCTGGCCCGCTGCATGGGCGAGAGTGTGCCGCATGAGGAGCTGCTGCTGTACAAGAGTGGCTTCGGGGCCACCTAAATCGCGCTCCCTCGGGGCTGCCGAATGGCCGGGAAGTTGTTGATGGAGGCAAGCCTTGCGTGCAAGCTTCCTACAGGTCCTCGCGGTCGAGTCTGGCAGCCGGGTCGAGGCGATCCCGAGCGTGGGCTGGGTGCAGGAGCCTGGGCAGCATGTGGTGCTGTACGGAGACGTCACCCAGGTCCAGGATATGGTGCGACCAAACCGGGTCGATGTCCTATAGATCGAAGACGAAGCCCTGTCGGGTCAGCTCTTGATACTGCTGTGGATCAAAGCGGTACAGCCGGGCGGCACGGTGGGGGACGTCCTGCTGGAGCTCGTCCGTCTCAATGAGCAGTCCCATGGACAGAAGCTTCCGGCGGAAGTTTCGCTTATCCAGGGGTCGATCCAGCAGAATCTCATAGAGGCGCTGGAGCTGACGGAGGGTGAACTGCTCCGGGAGAAGGTTGAAGCCGACTGGGGCGTAGCGGATCTTGGCCTTGAGGCGCTCATGGGCCATGGTCACGATGCGCTGGTGATCAAAGGCGAGCTGGGGTGGAGAGACGACGGGGAACCACTCGGCCTTGTTGGCATCGTCTGCACCGGTCGGGGTGTGGTCGAGGGTCCGAACGAGTCCATACCAGGCCACTGAGATCACTCGGCCGCGGGGATCGCGCTGGGGAGCGCCGAAGGTGTAGAGCTGCTCGAGGTAGTCGATCGTTACGCCGGTCTCTTCCTCCAGCTCTCGGCGTGCCGCCGTCTCCAGGTCTTCGCCCATGTCGACAAAGCCTCCGGGCAGTGCCCAGCATCCGGCGAATGGCTCACGCCCCCGTTCGATGAGCAGCACCTTGAGGTCTTCTTCCTCCAGCCCGTCTAGACCAAACACCACGCAGTCAACGGTCACAGAGGGACGTGGATACGCGTAGGTATAGGGCATCAGGGGTGCTCCCTGAGGGCTGCACTCAGCACGCCAGCCAGCGAGATGACTGAGAGGAAGTCTGGGTGCTCCGCAGCAACCTCAGCGGCTCGGGGATGGCTGTCGGTGCTGATGATGCGCTCGAAGAGCTCACTCTCACGGATCCGATCGAGGGCGTCTCCTGGGAAGATGCCGTGGGTGGTGATCGCAAAGATTTGCTTCGCGCCGCTGCTTTTGTAAGCTCGTGCGGCACCGATGAGCGAGCCGCCGGTCCGAATCATGTCGTCGTAGATGACCACCGTCCGACCCGCGACCTGAGCGGAGACCGCGGTCACTTCAGTGCGCTCACCGTCGAGGCGTCGCTTGAACACGAAGCTTGGGTCCACGCCGATGTCGTTGGCGAGGCTCTCGACCCACTTGGCCCGGCCAGCGTCGGTGCAGGCCAGCACGAAGTCCTCACCGCCGAGCTGAGTGATGGCTGAAGAGATTGCGGGCTTGGCGTAGATGTGGACCGTGCGCATGGCGGCCCCGAAGTAGTGCGGGATGCCCTCGGAGTGTAGATCGACGAGGAAGGCTCGGTTTCCATAGGCTGCTGGCGGGACCGCTGACAGCAGCAGCGCGCGGTTCTTGGCCGTGACGGCCTCTCCCCCCTTCACTGCCCGCTCCATGGTCGAGCAGCCAAAGTAGGGAATGATGAGGGTCAGTCGGCGCGCTCCATAGTGAACAGCAGCACAGGCCAGATCAAACAGCTCTAAGGTTGCGGAGTCGTTCTGGGTGCCGCCGATGATGAAGACATCGCGCCCATCGACTGGTGTGTCCAGCCGGAGGTAGTGCTCGCCGTCGGGGAAGCGATGGCTGTGGAGCGCACCGCGCTCGGCTCCGCTCTGGGTACACAGGGCATCGGTGAGCGCAGAGTAGTGCGCGCAGGAGAAGAAGAGCGGGGCCATCATGATCTCCGAGCAGCGGCCATCAGGGCGGCTTTGAGGGTGGAGAGCGCAGGAGAGAGGCCGACAGGGTAGTCCGCCTTACCAGTGACCACATCCGGCGGAAGCAGCGAGAGCTGCTCAGCAGCGCGCTCTCGGATGGCGTGGATGGATGGCTCTTCCCAGACCTTCTCTCCAGCGCGGTAGATCGGCTCCAGCAGGTCTGTGCTGTGCGCGCTGGTGGGGATCTCAGTGGTGCTCCCTGGGTGCGCGAGGCTCTCCAGGGTGTGGTCCGCACCCTGGTCGACCTCAAAGATCTGATCTCCGATGAAGCGACCATCATCGTCGGTGTAGCGGCGTATCTGCTGGATGCCTGGATTGGAGACCTTGATCGGGTGCTCGGAGAGCTTGATCCGGTAGGCCCAGGGCTTGCCTGGAGCGGCGATGGCAGCGAGCTTATAGACCCCGCCGAGCGCTGGCTGATCTTTGGCGGTGGTGAGGTTGGTGCCCACCCCCCAGACCGTGATGCACGAGCCCCGTGACTTCAGCTCCGCGATCCGATGCTCGTCGAGGCTGTCGCTGGCGACGACGGCTGCATCTGGAAACCCGCCCTCGTCTAAGATTGTCCGGGCTGCCTGGCTGAGCGCAGCGAGGTCACCAGAGTCGAGCCGAATTCCGACCATCTCGTAGCCCCGCTCTCGCAGCGCGGTGCCGACCTCAACGGCTGTGCGCACCCCCTCGACGGTGTCGTAGGTATCGACGAGGAAGACACAGTTGTTCGGCATCGCGGAGGCATACGCCTCAAACGCGGCTCGCTCGGTATCGAATGCCATGACCCAGGAGTGGGCATGGGTGCCCTTGACGGGGATGTCGTACAGCTTCCCTGCCAGCACATTGGAGGTCGCGTTGCAGCCGCCGATGTAGGCTGCGCGGCTCGCGGACAGCCCGCCATCGACACCCTGTGCGCGCCGGAGACCGAATTCCAGGACGCTCTCGCCGGCCGCCGCCCGACAGATGCGAGAGGACTTTGTGGCGATGAGGGTCTGGAAGTTGAGAATGGTCAGCAGCGGGGTCTCTAAGAGCTGGCACTGGATCAGCGGTCCGCTCAGCCGCATCAGGGGCTGGTGCGGAAAGGCTGCGGTGCCCTCAGGAAGCGCATCGACGTCAATGCCCAGCGGGGTGTCTCGGAGGTAGTCGAGGAAGCCCTGCTCGAACAGCGGCTGGCCGTCGTTGCCGGTCAGTCCCGCGAGGTACGCCAGATCGTCCGATGAATACTGCCAACGCTCCAGCAGCGACACGGCTGCGGAGAGCCCTGCGGCGATGGCATATCCTCCCTTGAACGGGTTCTTGCGGAAGAACAAATGAAACACCGCTCGATGCTCAGCCATTCCGACCTTCCAGTAGCCATATGCCATCGTCAGCTGGTAAAGATCGGTGAGCAGTGCTGGTGAAGGGATGTATCGTGTACCCACGTCGGAACTCCTGATATGCTTAGTTAGTGTTTTACTTACACTAAGTTGTTTCGTCAAGCGCTTTCGATGGGCTGTCGCAGCGCGATCTGAACGAAAGTCCTTTTCTCGTCGTGTCCGGATTGGCTGCTGTTGTCGCATCACTTTCAACGCCTGAAGAGAAAAAAGGAAGCGGGGTGTATGGCGGTTGCTGAGGTGGTCTGGTAAACAGACTCGACTGCAACTTCCCGGAATCGAGGCGACAAGACCTGGGTTTGATTGCGAAACCCAGATGGAGACACCATGCGATACTTCACTCTCCTGCTGCCCGTCATTCTGAGCGGCTGCGGCATCTTTACGAACCTTGAAGGTGCCTGGGAAGGTACCTGCGAGTTCTCTGCATACGACATGGATGTCGAGATCGACATTGAGTCCGACGACGGCGGCGAGCTTGAGGGCGAGGCTCAGGCTTCCTTCCTCTACTACGGCTACCAGTTCGAGCTGGAGGGCGAGGCCGAGGGGAAGTACGATGGCGGTGAGGTCGAGATCGATCTCGACTTCGGCGAGAACGGCTCCATCGAGATCCTCGGTGAGCTGGTCGACAGCGAGACCATCGAGGGTGAGTGCACCTCCGGCGGCGTCGATGCAGACATCGAGCTCGAGCGCTAACGCTGACCGCTCCTCCTCATCAAAGACGCACCCCGCCCTTAACTGGCGGGGTGTTGCTGTTTCGGGGCGCGGTGATCCTGGGTGCTGTGCTGCTCGCTGCGCTCTCGGGGTTTACCGCCGGTCCGGGACCCGCTGATGGCGTGATTCCCACGGCCGAAGAGCTCGATGCGCTGGCACGCATCTCTGCTGGTGCATTCGCTGCTGCTGCATTCCTGCTGGCGCTTCCTGGTCTGTACTGGCCTCGGGTTGGTCAGGGAGTCGTGCTGCTGGCGGGGCTCTCGCTTGCCGCTGGACAGCGTCCTGGCCCTGTGGTCTCGGCGCGTCCGCCTGATCTCATCTTGATCACCCTCGACACCGTGCGTGCGGACGCTCTTGACTTCATCGGGGGCGATGTCGAGACCGCCCGAACGCCCAACCTCTCCGCCCTTGCGGCTCGGAGCCGGGTGTTTCGCCAGGCGTTCTCTCCGGCTGCCATTACCGGTCCTGCCCACACCTCGCTGCTCTCAGGACTCCACCCGCTCCAGCATGGAGTCCTGCTCAATGGCGCTGCGCTCCCGTCGGAGATTCCCTGGATCCCCGAGCAGCTTCAGGACGCGGGCTGGCACACCGAGGCGTGGATCTCTGCGGCAATCCTCGAGCCCGGTCTGGGGTTTGGGCGGGGCTTTAGTGGGTATGATGCGGTCTTTGAGGCGCGGATCTCAGCGGCCCATCCGCTGGTGCCGGACCCTGAGCGCACCGGGTTCTCTCGTCGGGGAGCGCAGACTGTTGCTGCGGCGCTCTCGGCGCACCGCCCTGTGGAGCAGAAGGTCTTCACCTGGATCCACCTCTACGATGCACACTGGCCCTACACTCCCTCGCTGAAGGCGGCTCAGGAAGCGGGCCTGCCGAGCAACGCGCCCTTAGAGCCGAAGGGGCTGTCTCTTGCCCTCAACGTTCAGTCTGGGTGGTCGGATGCTGAGCAGGAGCAGGGACGAGCCCTGTACCGTGCAGAGATCGCCGATCTGGATGCCTTGGTCGGAGCTATCCTTGCTGCGGCGCCGGCTGCGAGCGTGGTCATTGTCGGCGATCACGGCGAGAGCCTCGGAGAGCACGACTACCTGTTCACCCACGGCAAGCTGGCGTTTGCACCAGACACTCATGTCCCGCTGCTGATCGCTGGTCCGGACATCTCCCCGTCGATCTCCGCTGCGGTGGTTGAGATCACAGACGTTGCTGCCACGCTGCTCGCCCTCGCCGGGCTGCCGGTCCCGGACGGCGCTCGCTCTCTGCTCGAGCCGAATCCTCCCCGACAGCAGCTCTCGCTCACCGTCTCAGACAACGAAGATCTCGATCCGGTCTTCGGACGCCTCTCCGGGGCGGTTGTGCGTGACGGGGAGCGAAGCCTGGGCGGGAGCCGAGCCCATCCCATCGCGGTCTACCAGCGCGCTGCGGACCCCAGGGAGCTTCAGCCGCGCCCTGTTGATGCGAGTGGCCCCCTCAATGCGGCACTTCAGGCGGTGATCGATGCCGATATCGTCCCGAGTGAGTCGGAGGATGAGATGTCCGAAGCCCTCCGTGCGCTAGGATATATCGAGTAGTGTCCGGACACGTTGCTGGACTGCTGATTGTGTCTGAGGCAGAAAACGCCATTAAAGAGTGGTGTGACCCACCGACAATGCAATGTGGAGGCATCGATAGTTCTGCGTAATATTTTTTCGCAAGTTTCTGCTGCAACGACATTCTCTTCCGATCAGATCCAGGGACTGCTCGATGCGGGAACCCTGTTGATTACAGGTCCCGGAGACTGCCTGATGAAGCGGGGAGAGTCTGGGGACTCGATGTTCATTCTCATCGATGGCTGTGTCGAGATTCATCTCCCCAACATGGTCCGGGTGATGTCCGAGTACGGCAGCTACTTTGGTGAGCTGGCCTTTATTGATCCGATGCATCCCCGCAGCGCCACCATCGTCGCTCGCACTGCCGCGCGTTTCTACCAACTGGACCAGAAGAGCATGGCTCATCTCTCGTCTGTCCGGCCCGACATCCTGATCACATTGATGCGGCGGACCTGCACGGTGATGGTCAGCAAGGAGGAGTCGCTCAGCATGCTCCTCCGCCAGAAGAACCACGAACTGGAGGGAACGCTTGACTACCTCCGGCGAACCCGAGAGGAGCTGGATCAGCAGGAGCTGCTCGCCCAGACTGATCCGCTGACCGGGCTGTACAATCGTCGCTGCTTTCAGGCGCAGATTGGTCGGTTCATGGAGCGGTCTCAGGAGACGGAAGAGGGGCTTGCTCTCATCTACATCGACCTCGACCACTTCAAGCCGATCAATGACCAGC
Organism: Myxococcota bacterium; assembly: GCA_029251165.1. Lineage (GTDB taxonomy): Bacteria > Myxococcota_A > UBA796 > UBA796 > UBA796 > JAQXDW01. The sequence goes on from JAQXDW010000074.1 coordinate 21,492, forward strand.
TCGGTCACAGTGCTGGAGATACTGTCCTCGCCAGCGTTGGAGAGATCCTGCGATCCGAGGTGCGGCGGACGGACCTTCCCGTCCGGCTCGGCGGAGACGAGTTCGCCATCGCCTTGCTGGATGTCAACCCAGCCCAGGCGAAGAACCGCGCCCTGCACATCCAGAAAGCCATCCGGAAGCTGGACCATCCAGGGCACGCCGTGGGGCTGAGCGTCACCTGCAGCATGGGCGGCACGATGTACCGCCCCGGTGAGGAGACCGCTGGGTTCGTTGAGCGAGCAGACCGGGCGCTGTACCTTGCCAAGAACTCTGGACGCGACACCCTCTGCTGGCGCTGAGCGGACCCTACAGCACGCCACCGCTGGCTGCGATGCCCTGGATCTCGGACATCATGCGATCGGCTCCGAGGGTCTGGCACCACTTGACCAGCCAGTCTGGGACCATTCCGCCTGGGTCATACGACAGCTCCAGGACGACATCGACCCCTGAGTCGCCTGGAATGATGTTCCACATGCCGTCGTTCCGTGGGGCACGGACGGCTGATGCGGAGAGGGTGAGCTCCTCCTCAGGGGCGGTCGTCCAGGTATACCGCCGGCTTCCAAACCCGTTGTCTTCTGCGAGCAGCCACACCAGGGTCTCCCGAGGGGCCGTTCCGGGGACCTCATGGCGCTGCCAGACGAGCGCTCGGTTGGGCTCTGTGCGCTCGATGCGGGAGTCGCCCAGCGCCCAGACGAACTCATGATAGCGATCAAACTGGTCGAACATGGCCTCTACAGAAGCCTTCTCGATGCCATCCCACCGACACTCGATGCGGACCGGGGTGACCCCGTCGGCATCGCGTGCGCCCATGTAGGTCTGACAGTCCTCGGTGGTCCGAACGAGCTGAAATTCACCCGGTGCAGCCTGGGCACTCAGCGGGAGCAAGCCGATGGATGCGAGCAGCTGACGAGGACGAAGCACGTCGGAGAGAGAGGCCATACCTGAACCTATCTGGACGCGTCATCGATGACCCGTGCGTAGTCCAGGGTTCCCGCTGCATCGGCGAAGTAGATGTTGCTCGGCGAGAACAGCTCCCCGGTGCCGAAGTGGGCATCCAGTGGATTCCCGATGTGCTCGGCGCGCAGGCTGAGGGTGCCGTCTTGCATGCGAGAGAGGATGGGCGGCGTGCCGTGGATGAGCCAGGTGTGTCCATCGCGCCCGGGCGTGACGACGCGGGGGGTGTCGACGGGCAGGCTTCGGAGTTCCTCACCGATGACCTCGATGACGGCATCCGCAGAGGCGACCACAGCACCAGTACAGGGGGCCTCTGCCGGAAGGCTGACGCTCTTCAGCGGTGGCAGCTTGGCGGGGTAGGGGGAGAGCATACCGCTGCTGCTGTCGAAGGTCTGAAGACCTGCTGCGCCAGCCAGCAGAACCTGTCCGTGGCACCACGACTGGATGTCGACCACACCGGCGACCGAGATGTGCGAGAGCGCACCGATGCGCTCCCCCGGTGGCGGCATCGCTCCCCACAGCAGCGCATCGTCCGTCAGCAGGTAGATCACCGTCGCGTGCGCGGCGATGGCCCGTGCGGGGTGCGTGCTGAGGAGCGTGTGGGCACCGCTGCCGTCGATCTCGACCACTCCGCCTGGAGTTGCTGCCAGCATTGTGGTGCGCCCAGATGGCGTGATGCTGCGGACCTCTGTGAGTCCGGTAGACAAAACGAAGGGGGCCTCCAGAATGGCATCGAGGCACCCCGTCAGGGCAAGCAGCAGCATCGCGGTAGACCGTAACGCCGAAGTGTGGATGCTGAGCTCTCGATCTGCTCACGGAGTCGTGGGCGCGACCGCTCCGCTGCCGGCTGCGGGTGCGGCGGCACCGGATCCTGTGTGAGCTTCCACAGCAGCGGCGGCGTCGAGTCCGGTCTGCATGCCGCGACGCAGTCCTGCTGCTGTTGTTGAGCGGGCGACTCTTTTACGCACAGTCAGGCCGAGCGATGGTAGTGGACACGTCGTCTGCTGTGTGAGCGCTCAGGGCTTTGAGCGGACCCGGGACGTTCGCGCATGGAGGAGTACCGGCATCACTCCATGCCCCTTCGAGCGCCCCTGGCCATGAGCAGTGCCCCGAGCAGAGCAGACTGCTCACCCAGATCGGGTCGGAGCAGCCAGTCTGTGATGCAGAGTCTCGGCCAGTAGCTGCTCACTGCGACAGCGAGGTGCGTGTGGAGGGGCCCCCAGAGCGCTGGATTTTGCCCGACGCCGCCACCGAGGATGAGCCTGTCGGGAGCAATGACGGCGAGCATGGTGGTCAGACCATCTGCCAGGAGGCGCGCGCTGAGATCCCATGCCGGATGACCGGCGGGGAGCTGCTCGCCGGGTACCCCCCACCGCGCAGCGAGCGCTGGTCCGGACACCATGCCCTCCAGGCAGTCGCCATGAAATGGACACAGCCCGGGAAAGGCATCGTCGGGCTGCCGGCGCGCGGGGAGGTGGCCCATCTCAGGGTGCAGTCGGCCGGTCACAGGCTGGCCCTTGACCAGGAAGCCACCGCCGATTCCGGTCCCGATTGTGAGGTAGGCGAGGCTCTCTGCCCCCTGACCTGCGCCGAGCCAGTGCTCTCCGATGGCCGCTGCGGTGACGTCGGTCTGAATTGCGACCGGGACCTTGAGTCGCTGTGCGAGGAAGCCGCGGACATCGACCCCCGACCAGCCCGCCTTGGGGGTGGTGGTGATCTTGCCGTAGTCTGCTGAGGTCGTCGACAGGCTGAGTGGACCAAAGCAGCCGATCCCGACGGCTGTGATCGGGTGTGCTGCCAAGAAGTCCGCCACAGCGCCGAGGGTCTGCATGGGAGCAGTGGTCGCCATGCGCGTGCTGTCCTGGATGGTGCCGTCTGCATGTCCGACTGCTGCGCGAAACCAGGTGCCGCCGCCTTCGACTGCGCCGAGAAGCATCAGAGTCTCCGGGGTAGAATGCCAGCATGCCTCAGCTCCACCACCGTGCCTGCCACCTCTGCGAAGCCATCTGCGGAATCGTTATCGAAACCGAGGAAGATCGCATCCTCTCGATTCGTGGAGACAAAGAAGACCCGCTGAGCCAGGGGCACATCTGTCCCAAGGCCGTCGCGCTTCAGGATCTCCATGCCGATCCGGATCGCCTGCGAAAGCCGGTGAAGCGGGTGGGCGAGGGGTGGGAGGAGATCTCCTGGGAGGAAGCCCTCGCGCTGACCGCCGCTGGGATCAAGCGCGTCCAGGACGCCAACGGCAACAACGCGGTGGCGGTGTTTCAGGGCAACCCGACGGTCCACAACCACGGGCTCATCCTGTATGCGCAGTACTTTGTGCGCGCGCTGCACACGAAGATGCGGTTCTCCTCCACCTCTGTCGATCAGCTCCCTCACCAGCTCGTCGCGATGCAGGTGTTTGGGCACCAGCTGATGATGCCGGTGCCCGATGTTGATCGGAGCCGGTTCCTGCTCATCATCGGCGGCAACCCAGCGGCGAGCATGGGAAGCCTGATGACCGCGCCGGGCATTCGCAGGCGACTCGCAGCGATCCAGGAGCGCGGGGGAAGCGTGATCGTGGTCGATCCGCGTCGAACCGAGACCGCCGATCTCGCAGACGCCCACCTGTTCATCCGACCAGGCACGGATGCCCTCCTGCTCGCGGCAATGGTCACGACCTTGTTTGAGACCGATGCCGTAGTGACCGACCGGCTCTCTCCGCTTCTGTCCGGCGTCGAGGCCATTCGTGAGGGGCTCGCTTCGTTCACCCCAGAGGCTGTCGCGCCGATCACCGGGATCTCCGCAGCGCAGATCCGAGACCTCACCCGTCAGCTCGCAGCGGTCGACGGCGGCTCGGTCTATGGTCGCATGGGCGTCTCGACCCAGCCGTTCGGCGGGCTCTGTCAGTGGCTCATCACGGTGCTCAACGTCCTGACAGGGAACCTTGATCGTCCCGGCGGGGCCATGTTCGCGACACCCGCCGTTGATGTGGTCAAGGGGGTCGGTGGGATCAGCCGACCGGGGCGCTATGGCCGCTGGCGCAGCCGGGTTCGTGGTCTCCCGGAGTTTGACGGAGAGCTCCCGGCGGCGGTGCTCGCTGAGGAGATCCTCACAGAGGGGGAGGGACAGATCCGGGCGCTGGTCACCTCCGCCAGCAACCCGGTGCTCTCCGTGCCCAACGGCACACAGCTCGACACCGCGCTCGCCGGGCTGGACTTCATGGTCTCGGTGGACTTCTACATCAACGAGACCACCCGCCACGCCCACGTCATCCTCCCGCCGACCAGTCCCCTGGAGCGAGATCACTACGACCTGGTGTTCAACCTGCTCGCGGTCCGCAACACCGCAAAGTACTCTCCGGCGCTCTTTCAGCCCGCGCCCGATGCCAAGCACGACTGGCAGATCATGCTGGAGCTGGAGAAGCGACTGACCCGAGGCGTAAAGAGTCGAGCGATGCAGACCGCCCGGCAGTGGGTGAAGCCAGCTGGAATCATTGACTATGCGCTGCGGACGGGGCCCTATGGCGGCGGCATTAAGGCCCTGTCGGGGCTGTCGCTCGCGACCCTCAAGGCCAACCCCAGCGGGGTCGATCTCGGACCTCTCAAGCCCGTCTTTCCCGAGCGGCTGTTCACCAAGGATGGCCGCATCCACCTGGCTCCAGAGCTCCTGCTCGCCGATCTGCCCCGGCTGAGTGCACGGCTCGTGGAGGGGGTGGACGACGGGCTGCTGCTCATCGGCCGGCGTCACCTGCGCAGCAACAATTCCTGGATGCACAACGCGGAGCGGCTCGTTCGGGGCAAGCCTCGCTGCACCCTGCTGGTTCATCCTCAGGACGCTGAGCGCATCGGCCTGGTCAGCGGCGAGCTGGCTCGGGTGCGCTCTCGGGTCGGAGAGCTGCTCGCGCCTGTGGTGATCTCTGACGAGGTGATGCCCGGCGTGGTCAGCCTGCCGCACGGCTGGGGCCATGGCCGAGCGGGGGTTCGGATGTCGGTCGCCAGCGCCCACGCCGGAGTCAGCGCCAATGACCTCACCGACGAGCTGCGGGTGGATCCGCTGTGCGGGACCGCTGCAGTCAACGGTGTTCCCGTTGAGGTCGCGCCGGCTTAATTCTTTAGCGCGGCCCGTTGTCCTCGACGGCCATCGGTGCGTAGGCGCAGTCTCCCTCCAGCAGGCGACCTCCGGTCCAGGTCAGCGCGTCAGGCCAGGCCTCGGCTTGCGCATCCTGGGCGTCGGTCTTGGTGACCGTGAGCGCAACGGTCTGCTCGGCGAGGGTCCACTGCCCGGTGAAGCTGTGGACACCCGACCACATGCAGTTCGCGCCGGGGGGGCAGGGAGAGATGCGCTCCTGACCGGAGAACGTCCCGCCTTCCAGCAGCGCGACTCGGCGCTCGTAGGTTCGCTCGCCGCAGCCGGTCGAGGACCAGCTGCCGACCGGTGAGGTGCTCGAGGTCGGGATCGAGTCCGCCTCCGCGGGCACTTCAGGCGGGGCTGCCTCCGCGGGCACCTCGGGCAGGGCTGCCTCTGCGGGCACCTCGGGCGGGGCCGCCGGGGGCGCGGCGGGCGCGACGGGCTCAGTGGTGCGGGTGCAGGCGGTCAGGACCGAGAAGAGTGTGAGCATGGAGAGGGCCTAATTCGGTGGCGGTCTGCAGGCCCAGCGCCACACGGTCAGTCCATCACGGGCGCAGACCTTCTCTCGCCTGGAGAGAACCGGTCCGGACGGTGGCTCCTCCACACGGGGCCAGCGCGCCAGCAGGCGTGCTGCAAGCCGTGCCATTCCGGGAACATCGGTTGCAAACAGCAGCACGCCGTCGGCCTCCAGGCTCCCCGCGAGCAGCGCCACGACCGCAGGGGTCAGCAGGAGGTGGCCGGGATTGTTGGAGGGGGTGGGGAACAGGATGTCCACCCGCTTCAGCCGATGGGCCCCGATGAGACCGGCCGCCAGCACAGCCCGGATGTCTCCGCGCAGCAGCATGCAGTTGCTCGGTGCATGCTCGGCAGCCTCTCGGACCGTTCGCCTCAGCTCAACCCCCAGCCACCGCTGCTTCGTCCAGCGCCGGGCATGGCCGAGGATGCGATACCCACGATCAACACCGATCTCCAGGTTCAGGATCGGCCCGGGTCGGCAGAACACCCGGACCTCGCTCGCGAGCGCTGCATGTTCTGGCTGCTCATAGAGCCTGGAGCCATACAGCGTTCCGCGGATGAGACCATCCCCTCGGGAGGGGGGCGGCTCGGGGGGCTCCCAGGTGCTTGGATCGATCACGCGGCGCATACTTCGGCGACTCTATCCCATCGGGGTCGCAGCGCGCCTCGGCTCAGCACCCGTCGTTCCAGCTCCCTGGATTTCCGACATCTCCGCTGCTCAGCGCTCCGCTCTGCGCACACCAGCAGCTCGCCGTGTCGTTGGCTGAAGCATCCAGGCACCCCGGCGCGACGCCCAGGCTCTGCCCGGCCACGGAGAACCCCTCGCTGTACTGGATCGCATCCACCACCGTTCCGTCGGCTGCGATGACCACCACCTCATCCTCGCTGTTCGACAGCGCAAAGCCGCCCCCGAAGCTCTGGTAGAGGTACGTGCCCTGGCAGCTGACCCCGCCGTTGCTCGACGCGCTGGCGCACAGCACGATCAGCTCTCCAGGCGAGACGATGGGGTCGATGAGCGCCACCTCAGCATCGTCGACCCCGTCATCTCCCAGCCTCAGTCCCGACAGGTCGAGCTCCACGCTCGCCGCGCTGTACAGCTCCACCCACTCGCCGGTTTCGTCAGAGACCCCCACGGGGTTCACCATCAGCTCGGAGATGACCAGCTCTCCCGCTCGCGGCGCGCGGGGAGGCGCGACCTGCTCGTCGTCGGTGTCTTGAGTGTCGTCCGGCGGGGGCGTGTCGTCCGGCTGACTGGTGTCCTCAGGAGAAGCCGGAGCGCTGGTGTCGGTCACGGCCATGTCGTCGGTGTAGACGAACAGGCCCTGATCGGTTTCACAGCCGATGAGCAGCAGGAGCATGCTTCATCTTACTCGTTTCAGATGGCCGGCGCGGACCGGATAAGATGTGGAGCATGCTGCTACTCCTTCTCGCCTGTCAGACTGCTCCTGAAGACTCCGCTGTGGTCTGGTCTTCCGAGGCCTGCTCTGAGAACGTCGACATTCCCACCGGCTTCCTGGAAGACCTGGACATCGCCGCTGATCCGCACTCCGTGGTTCTCGGTGCAGCGCCGGCGCCGCGCTGGATCCGCTACCAGTGGCCCTCCGTCGAGACCGGCACCTCGGCGGCATTTCTGTGGGGAACCGATCTGGACACCCTGGCCTCTGTCGTCGAGATCGGCCCTGTGGAGGGCTTCCCGGAGGGGGCGGTACGCTATGAAGGCGCGAGCTTTCTCTATGGCAGCGGCGAGGTCGGCGCGGGGCTCTATCGACTTCATGAGGTGCGCCTCTGTGGTCGGCTGATTCCGGGAACGACCTACCGCTATCGGGTCGGCGGGGAGGGGGCGTGGTCGGAGACGTTCACGATCACCACCCCCGCAGATGAGCTGGACTCCTTCCGCATCGGGATCGCGGGGGACTCACGAGGGGCGTACGAGACCTGGGGGCAGGTCGTCGAGGCGTTCGATACTGCTGAGGTTGATTTCATCCTGTTCTCCGGAGACATGGTGGAGTTTGGAACCAGCCAGGAGGAGTGGGAGGCTTGGCTGGAGGCGGCTGGGGATGTCCTTGCTCGCCGGCCGATCGTTCCTGCCCATGGCAACCACGAGTTCCTCTCGCAGAACTACTTCGCTCAGTTTGCCCTGCCGGGGAATGAGGAGTGGTACAGCATCGACTACGGCGGGATGCGGATCGTGGTCCTCAACGACACGGTCCGAGATGCCGCAGAGCTGACCCAGGAGCAGGCGGTCTTCCTCGACCAAGCCCTCACTGAGGCGGGCGACGACTGGAAGATCGCGGTCCACCACCAGTCTGCCTACGCCACCTGTACCACCCACAATTCAGACCTCGACGTCCGCGCCGCCTGGGTCCCCGCGTTTGACAAGCACGATGTACACGCGGTGTTCGCCGGACACAACCACCTCTACGAGCGGTCGGTTCCCATCCGAGACGGAGCCGCTGTCGGTGAGGGCGAGGGCACGGTCTACGTCGTCACGGGAGGGGCGGGCGCGCCCCTGTATGGCAGCACTGAGGAGCAGTGGTTCGGTGCGGTCGCCGTACCGACCAACCACTACCTCATCGCGGACGTCACCCCGCAGGAGATGACGGTCAACGCCTACGATCTCGCCGGCAACGTCATCGACACGTTCGTCGTGCCTCGGTAGCTACCAGGCCGGGTGCGCGGTGGAGGCGATGAGGATGCCGAGCCCGCCGACGAGCACTCCGCACAGCCACGCGCTGATCAGCAGGGCCCGGGTCAAGGGAATGGGGCCCCGCAGGAGTGCAGAGGCGATGCCCGAAGCGGTGAGCACCACCACAAAGAAGGCGAGGTGCTCCTTGGTCTCAAACGCGCGTGCTGCGGTGGGACTTGCGGCCAGCAGATCGGGCTTCACCGCCGCTCGGTAGGTCGGGTATAGCCACAGCCCTGCGGTGTAGGGCGCAGTGATGAGGGCGAGTGCTGTCCATGCGGTCAGGCGACCCAGTCGGGAGAGCGGCCCGCGGCGCAGCAAGAGAATCGGGTGAAGGAGCACCGCAAGTCCCAGCCAGCCGAGGTGTCCGTGGAGCCGTGCGAGCAGCGCGTACTGCTCCGGGCTCACCGCTTCTGCTCTCGGCGCTTCTTCCTTCGGTATGCCCGTGGAGAGTCCGTCGCTTCTCGAATCTCAGCGAGGGGCCAGAGGGTGTAGTCTTTGGACGGATCGATCTCGCTGATCCAGTCGTGGTCGGCTCGTGGGTTGATGAACAGCCCTGTGCGCTTGGGTCGCCAGCCAAAGCCGGCTTCCAAGTAGAATACACCGCCGTCGAGGATGGTGTTGTTTGGGTCGAGGAAGACAACCAGCTTGTAGCCTGGGACTAGACCCAGCTTCGTCATGCCTGGATCGCCCTCGAAGGCGACGGAGGTGCGGACATCGAGGGTGCCCGTCGCGCGCCCTCGGAGGACCTCGACGATATCAAGGGTTGCTGCGGTGTAGGTTCCGCCGTCCGCAGGGATGTTGCCCGTAGAGATGACCTCGACGATGGCGATAAGATCTGCATTGACAGCCATGTGTGAAAGCTCAAACTGACGATTGAAGTTCAGGTCATCTTGACCGGACGCCGCAAGGAGTAAGAGTAACAACCACATATGTTCTCCTTAGCGCGTCAGGGTCTAACGGACATCGCCAGGGCACTTAGTCCGACAATGACAACGGTGGTGATCGGGAGGTATCGCAGCCAATACGCGGGCTGACGGACCAGAGACGCGAGCAGGATCGCGATGGCCAGACCGTGAAGTCCAGCCATTCCGGCACGCCAGTAGTAGGGGATGTGTGTGGTCAGCAGGATACCTGTGGGCTCGCCCTGTGCATCGAGCAAGCGCTGGATGGCGTAGGATGCCGCTGCGGCTGGTCCGAAGAGGCTCACGGCCAAGATCAGGCGCTGCATCGGACCCTCGGACACTGTGGGTCTGCGGCCATCGGATCGCCGAAGTGGGCTGCGACTGCTCGGCAGCCCCCTCGGCAGATCGCCGCGTGGTCACAGCTCGCGCAGGGCGCTGGCGGTTCGGCTGCGCGCTGGCGCCAGTCTGCCAGGGTTGGATCCGATGCCCAGCGTGCAGAGAGATCTGCGTCCCCGGACTCTCCGGGAAAGAACGAGCACGGCGACATGTTCCCGGCGGTGTCTCGCGCCCACAGGCTCTCACCGCCGATGCAGCCAACAACCCCGAGGGCCTCCATGCGGTCTCTCGGGATGTCGGCATCGACGAGGAACGGCGTCAGAGCACAGTCAAAGCGAATGATGAGCCCGGTGTCGGCTTCTGCCTGGAGCGCCCGGTTCCACACCCGGTCGAGCTGCTCTGGAGCCGGCGAGAGCTGCGCCCAGGTCTGCGCTCCGCGACCGACAGGCTTGAAGCGCAGCCACTGCCACTCACGCGCCCCGGCGTCTTGGATGGCTTGTCCGAGCGCTCTCAGTGCTTCCGGGGCGGCCAGCAGCGGACCGGAGAGCACCGTGTTCACACCCACTCGGATGCCGGCTTCCGACAACAGCGCCACGCTGCGCAGCGCCCGTTCGGCCCCAGAGAAGCCACGGACGCTGCTGTACAGCGCGCCGAGTCCATCGATGGAGACGTTGATCTGGCCGACCAGTCCGGCGAGCTGCTGGGCATCCTGCGCGGTGAGGCTGAGGCCTGCGGTGGTGAGGTTGGGCACCATGCCGAGGTCACGGGCGCGCCGCAGGATGGTGAAGAGGTCGGGATGGGAGAGGGGCTCGCCACCACCCAGCGCGAGCTCGAAGACGCCGAGGTCTGCCAGCGCAGTCAGTGCCGCATCGATGCCCTCGGCGGCGCTTCCTCCGGGACCGGCAGAGAGGTAGCAGCCCTCACAGCGGACCGGGCAGTGATCGGTGATCGCGAGGTGAACCTCAGTGGGCGCGGTCAGCGCACCGGGCACGAGGACACCTGTTCCGATGGACGTCGCACCCGCTGCCCGTGCCTGGGCGGCCCAGGCTGGAGAGAGGTGGAGCTGGGCTCCGGCCAGTGCGAGGATCGCGCCGAACGCCTCGGTGCGGATCCGGGGCGGGGGGGCGTCGTCGTCGCTGCTGTTGTCGCTGCTGTGGTCGTCGTCTCGCCATCGGCGGAAGCGGTCGGCGAAGGTGTTGAGGATGGCGCCAGCAGCCACCGCGCTGACCAGGGCGAGCCCGACGACGCTGCTGCCGCTGGAGCAATTGGGAGCGTGCCCACGTCGCAGTCTGAGAAGGCTCACAGTCCGATGCTCCCGAGTTGGTTTGTCTGGTAGAGGGTGAGGTAGCCGGCTGCCAGCGAGGCGAGCCCAGCCAGGATGCCAATCATCGACCGACCGCGAGGAGCCGCAGCAGTGGCGCCGGAGCTGAGCAGGTGGATGATGCCCATCGAGAAGGCAACACCTAAAAACGTCGGCAGCACTGTGGCATCCCTGAGGCCGCCGATCAGCGCGAAGCCTGCCGTGAGTCCGAGGAGCGGAACGAGGCCGACCAGGCGAATTTGACGGCGTCCTCGAAGGGCAAGCGGTGCTGCAATGAGGCAGAAGACCGCGACCACAGCGAGGCTAACCCCCTGCAGCCGGTCCCGGCGCTGCTGCCGGAGCAGGAGCGGCAGCCCCTCGACCGGATTTGCTGACCGAATCGGCTCGGCGGCCTCCTCTATCGACAGCGCCTCTGCGGTCCGTCCGACGCTCGCCAGAGCCCGCGCGTGAAGGTCTGTCAGGGACCGGTCCTCTGGGTACACGTCATACAGCGGAGTGGTGTAGCTCAGGGCGCGGTCTGGACGGGACTGGTTGTCGAGCAGCTCTCGGGCCAGCCACAGGCCGGCTTCCAGCCGCACCGCCGCTGCGGTCTGGGGTGCATGGAAGGCTGCGTGGATCTCAGCGATGGCGTCCGAGCGTGGCTGGCGGGTGTAGTCGTGTCGGATTCGACTGAGGGTGGTCATTGCGGTGAAGCTGCCGTCTGTGTCCTGGCGTGCTTGCAGCCAGAGCACCCGTCGCTGGCACCGTGACCACGCCCGATCTCGGCTGGCTCCTGCAAGGATCGCCGTGCATGCGGAGAGCTCTCCGGCAAAGTCTCCAGCCTGTGCTGCCGTGCGGGCTGGATCGGCTGCCCCCGTCATTACCCACACCAGCCAGAGCACTCTGAACCTCCAATGGTTCTATGATAGTCGCGTCCCTTGCCTTCGAGGATGTTGATGAGCCAAGACACAACCCAGCAGCGGTTTCGCCGCAAGGACAACCTGCTGCTTCGCATCGGATGCCTGCTCTTTGTCGGGGTCTTCTTCCTCCTCGGGCTCACCTGCAGCGGCTTGTTTGGACTCTCGATGCTGTTCTCGCAGCCTGGGTTCTTCATCATCGCGACGATCCTCGCCACCTTGACAGCGGTGCCCTACGGACTCCTGCTGCTGTGGCTGGACCGCAACGAGCCCGAGCCCGCCACGCTTCTGATTACGGCGTTCTTGTGGGGGGCCTGTGTCTCGACGATGATCTCGGGTGAGGTGAACAGCGGCGTGGCGAACCTGGCGTTCAACCTCACCGGCGATCCATTCATCGCGGACTTCATGGCCGCGTCCTTCTCCGCTCCGTTCATCGAGGAGATCACCAAGGGATTCGCGGTCCTTCTCCTGTTTACGCTGTTCCACAAGGAGTTCGACAACGTCCTCGATGGCATCATCTACGGAGCGATCATCGGGCTGGGCTTCGCATGGTTCGAGAACATCACCTACTACCTCAACGCTGCGGCAGAAGGGGGCATGGGGGGGATGCTCCAGAATGCATGGGCACGTGGTGTTGTCAGCGCCAGCGGCGGCAGCCATGCCGCCTACACCGGCCTGACCGGCATGGGCTTTGGGCTGATGCGGGTCATGCGGCGCGGACCGATTCGCTGGGCCATGCCGCCGATCTTCCTCGGCATCGCGATGTTTGCGCACTTTGCCTGGAACACCTTCGTCGGCCCGTTTGTGTACATCACAGGTGGCGATAGCGTGGCGGTGCAGTACCTCGTTGCGTTGCCCCTGGCGGTCGCGATCCTCCAGCTCCCATTCACCCTCGTCCTGTTGATTGTTGTCGGGGTCGCATGGCGGCACGAGAATCGCATCATCCGACAGTACCTCTCGGACTCTGCGGCGGACATCGTCAAGCCAGGCGACATCGAGCGCCTCCTCCCAGCCCGGCGTCGCGCCTGGGCGAGCTTGAAGCGCTTCTTCACCAAGGGCCCCGGACCATGGTGGCTGCACCGCAGGCTCGGGCGTCGTCAGATCGACCTGGCGTTCCTGAAGTGGCACCATGAGAAGGACGAGGTCGCCTGGGATCCAGATCAGGATGTCGACATCTTGAAGATCCGCGAAGATATTCGGAAGGTCCGCGCGCAGCTTAGGTCGTCGCTGTAATCCGTGTATTCATGCCCGCTGCGTTCGCTTGAGGGACGGGGACAGCGGTCCTGAGGAGCATCCGCACGGTAAAGTTGTTTTGCTACTCTCCAGGAGAACTCATGAAGAACACTGTCCTCATTGCTGCCGCTGCCTTGATGCTGTCTGGCTGTGCCTTGAAGTCCGCCAGCATCCCCAGCGCCGACATCCCGTTCGCAGACGCCGGCTACACCATCCTCGGCGAGACCACTGAGGAGTCCTGCGGCTCGTACATCCTGGGCATCGACTTCGGGCACCTGTTCAGCGATCAGGGCGCCTCTGCTGGCTGGAGTCTCATCAGCAGCGGCACGCCGGAGTCCTCTCGGGCCCTCTACGCTGCCCTGGCCAAGATTCCTGAGGCCACTCATCTCCTCGACACCCGCATCGAGAACGAGAGCACTGGATTGGTCCTCGGCAGACCGATCTTCGGGCAGCGCTGCGCCACGGTTCATGCCTGGGGCGTCAAGATCGACGAGCGTCCCAATCCCTACCAGGGCCTCCCTCCGGCTGCAGACGAAGAGTAAGCTGCGCTACTGAAGCGCCCGCCGACTCAGCTGACGGGTGAGCGACTCCTCCACCGCGATCAGGTAGTCCTGAAGCTGGGCCTGGTTGGGCGTGTAGAAGTAGGGCTCGATGTAGCGGGTGCCGACCTCTCCCCAGGTCAGCACTCCGCCGTCGTCTCCGTAGAGAGACCACAGCACGCGGATGCGAGCTCCGGCGGCAGAGCCGGTGGACTGTCCGATAAACCAGCCGCCGTTGTGGCTGTAGTAGTGCACGATCAGTGGAACCAGCACTGCGCCTGTCCCTGGCGGCAGGGAAGGCGGAGCGGTCAGGGGGAGGGGGCGGAGATCGAAGCGGGGCAGGCTCTGGTTGTCGGTGCCGTCCAGCGGTCCGCTGCCGCGGATGTTGGTGCGGAGCGGCCGTGGCGGGGTCAGCCGACCAGGAAGCGGATGCCAGGAGATGTCTTGCTCATCGAGCAGTCTGGCGAAGGTGGCGTCGAGCCAGGCGGCTGACTGTGCGGCGTATTGCTCCTGGTGGCGCAGGTCAACCGCGACCGAGCGCACCTGGTTGTCGAGTGCCTCGACTCTGGAAAAGCCTCCGGAGAACCAAATGTCTCCGACATACTCTCCCTGAGCGAATGGGTCTCCGTCGGGTGCTGGGAGGGTGTGCAGGTGCACAGCGGGGGCCAGCGCGATGCTGGCGGGCATCACTGCGGCTGGACCCTCGACCTGACGCAGGGCTGGGCTGGTGCAGGCGAGGAGCAGCGGCAGCATCAGCCGTCCTGTGCTGCCGCTTCGCGGGCTGCGCGCAGCGGGGCCAGATCGATGTCGACGGGGATCTCGGTCAGCGCATCGACCATGACCCCGAGGATTGCATCGAGCGCGGTGTGGCTGCGGGCCTCGGCACGAACCGTGAGGCAGGGCTCGGTGTTGGAGACCCGCACCAGTCCCCAGCCGTCTGCGTTGGAGAACCGGATGCCGTCGACGGTCAGGAGGGTGTAGCCGGACAGCTTCTCCTTGAGCACATCGATGACCCCCCACTTGCCCTCCTCGCCGGTGTGCAGTCGCTGCTCCGGGATGGCGGGGTGGGTGGGGAGATCCGCGAGCTGCTGATCGAGGTCCTCGACCAGCTCCAGGATTCGGGTCGCGGCGTACAGGCCATCGTCGAAGCCAAAGAAGCGATCGGAGAAGCAGATGTGTCCAGACAGCTCTCCGCCGAGGGGAGCGCCCAGCTCCGCCATGCGCTTTTGAATCCAGGGGTAGCCGGTCTGGGTCATGGCATAGGTGCCCTCACCAGCTGCGACGACCTCCTCCAGCGCCATCGAGCACTTCACGTCTCCGACGACCGCAGCGGGGCCTTCTCGGAGAATGTCGGCTGCCAGCAGGGCCAGCATGCGGTCGCCGAAGAACATCTCTCCCTTCGCCGAAACCGCACCGACCCGATCTCCGTCTCCGTCGAAGCCGACCCCGAGGTCAGCCCGACACTCCAGGACTGCGTTGCGCAGATCGACGAGGTTCTTGTTGACCGTGGGATTGGCTGGGTGGTTGGGGAAGGTTCCGTCTGGGTCGCAGTACAGGGGCACGACCTCGACACCGAGTCGAGAGAACAGCCGCACGGCCATGGGACCAGCGACTCCATTTCCAGCGTCGATCACCACCCGGAGAGGGCGATCTGGAAGCCGGCAGTCGTCGACGATGGTGTCGATGTAGGCCGGGCGGACGTCGACCGCGCGGATCTCGCCTGGGGTCTCGGCGACGGGAGGGCCTTCCTCGACCATTCGTCGGACCCGCTGGATGTCTTCGCCAAAGAGGGCGTCTCCGCCGAGGCGGGTCTTGAAGCCGTTGTAGCCGGCCGGGTTGTGGCTCGCGGTCACGATGATCCCAGCATCAAAGCCCAGGGCGCTGACCGTGAAGTACATCACCGGGGTCGGGTTCATGCCGATGTCTGCGACGTTGAGTCCAGCGTCTGCGAGGCCGCGCATCAGGGCCTCTTGGATCTGTCGACCGCCGATCCGTGCATCTCGAGCAACCGCGATGTCCGCTGCGCCCCGAGACTTCATCAGGGTGCCCATCGATCGGCCCAGCAGGAGCGCCATCTCGGGGTTGATCTCTTCGGGGGTGCGTCCGCGGATGTCGTAGGTCCGCCAGATGTGCGCCGGGGGGATGGTCATCGCGCGTCCTCCATTTTGGGAGCGGTCCTAACCTACAGCCACCAGCCGCGCAGAGACTCTGGGACCAGCGTGTCGAGTCCGCCCTCCATTAGCTTGCGGAGGGCTGGCACGAGGTCACGGAGCTGGTGTGCGCCTGTGGCATCGATGGGGTCAAGGAGGAGGCGGGGCCAGATGCCAAGCACCAGGATCAGCAGGGCTGCTGGCCAGAGGCGACGGGGGATGCGCAGGCTGCCCGTGGGGAGGTGTCGAGAGATGCCGACAGACAGCAAGAACAGCGCAACCATTCCCGTCCCGACCCACCAGGCACCTGCCCACCAGGCGCTCTGCCAGCAGCCCATTGCCACCAGGAGGATCGCTGCGAATCCAGGTGTTCCGGGTGCTCCGACGAGGGTGAGCCCGGAGAGGATGAGTCCGGCTCGGTTCTCGCTCGCCGCAGCATCCAGCCAGAGGAGCAGCGCCGCCCCTCCGCTCAGTGCGAGCAGCAGCACACCGCTCCACGCATCGAGCTTGAACGCGGTCAGCCCGATTCCGATCAGGCCGGCCTGCGCCATCAGGGCTCCGGCTGCGACCTCGCGCCGATCTCGCGCTTCCAGGGCGAGCAGGGCGCCATAGACCGCCCCAGCTGCGGCGAGGGTGGCGCTGGCTTGTGCCCAGACCGCCGCACCCTCTGGCATCAGCAGGACCGCGCGGGTGAGGTGGAGAACCACGACGGGCATCAGCAGCCCGACCCGAAGCAGAAGGGCAGGGGTCCACGCCCCCCGGATCGCAACCGCTGCCCCGCCGTGGAGGGGGGCCATCCCGGCCAGTCCCCCGAGACCGAGGAATGCAGCTGGAAAGAGACGAACCTGCCATGTCGGATCCGAAGACAAGCCGATCGCAGTGACGAGCAACAGGGCAAGGGCGAGGGGCTGCACGGCGGCGGCAGCAGACTGCTCCGCGCTGCGAAGTCCGACAAGGGCGAGGGCGAGGCCGGCGAGGGCGAGGGCTGGATCGAGGCTGATTAGAGCGAGAATGAGGCCGCTGAGGGCGAGCAGCAGGGCTGGAAGACGCGCGGGATGGGTCTGACCTCGCCAGGCAACGAGCAGCCCGATCAGGCTGGCGCTCCCCATGAGGATGACGCCCCATCCATCGACGCCGACGGGCACGCTGGGGGTGGCGAATTGGTATCCGCCGAGCCGCAGGTCGTAGCCGAGCAGCAGCCGGAGGGTGACCAGCCCTGGCCCGAGCGCGCCGAGGAGACTCAGCGGGCGAAACCAGCGACTGAGCAGGCCGCCGAGTGCAGGCGTCAGCGCACCGAGCAGCAGCCAGGGCGTACCGCTGAGGCCGGCGACGGCCAGCGTCGGACGGGATCCGGTGTCCTGGACGAGCAGCCAGAGCCCCGCGAGCGAGACGGCTCCGGCGAGGATCCACCGACTTCGGGTGGAGGTCGGTGCCCGCTCGATGGCGACTGCGGCCTGTGACACGGGGCGAATCACCTGCTCCCAGAAGAGGGTCCGCAGCGCTGCGGCGTCGGGCAGGGTGAGCGGCACGCGGGGGCTGAGCAGTGCCCCTGCGCTGCTCAGCACGAGCATCACCCCAAGCGACCCGGACAGCGGCACCGCATAGCGCCCGCCCCACAGCCCAGCGAGGGCATCCCCAAGCAGTCCCAGCACTGCGAACGGCACGAGGAGTGCGATAAGGCGAGGGAGAGAGCGTGGTCGGGACAGCTCGGCGCTGGCGGCGAGCAGCACGAGGCCGCAGCCGACGATGATGAGCAAGACGATGCGCCCCTGGAGCTGCTCTGCGACAGCGAGCCAGGCGGCCATGCCGATGGTCGGGGGGGCGCCGAGGATGACGAGGGCTGCAGCGAGGCGGGCATCTCCACCCCGATCCAGCATCACCAGCAGCGGCGGTGTCGCGATGAGCAGCAGGCCGGCCTGGGTCGATGCGCCTGCCCCGAGGGTCAGCAAGATGAGCCCAAGCAGCGCGCCGCGGAGGCTGCGCTCACCCAGCGCGGCGGTCAAGATTCCCAGCGCTCCGAGCCATGCCATCGCGGCCTGAATCCCTGGCGCGGTCACCAGGAGCATGCGGCTGTGCACGAGCAGCCCGAGGCCGAGGATCGGGAGAACAAGACCGCCATGGGCCGGCCAAGGCGTGATCCCGCTGAGTCCGAGTCCGACAAACACAAGAATGCTGACCATCAGCATCGCCTGGGGAGTGTCCGGCAGCAGCGGGGCGGACCAGGTGACGTCTCCGGTGTGGCTGATCAGGCCAGAGAGAAGCAGCATCCCAGCCACCACTGAGAGCACCCCAGTGTGGCGGGATGCCTGGTCGCCCAGCAGGACTGCGGCCCCTCCCAGCATGATCCCCTGCGCGAGATCGGGGGCCAGCAGCGCTCCGGCGGCGAGGGAGAGCTGAAGGAGCCGCCGGGGAGTGAGCGCGGTGAGGGTGGTGGAGAGGTACAGCGACAGCAAGATCCCAGCGGACAAGGCATCGCTGCGGAGGCCCACCTCGATGAGGGGGTGGCCGTTGCGCGGGATCCACAGCACGGTGCTCGACCACGCCGTCCACTGCAGCAGGCCGAACGCCGCGCCGAGCGCGCCGATCAGCAGCACGGCAATCCCGATGCGGCGATCTGGTCGCCAGGCCATCAGCACGGCGCCAAGTGCTGGCGCCAGCAGGGTCAGCCAAAGCAGACGGTTCACACGTTCCTCCCGGTCGGGACTATCTCGCTTCACCCACCCAGAGCAGCCATCGCTCGCCATCCTCACCGACGCGCACAGCACCGACAGCCTCCAGGGCCGCCACCAGCTCAGGTCCGCGGCTGCCCAGCTCGCGTCGGTGGATCATGACGAGGTGAACTCCAGCGTCCCGGAGTGCTGCGATGACCGCAGGGGTCAGCGCCGCAGGCTCTCCGAGGCCCTCGACGGGATCCCATGTCCGCAGTGGATAGAGCCACTCCGCCTGCTCGGTCTCACCGAGTCCGTTGAGATCGGGACGCCACGGGGAGGGCTGGCGATGGGCCGTCTGGTAGTACAGCACATAGCGGGACCGGGGACGAGAGCGGTTGATCTCACCCGGAGGACGGGAGACGGGACCTGGGATCTCTACGATCGGGCCGTCGACAGCTGCGTAGATTGCGGGGACCGCAGCCGGCGCGCTGGGGAGCACCGGCTCAATGGGCGAGAGCAGCAGGCCCTCGACCACGATCAGCGGCGCCAGCCAGCGCCAGCCTCGGGCATCCGCAGTGGTTGCAGCGGCGGCGGCGAGCAGCGCGAGGGTCGCGGCATGCCAGCGATACGGAAACCGCATCGCTTCCAGCAGCGGCAGCTCATACAGCGGCCCGATCCCCAGCGACAGGATCATTGGAGCCAGCGCCGCGAGGAGGTAGCGTGAGCGGGACAGCAGCGCCGCGAGTCCGAGGCTGAGTCCGATGTAGGCGTTGATCGCGAATGGGTTGAGCCCCTCGGTGATGCCGGGTGTCGGGATCTGGAGGGAGGCCCCCATCGCCGCCCGGATCTCCGGTGCCAGCGGTGCACCGGTTCCCTGCGCGCCGAGGAACGACCACAGCGCCGGTGCGATCGGAAGCAGTCCGAGCAGCGCGAGCAGGTGCCTCCGATCCCTCAGCCCAGCGAGCACCGCCAGCAGGCAGGCCGCCGCGCCGAGGTACCAGCTCGACAGCACCGCCAGCGCCAGGCCGACTGCAGCGAGCAGCGGCCGCCGTGCCCCGGCGGCCCAGGCCCACAGCGCCAGCGCCCAGCCATCCACGCCCTCGGTGATGCCCTCGACGGCATAGCCCTGAAAGAAGGGCGAGCAGCCATAGGCCGCAGCCGCAGTCAGTGCGCCGATCGAGGAGAAGCCCCAGGCCCGTGCCGCTCCGAAGGCACACAGCACCGTTGCCATCCGTGCGAGCACGCACAGGGAATTCCAGGTCATCGTCAGCCCGACGAGCTCCTTGATCGGCCAGGCCAGCGCCGCCTTCAGCGGGGAGGCATAGTAGAAGTCGATCCCGTCCGGCCAGCCCAGCCAGTCACCGCCGCTCGGCCAGGACCACATCCCCCAGACTGCCGGGTAGAGGTCGGTGAATGGCTGACCGATCAGCCCACCTTCCAGCACTGCGGGGAGCGCGGGTCCGAGCCCCCAGAGCGCGGCCAGCGCGACAGCTGCGAGCCATCCATTCTTCATTCAGCGCCGCCGCCGCCTCGTCAGGCCGATCAGACCGGCCAGCAGCCAGCCCGCACCCACCCCGCCGGTGCTGCAGCCAGCGCCGCAGCCCGCGTCGGGGCTGCTCGGCTGCTCAATGGCGATGTCATCGGACTCTCCGGAGTCATCGGATTCTCCGGAGTCATCGGGCATACCAGAGTCACCCGGCGTGCCGGTGTCAGCGCCCTCCGACGCCGCCATGCTCAGAGACAGCGAGACGTCGCGCTGTGTGCTCAGCATGTCGGGCCAGGTGCCCGAGGTGTGGAAGTCATCGTGGTCGAGGTTGACCAGCCCGAGGACCACATCCCCAGGTCCCTCGATCGACAGCACGGTGCCCTGCTCCCAGCGCTCAGAGCTGTCGCTTACGGCCACAACGCCCCACTGTGTGTCACCGGGGACCGATGCCGCCAGGGTGATCGTCATGCCCTCAGGAATGTCGGTGACGCGCGCGTAGGTCGCTCCGGTGGTGTACGGCATCACCGTCGGGATGATCTCGGCTGGCAGGTCTGCCGCTGACACTTCCTGATCGATGCGCAGCCCAGCCCGGGTACCGGTGAACGCTGCCCACGCTGGCGTGTCCTCAGTGCCGATGCGGACCCGCTCTGCCGACAGCGACAGCAGGGCATCCTGCCAGCCACCGGTGACGGCGTCATAGGCATCGAGGACATCGGGCTTGTTCTCACTGCCCTCCTGCGCAGCCGCTTCCCACAGCGCGACCCCGCCAGCACCCGCGCCGTCGCCGTAGCGGGCGTCGAGGTGGAGGACCCAGAGCGCGGAGCCATACTCGTAGTACGACCACAGCTGGTGCACGTCCCAGAGGAAGTAGCCATCGGCGCTGATGCCGGCCCAGGGCGCGTCCTGATAGTCGACGACATAGCCCACCGTCGGGGTCAGCTTCTCGGGGTAGGTCCACTGCTCTGCTGCGGTCGCGACCCCCTCCCAGATCGGGTAGGTCGGCTCGCGAAAGTCAGTCGCGAACTGGGTGACGTGGTTGAACTCGTGGGCGACGTAAGAAGCCATCTCTTGGGATGAGATGCTCCGGGCCAGGGCGATGTAGGCCGCACACGCGGAGAGACCGTCGGCGGCGTCGCTGTCCGAGTAGGTGTTGCAGGCGGTAAAGGCGCCGCCGGCCGATTCTTGGTAGAGGTAGACGTCGAGGATGCCGTCTGGATCGGGGATGGGGGCCTGGAAGCCGATGTCGGTGACCTGAGCATCCCAGGACTCTTCGACATACCGAAGGATGTCCTCACAGCGGTCAGCATCGGCGTCCTCCTCCCAGTGGCAGCGCGCTGGGTGAGTCGTGCTGTCCACGGAGCCGTTGCTGGGCGGCCGCCAGTTGATCTGAGCGGGCTGAGCGAGGATGGCCATGGTCTTACAGAGCATTGCGGAAGTATAGACGCGTTCTCTGCCACCATCGATACGACAACGCACCCCGTCTGAGCCGCACTGATGTCGGCTGGCAGAGCGCGACCATTCACCGGCTCACAGACCTTCTGGGCATGAATGCGTTGACCCCAGCTCGGAGAGTCGGCGGCGGCGGTATAGTCGCTTCATGCTCCGAGCGGATCTCACCCTGCCCACAGACCGCGCCCTGGTCACGGGCGGTGCAGGCTTTGTGGGGCATGGGGTGGTCGCGGCACTGCACCATGCCGGTGCATCGGTTGTTGTCCTCGATCCCGGACGTCCTCACCCGGACTGGCCGCCCGGTGTGCTGCACCTTCGCGGAGACGTCCGGGACTCCGATGTTGTTCGTCGTGCGGCAGCGGGCTGCGGACTGATCTTCCACGTCGCCGGTGTGTGGGACGGTGGACCGGACGGCGCGGCGCGCATGCGGTCGATCAACGTCGGCGGCACCGAGGCTGTCCTCAAGGTTGGTCTCCCAGTGGTCTACACCTCCTCCTCGATCACCTGTGGCTTCGGCACCCGCGAGCAGCCAGGCGGCGAGGACGACCCCTCCGAGGACCCCGCCCACCCCATCCGCGGCACCGGGGCGGTCTACCGGCAGACCAAGCTCGCTGCGGAGGCGATGGTTGCTGCAGCGGGTGGCCACATCGTGAACCCCGACTACGTCATCGGAGCTGGGGATGTTCACGGAGTGGTCACCTCACCGCTCCTCGCTGCTGCGCGGATGCCTGTGATTCCGGCTCCCCGTGGCGGGAAGTGCTTTGTAAGCGTGGCAGATGTGGGCATCGGGCACCTCCAGGTCCTCCAGGGACAGCCCGGCCGGCGATACCTCCTGGGGGCGGAGAACCTCAGCTATGCCGAGATCTTCGGACAGATCGCTGCGGCAATGGGGCGCACTCCCCGCATCACTCCGCTGCCCCGGACCCTGCCCCGCATTCTCCGACGCCTCCCACGGCTCGGGCAGACCATGGGAGCCATCGAGCAGATGGGCCTGCCGCGGTACCGCAGCCACGCGCGGGCCTCGGCGGAGCTGGGCTACTCTCCGCGTCCCGTGGCCACAGCGATCGCGGAGATGATCAGCTTCCGCGGTGGTGGCTGAGCAGGCTGGAGAGGAGCCTGCAGAGTGCTGGAGGGGCGGTGCAGCCGTCGAGTGCGCTCTGCACAAGGCGGGCAGCATCGGCATCTCGGATCCGGGTCTCCTTGGCGAGCCGCAGCGCTTCGGCCGCACAGGCTGTGGCGTCATCCCTGCGGCCGGCTGCGATGAGCCCGGGGAGTCGGTAGGCAGTCATCAGCGCACACATCCACTGCTGGCCGGACTCCGAGAAGTATGCATGTCCCCGAACCAGGATCTCCTCAGACTCATCGTGCTGACCGCGCGCGATGAGGACCAGCGCGAGGTTGATCTCGGTGATGACCTCGGCTGACAGCGCGGTGTCCTGGAGATTGTTCAGCGCCGCCCGGTAGCAGCGCTCAGCGGCGTCCAGCTCACCCTGCGCGCGGTGGATCTCACCCTGAGCATTGATGCAGCCGGCGAGCCCCAGTCGACCGCCCAGCCGGGCATGTATTGTGCGGGACACCTCGATGTGCTGGATGGCTTCGTCGAAGCGCCCCTGCTTCATCTTCAGCTGACTCAGTCCCTTGTGCACCAGTGCCCGGTCGCGATCCTCACCGCTCTGCGCGTAGCCGGTAAGCGCGCTGAGGTACTTTGCCTCGGCAGCATCGAGGTCACCCCGCCTGAGGAGGAGCACGGCGCTGTCTCGGTGACAGTGGGCCAGGAGCAGCGGCTCGTCTGCCGAAGCCTCGGCCTCTGCGACCAGCGCCCCAGCTTCATCGAAGCGCCCCTGATCCCGCCGAAGTCGTGAGAGCTGCTGGAGGGCACGGATGCGAAGTCTCCCTGTGGCACACTCGGTGACCTGGTGTGCCGTCGCCACGCCGCGGGTGAGGCTGCCGGTCATCTGCGCGAAGTAGCTGCTGATGAGCATTCCCTTCAGGCGATCGGTGTGGTGGGGGGCAAGGCCGATGCGGTCCATTGCAGCCTGACGGATCTCAAGGGTGGTGACTCCCTGGCGGTGGGCTCCGGTGACTGCGAGTCGACGGGCTGCGGCCAAGAGCGGCGCGAGCGCGGCTTCGTCGTCACCGGCAGCGAGCATGTGGCTTGCGGCCCGCAGGTCGGAACCGGGGTCGGAGCGCTGCGCGATCACATCAGCGCAGGCTCGGTGGTGCTCTTCCAGGCGTCCCTGTGACTGGGCGTGTCGCTCAAGCGCAAGGCCGAACAGCCAGTGAGCGAATTGCCTGCCTTCTCCCGGATGCTGACGGGCGAGACCAAGATCCAGAAGCTTCGATGTCAGATCTGCACTCGGTGAGACCCCCTCCGCAGCGCACCCTGCGGCCCAGTCTGCGGTATCGATCGGTCCCCCGAGCACCGCAGCTAGCTCCAGTGCTCGGGCATCGTCCAGGCTTCGGGTCTCCAGGACGGCCTCCACCCGCCGCATCCACAGCGACGCAAGATCCACCGGCAGCGGCGGAGGCTCGGCTGCTGAGAGTCCCTCGGGTCCTGCGGTGAGCAGCCCCCGCTCCACCCAGTCCGTCGCGATCTGGATGCCGAACATCGGGTTGCCCTGAATGTGAGCAGACAGCCGCGCGGCGAGCGGAGCGGAGAGCTGGAGGATGTCTCGGGTGAGGACATCACTGACCGCCCGTGGCAGCGCGTCGAGGACGAGCCGGGCGTCGGGACGGAGCGCCTGGATCTGCTCGCTCTCCAGTGGACGATCTGGCATCGCTGTCCAGGTCAGCACGATGAGAATCGGCAGCCCGCGACGGGCAGCCATGATGTGCTGAACCAGCCCGAGGGCATCGGAGCCCCACTGGGCATCCTCCACCCAAAGGAGCAGCGGCTTGTACAGGCTCAGGCGACGAAGGGTTCGCAGGATGACTGCATACCGCTCGCCGGGGCTGTCGAACCGGACGGCCCCGGACGGGCAGAGGAGCTCGGTCAGGGCCTCTTGCTCGTAGGCTGTGGTGTTGCCGTGCTGTCGAAGGTGAAGCTCGACCTGAGCAGCCGTCGCAGAGCGGTCCAGGCCGATCACGGAGAGCTGTCGTGCCAGCGCACGCTCGAGGGCACCGAGTCCGCGCTCGGAGTGGCGGACGACGAGCGCAGACGTGGTGCCGGTGGACGCCCCACGCTCGACCAGCCAGCTCACCAGTCGGCTCTTCCCGGTCCCTGGAGGTCCCTCGACGACCGCGAGTCGGCGGTGCCCTTCTGAGGCGGACTCCAGCAGCCGCCAGAGCACATCGCGCTCATGCTCTCGGCCCAGCAGCGGTGGGGTACGGAGACCAAACAAGCTGAGACCGAGGACCGGGAGTGGTCTCACCGTGGGCTCTCCAGGTCGCCAGTCGATTGGAAACGGTGGCGGGATGCGTGCACACATCTCGACCGCTGGGGAGGCGACGAGCACGGCCTCTGCAGCGACATCTTGCCAGGTGTTGCCCTCGTCTTCGAGCGGCATGGTTTTGTCCGGCTGTACCGGGCGTCTACCGGTCGGCTGTGTGGCCGAAGAGGAGGGCGGGTCTCGAAGAGACTGGAGCGCGAAGGCGGCGTCTGCTGCACACTGAAAGCGATCGGCGGGCTCTGGAGCCATCATCCGAGCCAGCCATGCCTGCAGTCCCTCAGGAAGCGGCGTCCAGTGCGCCTCAGCGGTGCTGAATTGACCTGGGACGCCACACACCAGCGCCTGGGTCACCCGAGCCAAGGCGTACAGGTCCGTCCACGGTCCGAGCTGGTGCCAGCGGCGCGCGGACTGCTCTGGGGCCATGTACCGGGGCGTGCCCATCGCACCGAGGGCGTCCGCGTCGATGGTGCGGATATCGCGTGCGATGCCGAAGTCCGTCAGCCGCACGCGGCCGATTGTGCTGCGTGGACCGATGAGGATATTTCCAGGCTTGATGTCGCGATGGATGACGCCGCGGGCATGGGCATGCCCCAGCGCGGCAAGCAGAGAGAGCAGGACGGTCCGGATTGCAGACCAGCGCAGCCGTCCACATCGACTTCGGATCGACCCCCCCTCGACCAGCTCCATCACGAGGTAGAGCGCCCCGGCGTGGAGCGTGCCAGCGGAGCGTGCCGCGACATCTTCCGGGATGTGACCCTGGTGGTAGATGGAGACGATGTTGGGGTGGTTGAGCCCGGCGACCGCTCTGATCTCGTTGTGGAACGTCCCGAGGATGCGCGGATCTTGGCTGCGGATGACCTTCACGGCGACCGGGAGGTTCAGCGGATGCCAGTGCCCGCGCCACACCATTCCCATCCCCCCCTGTCCAATAGGGGTGGTCAACTCCAGGGGGCCGAGCAGGAGGTCGGACACAGCGACAGTGTATCTTGCTTTGTCGCGCTACACTGATGTCTGATGAGCCTCTTTTTCACCATCGCCTCCAGCACCCACACGACACCAGCGACTGAGACCGCTTTGCCAGCGGCCGCTGAGTCCTCCACTGAGTCCTCTACTGAGTCCTCCACTGAGTCCTCCACTGAGTCCTCTACTGAGTCCTCTACAGGGCCGGTCATCGGTTCAGCGATGTGCCTCGGTGTGGAGACGCGTGACGGTTCGAGCTCCGGCGACGACAGCGGGGCAGCACTCGCCGTTGCACCCATCGCTCAGCCCACTGGCGAGGTGCTCGCGCACGGTGATGTACCCGCGTCCGACCACCCATACGCTTCCCTGCTGATCAGGGCTGGCGTCAATCCCGCTGAGCTTGTCTCAGAGCGTCCCATTGAGGCAGCAATCCGATGATCTTCTTCCTGCTTGCATGCGCCGACAAGGGCACTGACTCTGCCGCTGCCACAGCCACCGCTCCGGACTGGTGCGCCGATGAGGCTGAGATCACCTATGAGAACTTCGGCGAGGGCTTCCTGCTCACCCACTGTCAGGGCTGCCACGCCGCAGACACCCCGAATCGATTCGGCGCACCCGAGACGGTGGCCTTCGACACTCCGGCAGATGTCGAGCTCTGGCGCGAGGCGATCTACCGTGTGGTGTTCTCCGACCTGTCCATGCCCCCCGCCGGCGGCATCACCGATGACGAGCTCTTCCTGGCCGACGTCTGGCTGCAGTGCGACCTCTGAACGACAGCGGGTTGAGTGACAGCGGGTTGAGTGACAGCCGGTGCAGCCGGTGGCCACATCCGCAGCGCCGCGGCCGGCCAGGGAAGGCTGCGCGCGTCGGACTGAGGATGACTACTTCTCGCCGCCGCCGCTGATCAGGTAGGCCGCGGAGAGGGCCTCACACTGCTCGGCAGTGACCAGGCCAGAGAACGAGGGCACCACGCTTGAGGACTCGAGCGCCTTGCCGTAGGTGTAGGTGACGTCGAGGCGGTCGGGATCGAAGCTGAACGTGGTCGCGGCGTCGAAGTCGGCCGCGCCGGTGAAGTCTCCCTCAGTGACCGTCGCGGAGGCCCACGGCCCGCTCCACTCGTAGCGCTCATCGACCAGCGAGAAGGACCCAGAGCCCAGCGGACACTCTGCGCTGACGAACGGATCGAGGAACTCGATGCTCATGTTGGTGCTGGGCGAGTTGATCTTGAAGAGAATGTTGCAGGCACCGGACTCAAACAAGCTGCTGGGATCACCGGACTCCGCGCTGAGATACTGCCCAGCGGTCTCGCAGTCCGCGTCAGGGTTGCTGGAGACATAGACCAGCAGGATCCGATCATCGTCTGGCTGTCGATAGCTGAACGCTTTGTAGGCTGCGACATCGACGATGTAGTCACCGTCGGTGGTCTCGACCTTGAAGGTGCCCTGGAGCGCATCACCGGGGAGATCGGCGTCGGTGTCTGCGTCGGTGTCAGCGTCGGTGTCTGCGTCGGTGTCTGCATCGGTGTCGGCATCCGCTTCCTCGGATGACACCTCCTCACACTCCCCGCTTTCCTGATTCGCCTCAAAGCCGGAGGCGCAGGCACACTGATCAAGCTCATTGAGCTCGGCGTTTTCGGGGCACTGGCTGCAGCCGTACAGCGCAGCGAGGGCAGGAAGGAAAAAGGTGCTCATGACATCTCCAATTGCGGGTCTAAGGGTCTGATACATTTTCACGGTCTGCAAGGGGAATGACTAATCATCCTCTCCACGAGCGGTGCTTGAAAAGCTGGCCAGGGACATTCCTTCTCGCCACAGCGCAAGCAAACCCACGGCAGCCACTGGAAGGAAGCTGACCGTCCAGAAGATGATCGCGAATCCCTTGGAGGAGGTCACGGGCTGGCCCCACAGAACCATGGTCTTCTCGATGGCGATGTGAAAAACGCCGATGAAGCCGGGTGCTTGGGGCAGCGCAACCGTCAGGGCGATTGCGACGGCCACAAAGCAGGCCGCTCCGAACGGTAGCGCCATCCCGAAGGCCTGGAACAAGCACCAGATCGCCAGCGCACCGTCGAGCCACATCCAGATGCTCAGCAGCCCTGCCTGGGCGAGTCCCTTGCGATCTCGAGCATTGCCGAGGCCGGCGACGAAGCCATCAAACAGGGAGAGGAATTGATCCTGGACAGGCTTGGGGGCGATGGAGACGATGAGCGCAAAGACGTGCCTCGCAGCGCGCTCGCGGGTCGCGAGGGCGAAGAAGATCGCCATGCAGGCCAGCGCAAACAGGCCGAACAGCCCGCCGTAGAGCTTGAGGTTCTCCACCAGCTCGCGGTTCTCCATGGAGGCGCCGACGCCGGCATCCGGGGCGAGCACGACCGCCATGAGGACCAGAACGCTGACCATTCCGAACAGATCGTAGACCCGCTCCATGACGGCTGTGGCCACGACCGCCGCGAGGGGATGGCCGGTGCGGCGGCTGGCGACGACGGGCTTTGCCACTTCTCCGGCACGCAGGGGCAGGAAGATGTTGACCACCGCGCCGATGACCTGCGCAGCGAACAGATCGGAGACCTTCGTGTTGGTCCCCAGCGGCCGCAGCAGGACCTTCCAGCGCAGCGCTCGGATCGCAAACTCACCGAGCAGGATCGATGCTGCGAGGGCCACCCAGCCCAGCCGGATGTCAGCCAGCACCGCGACGACCTCACCCCAGTCTACGCCCCAGGCGAACCACAGGGCAGCTGTGGCGCTGATCAGGATGGCTACCGCGGCCTGTGCTCTTCCATTCTGCACACCCACCACCCTACCAGGGGTCAGCATGGCGCGTAGGGGGGCGGTCGGCTAACTTCCCCGGCGTACCGAACTGCCGCCTCCCGAGGAGCCCCCGTGAGCTACACGATCCCTGCGGACGACCGAAAGTATGATGTCTCTGGCCTCGGCAATGCCCTGGTCGATGCCCTGGTCCGAATTGAGGACGATCAGCTCCTGACCACGATGGGGCTCAACCGGGGGCACATGCACCCCGTCGATCACGATGCCTGGGAGACCGCTGCGGGCTCTCTGAAGCACCTCGGCATCGAGCTCCACTCTGGCGGCTCCTGCGCAAACACCATCGCTGCACTCGGCCTTATGGGGACCACCTCGATCTACTGCGGTCAGGTCGGTGCGGACTCCCTCGGCGAGCTGTACACCAAGAAGATGCTCGACTCCTGCGGACAGCATGCCCTGCACACCACCCCGCACAGCGCGACCGGCAAGTGCCTGTCGATCATCAGCGGTGTCGATGCGGAGCGGACCATGCTCACCGATCTCGGTGCTGCTGTGCAGATGCCGTCCCTCGGCGCGTTTACCGATGTCATCGCCAGCAGCCGCATTCTTCACCTCACCGGCTACCTCCTCCTCGGAGATCCGATGAAGAGTCGCGCGCTTGAGGCCATGGCTGCTGCAAAGGCTGCTGGTGTGCCGGTCAGCCTCGATGCCGCCGACCCGTTCGTCGTCGATGCGGTCGGAGATGCGATGCGCGATGCCATCTACGCCTCTGACATCGTCTTCCTCAACGCCGAAGAAGCCACGGCGCTCTGCGGGACCTCACCCGAGGCGGCGCTGGAGCAGCTCGCCGAGAAGATCGACACCGTAGTCGTGAAGCTCGGAAGCCGTGGCTCCTTGGTCAGTCACATGGGCAAGCGGTACACCGCTGGAGTCCATCGCGTCGACGCCATCGACACCACGGGAGCCGGAGATGCTTACGCCGCCGGCTTCCTCTACGGCCTCCTCAATGGCTGGGATCCAGGCGACAGCGCGGACCTCGGCAGCCGTGTCGCCGCCGCGACGGTTTCACAGATCGGT
The DNA here is from genome assembly GCA_029251165.1 of Myxococcota bacterium. Classification (GTDB taxonomy): domain Bacteria; phylum Myxococcota_A; class UBA796; order UBA796; family UBA796; genus JAQXDW01. The sequence goes on from JAQXDW010000074.1 coordinate 50,951, forward strand.
GCCGTTGTCCGGGATCGCAGCCACCTGGCTGCTGCCATCGCTGCCAGCCGCGCTCAGTAAGGAGCCAGCATGAACCTCCCCGTCGAAGTCATTGAGGCCGTCAACAAGGGCAAGTGCCTGCTGTTTGTCGGGCCGACCTTCAGCCTTGAGGCCGCCGCGGAGCATGGGCGCGATTACCCCGACGGAAAGTCCATCGCGAAGTCGCTGGGCTGGACCCGTCCCAAGCGCATGGTGGGCGCGCGCAAGACCATCATCGTGCCCTCTCCGGCGAAGGGTGCTGCCCTCGTCGAGAAGAAGCTGGGTCGAAGTGCCCTGGTCAGTCAGGCCAAGGGCTTGCTGGATGTCTCGGATGTTCCTGGCATCCCAGCCCACCGCATCGCGCTCTCTCGCTTCCCGATGATCTTCACCACCAACTACGATCGGCTCCTGGAGCGGACCGCCGAGGACATGGGCGGGGCTGCCACCGTCGCCTATCGCGGCGAGGAGATCCCCGAGGCGGATCCGGCGAAGCGGGTCATCTACAAGCTGTGGGGAGGCTTCGAGAAGCCCGAGAGCCTGGTCATGACCGAGGCGGATCACAACCTCGTCGCGCTCGACACGCCGCTCCGTCGCAAGATCCGCACCCTCATCCGGCGCAACGTCGTCTTCTTTGTCGGCTATCGGCCCGATGAGGAGCACTTCGAGCGGCTGTGGGGCGACCTGACGGAGTGCTATGGCGGTGAGCTTCCTCGATGTCACATGGCTGTTGCTCAGGGGAAGATCAACGACTACCTCTGGCAGAAGTGGGTCTGGCGTGGACTGCTCATGTTCACTGCAGATCCCACCGAGTGCATGGAAGAACTGGAGAAGCGGATCGAGACATGAGCAGCACCGTGCCAGCCTGTCTGGCTCGATTCTTTGACCCGGAGGGCGCGCTCATGCTTGGCCGGGTCGAGGGCACGTCTCTTCAGCCTGTCCGTGGTGATCTCTTTGCTGCGCTTCGTCCGGTCGGCGCTCCGCTGCCCCTGTCTTCGGTCACCCTCCTGCCGCCGGTTCGTCCCGCGAGCATCGTCGTGGTTCACTCCAATGGTGTGCTCCGCCTCAAGCCCTCTACCGCGGTGATCGGACCGGGAGCACCGGTCCTCATGCCCGATGGAGTCCGCACGGTCGAGGCACACGCCTGTCGGGCAGCCGTCATCGGACGCACGCTTCCGGTGGGCATCTCGGGTAGTCTGGGGCATGTCCTGGGAGAGACCGCGATGTGTGATGTCGTCGCACCGGAGCGCGCCGCGCTGCTCGACGGCGGGGGCTATGACTCGTTCTGCCCGCTCGGGCCGTGGATTCGAAGCGGAGCAGACGACGAGCTGCTGGCTGCGGTCGCGAAGGCCTCTGCGGTCCTCACCCTCTACCCTGGTGATGTGGTCGCCGTGCGAACGGGGGCCATGGTCGTCGTCTCCGCAGGAGATCAGATCCGGACGGAGATCACCGGAATCGGAGTCCTAAAGAACCCCGTGATGGACGGAGCACGCAATGAATGAGCTGATCCGGGCTGTGGTTGCGATGAGCTGGCCGCTCCTGTTCGTCGGCAGGGGCTCGGAGCGCGTGCGCTCTGGGACTGGACTGCTGATCATGATCGGGCTTGTCCTGGTGAGCGGGCTTGTGCTCGGGTCCCTGGTGCCCGCGGATCTCCTCTTCCTCCCGTCCTGGACTGGGCTCGGCTCCGGGATGCTGTCGCTGGTTCTGTGGGTTCTGCTCGGCAGCCTGGCGCGGGTGGCTGGAGGTGTCAGCCTTCCAGGGCCACCGCTGCTCTCTGCCATCGCCATCGGTGCCCTCGTCGGGGAGATCGGCGCGGCAGGAATGATCGCAGGGATCTCAGACAAGCGAGCGGCTGCGCGGCTGGCCCTTGCAGCCGCGGGTGGCGCGATGGTGGGTCGTGTCGGAGATCCGGCGCTCCTCCTGCTCATGGATCAGGTCGGCTGGTCGCTGGCCCCTCTCGGCCTGCTCACGGCCATGGTCGCGGTTCCCGGGGGCTCACTTCCCCGCATCGAGGGACACACCGTGGTGACCGCTGCCGCTGCGGTCGTCGCAACCGCTGCGATCTTCGCCGGTGACTTCCTCCCGCACGTGCTCGCGGCGGGCTGCCTGCTGATGGCGGGTCTTGCTGGTGGCAAGCTTCGCGTTGTCGATCTCAGACCGGTCGGGTGGTGCTTCGGTCTGACGGTCCTTGTGCTTCTCTCGACTGCCAGCGGGCTGCCGGAGCTGGCCGCGTGGGGCCTGGAGCTTGTCCAGGAGATCCTGGGCTCGTGGCGGATGCCGGGACTGACCGCCATCGGTGTGCTGATCGCCGTTCTGTCAGAGGGCATCTCTGGTGCACTGCTGACCTCCGCGGTCCTCGACCGGGCCCTCGACCTCACCGTCGAGGGGGTCCCGACTGCGCTGGCAGCCGGCCTGGCGGTGGGTGGGCTCGCCCCCCTGGTCATCGTCGGCGCGGTACGGGAGGGACTGCTGCGCTGGGCTGTGCAGGTCTTCCTGGCGCTCTTGTGGGCTGGGTTGGTTCTCTGAGGTACGAACTGGAGCCGTAGGAGCAGCGTATGCGTCGGGCTGGACTGGTGATCTCTCTCGTGGCCCTGATCGGGCTCGTTGCTGCTGCTCCGCCCCCGGAATTTGGGAGGCGGGGCATGGTTGCGGCGGACCATCGGCTGGCGAGCGAGGCTGGCGCGCTGATCCTGGAGGCCGGTGGAAACGCAGCGGATGCTGCGATCGCGGCCGCCCTCGCGAGCGGTGTTGTGCAGCCGGCAGGCAGCGGGCTCGGCGGCGGCGGCTTCGCTGTCCTGGTGACGCCTGACGGTGAGCAGGCAGTCCTCGATTTTCGCGAGGTCGCGCCCGCTGCCGCGACCCAGTCGATGTTCGTCGATGCCACGGCTGAAGATGCCAGCCGCATCGGAGGACTCGCGGTCGGTGTACCCGGCGAGCCCTCGGGCCTCGTCGCCCTCCATGAGCGGTGGGGATCCCTGCCGCTTCGGACCATCGTCCGTCCCGCCATCCAGCTCGCCCAGGGGTTTGCGGTGGGCGCGCACCTCGCCAGCGGCCTCTCTCTCCTCGGTGAGGTTGGTCCAGGGCTGTCGCTGGCGCTGTTTGGACAGGCGGCTGTGCCCAGCCGAGGCGAGCGGGTCCGGCGCATCCGGCTCGGCAGGACGCTCTCTGCCTTTTCCAGGAGTCGCGGCCGTGATCTCACTCACGGCAGCATCGCCGCGGACATCGCCGACGCGGTCCAGGATTCCGGCGGCGTCCTCACCGTAGCGGACCTCTCTGCATACACGCCCGTCGAGCGTGAGCCCGTTGTCGGTACCTACCGGGGCTGGTCCGTGATCACGATGCCCCCGCCGTCTTCTGGTGGTGTCGTGCTCCTCCAGGCCCTCTCGGTCCTCGAGGGCTTCGAGCTGCCCTCCCTCGGCCACGGCTCTGCAGATCTCTTTCACCTCTACGCCGAGACCTTCCAGCACGCCTTTGCCGATCGCGCCCGCTACATGGGCGATCCGGACCGGATCGACGTTCCGGTCGACGAGCTTCTCTCGGTCGATCGGGTCTCGGAGATTCGCCGCCAGATCATCCCTGGCCGAACCTTCGATCGTGACCACTACGGCACCGCCATCGACATCGGAAGAGATGCTGGCACCCTGCACATCAGCGTCTTGGACGGCGAGGGCATGGCGGTGGCTTTGACCACCACCATCAACACTGGCTTTGGCAGTCAGGTGGTCGCGCCGAGGAGCGGCGTGCTGATGAACAACCAGATGGACGACTTCGTGGCGCGCCCTGGAGTGCCCAATGCCTACGGCCTCGTCGGCTCCGCGGCCAACGCCGTCGCGCCAGGGGCACGGCCGCTCTCCAGCATGAGCCCGACCGTGCTCATCTCCCCGGATGGCGCGCGTCGAATCGTCGTCGGTGCGAGCGGGGGGCCGTTCATTATCACCTCCACCCTCCAGGTCATCGTGAACATCATCGACTTCGGCTTCGATCCTGCCGAGGCCGTCAGCGCTCCCCGGATGCACCACCAGTGGGCGCCCGAGAAGCTGTTCATCGATGCGGGGGTCTCACCAGACACCGAGCGTGCCCTGCGCGGGCGCGGCCATGAGATCTACCGGATGCCCTTCTTCTCCTCGGTTCAGGTGGTGGTCTCTGAGGATGGAGCGGGCGTGACGGGAGCCTCTGATCCGCGGAAGGGAGGCTGGCCGGCGGGGTGGTGAGCGGGTCAGGCCTGCACAGCCTCCCAGTTGGTCTCCCGCTCTTCCTCGCGGCTCGCGCGCTCCACCTTCATCCCCATGTGGGTGTCGTATCGGATCCCGCCCTTCTTGCCTTTTCGAGACCATGCTCCATACGCAGGCCCCGGCGGGACCAGCTGGTTCCGCCCGATCAGGTCTGGCCGACCCCAGGCAATGAGCGCCTCTCGGACATGGGGCCACTCTTCCTTCTTCCAGTAGAACAGCAGCGCCCGCTGTCGTGAGCGATCCTTGCGCCCCTTGGCGACATGCACATCCTTCTTGGTGTACGGATCAATGCCTGAGACATACATCGCTGTCGAGATGGTCGCGGGTGTCGGGATGAACATCTGGACCTGACGTGGACGCAGCTTGCGCGACTGCATGTACAGGGCCAGCGCGATGGTTTCCTCAGGGCCGGTGCCTGGGTGTGCACACTGGAAGTAGGGGACGAGGTACTGATCCTTGCCCGCCTCTGCGGAAGCCTTCTTGAAGCGCATCATGAAGTCATCGAAGTAGGAGATGTCCGGCTTCTTCATGTACGACAGCGAGCCCCCAGCCGCATGCTCTGGTGCGACCGAGAGCTGCCCCTGGACGTGATGCTCGGCCAGCTCCTCAACAAATTCCTGATCGAGCGCAGCGAGGTCGTAGCGAATGCCGGAATTGACATAGACCCGCCGGATCCCGGGCAGGCTGCGGACCTTGCGCAGCAGGCTGAGGTAGGGCTTGTGGTCGGTGCCGTAGTGCTTGCAGCGCACCGGGTGAAGGCAGGACACCCGACGGCAGACCTTGTTGGCCGCCTCTGAGGTGCAGCGCATGTGGAACATGTTGGCGGTCGGGCCGCCGAGGTCTGAGATGATCCCCTTGAAGCCGGGCCGGCTCCGCATCTCCTTTGCCTCGCGTATGACGCTGGCCTCTGAGCGGCTGACGACGTCCTTGCCCTGGTGGATCGTGAGCGCGCAGAACGAGCAGCCACCGGAGCAGCCTCGGTTGACGGTGATGGACCCTGCGATCGAGGTGAGAGCGGGAATCGGCTTGCGGTAGCAGGGATGGGCTGCGTGCTGAAACGGCAATTCATAGAGGCGGTCGAGTCCAGCACTGTCCAGCGGCTCACCGGGCGGATTCTGTACGATCGCCCGACCGGCGGTGCGCTGGATGAGCGTCTTTCCGCAGTGGGGATTGCTCTCTCGATACATCAGGACCGTCAGCTTGTTGAACGCAGCCGGATCCTTCTTGGTGTCCTCAAACGAGGGCAGCGTGATGACATCCTCTCCTGCTGGCAGGATGCCCTTTGCGCCAGCGGCCCATGCGGTCCCGTGGATGTCGCGACAGTCTGAGATGTCTTTTCCGCTGGCCATCCGCTGTGCGATCTCAATGATCGCCCGCTCTCCCATGCCATAGACCAGCAGATCAGCCTTTGCATCCAGCAGCACGCTGCGCCGAATCCGGTCCTGCCAGAAGTCATAGTGGGCGAATCGACGCAGGCTGGCCTCGATGCCGCCGAGCACGACCGGAACACCCTTGAACGCCTGCTTGATCTTCGCGGTGTAGACGATGCTGCCTCGCTCTGGTCGCATTCCCCGCGCTCCACCGGGGCTGTAGGCATCCTTTGAGCGGATGCGCCGTGAGGCGGTGTAGAGGTTGACCATGCCGTCCATGTTTCCAGCAGTCACGCCGAAGAACAGGCGCGGTCGCCCGAGGACCTTGAACGCCTCAACATCGGTCCAGTCGGGCTGGGCGATGATGCCGACGGAGTATCCGTGCGCCTCCAGCCATCGCCCGACGGCTGCGACGCCCCAAGCGGGGTGATCGACATAGGCATCACCCGTGACCAGGACCACATCCAGCTGCTTGTGGCCGGCTTCGTCGCGGGTCATCGGTAGGAATTTGCTGTGCTGACTCATTCCCGGGCCATAACGCAAAAACACCCTGCCGAGGCAGGGTGAAGAAACTCGAGCGGTCTCAGCCCTCAGCGTCGGCGGCGTCGCAGTCCGATGAGAAGCGTGGAGAGGAGCAGACCACCACCCATCGGGGTGATCACCGAGCAGCGGCTGCCAGCACCGCGGATCTTTCGCTCCGGCTCGCAGGCATCCCCCTCACCATCCAGGTCTTCATCGGCCTGGTCAGGGTTGTAAGGCACCGGGCAGTTGTCGCAGGCATCGCCAAAGCCGTCGCCGTCACGGTCGAGCTGCGCGGGGTCGAACGTCTTGGGACAGACATCGCAGGCATCCCCGACGCCATCTCCATCCTCATCATCCTGAGCCGGATCATAGACCGCCGGGCAGAGATCGCAGGCATCGCCGAAGCTGTCGCCGTCGTTGTCTTCCTGGTCGGGATCGTACCCATTGGGACAGAGATCGCAGTCGTCGCCGAGCCCGTCTGAGTCGGCATCACCCTGGTAGGTGTTCTTCTCCAGGATGCAGTTGTCGCATGCGTCACCGACGTCATCGTTGTCTTCATCCTCCTGGCCGAGGTTGACGACCTCATCGCAGTTGTCGCACTCGTTGCCGAGTCCGTCCGCGTCAGAGTCGAGCTGATCGGTGTTCTTGTCTTCCAGGCAGTTGTCGCACTCGTCTCCGACATCGTCGAGGTCAGTGTCGAGGTTGGTCGAGACGATTGCCGGGCAGAGATCGCAGACGTCGCCGAGCCCGTCTTGATCCTGGTCGGTCTGGTGCGGGTTGTAGGACAGGTAGCAGTTGTCGCAGTAGTCCCCGGCGGTGTCGGTGTCGGAGTCCAGCTGCATCGGATCGTAGATGAGCGGGCAGACATCACAGAGATCGCCGACACCATCACAGTCGGTGTCTTTCTGATCGTTGTTGGGAATGCCCTCGCAGTTGTCGCAGCCCAGGCTGATGATCAGATCGGGGATCTTTGCACCAGGGGGGAGCGAGACTGTCCCGCCGGTCAGCCCGTCGAGATCGGTGTCGTACTGCTGGATCGGGTAGAGGCATCCAAACGTCTTGTACTCAATGTAGTAGTCGGCGTTTGGCCACGGATCTCCGTTGTCGTCGACCTGCTCCATGCAGAGCGGGTCGGAGAGGTCAACGGCCTCTTCCAATGCGGACTCGACCCCGTTGCAGTTGAGATCCTGTGGAAGGTCATTCCAGCAGATCTCCGGGGCAGCATGGGTCAGCTGACTGAGGAGCAATCCAAGCATTTCTACTCTCCCGTCTCTTCAGCGCCTTCGGCGGGCTGAGAGGGTGCTTCCGTCTCTGTATCGGATGCATCATTGCTGGAATCTTCTGCAGGTGCAGCGGTTTCTTCTCCGCCGTCCTCTGGGGCACCCTCAGCATCCTCATCTTCGGGTGCTGCTTCTTCTTCATCGGGAGCAACGTCGTTGCCGATGTCGTCAAATCCGATCTCTTCGGCGGGCTCCTCGACGGCATCTTCCTCGTCATCCTCAAGGAAGAGGTTGACGTCCATCTCTGGGCCGTCATCCGTGGGACGAACCACGCCCTCGTTCTCGGTGGGAATACCGGCGTTGACATTCTGGTTCGGCGGGGGCTCAGCGGCCTGCGCCGCGTCACCAGACCAGGGCACCTTGAAGGCCCAGTTGCGATCCGGTGCCAGCTCCAGCGGACCGAGCTGCCGGACGATGTGGAAGTCGACGCGACGGTTCTCTGCGAGATCAGACTCGCTGACTTCGCCGACCATCTTGGTCGGGTCGCGCGGCACCACCTCGCCCATGCCCCGGTAGCTGATGCGGTCGGGGTGAACCTTGGCGAGAATGAGCTGCTCCCAGACCGCGCGTGCACGCTTGATGGAGAGGTCGTAGTTGTAGATGAAGGTTCCCTCTTCAGAGGCGTGGCCTTCAATGACGACATGGTCGATGCGGTCGTTGCTGTTCATCAGCCGCGCGACATACCGCAGGGTCGGGATCGACTCCGGCAGGATGCGATCGGTGTTGAACTCGAACTGAATCGGATCGCGGATGACGATCTGCTCTTCAACAATTCGAGCGAGCTCGCCCTCCTTCCACTCATCCTCGATCTGGATGACCTCTTCGACAGAGATCTCTGGGATGTCAGGGGGAGGCGCGACGACGTTGGTGACGATCTCTGGCTCTTTCTCGCGCTCTTCCCAGCGCCAGGTGGCCCCGACAAAGATTCGCTGCTGGGTCGTGCCGTAGCCGTGGTTGATGCCACGCCCACCGCCGATGTCAACCTGAAGCTGGCGAATCGGGACGAACTGAATGCCTCCGATGGCCTCCAGCGGGCTCTCCGCGACTTCATCGCGCCAAAAATTTGTAAACCCGCCACGAGAGAGGGCTCCACCAAACACCCAGACGCGATCTTTGACGGGCTCAACGCGAAGACCGCCGTTCAAGATCATCTCGGAGCCGAGGATGAAGTCTTCGTTGGTCTCGACCTTGGAGCGAGCGACTGCGCCGCCGTCAAAGAGGACGTCGACCCGCCCAAAGTCCAGCTGTGCAAGCAGCGAGGCTCCGGTTCGAATTGAGCTCTCGCCCATGTAGGCGTCTTTTTGACCGGTGGGTGCCTGAATGTCAGCACGAATGCCGGCAACGAGCGGTCCAACGTTAACCGCCTGGAACCGGAAGCCGAGTGCGACATCGCCGAGACCGGCGCCGTCCGCGCCAAAAGCAGGCGTCGAGGTGCCGCTGTTCACGTAGGTTGGCACAACAACACGGACCGCAGCGTTGCGGGAGAGTGTGTAGGTCATCCCGAGGTGAACGGCCCAGCGATCTTCAATGATCGCGCCGATCTCGTAGCCGGAATCGTAGAGCACGAGCGGGTCTTGCTCGTACTGGGTCAGCATGCCGGTCCGCCAGGTGTTCGGATCGACCATGGTTGGGCTGTCAACACCAGGGATGGAATCTTGGGAGAATCCAGGCTGAAGCAGCTCAATATCAGTCGAGTAGCCATCGGCCAGCGCTGTAGAGCTGACCAGGAGCCCGACGAGTACGGAGGGGAGAGTCATTCGCATCAAGGAGTCTCTGGGTTGGATCCTGCGGAGGTGTTGTACAATTGGATCGAGCAGCTTGCACTATTGGATTTCATCCGCGGTGTGGCGGAGCATACATCACGTCCGCTAAAGTAGCCCAACCATCAAGCCGCTCGAGGTCTATCAATGCGCATTTCCTATCTGCTCCCGCTGACACTGGTCATTGCGTGCGGAGACAAAGAGACTGAGGAGGACACCTCTGCTCTGACTTTTCTCGACAAAGACAATGACGGGTTCTCGCAGAACGACGGCGACTGCAATGATGAAGACCCCCTGATCCACCCCGATGCACTTGAGCTCTGCGACAAGCTCGACAACAACTGCAACGGTGCCACGGATGAGGATGGCTCCTTTGATGCCCCCATCTGGTTCCTTGATGGTGACAACGATGGGTTTGGTATTCCCGATACAACGGTCGAGACGTGCACTCAGCCCCAGGGATACGCCTCGAACCAGACGGACTGCAACGATGCCAACCCGGCGGCATACCCGAAGGCTGAAGAGGTCTGTGATAAGGCGGACAACGACTGCGACGGCACCGTCGATGAAGGCACCGCAGTTGACGCAGAGGCTTGGTACGCCGATGCAGACGCCGACGGCTACGGCTCGCCATGGGACGTCCTCATCGACTGCTACCAGCCCTCTGGCTACGTCGACAACGCCGAGGACTGCAACGACCGCCGCGGGGATGTGAACCCGGGCATGGTCGAGCTGTGTGATGACGACGGCACCGATGAGGACTGCGACGATCTCTTCAACGATGAAGACGACATCGTCGACAACCGACCGGTCTGGTACTGGGATGGCGACGGCGACGGCTGGGGTGAGGAGACAAAGACCGCCGAGCTGTGCACCCAGCCCACTGGCTTCGTCGAGATCTACGGCGACTGTGATGACAGCGAGCGGTACGTCAATCCGGATCAGGCGGAGCAGTGCGGAAACGGTGTCGACGACAACTGCAACACCGTCATCGATGAGGCCACCGCGCCCTTCCCGCTGCTGTGGTACGTCGACAGTGACGGCGACGGCTACGGCGACCCCGACGAGCCGGGCCTGACCCAGTGCGACATCCCCTCTGGATACGCCTCAAACAACGAAGACTGCAACGACAACGACAGCAACATCTACCCCGGCGCGGTTGAGATCTGGTACGACGGCGCGGACAGCGACTGCGCTGGTGACTCCGACTACGATGCTGACGGTGACGGCTATGACGCTGACGGCTACGCAGGAACGGACTGCGACGACTTCGACGGTACGGCCAACCCGGGTCTTCCCGAGGTCTGCGGTGACAACGTCGACAACGACTGCGACGAGGACACCGACCCCTGCGAGGAAGATGCTGTCCTCTACGGTGTGGCAGCCGATGACCTCCTCGGCTCCTCTGTCGGCTATGCCGGCGACTGGGACGGCGACGGCTACCAGGATCTGATCGTTGGTGGACCCAAGCACGACGGCACCGGCAACGCGATGGGCGGCGTCTACATCGTCGGTGGCCCGGTCACCGGCTCCTCTGCAGTCGACACCGTCTCCACGGTCTACTTCTACGGCGAGAACAACCAGGACTACGTCGGCATCGCTGTCGCTGGTCTCGGCGACACCGACGACGACGGCTACTCTGAGATCCTCATGGGTGCCTATGGCTACGACGGTGCGAAGGGTGGGGCGACGGAGTCTGGAGCCTTCTACCTTCACTACGGACCGGAGTTTGGTAGCAAGTCTCTGGCGACGTCCCACGACGTCCGGTGGTGGGGTGAGGCCAGCTACGACTGGGCCGGATTCTCTCTCTCCAACGCCGGTGACTTCAACGACGACGGTGAGATTGACTTCATCGTGAGCGCCTACCGCAACGACTCTGGTGCTGTCGATGCCGGTGCGGTCTACATGCTGCTTGGTCCCGTCACCGCGACCGATCAGAACCTCTCCTACGCCAACGTCAAGTACTCCGGTACCTACGCCAGCGAGTGGGCTGGCTACAGCGTCTCTGGTGCAAACGGTGTCGGCAAGGGTGACATCGACGGCGACGGCTACGATGACATCGTGATCGGTGCTCCGCAGCTGTACGACAAGGGCAGCTACGTTGGCGGTGCCTACATCGTCAGCGGTGAGGAGTCTCCCTCCAGCGCGTTCAACCTCAGCTACGCCGACGGCACCCTCATCGGCAACTCCGCCTCAAGCCTCACCGGCTACAGCGTCGCCATCGCTGGAGACACCAACGGCGACGGCTACGCCGACGTCCTTGTCGGTGCGCCTGAGGAAGCCAGCGCGGGCAACCTGTCTGGAACCGTCTACCTGGTCCAGGGGCCGATCTCCGGCAGCATGGACCTGACCAGTGCAGATGCCATCTTCGCGGCAGAGAACAACGACGACTACCTCGGGTCCGCGGTCTCCACGGCCGGTGACGTCGACGACGATGGCCGCGATGATGTCCTGCTGGGCGCCAACAAGGATGACTTCAACGCATCCGACGCTGGTGCGGCCTACATCATGCTCTCTCCGGTCGTGGGCTCGGTCTCGGTCACGGATGCTGGCGGCAAGATCGTGGGTCCCAACTACGCTGATCTCACGGGCTCTGCAGTGGTCGGTGGTGCTGACATCAACCTCGATGGCTACGATGATGTCTTCGTCGGTGCGCCCTACAACGACGACAACCAGGCCAACGGTGGCGCGGCTTACCTCGTCCTCGGCGGTGGCTTCTAAGGGCTACTGAAACATGGTCGTCAGGCGCGCGATGGCGTGCTGAGCGAGGGGCAGGGGAGTCAACGACTCTTCCTGCCCCGCCTGCTTCTGGAGCTCAGCGAGCACCGCTGCGGCGAGGCGCTCGCTGCACAGGTTCTCCAGCGCGTCGAGCACGGTGTCCACCTCAGCGACCGAGCCAGACGTAAGCGCCTCCTCCAGGTGACGCCTTGCGAGACTGCAGCGGTGCTGGAGCTGCGAGTACAGCGTGTTGCGCCGGCTCCAGATCCTCTTCGGCGTCACGTGCTGGAGGGGCTCAAAGACGCCGCTTATCGCGCTGCTGCCATCGACCCTCAGCTCATCCAGCGCTTCGAGATCGATCAGGGCATCTGCACAGCGCAGGCTTGGGCAGCCCACCAACTCCAGGCGCCGCAGCGCCGTCAGATCAGCGAGACCGTCGAGGGTCTCCAGGCATGCCATGGACTGAAGGCCGAGCTCTTCAAGCGTGATGAGTCCCCTCAATGTGCGCAATTCTTTTACATCTCGCGCACCGCTCAGGACCAATTCTTGAAGACTCGGGAGAGCACCGATTGGAGCGATGTCTTTGACACCTGCAAGCTCGCTGAGTCCCAGGACCGTGAGCCTTGTGAGAACGGCGAGGGGAGAGAGGTCGGTGATCGCTCGGCCGCCGAGGACCACCTCGGTCAGCGCGGTGAGCCGGCTCAGCGGGCGAAGATCCTTGAGGTGGTCGCTGCTCCCGAGGATCAGCCGTCTCATGTGCGGCATTGTTCCCAGGGCGCTGATGTCTTCCAGCTCCCGGCAGTCTAGGATCTCGATGTCCTCCAGCGCGGCCATGTTGCCGAGCCGAGCGAAGCCCTGGCCAGGGCTGAGGGCGGGCGCCTTGAGGATGCGCAGTCGCGGGAGCTTGGCGAGCAGGGAGAGCGGGATCGGGCTGCACCGATCGATCTTCAGCTCCTCCAGCCAGACCAGCGACGTGAGCGCGTCGCTGAGCATTGCAGTGTCGAGCGGCGCGAACACCGCGCTCCCTGCGCGGTTGGGGTCGGTGATGATCAGCCGACGGAGTCCTCGGAGTCCACGCAGCGCGGAGATGTCCTTGAGCACGGGGCAGCTCTCCAGAACCAGCTCCTCAAGGTTGGTGGCGTGCTGTAGGCCGGCGAGCGTGGTGAGGTGGATGCAGTGGGTGAGGGTGAGGTGGGTGATGCTCGTGAGCTTCTCGATGAAGCGGAGGCTGGCGAACCGATCCGCCCGAATACTGAGTCGCTGCAGGCGGTCTGGGATCTGGTCGGCATCGAGCATGGCGATGAGCAGGGACTCGCTGACCGCCCCGAACGGGATGTGCACATCACCGTCCGCCGTGACCCGACAGCCTTCGAGGACCTCGCTGATGAACGCGGGCCCAAAGCTGCGCATGACCTCTAGCGCCTGCCGCTGGTGGTGGACGTCTTCGTGCATCAGCAGACCGCGCAGCCTCACAGCCATCGGGCTTCCGGTCTTCATGGCGTCGGCACGCTTGGTGTCGGCGCGCAGCCGCTCCAGCAGCGCGGTCAGCTCTGAGCCGTCATAGCGCGCTGACCACTGACCGCGACCGGAGGGCAGCAGCAGCAGCCTGAGTGTCGTGATGTCGCGAATCGCGAAGATGTGGTCGAGCCCGGTGCACCGGGTCAAGGTGAGGCTCTCCAGCGCCGGGCTTCCAGCCAGTCCGTCGAGCGTCTCCAGTGCGCTGCCGGTGAGATCGAGCGCGTTCAACCCCGGCAGCCTGCCGAGGCCTTCCAGCGCGGGGAGGGCACGGCTGCTTTGCAGGACAAGGGTTGTCAGGCTGTGGAGGCTGGCGAGGGGAGCGGTGGAGGTGATCGATGTGCCGCAGAGGCGCAGCGTCGTCAGCGCTGTGCAGCTGGTGATGCCCGAGAGGTCTGTGAGGTCGGGTGCTCTCTTGATGTGGAGCTGCCTGAGCGAGACGCTGCCGGCGAGCATTGAGAGGTCACGGGTGTCGATGTGGTCCACCTCGGCGTGCTCCAGGGCCGGCGAGCAGAGCATGCCGGGATCAGCGAGCGGGCCGCAGATCAGTCGCTGTAGCTGGCGCGAGCCTGTGTTCCCGGTGAGCGCGACACCGGGAACCTCCAGAACCATGAGGTCGGGCATTGGCGTCAGGGCGAGGTCCGTCAGCTTCGCACAGCCTCGCACCACCAGCGTCTCCAGAGAAGCGGGCAGCGTCAGGCTGTCCAGATCGGAGCAGCCCAGGAGCGTCAGCCGCTTCAGCCCGGGGTGGGGCTGGAACCCGGCGAGCCCGGTGCAGCTGCGCAGGGTTACCCCGACGAGGTGCTCGGGGAGCGATGTGATCGGATGCCCCTCGATGTCGAGCTCTGTCGCGCTTGTCTTCAGCGCATCGCAGATGCCGATCCGGGTTCCCCGCAGGCGGAGTGCGAGCAGCCGCAGCTTGGGGAGCGTGTGGACCCCCATGGCGTTCTCGAGTCGCAGCTGGGAGAGCCGGGGCAGTGCACTGAGGGGAGCGAGATCCAGCGGCGCTGTTTCTGGAGACTGCCAGCACAGCGAGAGGGTGCTGATTGACTTCAGGAGCGGTGAAGCGATCTTCTGCAGCAGGTGAAGGACCACATAGGTCCGCCATGGGAGCGCGCGCAGACCAGACGCGAAGGTACGGTTGAGCACCAGCGTGCCCTTCACGACGGTCACACCATCCAGCAGCGCGGTGGCTTGTTCTGGAGTGACGGCATCGAGGCCCTCGTGGACACGCGCGTACGAGCAGGACTTCAGCAGCCGACGAAGCGGGGCATCCGGGTGCACATCAGCCTCCCTGGCTCATCATCAGGCCGAGTCCGGCGAGGAGGTAGCCGAGGTAGCTGATGAGCATGCTCAGGCGCACAAGCCGCAGCTTCCATTGCAGCGGACCCGTCATCCAGTCCGGCGTCTTGAGGAGCCAGGTGCGGACCAGGGTGCTGCGTGCCTGGGTGCCCTCGATCCAGGTGGTGTCCACTTCCGTGTGCTCTGGTCGCCAGAAGTAGCCGATCGGTCGACCGGATTTCTCCCAGGAGGCGCGGTCGTTGTCGAATTGGTGGCGGATAAGTCCATCGAGCTCACGGCGACCGAGCATGAGCGTCAGGGTGAGGGCCACCAGGATCAGGATGAAGATCGGAAACGACATCGGAAGCTCCTATCCGCTGAGGGACTGCTGAAGCATCGCCACACCGACAATGGCCATGCCCAAGCGGATGAGGACGCGAAACCGTGCGGGAGACAGCCGGCGGGAGAGGGCGTCGCCGAGGATTCCGCCGAGCAGAAGCGCGGGGAGCAGGGTGACGTTGAGGGTGAGGGTCTGGGCGCTCGTGAGTCCGGCAAGGACGAGCAGGACGATGTGGAGAATGCTGAGGATGCCGAAGTGGGCCTGGAGCGTGGCCCTGATCTCTTCTGGAGACCACGGAGTGCTGCTGGTGTAGGCGATCACGGGTGGACCCCCGGTGGCGAAGGCACCGCCAAGGACTCCGCCGGCAAATCCGGCCAGTCCCCCCAGCCATCGTCGACGCGGTGTGACGGCATTCGCGCGCCCAAGCCAAGCCGCAAAGGCCACCAGGAGTGCTCCGAGGGTGCCGGTGAGGATGGTCGGATCAGCGCTGCGGAGGAAGGTCACGCCGATCGGTACGCCCAGCAGACCACCGAGAAGCATTGGCCCGAGGCGGGCCCAGGAGAGGTCAGCACGCAGTCGCCACGCCAGCGACAAGCTCAGCGGCAGGCTGAACACTGAGACCACCGGTACCGCCACAGCAACGCCATACAGCAGCGGAAGAAGCGCCATGCTGATCAGTCCAAACCCGAAGCCCATTCCGCCCTGAACCGCAGCAGCGACGAACATGATGACAGCGGCAATCACAAGATCCACGACCCTCTCTATCGCATGCACACGATAGAGAGGAGGCATGTCCTTTGATCGCGTCACCCGTCAGGCGCTTCCCCAGACCGCCGTCACTCATCTCCACCTCCTCCGGCACGGTGTCGTCGACACCGGCGGTCGTCGACGTGCCTACGGGATCACGGATGCGCCGCTGTCTGCGGAGGGAATCCGTCAGGCAGAGGCGCTCATCGAGTACGCCATCTCGGCCCTCCCCCGTCCCGATGGCATCCTCTCTTCGGACCTCTCGCGCTGCACTGCCATCGCCCGGCCCCTCGCTGAGCGTCTCGGCGTGCCGCTGGTCTGCACCCCGACCCTGCGCGAGCAGGACATGGGGGAGTGGGAATGGCAGAGCTGGGAGGAGCTGACCCTCCGCGATGAGCAGCGCATCCGCGACTACTGGACCGATTACCTCAACACCACTCCCCCGAGGGGGGAGAGCTTCGCGGACATGGTCAAGCGCATCGGGGACTGGTGGGCATCGGAGAGAGCATCCCTCTGGGGACGGCGCTGGATCGTGGTGGGACACATCGGTGTCATCCGCAGCCTGCTCTGCCACCTGTTCAGCCACCCCCCCGATCAGGCTCTTCGGTTCGCCCCGATGCCCGGCACCCACACCCACATCCTCGTCGCCTGGTCTGGAGCGGTCCTCCAGGTCCTCGGTGAGCATCCTGGCGGTACATCGGCCTCTGCAGAGCCCAGGGCCTCCGCGCGTCCTGTTGCCCGAGACCGACCGCCTCGGCTGGCACTGTCCGGCAGCGCCGGAGTCGGCAAGACGACTCTCGGGCGCGCCCTCGCCAAGCAGCACGGCGTCCCGTACATCCCTGAAGGCATGCGGAGCCGGCTGGAGGCTGGGCTCTCCCTGCATGCGCTGACGCACCCTCAGCTCGCGGCGCTCATTCAGGAGCTGTGGGCAGAGCAGCGCGACGCAGAAGATGCAGCCATCGCCAGCCATGGCGGCTTCATCGCTGACCGGAGCGCCGTGGACTACGCGGCGTTCTGGCTTCACTATCGGTTCACCGATGACCAGAGCGTCACGGAAGCCTTCTTTGCCAAGACCCTCTCACGCATCTCGACCTACGACCGAATCGTCTTGCTGCCGTGGGGAGTGCTGCCGCTGGTCGCAGATGGGATCCGGTCGAGCAATCCCTGGCTTCAGCGACACTTCCAGGTCACCGTTGAGGGGCTCCTGCACCGAGAGGTCGAGGCAGAGCGGCTGCTGGTGATGCCAGACGTTGTGGCGCTGGAGCACCGGCTGCGGCTGATCAGCGAGGCCCTGACAGCCGGCGAATGACCTGATGGAGCGGAGAGAGTAAGCGCCAGGTCGGGCTCTGGTGGATCCGGGCGAGGGCCTCCTTGAGGCGAGCATTGGCGGCCACCAGTGACTCTGTCGCAGGAGCGGCGGGTGCGCGCGTCGGTGCAGTGAGCCACTGCTGAAGCGGCGCGAAGCAGCGGTCGGGGGCGCAGTGCTGAGAGAGCCAGGCATCCGCGCGGCGGACGCGGTCTGGATCCGATGGTGCGATCAGCTGCGCGGTGTCGGCTCTGGGGCAGCCGGTCAGCGGGAGGATGAGATCCTCAGCGGCCATGGCGTTGAGCAAGGCACAGCCCGGCGTGGCCGCGATCTGGATGCCCAGCCAGGCGAACATCAGCGCCCGGGTGCGGCTGCCGAGGAGGGGCTCGGCGCTCGCGACGTCGAGAATGAGTCCAGTGGTGGCGGCCGAGAGCACCTCGGGAACCTCGCGGTGAGGAAGCCAGCCGTGCAGGGTGATGCGCGCGCGATGCGGGCTGTCTGTCGCCCAGGCTGTGAGCCGCTCTGCACCCGCCGTGTAGTGTCCAGCAATGCCCCCTCCGGTGCTGATGACCCGCAGCGCTGGGTGTGCGGAGAGGGCCTCATCCAAGAGGGTTGAGGCGGAGATGTCGTCAAACCAAGTGTTCATGCCACCGGACAGCGCGATCACCGGTGGGGTCCCTGGGCGGCGCGGGAGCTGCTTGTCGAACGGCCAGTCGTATGCAACGGGCTGCACGGCGATCTGAGGGGGGGCTCGGAGGCGATCGAGCACACCGAGCTGCCCGAGGCAGGCGTAGTGCTGGTGCTGGCTGATCACGGAGAGCCCATCCGCACGAGAGAGCACCGCGAGGGCCGCGGCACGAGCCGCAGCGTGCCGTGCGTCGTTGACCACTCCAGCCATCGTCGCGGCCTGCAGCTCGGCGAACGGATCGCCGGGGAGGTCGACCCAGACCGGTCGGTCACCGGCAATGAGGCAGGCCGCCATGCCGGGCAGGTATGGTCCAGCGCTGACCACGACCGCTGCATCGGCTCCCCGCTGCTGGAGCTGGTCAAGCCAGTCGGCGTCGTTCGGATCCACGTCGGTTCCCAGGCAGACGGTCGTCACCCGATGCCCAGACAGTGCTGCCTTAAACCGAGCGAGGCGGAGCTGCGGGAAGCCCAGCGTGGTCTCGCCGGGGGCGGGGAGGGGACCGGAGCCGATGAGCAGGACGTTCGCCAACGGCTACTTCTCGAGGTGGGTGATGAGTCCCCAGTCGTGCTCAAGCTGGAGGAGGCCATGATCAGCGACGTCAGCAGTGATCTCGAAGTCGTAGAGCTGGTTCTGCCAGATGTGTGGCTTGAGGTGGAGCTTGTCAAAGACCGCGATGCTCATCCGGTACCGCCCTGAGAGCAGCGCGAGTGACTTCCAGCGGATGAAGTAGGTGTAGATGCCGTGGTAGGTTCCGTCGAGGACACCATCGAACCGGGTGTTTGGACCATGAATGTAGATGCCGTCTGAGCGGAACAGGGCGGCGCCGAAGATCGGACGCTCCACGGGCTCGGTGGTCCGGAAGGTCACCGCGACGATGAGATCCTCACCAGTCCGGAACCGCATCCGCGGGCGTCCGGCGCTGTCGAGGATCTGAACCGTCATGATGCGGACCTCGCCGCTGCCCTGGACGATTGGGGTGTCACCCTCGACGACATCGAATGGTACCGTCTCCATCTCGGTCCACAGGGACTCCGGATCGGGAAGCTGCGCGGCGGTCATGACGGTCGCTTTCAGACGGGGATCGTCGATCGTTGCTTCGAATTGCGCCGGTGCAGGCGCCGGCGTGGAGGAGCGCACGGGGCGGATGTGCTGACTGCGTCCACCGCTGGCCCGCTCCCGCTCGACATCGAGGTAGCGGTCGACCACTTCCCGTCCCGGCCCGATGGCCTGGACGCGTCCACCATCCAGCCACAGCGCGTCATCACACAGGCTGCGCACTGCGTGGAGATCGTGGGTGACCAGGATGATAGTTCGCCCCTGCTCTTTGAACTCTTCGATCTTCTTGATGCATCGACGCTGGAAGTACTGGTCACCGACCGCCAGGACCTCATCGATGAGGAAGACTTCGCTGTCGACATGGGCTGCAATCGAGAAGCCCAGCCGCAGGCTCATGCCCGCCGAGTACGTTCGGACCGGGTAGTCGATGAACGCCCCCAGCTCCGCAAAGGCAAGGATCTCCGGTATGAGCGACTCGATCTGGTCTGGCTCCAGGCCGAGCAGCGCGCAGTTCATCCGGATGTTCTCGCGGCCTGTGAAGTTGCGGTGGAAGCCGAGCCCGAGGTCGAGCAAGGTGGCCAGGCTGGAGCGGATCCGGAGGGAGCCCTCGGTCGGACGTGAGATGCCACCGATGAGCTTGAGCAGCGTGGATTTACCGGCCCCATTTGGACCAATGACACCAAAACTTCGACCGGCCCGGACCTGAAAGCTGACGTCTCTCAGCGCCCAGTGTTCAGTGTGGTGGCTGCGGCTACCGAAGAATTCATATACCCGACTTCGGTCGTTGAGGTAGATGTCAAACCGCTTGCCGATTCCTTTGGCTTCAATGACCCAGTCATCAGCTTCATCGCTGATTTTATCCTCCATAGGTGTCTCAGCGGTGGGCATTGAACTCCTGGTGTTTCGCAGCGTCGATCGTAGCACAGACCGATCATCAGGCCGATATCCTGGTATCATCCACCGACCACGGACCCCACGCCATCCCTCTCTCCACGCTGAACCATGCTCGCTGCGCTGCTGATTACGATTGTTGCATGTGACTTCCCGCCGGAAGACTTCGAGATCGTGTACGCCACATGGTGCGATACCTCTCGATACGAGACGGTCGACTGCGTCTATGACGGAGACACCTTCTACACCGGCGCGTGCGCCGGAGACGCCGACGAGACCTTCCGAATGCTCGGTATTCAGGCCCCTGAGCTGTCGAGCGCAGACCAGCCTGAGCCGGAGTGCTACGGTCAAGAGGCCGCCGATCTGCTCGATGAGCTGCTGCTCGGTGAGCGTGTCCGGCTTGAGTTCGACGTCGAGTGCGAGGGGATCTTCGGGCGAACGCTGGTGTGGGTTTTTATTGAGGACCCGTCTCCGGCGACCATTAGCCGGATTGAACAGATCGGCGGATTCTCAGACTCGGTCTTCAGCGACACCGACTTCAGCGACACCGAGTCTGATGACGCGTCCACAACGATAAACGAGGTCCTCATCAACGAGGTCCTCATTCGTGCTGGCTACGCCACCCTCTACAAGTCCGATGTTGCCAACAACATTCGCCACACCACTCGACTCGAAGACGCTCAGGACGATGCGGAGGCGCTTGAGAACGGACTGTGGAGAGAGTGTGACTGAAATTTTCGGAGAGAGAAGATGAACGGTGAAGCACAGGGTCCGTCCGGACAGCAGTTTGCCATGCAGGTTGCCCTCGAGGCGGTCGCGAGCTGGCGCAGGGGTGTCGAGGACGATGCTGCTCGCCGCCAGCTTGAGCTGGACGCCGACGAGGCGCGGCTGACGGCAGACAAAGAGGCGCTTCAGCGAGAGCTGGAGATGCTTCAGCGAGAGCTCGAAAACGTCGCCAGGGTTCGAGAGGAGACCGCGCGCGAGCTCAGTGTGCTTCCTGCCTATGCCGAGCAGCGTATCCACGAGGCCATCCTCGCGTCGCTCAAGACCGATGGCACGATCATCTCTGAGCGCGCGGTGCTGTACAGCGCTGCTGCAGCGGCGCGCGACGAGAAGGTCAGCGCGCTGGCGACTGCCGATGGGATCGCCCAGAAGCTGGAGGCCTTCGAGCAGCTTGAGACCAACCGCGAGGAAGCGCTGGCGTCTGTTCCTGCGCTGTACCGCAGCGCGCTGATCGCCCAGCACGAAGAGAACCGCAGAGAGCTCGCGCCGCTCTTCGAGGCGCTCTCCGCGGAGATCGAGCCCCTTGATGTTGAGCCCTCCGGGATCACCCTTGTCGCCAGCGTCGATCCGGTCACCGGTCCCCCAGAGGCTCTCGCGGTCATCCTGCCGATCTCCTTCGTTGCGTACCAGCGCTGGGCTGATCGTGAGGAAGATCTCGAGACCTGGATCGGCTACCGGGTGGTCGCCGCAGTCTCTGGAGCACTCAGCACGATCAGTGCCTCTGATGCACCCGTTCAGTTCGCTCCCTACAAGAACGGTCAGCTCGCCATTCAGGTCTGGCTTGCAGACTCGGAGGCCAAAGGAGATCTGCGCGCATCCTTCGACGCAGAGATCGCGAGTCTGGCGGCCTGTGCGGGAGAATTCCGCACCGCAGGCCTGAGCCTCGGCGTCACCTGGCAGCCGCCAGAGGTGATCGCGCCCGCCACCGATGAGCAGGAGGACTGAGTCAATGTCCACAATGGATCTGTTTCGCAAGCTCTCGCTCTCAGAAGTCGCGCAGAAGCTCCAGCTCAAGCCGTTCGACATCGCTCGAATCATGGGCCAGAGCGGCGGTCTCCCCGATGTCTTGCTCTTCTCCGATGAGCTCGTCGCTGACATCCGACGCAAGGCAGGGGTTGAGGTGTGGTGGGACGATGAGCTCCTCCCCATCGCAGACGACAACCGCAGCCGTGGCCTCGTGCGCTCGCTGGTGTTCAAGCTCCTCAAGCACGAGCGAGATGGTGGAGTCTCGACCCGAGCAGACAACCTCTTCCGTGGCCTTGATGGTGCCGATCAGCTCCTCATCCGCCGCGCGGTCAACCAGCTTATCCGTGAGGGGCTTCTCCTGAGCCTGCCCACAGCCAGCGGGCTGCATATTCGAATCGATGCGGTCCAACGAGATACACTGGAGTCCATGGCATCCGGCTCTGATATTCCCGATAGCATTGAGACGCTGTGGACGTGATCCCCTCCGGGGGATGATAGATCTATAGCAGGAGGACTCAACCGGAAGGTATGAGCAAGCGTTTCCGTCAATCTCGTCTGTTCAGTGGTCAGCCCGATCTACTTCTGGTCGAGGAGTACCCCTCGATTGTGCTCCCTGACGCCACGGACTTGCCGCGTCGCCCCGCCTCCACCGCACAGAGCTTTACCGCACAGAGCTCTACCGCACAGAGCTCTACCGCACAGGACGGGGGATTCATCGAGGTTCTGGAGGAAGACGACGACACTGACGAAGACGACGGCGCGGTCACCGCCCGAATCTTCATCAGCTCTCCGCGGTCTCCTGCCCTCCCGGCTTCCGGCCATGACCTCCCTGCGGTTCCGGCTGCTGGGCTCCGCCTCGGGCGTCCACGACAGCTCGGGACACCCCGTGTGGTCGCAGGCTTTGCGCACGCCTCTGATCTTCCCTCTCCCGCCCATGTCGCTCCACGCCCCGCCGCTGCGGGCTACAGCGAGCCGGACTCCGAGTGGCAGGACTCTGGCTGGGATGACGAAGAGGAGAGCGGCAACTGGAATGCCCGGCTCGATGTCGGTCGCAATCCCATCGACGTCTCTGATGAAGACTCTGATGAAGACTTCGATCACCGTCCCGAGCCCCTCCGCCTCGCCCTCCCACAGGCTGCTGGTGATGAGGCCTCGCTCATCCTCGCTGCGGGAGCAGTGGAGGACTTCGACGACGACTGGGATGAAGAGGACGACTGGAGCGAGGAATTCTCGGATGACGACTCTGAGGACGACGACAACGAGAGCATTCGGCTCTCGCTGGGCTCCAACAGCAGCCTCGATTTCCTCCGTGATCTGGAGGAACGGCGCAGCTTCAAGGCTCCAATCTGGGGTCCACGCCCGAATTCTACGGGCTTTGACGCGGACATCTCTTTCTACGATGAGGCTGAAGAAGAGGTCGACGAGTACGAGGACGCTGCCGCCAAGACTGTCGATCTCGTAGGCTTCGAGGAGGCGCCGGAGCCGCCAGGCATGGCATCGGTCCGGGTCGGGGCTCCGATCGGCTCTGGCCGGCCCCGTCCGCTCTCGACGAATGACGATGACGACGATGCTGACGTGCTCTCTGATGAGGAGGAGACGCTGGTTGAGATCGGCTTTCAGATGCCTCAGTTCTCAGCCTCTGACCCGCTTCGGGCTCCGAACACCCGGATGCGCTGGAGCGAGGATCCCACGACGGACGAAGTGGAGGAGCCCTTAGAGGGCTGGTCCGACTTCTCTGGAATGGCAGAAGATCCAGTCCATGCGTTCCTGCCTGGACGCAGCGATGAGCCTGTGATTGCCTCGACGCCCTTGCCGGCTGTTCGTGAGCCGGCTCCCAGGCGTCGCGCTGCACCTCCGGCAAAGCCTGTCCCGCCGGCACGCGGCATCTCTCCGACCGTCTCTGCTGCGGCGGTGTTCCTGCTCGCGATGAGCGCCACGGGGCTCATCTGGGTTCAGTTCCATGAGGAGCTCGGCCTGCCATTTCCTGATGCCACCCTCGAGGCGGCTCCAGAGGCGCCGCTGCTCCCTGAGGCTCCCGCTGAGCTTTCGGTGACCGCTGAGCTTCCGGCCGTGGAAGAGGCTCCACAGGTGCCCCAGGTTGAGGCCCCAGAGGCGCCGAGCCTGGATGGGTCTGAGGGCATCATCGGCAAGCTGATGGTGACCTGCGATAGGCCTGCGGCAGTGTTTATCAACAACGAGAAGATTGGAATCACGCCCCTTGACGGGCCGCTTGACCTCGACGCGGGCACATACGAGGTCCGTGCCACGGAGCTGCGAACGGGAAAGAAGCAGTCGCTTCAGGCACGGGTCGATGCTGGCAAGGTCCTCCAGGTTTCCTTCGAGTTCCGCTGAGATGTCGTTGAGGCAGTGGTGGGGAATCCTCTGCTCGGGCCTCATGGGCTGTACTTCCGGTCCCACCGCCACAGATCGCGTGCGCTATACCGCGGTCTTGTCGAGTCCGAGTCCGCCCGGGGATGCCCTCCAGCGATGTGCTGAGATCAGCGATGTCATCTTGGCTGGTGATTGTGCGTTGGTGGTGGTCGCCCAGGTTGATGAGCCGGGGCTGCTGTGCGGGGCGGTGCCAGATGGAATGTGGCGGGAGGAGTGCTGGTTTCTGGCTGCTGAGGCGAGCAACCGCACTGGGGATGCCATGGGGGCGGCAGCGCTGTGCCAGAAGTCGGGGCGGTTCGCGCTCGACTGTGCACAGCACCTCTGGCAGACACCGGTCCACGGACTCATCCACGGTCCCGGAGCACGTGCCTTTGCGGTGATCTTGCCGAAGGCAGAGGCGCTCTATGCCGCCTGGGCACCGCTGATGGTCGAGGAGACCGACTTTGAGGAGCGGTTCTGGTCGAAGTTCTTCGGCAACGGCTTTGAGGGACAGGGAGAGCCGATCGATCTGGGCTGGTGCTCGACCCTGCCGACGAACCGGCAGGGAGCCTGTGCCGCCGCTGGGGTCGCTCACTACGCACGAGAAGTCGGGCCCAGTGTCGAGCGTGCTGGCGGCCTGGAGGCGATGTGTGCCCTCGTCGCCCCTGACGTCGCGTCGCTGTCACGCTGGATCAATGCCGTCTCGGATCCTCGCCTGGATACAGAGGCCGCCCGACGTGTGGTGGAGATCTGCACGACCCATCCCCACCGTCAGCGCAGGTGACCTCCGATAGAGACCGCGAGCTGTGCCATCCACCACTCCTCGTAGCCCATGCCTGTCGGATCGCGTCCGGTCGCCCAGTGGACCCGAGCCATCCAGTCCAGATAGGGCCGCTCCGCCAAACGCTGTCGGAGGCCAGCCTCGAAGGTGAGGGTGGGGAGGTGCTTGGGGCCGCCGTACCAGTCGACCAGATCCAGCCGGCCATAGCCGAGCCCGGTGGTGAAGGACAGCGGCGCTTCTGGATCGTATCGGAGCGCGGTGATCAGCCCATAGTGGAGGTAGCTGAAGGTGTCCTCTGCGCCATCCTCGATGCGAGCCTGCAGCGGCCAGAGCGCCCCAGAGCCCCACACGCTCAGGCCGAGCCGGGGGCCGGGGGCGGTCGCCGGGGTGATGAATGCCTCATACCGGGCAATTACGGCGCCATGGACACCGCTCGCCGGCCAATTGCCGATGAGCGAGCCGACAGCGTAGCCGAGCGAGGCATCTGCACCGAACTCGGGTGGATCAGTCATCTGAGAGGAGACGACGGGCACGGACGGAGCCGGCGGGAGGTCATCAGCGAGAGCAGTCAGGCAGAGCAGCAGCATGCCCGGTGTTTATCGCGGCACTCTCGGCGTGTGGTGATCCGTGACGTGGATTGGTGTGATTCCGGGCCTCTCGTCGTCGGGCTCTACTTCACAAGCTCCAGGGTCACGCCGTCGAACCAGGCGGTGCCGGAGACCGCCGAGAGCAACTCGAGCTGGATGAGGTCTGCCCCGGCGGGAACCGGCGCGATGATCTCGAGGAGCTCCCAGGTGTGGGAGTGCAGTCGCGCGACCGCCCGCTTTGGGGGGGCGACGGGGGTGCCGTAGATGTCGAGGAAGGACATCGCGAGGTAGACGTCGGTCGGACGCTGCTGGAACTCGACCCGGAGGTTGTCGGACATCACCTGGGTACGGGCGCGGATCGTCATCCCCTCGACCACGGTGATCCGCTGGGTGACCATGTTGAACCTGCGGGTCTCGTCATCGGCATGGAAGCGAAGGCTGTAGCGGCCGTCGATTGCGTTGCGAGTGTCGATGTCGATGTCGTTGACCGGCACGTTGGGACCAAGCACCAGTGCCTCACGGAGCACCCAGTCTTCCGAGAGGGCTGGACCCGCCTCGAACGAGCCATCGATGAGGGGCAGCACGGAGTTGTTGATCTGGCTGGGGCGGGCATTGAAGTAGCGGGTCAGGATGACTCGGCTCTCTTCATCCCGCTCCGGGGTTCCCGGCCAGGCCAGCGCAATCTCCGATGAGACCGTAGACTTCTTCTTCCCAGTCGAGGTCATCTCGACCCGGTAGATGCGACCCTCCAGCGGGCCGACCCGCATCGCCTGGAACTTCTTGAACTTGATGCTGTTCGCCTCGCAGAGGGCCTCGACGATTCCCTGCTCGGTGCTGTTCATGGAGCGGAGGGTCCGAATGACGGTCTCACCCTGTCGCACACGATGAAGCTCTGGGGGCGGGAGGCTGCCGATGTAGTCAATGGCGGTTCGGTAGGTGGAGTCGGTGAGCTGCTCGACGAGGCCGGGGTGGGTTGCGGCGAGGGCAAACAGGGCGGCGTCGGACAGCTCACGTGCAGCCAGGAGCATCTGCATCCGAGAGACGGGATCGCCGTCGGACATTCGGGAGATCTGGGCGGCCTGAGACTCTGCTGCGGCATCGACAATGGGAGGCCGGTCTGCCAGAGCGGGCCCAGAGAAGAAGAGGACGCAGAAGAGAATTGTCAGAGCGTGTCGCATATCAACCACCATCTTGTTCGGTAACAACCCGCGGCCATCCAATCATTCCCCATTCCTCGGCGAGATCCAGGCCGGAGCGGTCGGCGTGTCGATGCGTGCGCCGGTCAGCAGATCCTCGAACACCCAGTCCCCTGGTGGCAGCTCCGGTGTCCCCCAGAACGCCAGCATGGAATCTCCAGCGGCCATCAGCCGTCCTCCTGCAGCCGGCAGCTCGGAGATATCGGAGCGGGGAACGGCTGCGAGGTGACCGATCAGCCGGGTGTAGGCCTCTCCCGAGGGCTTCTTCACCCGACTGGTGCTGCCGCCGCCTTCCCAGGTGCTCTTCTGGGTCGCCATCAGGGAGTGGTGGGAGAACGGCATCGAGCGGGTGTTGCTGCGCTGAGGGGGGTCGGCGAGGGTGTGCCAGAACAGGCGCTCAGCACCCCCGATCAGGGCTGCGGCATGGATCCCGACCACCATCTGTGCCTGCCATGCCTCGCTCTGCCAGCGGTGCTTGCCTTGAGAGGATGCTCCGGTCTCGGTGATCCAGATCGGCTTGCCGGGGGCCAGGCGTGCGCCGACGGCCAGGGTCTGCTCGATGGCGTCGAGGCTGTCGTCGTCAGAGTAGCAGTGCAAGGCGAGCACATCGACGGCGTCCAGCACACCCTCGATGGAGAGCAGCGTCTCCAGGTAGTCTGCCCCGGCAGATGCGCGCACGTTGTACATGCCGCCAGAGAGGATGGTGGCATCTGGATCCGCCCGCCGAATGGCCGCTGCGGTCACCAGGAGGACCTCAGCGTATTCCTCGGGGGTCTGAAATGTGGACGGATCGACGTCGCGCTTTGCGCCGCGCGGCGGGACCCGGTTGTGCAGATCAGGCTCGTTGTCGATCTCCCAGGCCAGCACGGGGTGCAGTGCGGGTGCATCGTCGATCCCGTCGCCGTCGTAGCGCTCCACGATGTCCTCGACGAACTGGGCGTAGGCGTCCATGTCATCGGGCAGGTAGTGGTCGGTGTAGTTGCCGGTCTGGATGCCGGGCCAGGGGCCGATGACCGCGACCATGTCCAGGCCGGACTCCGACAGCACGGAGAAGTACCGATCCGCGCGCTCCTGAGAGACGACAGCGTTGTTGCTGTACTGCTTGTGGTTGAAGAACGGGTAGGTGTGGCTGTTTGCGCGAACCACGGTCGCGCCCAGTGCCGCAACGCCTCGGCTGTCCTCGACGAGCTCGGCGGCCTGCTGCGAGCCGCTCACGGTTCGGTTCCGGACCAGTACAGAGGGCACCGAGAGCGCCTCATTGATGCCGAAGAAGGCTCCGGTGCTTCCCGCGGGCTGTGGCCGCACGGGCTGCGAGATCGCGGCGGGGCTCAGGGGGGACGACACTGGCGTCCGGAGGAAGCAAGCTCCGACTGCAGTGATGCCGATGGCGGGAACAAGCAGCCAGATCATGCGCATCAGACGAGCCGCAGTCGGACGACGTTGTCGGGCTCGCCCTCTTCTTCTGCGCTCTCTTCTTCCTCCTCCGGCTCAGGCGGGGGAGCGGGGTAGAAGGTGACCTGCTGAATGGCCGCCCAGGGGAACAGGCAAGTGTAGACCGCATCAAAGGACAGCCTCAGCTGGACACCCTGCGGGAAATACTGCGGATCATTGTGCCGGTGATAGATGCTCTCCAGGCGAATCGGCAGGTTGGGCGCGAACCGCTTGATGACCGAGATGGGAACCCCGGACTCCCCAAGCATGTCGGTGGTCATGGTGAGAAAGATGTCACACCCCAGCGCGAAGCCGAGCCGGAGAGCCTGCTCCGCGTGGTTTCCAAACGGATCCGGTGCACTGTGAGCCGGCACGCTGCGCGGAGACGCGGGTACCGATGCCAGAGCAGGTCGCTCCTCAGCAACATCGAGACCGACGAGGTCTGCTGGAGCAAGCTCCATGGCGTTGCTGAGCAGGATCAGCTCATCAACGAGCAGCGGCTCTCTGCCGGCGAGCACGAGCTTGAGGCGACTGCGCTCCAGGCCCGCAGCGTTGGCGAGGGTTGCAGTGTTCCAGCCCTTCTTCCGGGCCGCCTCGAGGATGAGCTTCAGGAGCGGGGAAGAGGGACGAGTAGCCACGTGAGGGCGTCCTGTGCTTGGGGTGTACCGGCATATATCAAGACTGGTACCCTTCTGGACTCTGGAGGTTGAGATGTTGAGCTGGCTGATCTCAATTGCACTTGTGCTCGGTGGCTGTGCACTCGCCGCGTGGGGAATGCGTATCTTTCGCCGTCGGAGTCGTGCTGCTGCCGTTCGGATCAAGGGTCATGCGCCGAACCGCAAGGCGATCGACGTCGCGGTGCGCCTGACCTGTGATGCCGTCGCGCCAGGAGGCCTGCGACCGGGACGGGACTATCGTGGGGTCGGCCACATGGTGATCGCGGGGAGCCGGTTCGCCCTCGCGACGGATCAGGGGCGTGTGCTGGAGATCAGCGAAGCCCTGCCCGGGCAGGTTCGCGCACCAGGACCGCGCATGCTCATCGTCGAGGGCAGCCACCCATCGGGTCGTGCTCGAGTGCGGGTTGAGCTGGTGGTGGATGAAGAGCAGGCCTGGGCTGCTGAAATTGAGGCGCTGATGTAGGCCGTCAGCTGGTCGGCGGGTGGCTGTGGGGAGGCGTGTCCAGCGGTGAGTCTGGATCTGAGGTGGGCGCGCTGGGGTTGATGTCGACCGCCATGGCCTTGTAGGTCTGGTTCCCAGAGCTCATGATGCTCGCGCTCGAGCCGGCCTTGTAGATGCCGGACTGCCCGGCCTCGTGGGTGATCGTTTGATCGGCCTCGAGCGTGAAGTCCTTGCACTTGATCGAGATGGTCTCGACCGCCTCGACCTCAGAGTCTTTTCCGCAGTACATCTTGATGGTCATCTCGGCGGAGTCCATCGACTGGTAGATCGGTGCAGACGTCACGTCGAGTCGTCCAGATGCCTGCGCGCCGATCTCGACCTTCTCTGCGCCCGAGGTGTCGTCGAAGATGACCATGTGGTCGTTGCGAGACCAGAACACCCGCTTGTCGTTATTGGCGTCGTCGTTGTGGTACGCCTCTGGCTTGTCCTCTGTGCCGTTGTAGACGGCGCCGACGATGTAGGGGGTCATCGATCGATAGGCGAAGACGATGACCACCTCAGTCCCGATGTCTGGCAGGATCACGAGGCCACGGTTCTTGCCGGCCATCGGGGAGCACATCCGACACCAGGAGCTGTCCAGCTGCTCCTCGCTCTCGACGGGGTACTGGATCTTCACCCGATGAAGTCCGTCCGGGTCTTTGTTGTCGAGGACCGTTCCCACGACGAGGCCGTTGATCATGGCGTGCTCTCAGTTGGCGGTGTGCTCAGTTGATCATCGTCATGGTGGCGTTGAGCGTCAGAGACTGCCCACCGTCGACAGTGCAGTCGCTGCCTGTGGTGACGTCCATGCTCTGACCGGCCTTGACGTTGATGGAGTTGCTGGCTTCGAGGATGAAGTCCTTGCACTTCATCGAGATGGTCTCGACCGACTCGATGATGATGTCCTTGCCGCAGTACACCGACAGGACCTTGTTCGCCGAGTCCCAGATGAGTCGGATCTCCTCGTTGTGGAGGATCAGCTCAATGCGCTCCGAGCCGTCGGTGTCATCGAAGGTCAGGCGGTGGCCGGATCGAGACTGAAAGACCCGGAGGTTGTTCTCGCCGTCTTCGTTGGCGTAGGGCGGGGTGTCCACGCCGTTGAACAGGGAGCCGAGCACGATGGCGTTGTTGACATCACCATGGACGAACGCGACGAGGACCTCGTCGTCGATCTCTGGGATGGTCATCCAGCCGCGCTCCCGGCCAGCCATCGGCATGACCAGCCGCGCCCAGAAGCTCTCGGGAGTCTCTGGGAGCAGCGGAAACTTTAGCTTGACCCGACCCATCTCATCGGGGTCGACGTTGTCAACGACGATGGCCTCGACGAGGCCGGGCATCTGGCCGGAGACCGGTCGGCCAAAACGATCCGTGACTTTGGGCATGATAACCTCTAAGGTTTAACCGATAATGACGTTTGAACTACCAACAATGAGCGTACCGGTACCGCCGCAGTGGGTGGTCTGGTCCCCAAGCCGTGCGACGGGCACGTCGTTGAAGCTTACTGTGGTGCTGCCCTGGGCAACGACCCAGGTGTTGGGGCCACAGCAGCCAGAGTGGATACCCGGATCACCGACGCGCAGCGGCGACAGGCCGTTGACGAGGATGTTTGGAGACCCGACGGTTCCTGGACCCGTCACCGGGTGTGCACATGAGGTGCATCCATGGGCATCAGCGGGACAGTGAGCGTTGTCTTTGACGCGAGAAACCGGCGGCATACGAGCCCTCCCTGTGCTGATGATAGCACGCCTCGGCGGGCGCGCGTTGCTACTGTGCGATGGCGTTGTCAGGTGGCGTGAATGCAGCGGGCCACTGTGTTGTGTCGGTGCAGTACTGGGCCGCAGTGAGGTCCACGTGGCTGAGGTTGGCCCTGCTGAGATTGGTTCCGCAGAGTTTGCTTCCACGCAGATTCGCGCCAGAGAGGACAGCGTCTGAGAGATCCGCGTTCTCGAGGTCTGCGTTCTCGAGGTCTGCCCCGGTGAGGTCGGCAGCAGTGAGGTCGGCCTTTGAGAGGTCTGCGTTCCGCAGCGATGCTTGCTTCAGCCGCGTTCGACTCATCCCAGCATCGGAGAAGCGGGCATTGTCCAGCATGGCGCCTGTCAGCGTGCTCGCGATCAGCTCTGCGCCGCTGAAGTCCGCCCCGGGGGCTGTGAGCTGATAGAGATCCGCCTCGCGGAGACGGGCATTGGAGGCATCCAGGTCTGTGGCATTCCCGCGGGGGCCAAGTGCATGCGGAGGAATGGGCACCGCGCTGTCTCCGATCTTCTTCTTCCACTGTGTCTTGCTGTTGAACTGGGCACCGATGAACGAAGAGGCTGGAGCGGATTCTGGATGCTCGCCCTGCCAGTCGGCCTCCAGAAAGATCGCCTGGCGGAGATCTGCACCATCAAAGATGGTGTCTCGAAGCTTGGCTCCGGTGAGGTTTGCTCCGGAGAGGTTGGCCCCGGAGAGGTCAGCGTCCTGGAGCAAGGTCCCGATGAGCATGGCAGACTCCAGATCCGCTCCGGAGAGGTTGGCTTCTCGCAGATCTGCGCGCGCCATGCGTGCGCTGCGGAGGTTGAGTCCGGAGAAGTCCTGGCCGCGAAGGCTTGCCCCGGTCAGATCCGGTGCCGGGATGTTGAGCGCGATCGTGGCGTGGATTCGAAGGCGGTGGATGGAGATGAATTCGACCGGATACTGCCCCGCGAGTGCTCCGAGCAGCGCGAAGAGGATCGGGACGAGGATGAAGGTTCCCTGTCGCTGAAGCTTCTGGCGCTTTGCGTTGTTGCGCCGCTTCAGCCAACGCTCGTCGAGCAGGGTCTTGCAGGCCTCGAAGAACTCTCGCTCGTCGATTGTCCGAAACACCAGATCGTCAGTGTAAGGACGGATCTCGGTGAAGTGGGACTCCGAGAGGAGATCGGAGTCCCGGCGGCCACCCTGGATCCACAGGCTGAGGCCGTGGTGAAACAGCCGGCGAGCGCGGTTCCGCTCCGTTCCTTCCTCGCCATATTCTTGGATTCGAGCGACCAGGGCTTCGTGGGTGATTCGGTAGGTGCGCTCGCTGGGCCAGCGGGCATCCGTGAACCCTTGAATGATCCGCCAGCGGTCCTCCAGTCGGCGGAGGACCTGCTCGCGCCGGCTGGTGTCGTCGTAGGCGATCAGCTCAGACTGCGGGGTGGGGCGGGACGTCGGCGAGCCGGGGAGGTGGGTCAGCGCGCGCAGCAGCTCCTTTGCGACACCCTGATCGGAGGGGCTGAGGTCTTCGATGGCTTCGTCGAGCAGTCGGGCGAGGATCCCGCGCGCGCCTCCGAGCCGGTCTCGGTAGTGCTCGATGGTGATCACCGGCTCCGGGTCGTCCTTGACCATCTCCCACAGGCGGGTTCCGATGGCCTGCACACGGGGGGCAACCTCGCCGGCGGTGTCCGACAGCAGCTCGGTCACGATGAGGTCCGTCAGCCCATCTTCGAATCGAAACGGGGTGTAGGTGGTGCTGATGTTGGACCCTGTTGGTCCCTCAAGGGCAGCCTTGAGATCTGGGGCATCCAGTGGACGCAGGGGGAGGATGCGGGCCAGCTCATCTGTGGGCAGGGGGTGAAGAGAGCGAAGGAGTGCGCCGAAGTAGTCCTCCCGCATCGAGAGGATGAGCCGGATGCTGTGCGCTCCTCCGCCGGCCAACAGCTCGGCGATGCGGGCCTGGAGGCGCTGAGACTCTTTGGGGTTGCCGGAGGTGAACACCTCCTCGAGCTGATCGAGGATCACGGCGATCGGCCGCTCCTCCAAGGCCGCGACAGAGTCGAGCAGCTGGACGAGGGGCCGGCCAGTGATGGTATCTGAGGTGCGCGCAAGCTCCCGAGAGAGCATCGTGGAGAGCTGTCGGGTCGGGTCGGTTCCGCCGCGAACTCGGATGACTCGGATCCCCAGATCCTCCAACGCGGGCACCACCCGTGCGGACAGAAAGCTCGTCTTTCCGACCCCGCTGGCTCCGGTGAGGATGAGCATCGGGGGCTCATCGGGGTGATTCCAGGCGCTCAAGAACCGGGCGATGTCATTCTCTCGACCGAAGTAGAGCTCGCGGCTGGCTCGGCTGAACGGACTGAGGAACCGGTAGGGCTCTCGGGGGCGGGGAATCTCAGAGTCGGTGGTGAGGGCGGGAAGTGCCGGCGGCTGCTCGGGGCTGATGCGGCGGAGCGCCTCGGCGACCGCAGACCAGTCCGAGAACCGCATGCTCGGGCTCTTCTCCATCAGCTGATGAATCAGATCGATGATCGGCTGCGGGGCGTCAGAGTGCTCTGAGAGTCGGAGCGGCTCGACGTGGAGGTGCTGGTGCATGAAGCTGCGGCTGTTCGGACCCTCGAACGCGCTGCGGCCAGCGAACATCTCGAACAGGATGCAGCCGAAGCTGTACAGGTCGCTGCGGTGGTCGACCTGCCAGCCGAGGACCTGCTCTGGCGCCATGTACCGTGGGGTGCCCACGGGTGAGCCGGGTCGGGTCAGGCGTGCCTGTGCGCCCACCGACAGCTCTGCGGTCGGCGGCATCGACTCCAGGTCATCGAACATCGTGGCCTCGGAGTCGGTGAACATCAGCCCGTCATCAGGGGTGATGGTCTCTCGCCCTTGGTCCTGGCGGCTGCCCTGGAGGCTGTTGTCTCCCAGCGTGATGTCGCCGCTGGTGTCGACCGGTGTGAAGCCATGCGTGTCGAGGAGGGTCGCGAGGCCGAAGTCGAGGATCTTGACGTGGTTCTCGGCGAGCAGGAAGATATTGTCCGGCTTGAGGTCCCGGTGGACCAGCCCGACGCCCTGACCTGCGCCCATTCCACGGATGATCTGCCGGGCGATGTGGAGGGCCTCGTCGAGGGGAAGCGCTCCCTCGCGAGACAGCCGCGCGGAGAGGGTCTCGCCCTCCAGCAGCTCCATGACCAGGAAGCTGGCGCCTTCGTCGGTCTTGCCGACATCGAACACGGTGACCACGTTGTGGTGGTGGAGCCGACAGGTGGTGCGTGCCTCGCGCTCGAAGCGCGCGACGACGTTGGGGTGCCGGGTCAGCTCTGGGCGCAGGACCTTGATGGCGACGGCGCGGTCGAGGGCTTCCTGCCAGCCCCGATAGACCTCGCCGACACCACCACGACCAATGCGCTCTCCGAGACTGTAGCGATCGCTGAGACGCTTCATGGGGGGAACGGCAGTGTGAGGGGGAGACTGAATACAACCACAGTGGGTGAGGGTGCGCTACTCTGACCGAGATGTTGTGGATCCTGCTGGCCTGTGCGTCGTCGTCCCCGCTTGTCACCGAGGCCTGGGTCTTGGAGGGGCCGGGTGTTCTGGGCCAGCTGTCTGCACCTGAACCCGGCTGCGGGGGGAAGGGGGCTACGATTGGTCTCTGGGGGGCAACCTGGGGCACTGCGGGGCAGGTCCCCGTCGATGCTATGGAGGAAGACGGAGTGCTCTGGCTGAGCTTTCCGATCCAGACTGGCGTAGGCGAGGGGATCGCGGCGCTGAGGGTGCAGGGGGATGACGTCCGGGTCCCGCTCGGGGCGCGGAGCGGCGAATTTGATCTGGCGCTCACCCGAGCACCTGGCGTGAATCCTGCCGCGCTCCTGGAGGCCGCAGCGCAGACCGCTCAGGCTGGGATCGCGGCAGAGCGGGCTGCTTGGCAGCAGGGAGACTTCCTGCTCATGGACGGAGCGGATGCTGTCGGAGAGGTCAGCCTCCGTGGCGATGCGCCGCCGATGATCTCGGTCCATGACATCACCTGGCTCACCCCAGATCCGGTGGTCGCGTCTCGTGCAGATGACGGTGGAGATCTCCTGCTGGTGTTTCCAGTCGAGCCGACCCTGGAAGACGAAGAGGCCCTCATCCGGGTCAACGTGCTCACCCGAGCGGTCGTTGTGCCAAGTCAAGCGGTGCCTTCTCCCATGGACCGCCGGCTCCAGTTGGTGGCTGGGTCGCTGAGCGATGCCGAGCGGGCGGAAGCTGTTGCAGCGGCCATTTCTTTAGCCGATGCAGCG
Organism: Myxococcota bacterium; assembly: GCA_029251165.1. Lineage (GTDB taxonomy): Bacteria > Myxococcota_A > UBA796 > UBA796 > UBA796 > JAQXDW01. The sequence goes on from JAQXDW010000074.1 coordinate 85,925, forward strand.
GAGGTGGAGTGGCTGGAGGAAGCTGGAGCGGACCTCGCGCGCCGCGCCCGCCGCTCTGGGGGGTGTGCGGAGTGGGCGGAGCTTCCTGAGGAGTGGCGGCTGATGCTTGCGGGGTACGAGGTCGAGATCACGACACTGGATGGTGACTGTGCGCTGGAGGTGTCGCCGGACTGGAGGCAGCACCGCCGTCGGTACAGCGGCGTGATTGGAGCGGATGAGGCGCACCAACGTCAGGCGCAGATGGAATAAGTGCGCCTGCAGCGTGCGCGGGCGGACTCAGCAGACCCGGCCGGGTCGTGCGGTCGCCGATGGCTGTGTGACACTCCGCCATGGATGAGGCGCAAGAGCGTGTCCCCGAATAAGCTCCCGAGTCAAGGGGGAGCATTGATGGCGAGCGTTCACTTTCGCGGCGTGTTTAAGTCCTATGGCGATGTTCAGGTCCTCCACGGGGTCGACATCCAGGTCGGAGATGGTGAATTTCTGGTCCTCGTCGGCCCGTCGGGGTGTGGAAAGTCGACCCTGCTTCGCTGCATTGCCGGTCTGGAGACGGTCAGCGATGGAGAGCTGCTGATCGGAGAGCGGGTGGTCAATGACCTGGCACCCCGTGAGCGTGATGTGGCGATGGTCTTTCAGTCCTACGCCCTCTACCCGCACATGACGGTCCGTGAAAACATGGGCTTTGCCCTAAAACTTCGTGGGCTTCCCAAGCCGGACATCAACACCCAGGTCGAGGCCGCCGCTGAGCTGCTTGGGCTGACTGAGCTGCTCGATCGGCACCCTCGGGAGATGTCTGGTGGGCAGCGACAGCGGGTCGCCATGGGCCGCGCGATCGTGCGGCGGCCGAAGGTGTTTCTGTTTGACGAGCCCCTCTCCAACCTCGACGCAAAGCTCCGCACGCAGCTTCGGGTTGAGCTCAAGCAGCTCCACCATCGGCTGGGGACCACGATGGTCTATGTCACCCACGATCAGGTCGAGGCGATGACCCTGGCTGATCGCATCGCAGTGCTCAACGGGGGCTACCTCCAGCAGATCGGTACGCCCTCAGAGCTGTTCCACGATCCAGCCAATCGGTTTGTCGCGGGCTTTATCGGCTCCCCTGCGATGAGCTTCCTGGAGAACCTGGAGGACGATGTTGTGGTCGGGGTCCGTCCGCACCAGATCATGCTGGGGGCGGGTCCGCTAACGGGAGAGGTCGAGGTGATCGAGACCCTCGGCTTTGAGAGCTTTGTCCACCTCCGCTTCCAGGGAGAGGCTCTGGTCGCACGGGTCGAGGGAGAGCCTCCGCCGCGCGGTCCGATCCGCTTCCGGTTGCTGGATACGGCCTGTCGGTTCGACAAGCGGACTGGAGAGCGCCGTCGCTGAGTGCCCGCGCAAGTGGCGTGAGGAGAAGGATCAAAAAAGAGGTACGCCTCAGGCCTCCTGCGGTGTCCAACAGACAGAAGCGATCTCCGGGGGGGGATTGCGGACAACTTCCGCTGAATGAAGACAAGCGGTGGACGTCCACAAGCTGCACGGGAGGGGACAGTGCTGTCTGCAATGATGATGATGATGATGATGGGGACCGCCTCAGCCGATGAGATCTCGCTGGAGGCCGTCCTGCAGGCCACTCCGACTGGAGAGCTGGCCAGCGGACTCGGCGCACGTCTCGACAGCGGCGGCGCGTTCCTTACCCTTGAGGGGCGCGGTGAGACCGAGGGGTTCTGGATTGGACGGGCGACCGGTGGCATCGATCTGTTCGGGAACTCTGAGCGCCTTGACGTCACGCTCGGCCTGTTCCTGGGCACCACAGGCAGCACCACCTATCCCACCATCGAGACTGCGGGAACTGCGGGCTTCGAGGTCGGCCTCGGGGCAAACATGGGCAACTTTCGGGCACGATATCGGCACGCAAACGGGTTCAGCGGGCCGATGGAGAGCCACCTGACTGAGGACGAATTCCGGGTCGGCTACCGCGCCTTCAACACCGTCGAGCTGTTTGGCCAGTATGTCCGGTTCAACCCAGGTGAGTACGATGTCATTGATGGCTATGGCGTCGGGGTCAAGGTCGTCTTTTAGGCTCTCTCAGAGCAACCGGTTATCGGGCCTCCCCGAACCAATCCGGAGCGATCATGGCCCGCGTTCACCTCGGTCCGCTGCAGCGGGCCATTGTTGTAGAGAACCCTTCTCTGGTGCTCGACGAGCAGCTCTCTGCCGCTGGTGTCACCGTTACCCGTCTCTCTGAGACCCCGAGCACTTCTGCGCTGATTGATCACATCAACAAGACCGGGGCTCAGGCGATCTTTAAGCGCTCTCGGGTGCCGGTCACCCGCGAACTCATTGAGGCCTGCCCCTCGCTTCTCGCCGTCCAGCTCTGCTGCATCGGAGACGACTCGGTCGACAAGCAGGCCTGTGCTGATCACGGCATCATGGTGTTCAACGATCCGATCTCGAACGGCCGCAGCGTGGTCGAGATGGTCATCGCACATCTCCTGAGCCTCTCACGGCGCTTCTATGAGACCAACGACCGCACCCGGCACGGCGTCTGGGAAAAGAACAACCACCAGCGCTACGAGGTGAAGGGCAAGGTCCTCGGTGTGCTGGGACTGGGAAACATCGGGCGCAGCGTCGCTCGGGTCGCCAGCGCGCTTGGCATGACGGTCCAATTCTACGACACCCGTCAGGTCTCTCTTGAGCTTGGGCGTGAACTTGGTTGGACTGCCACAGAGTCTGTCGATGCGCTGTTCTCGACCTCCGACTACGTCACGGTTCACCTCTCTGCGCGAGACATCCACGGCACCAGCAATGCTGCCCTGCTCTCACCGGAGACGCTGATGAAGCTTGGGAAGAGCCGGCCGGCAAACTCGCCGCGCATCTTCCTCAACCTCTCACGCGGCTTCCTGCACACCGCCGGCTCGCTCCGGGCAGCCGTGGAGTCCGGTCAGATTCGTCGTGCTGCGGTCGATGTCTACCCCGAGGAGCCGCGCGGCGGGAGCGCCTGGGTGAACCCCTACGCCGATCTGCCCCAGGTCGTCACCACCCCACACATTGGTGCCTCCACCCAGGAAGCCCAGCCGCGAATTGCACGCCGGGTCAGCCAGACCTTTGGGGAGTTCTCTACGCTTGGGGCCCTCCGGGACTGCGTGTTTGCTCCTCGCGTCGGCCTGAGCCTGCCCACCAGGCGTGACAGCGGGGTGGTGCTCGCGGTGGTCCACAGCACTGCGCGCGGGACCAAGCGCTCGATCGACAATGCCATCTTCGATGCCGGCGCCAGCAACCTCGCCAGCGCCCACCGGGACTTCGAAGACCTGGGGGTTGCCTATGATCTTGCGATGCTCGACAAGGGACTCACCGCAGACGAGATCCAGGCCATGATGGCTTCTGCCGCAGTCGTCACGGGCGATCCGGACGCCATTCGAAGTGTCCGACAGATCACCATCTGACCTCACCGTCTGAGCTCCTGCACCTGAATTGAAGAAGCCCCGAGGATCACAACGATCCTCGGGGCTCTACGCGTCTGAGCGCGCGGCGGGCTCAGCCTTCGGTGGCTGCGCTCGGCTTGCGACGGGGGCGCTGAGAGCGACCACCGCTGCGACGGCGACGAGACGACTGAGCGGCCCGCTTGCGAGGAGCGGGTGCCGGACTGCCGAGCAGAGCCTCTGCCTCCAGCATGCCATCGTTCTCGGGCGGAGACAGCCTCAGGCCAAGGGCCAAGACCACGTCGGGATCACCCGATGACCGGGAGTCTTCCTGATCCGAGCGACGACCGCGTCGGCGTCCGCTGCGTCGGCGACCACGCCGACGACCACCATCCTCTTCTGCTCCTTCCACGAGCGCACCCTCAGAAGGGGCGTCGTCTGGAGCTGCCTCGTCGTCTGCTGATGCGCTGTCGTCGTCTGGTGTGTCAGGGCTCTCGGGCCGCTGAGCCTCGGCATGGACCAGCCATGCACACAGCTCTCCCGCCTCACGGACATGCTCAGCATCTCCCCACAGCAGCATGGACAGCGACTCGGCGTCGGACAGCTCGTGGCCAGCCTTCATCAGCAGCCGGAGGTAGAACCGCCGAAGCTCCAGGAGCAGCTCGTCGGCGTCCTTGGAGATGGTGAAGTGCGCAGAGTTGCTGCGGACGGGGCTGCCGTCAGAGTGCAGCAGCTCACCGGCAGCCTGGAGCGCGTTGATGACCGACGAGACGTAGCGCGCGGGCACATATGGGTCCGTCTTACGGCACCGCCGGGCGATATCACCGTGGACATACATCAGGGTGTTCCGCTTCTTTCGCGCCTGACGTTCCTGCACGTGATCCACGAACTCGTGGACGACGACATGCCGCATAAAGTGGGTCAGCGGGTTGAAGCCGGCGGTGATGAGAACATCACGCAGCATCGCAGCAGGGCCAGGGAGGGCCGGTAGACCGGGCTCGTCGGCTTCTGGTGAGAGGGGCTTGGCGGGCTCGTCAGGGAGCTCTACCCGGTAACCACCAGCCTTGTCGTCGCGGGAGAGGACGAGGAGTCCTTTGTCTCGCGCGCTCTCAAGGAAGCGGGTGAAGCCGGTGAAGTTGTAGTCGCTCTCGTCGAAGGTCGGCTCCTTGCGCTGCAGAGACTGCTTCACCAGTCCGGCGAGCAGCGGCCCGGAGGCTTCTTTCTGCAGACCCTCCACCGTCTCCACAAGCAGCGCGAACGCGTCGTACTTGGTCAGCGCAGGGCTGCCGCTGGAGTCGTGGGGGCTTGAGGGCTCCTCAGCCGGGGGCTGATGGCGAGGTGGACGGCGATGGGACTGATCGGTTCCGGGGCGCTCGTGACGTGAGGGCGGGGAGTCGTCGATCTGACCACGCTTGATGTTGCGGTAGAAGATGAACTCGTCGCAGGAATCGATCAGCAGCCGGCTCGTAGAGCCTCGGGTACCGATGCCAATGACCCGCCGGTTGAGCTCCTTGAGCCGCATGACCAGGGGGGTGAAGTCACTGTCTCCAGAGAGCAGGACAAAGGTGTCGATGTAGTCGCGGGTGAACGCCAGCTCCATCGCATCGACGACCAGGGCGATGTCCGCCCGGTTCTTGTCCTGTCCGCGGAAGCTGGTCAGCTCCATCATCTGCACGCCCTGCTGGAGCAGGCCCTGCTTGAATTTGGCGAATCGGCCCCAGTCTCCGTATGCACGGGTCACCAGGATGCGTCCCTTGTCTTTCAGGCGGCGCATCACAGGGCGGATGTCAAAGCGACCGAGCCCTTCTTTTTCTGTTCCTGCTGCGACGTTCTCAAAGTCAATGAGCACGCACAGATTCTGCTCAGGCATACAAATCCTTGATTTGTGGACGACGGTCGGTATCCCTTCCTCAGCGGCTTCTCAAACAGTTACCTGAATGCACGGCCAAACTGTGACGCATGTAAGGGGTGAAGAATGAGCAGTTTCTCTCGATTTAAGGGTGCAGAGAAGTACATCGCGGATGATGGCCTGATGGCCGATGTCAACGCTGCGATAGCGCTCAAGCGACCGCTGCTGGTCCGTGGAGAGCCCGGAACCGGAAAGACCTCACTCGCCCATGCCATCGCAGAGAGCCTCGATATGCCACTGATGACCTGGCACATCAAGTCCAGCACGTCTGCGAAGGAGGGGCTGTATGAGTATGACGTCGTGCAGCGCCTCAATGACTCACGGTTCGGCGACGGAGCGGTCTCCGACATCAGCGGCTACATCAAGCTCGGGGTCATGGGGCGCGCGTTCTCTGCTGAAGAGCCGGTCATCTTGCTCATCGATGAGATCGACAAGGCGGATGTCGAATTTCCCAACGACCTCCTTCGTGAGCTCGATGAGATGGCGTTCTACATTCCGGAGATCGATAAGACGATCAAGGCTGTGCAGCGCCCGATAACGATCATTACCTCCAACGCTGAGAAGGAACTCCCGGATGCCTTCCTGCGTCGGTGCGTGTTTCACTACATCAAGTTCCCCGAGCCGGATCGAATTCGTCGAATCGTCGACGCCCACCTTCCCGGACTCGACATCGAGCTGATTGAGGCGGGCATCGCTCGGTTCTACGGACTGCGAAAGGTCAACGGGCTGCGCAAGAAGCCATCGACCTCCGAGCTGCTCGACTGGCTGCTCGTGCTTGCGCGTGCAGGCGCCAACCCCGACGACATCGCCAACCGCATGCCTTACCTCGGAACGCTCATCAAGCAGGAGCGCGATCTCGAGCTGCTCTCCAAGAAGCGGTGGGGAGGAATCCGATAGATGTTCCAGCTCCTCTTCATCAACCTCCGCAGCCAGGGGGTGAAGGTCGGACTGGGGGAGTGGCTGGCGTTCCTGGAGGGACTCCAGATGGGCCTGGTCGTCGACATGGAGAGCCTCTATGGCTTCGGTCGGGCCATGCTCTGCACCACCGAGGCTCAGTTTGACGCATGGGATGTCGCGTTCCAGGCAACCTTCGCCGGAGTCGAGCTGCCGCCGGAGATCTCAAAGGCGATGTCTCAGTGGCTGGCGAATGCCGAGGAGATGCTTGGTCCGAAGGTGCCCGTAGACATGACCCCCGAGGAGCTCCTCGAAGAATTCCGAAAGCGCCTCGCGGAGCAGAAGGAGCGCCACGACGGCGGCAACCGCTGGATCGGCACCAACGGCCGCTCTCCGTTCGGCAATTCCGGTCAGTCCCAGGGCGGCATTCGAGTTGGCGGAAAGGGCGGCGGTCGCAGCGCAATGCAGGTCGCTGGAGACCGCGTCTGGGCCAATTATCGGGTCGACACCGCCCTCCAGATCCGTGACTTCCAGCTCGCCCTGCGCTTGCTCCGCAACCTCGTCCGCGAGGGCCGGATGGAGCTGTCTCTGGACGGCACCATCGATCGCACTGCAAAGAACGCCGGCGAGATCGAGCTGGACTGGCAGCGAGAGCGCACCAACCGCATCCACCTGGTCCTCATCATGGACACCGGTGGCTCGATGGACCCACACTCTCGGATGGTCGAGCGGCTGCTCAGCGCGGCCAGCGAGATGAAGGGCTTCAAGAGCTTCTCCTCCTGGCAGTTCCACAACGCCCCCTATGGGTGGCTGTACAAGGACTACGCGACCTACGAGCGCAAGTCGATCCCCGAGGTCCTCAAGGACTTCACTCCCCAGCACCGCATCATCTGGGTCGGCGATGCCTCGATGGCACCCTGGGAGCTCTTCTCTGCTTTCCGTGGGGGCTCCGCTTACGATCAGGATCCAGCACACACCGGCATGAACGGCCTGGACTGGGTGCAGCTGATCGCACGGCGCTGCCCTGCCACGGTGTGGCTCAACCCCGATCCGCCCCGGTACTGGGATCATCCAACCGTCAGCGCGATCGGTGCGGTCGTCCCGATGTTTCCGCTGACCCTCGGTGGACTTCGGGATGCCATCAAGCGCCTCAAGCAGCCCCGGGTGGTCTGAGGCTGTGCCGCCGGCGTGGTCTCGACGGACCGCTCCAGGCACCCCTGGAATTGTCCCGAGAATGCGACGGGAATCCCCCCGGTTATGACGGGGAAGATTGCTTGAGTTGATCGAGACAAGGACTGCAACATTCAGGCCGCCACGTTACCGGCTGGCCTGAACAACGACCTGCGAGAAGACCATGAACATCAGTGGAAACCGGTTCCTCATCACCGGCGGTGCCAGCGGAATGGGCCGTCACTTTACCCTCTCTCTCGCCCGTGATGGCGCAGATGTCGCCTTCTGCGACCTCAACGAAGAGGCCATCGCAGAGGTCGTCGCTGAGGGCGCCAAGCTGCCCGGCAAGGTCGTCGGCTTCAAGGCCAACGTCGCGGTCGAGGAGGAGGTCGTCAAGCTCATCACCGATGCTGCTGAGGCCCTCGGAGGTCTCGACGGAATCGTGAACAACGCCGGCATCATCCGGGACGGCATGCTCGCCAAGAAGGACCGCCGCACTGGCGAGATCAAGAAGCTCTCCCTGAGCAAGTGGCAGGCTGTCATCGACGTCAACCTGACCGGCGTCTTTCTCTGCGCCCGTGAGTTCGCTGCATACGCCATCGAGAACGGCACCAAGGGCGTCATCGTCAGCATCTCTTCCATCTCTCGCCACGGCAACATGGGGCAGAGCAACTACTCCGCCGCGAAGTCTGCCATCGTCGCGCTGACCAAGCTCTGGGGCGGCGAGCTGGCGCGCTACGGCATCCGCACCGGTGCCCTGGCTCCCGGCTTCACCAACACCCCGATCCTCCAGGGCATGCGTCCGGAGGTCCTCGAGAAGATGGTCATCCCCGTCCCGCTGCGTCGCATCGGCGAGCCGGAGGAGATGTACATGACCGTCAAGTTCATCATCGAGAACGACTACTTCACCGGTCGCACCATTGATGTCGACGGTGGCCTGGTCATCTGACCCCGGCTGTTCTGTTCAGAGGGCCCCGGCAGTGTCCGGGGCTCTCTTGTGTCTGGGCTACTCCCAGCCGCAGCCTGTGCTCCACATCTCGTCACCGTTGCTCGCGGCATACTCCTCCAGCCACGTCTCCTGCCAGTCGTTGGCTCGGTACAGGAAGTCAGCGAGGACGGCGTCTTCTTCGGCGGCGGAGAGCATTGCCTCGCCGTCGAGATCGATGAGGCCGTCGGGCTGACCGAGCCCGGGGACGCGCGTCGAGAGGCGATCAGCCTCGCCCTCTGCCCAGCGGTCGGACAGGTCTGCCATCGGCAGCAGCGCGGGCTGATCGGACCAGGCCTCGATGAAGGTGATCTCGCCGTCATCGTTGAAGGTGAACTCTTCGTAGATCGGGCAGGACTTGCCGTCGTGATCGTCGTAGTAAAAGACGACGTAGCATCGCCCGAACGGCTGCTCATCGAACGCGAGGCACTCCCGCTCTGGGACCACCGAGGGGTACAGCTGCAGCAGGGTGTCGGTCGCGGTGATGTTCTCCAGGCCAAACGCGGTCAGCTTCAGCCACGGCGACCACTCCCACCGGGCGACCAGCTCCGAGTACGCCGGCGGAACCTCCAGATCGACGGTGTAGTCCATGGTGTCGAAGTACATGCTGGACTGCTCGATGTAGTAGTCCTCGCTCTGTGTCGGAGACAGGCAGGTGGACTGCGCGCTGTCGCTGTCGCAGTCAGAGAGCTCGGGAGCGGTGCAGCCGAGAAGCAGAACAGAGAAGATGGTCATCATCAGGACCTCGCTGAAGCCAATATATCGCAGTCAGGGAGCACGGTGACGCATCCAGACGCCATGATCCAGCGCGCTCACCCAGACGTGTTCTCCGTCCAGGGTGAGGGAGTCAACGGTGACATGTCCGGTGTCGGTGCAGGCACCGTCTCGACAGACCGCGACGGTGCCGCGTGCCGTGTGCTCAGCCCACACCAGCACACCCTGCTCCGTCCACATCGGAGGGAGGTGCGGGTAGACCGACGTGGTGCTGACGACGTCGAGCGCCTCGAAGCCGTCAGCGTCGAGGCGGGTGGTCACCACGCTCACGCCGCCGCCGTCCATCCAGGCGAGCGCGGCGAGCTGTGGGGAGTGGCGGTCGTGGAGCGTGGGGTGCTCCAAGCGGACGGCCCCGGAGGCGGTGAGGGGACCGAGCGGATGCCAGTCGTCACCCTGAACGACCCAGACGCCCAGCGCCCGAGAGTCTCGACCGGAAGACTCATCGGTGCTGTAGCCAACCGCGACCAGCACAGCATCGCCCTGGAGCAAGAGCGCAGGGTGAAGGGGGTAGGACAGCTCGGGGCCGAGATGGGTCTGCAAGACCGCTCCGTCCCACACCGAGAGGCGAGGACGCACGCCAGCCGCTCCGGTCACGCCGTCGGGGTTGGTGGTGTCGAGCAGCCAGCGGCGCCGGCGGTCGTCGAGATCCGTCGCTGGCTGCCAGAATGCGGAGCCAGCGTCGATTCCGAGCGGTGTGCGGTCGGTGCCGTGCTCGCAGCGCGCGCGCCAGGGAGACGCGCCATCCAGCGCCGCGGTGATGTGCAGCTCTCGCCAGCAGAGCAGCTCGCCATCGAGCACCGGCGCCTCGGCGTGAAGGGCAGCGGGATCGGAGCGGAGGATGCCGTCCAGCCAGATGCCGTCGTCTGCCCATGCCTGCCGCCCGTCGCTCGCGGAGAGCTGTCGAGGGCCGGTCGGGAGGTCGTCTGCGAGCAGCGCCTGGATGGGGACACCTTCCGCGAGGGGCAGCTCGGTCTGCAGCAGCCCAGCCAGCGTGACGGTGAGATCGGAGAGGGTGACTGGGGTGTCGTCTAAACCGGGAGTGAGCTCGGGGCCGAGGACCATCAGCGGGATCTCTCGGCAGCCGTTGCACTGATCGCCGTGGTTGTCCCAGCCATCGACGCGGTGACGTCCGTGATCGGACAGGACGACGAGCCAGGTGTGACCGGCGTAGGGTGGGGTGGACTGGATGAAGTCCCAGAGCCTCACGAGGGCATCATCAACGGCTGCGATTGCCGCTGGGTAGTCACCGCCGGCATGGGCGATGAGGTCGATCTGGTGGAGGTTGGTCAGCAGGAGGTGGGTGTCGCGCTGGGCGAGGGTGAGCTGGACCTGATCGAGCAGCGCAGCATCCTCCATCAGCACCCCGCCCGGCGCGAGCATGCTGTAGGTCGGCCGGGCGTGGGTGCTCGCGCTGGGGTACCGGCTCGACAGCGCCTCCTCGATCAGCACCGTGTTGACCAGCACCGTGAGCTGCTCGCTGGAGAGGTCGCGGCTGCCCTGGAGGGCCTCGAACAGGGTCGGTGTGTTGCTGCGCCAGGCGCCGAGCGTGCCGGGCGGGAAGGTCGCGAGCGGCTGACGGTGGCCTGAGAGCAGCTCGACGTGAGACTCTGTGGTGACCGGGACGCCGGTGTTGAGCGCTCCGGTCAGCAGCAGCCCCTCCGCGGCGACCAGCGCAGTCAGCTCGGGGAGTAAGATCTCGGGAGCCTCCAGCGAGGCATCGGTCTCTTGGACGGTCTCATCTACTCGGGCACCGTCGAGCACCACGATCACGGCGCGTGAGACATCCTCGAGCGGTGCTGTCGGAGACGGGCAGCCGAACGCAAGGAGGAGCATGGCCCTACTGTAGCGGGATCGTGAGAGGCGCACGATCCCGCACAATGACCTTCACGAGCGGCGCGAGGGGGCGCCGAGCTTGCCGGAGGACGTTGGTCTCACCTGTCGGTGGCGGGGGCGAGACCGTGTTCGTTTGTCTGCGGGCCCTCCCACGACATGAGCACCGTGAATGCAGCGCTGGCCAGTGAGGCAATTCCCAGCGCGCGCTCGGCCTCAGCCCGGGCCTCTTCTGCACAGCCGAGGCGGCTGAGCGAGTCCACGATGATGAGCCAGTCTTCGGGAGCATTCACCTGACGGAGTGCCTTCTTGGTTGCGGAGAGGGCGAGGGGGTGGTTCTGGCTGGCGAGCAGCCGGACATAGCGTGCCTCAAGCGTTCGACAGCTCGATCGATGACGCATCGCTGTTGCGGCTGCCAGTCCGACCGGAGCAGCAGAGGGATCGAAGATGGCGAGGTCCATCACGACCCGAGTGAGCTGCCGAATGATCGCTGGAGACTGTCGCTGCCCTCTCATCCAGGCAGACGTCAGCAGCGCTCCGCACGGGTAGCCCATGCGCCGTAGGGTGGCGGCCTCATCGAGCATCACCTCCAGCTCCACGAGGGGGTGGCGCTCTGGGAGCGAGGCGTAGGCATCTTCTGGGGTGAGCTGTGGTCTGCGGATGCCGGCGTGGCTGAGGCGAGAGAGTGCAGAGTAGTCCGACGCGTCGAGCACGCTTCCAGCCGTGCGGCGGTCGATGCGCTCGGGCGAGAGCCAGCCACCCCGTGCCGTCGGAGAGAGCGCGCGCTCGAAAGGGCTCCCGCCAGGATCTTGAAGGTGTCGGCACCACAGCCGTGCCTCGACGTGCTCTGCGCAGCGGGCGAGAGCCTGCTGGATGGCCTGGACTGCGCCGACATGATCGCATCGCTGGAGGCGCAGCCAGGCCAGATCGCAGGCTGCATCGGCCGCCATTCCTGGGCTGTGGGTGTTCATGCGCCGGCGGATCACGTCCTCAGAGTGCTGCGCCACGCTGCGGAGTGCCACAGCCTCCAGATCCGCTCCGGCCCGGGCCAGTGCCTCTGCGGCTTCGGTCTCCGAGCCCATTGCCAGCAGCGCACGTGCTGAGATTGCCGCGAGCCGGGGATGTGCTGAGGCGGGGGTGTGACGGGGAAGGGTGGCGATGGCAAGGCGTGCCTGTTGGTGCTGTCCAGAGTGCGCGGTGAGAAAAATTGTAGACCAGAGCTGCTTCATGGGACCTCCTGTCTTAGACCCAATAGCAAGCTCTGTACCAACGTAATATCAGTGACTTATAGTGGTCAGTGACCCAGAGTGACCGACGTCCGTCACTCTTCGACAGGCACCATCAAGAGCATGCGCGTCAGCTCCAGTGTCATCGGCTCCCCCCAGAGGGTGTCCCGCAGCGGACCCGATGCTGCGCGCACCAGCGCGTTGCTGCCCAGCTGGAGGAGGGCTGCGCGGAGCGGAATCCCGTCCGGAATGCGACCAGCACCTGCAGTCGAGACCCATGCCTCTACCCAGTCCAGCAGCGGCACGAGCTCACGGTTCAGGTGCTCGCGAACCGGCCCCTGCCCATCGAGGATGCCGCGCAGGAGCATCGGCGCGAACGCTGGCCGATTCGAGATGAAGTCCAGCCAGCACTGCATCAGCCCGAGGAGTCGCTCGTCGAAGGTGCCGCGTCCATGAGCAGTCGCCGCGAACTGGATGCGGAGCTGGTCGAAGAGGCGATGAACCACCGCATCATAGAGAAGCTCCTTCGTCTTGAAGTGATAGAGCAGGGAGGGGCGCCGGATGCCGGCTGTCGCTGCGATGTCGGAGAGGCGTGCTCGGGTGAAGCCCTCCGCTCCGAAGGCGACCTCAGCAGCCAACAGGATGCGCTCTACAGTCGGAACGGCATCTGGATCTCTCCTGGGGCGGGCCATGGGGTCTCCTCTGGACTTGTTATCTACCAATGAGTAGAATAGTATAGTGTATCGATACTGGAGTGCGTATGCGACCCGGAACCCTTCTTCTGCTCTTTGTCTTTGGCTGCGTCACCAACACCCTTGAGCAACGCGACACAGCGGCTCCGGAGACTACCGCGGGAGGCTCCGAGCCTGTGGATGACGGGAGCACAGATACCGGAGACACGGACGCATCAGACACCGGAGACACCGCAGACTCTGGAGCCGAGACCGCGCCGGAAGACTACAGCGTGTCGGGTCCGTACTCCGTCAGTGTGCAGAGCCAGACCATCTCTGCGTCCTGCGACATGGAGACCCAGATCTTCACTCCGGATGCCCCTGATGCTCTGCTGGTGGTGCTCGGGCATGGCTTTGTTCGCGGACCGGAGCAGCTCGTTGGCTGGGCGGAGCACCTGTCCTCCTGGGGCTTCACGGTTGCTGTTCCGCTGCTGTGTCACTCCAGCTTCTTGGACACCGATCACGAGGCCAATGGTGAGGACATGCTCGCCATTCCCGATGCGCTTGGTGCCTCCTCGGTCATCTACGGCGGCCACTCTGCTGGCGGGCTGGCGGCGTTTGTCTCTGCAGCGCTGGACATCCGCGCGCTCGGGGTCATCGGGCTCGATGCCACCGACGCTGACGACATCGGCCTGGGCTATGCCAGCATCCTCTCTGTGCCCGCCCTCGGCATGCTGGGAGAGCCCTCGAGCTGCAACGCCCATGGCAACGGTGCGGGGCTCTACCAGACCGCTGGAGATGCCGTCTCGGTGCGCGTCACGGATGCCGATCACTGTGACTATGAGTCCGACACCGACTGGGTCTGCACCTCGTTCTGCACCAATTCCTCTGCGACCTTCTCAGACGAAGAGATTCAAGCAACCATCCGAGGACTGATGACCGCAGCGGCGTTTGAGATTCTTGCCGGCGGAACCGAGTGGTGGGAAGAGGGCCAGTTCTATGAAGAGCTGGTCTCTGGCGGTCAGATCGTGCCGCAGTAGGCTGGTGCGGCTTCTCTGAGCGACGTCGCGCCCCCGCGGTTCGGCTTATTCCTCTGCGTCATCCGGCAGCGTGGGCTGCGGGTTCTCGAAGGTGCCATGCCGAAAGAAGCAGAGCACGAGCCGGAAGACGTCGTCCCAGGCCATGATGAGGGTGTGGTGGTAGGGGACAACCCGAAAGTCGCGCGCGCCCTCTAAGCGTGCCTCGTCGACGCGGACCTTGCCGTCGTTGTCGCCGGTCAGCAGGCTGCTGTAGCCGGCCTCCGAGCCGACCCCGCCGGTCAGAATTCCGAACTCCACACTCTTCGGGGGAGTGGGGAGGTTCTCGGTTGAATTGGGGAGCAGCGGTGCGAGGGGATCCCAGCCGGTGAGGTGCAGCGGCAGCCACTGTCGGACCTTGTTGGCGGCCTCGGCACCCTTGTTGGGCGGTGCGAGCATCACCACACGGTTGATCGGCGGATCATGGGCGAGGCTGGCTCGAAAGACGAGGCCGCCCATGGAGTGGGTGACCACATCGACCTGCACGCCGTCGTTTCGCTCCGAGAGCTCGGCGATCAGCCGCGCGGCCCGCTCCCCGTGACGCTCGATTGGACCGAGCGCGAGCTGGAAGGTCGGGCAGATGACCTCGATGTAGCCTGCGGACTTTAGCCGATAGGCCATCGGCAGCATGGCTGCACCGGTCCGCAGGAAGCCATGCAGACAGATCGCGACGCGGGGTGTCAGGACGGGTTCAGCTTCCATCGCAGCTTGAAGGCATCCCTGGTGAGTGAGAAGAGGAGGAAGTCGCCATCGAGGGTGTTGATGGCGAGCATCAGTCCGGTCTCTGAGTTCACGAACTGAACGTCATCGACATCGTACTCTTCTCCCTGCACGACCGGAAAGGGCTTCCCATCGGGAAGCTTCACTGCCCAGGCGCTGGCCGGGATCTGCGGAGAGAGCTCCTCGATGGACCACGCTGCCCATGCCTGTCCCTTGAGCGAGCCGGTGGAGACATTGCCGATGTACTTCTTGGGCACCAGCTTGAGCTGATCGGCAGCTTCAGAGGGAGAGAGCAGCGAGATGTGCAGCCCCGGTGCACCCTTGAGCGACCAGACCAGGCTCAGCCCGTCGCCGTCTGCACAGGCTGACGAGACCCGACCCGGGTAGCCGCTGGGGGCGCGCATTGGCTTGCGGGTTCCTTTGGAGCCGACCTGCATGACCACCCCGCCCTTGCTCAGCACGATCGGATCCTGGCTTCCGACAAAGCCGCGCGCGGTCGACATCGCCTCGCCATGGTGGGGCACGAGGCCCTCGTCCGTGAGCTTCTGCACGATGACCGCCGGTCCCTCTCGTGAGATCCCATACAGGAGGAGATCTTCCCCCTCCATTCTCAGGATCGGTCGGACCATCGGGGTGTAGCCGAGCTTGATGGTTCGCTGCTTGCTCAGCGCACCGTTGAGCCCGACATGGGCGATGAACAGCATCACGCCAGCAGGGCGCTCCAGCAGGGCCGCGGCGAGGAAGCCATCGGCGACCGGGGTGAGCAGCCGCGACAGCATGAGATCGACCGGGACACGGAAGCCTGCCGGTGGGGACTTGGGGCGACCGGTGATCGAGCTGACGAGCACCCGCAGGCGACCGCCGCCCGGCTCGATGTTCTCCCAGAGGACCGCCACGTGCTTGTGGCCCACAGCGACGACTGGATCCTCGATGATCAGCTTCTTCGCAGGTGGGATCTCGGTGTCTGAGATGCCCGCGATTGGTCCGTCGAGCTGTGCATCGGTGAGGATGGACTCGGTGAAGTCTGCGTCGTCGATGTTTGCATCGGAGAGATCCGCCCGGGTGAAGTCGGTCTGCTCCAGGACGGTCTCGGTGAAGACTGCGCCGGTGAGGTTGGCGTTGCGGAGGCGAGCGGCGGAGAGGTCCGTGCGGAGGAGCGTGATGCTCTCCATGTTTGCGCCGCTGAGGTCTGCACCCATGAGGTTGGCATCGGTGAGATCGGCCCGAGCGAGGTTGGCGCCGGTCAGGTCTACACCCGCCAGCTGCGCTTTCTGGAACGACGAGCCTGACAGCCGTGCCTCACTCAGCATTGCTTCTGCGAAGTTGACGCCGTCGAGTACAGCGTTCTTCATCTTGCAGCCGGAGAGGGTTGCTCCGGAGAGGTTGGCGTCGTTGAGCTCCGCGGCGTTGAGATCGGCCTGGGTGAGATCGATGTCGGTGAGGTCTGCCTCGCCGAGGTATGCCTCGCGCCACTTGGAGCGAATTCCGATGACGCGGCACAGCTTCGCTCCGGTCAGATCAGCACCATCGAGGTTTGCCCGTGCGAGGTTTGCGCCGGTCAGATCAGCCCCGGAGAGGTCCGCTTTCTCTAAGATGGCTCCAGAGAGGTCTGCACCAGCGAGCTTGGCGTTGGGGAGGTCTGCGGCAAACAAGTCGAGCTTTCCACGCACTGGGCGCTTCTTGTTGAACTCTTCGACCTTGCCCTGCTCCAGCAGCTCGATCATCTTCATGTGATGTTCCCCGGTTTCGTTCCGCACGGCTATCTCACCGCGTAGACTGCGGCCATGTGGCTCTCTCTGCTGCTCCTACCGACGCTTCATCTTCCTGTGCTGCAGCACACTCTGGACAACGGGATGGAGGTGATCCTGCTGGTCGATCGACGCGCTCCGCTGGTCGCAACCGAGCTGACCTATCGGGTCGGGGCTGCAGAAGATGGCATCGCGGTCCCAGGCTTCTCGGGTACCTCTGGGATGGCACACTTCATCGAGCATCTGATGTTTGAGGGGGAGTACGACAGCTTGCTGGCGGAGGCTGGCGGAGAGAGCAACGCCTGGACCAGCCACGACTGGACCACCTACACCGCTGCGGCACCCGCAGATGCCCTGGAGCGGCTGCTGTACTTGGAGAGCCGTCGGATGGCGGCGCCTCTGGCTGGAGTGAGCGATGACGACCTGGAGAACCAGATCGCGGTGGTGCTCGCGGAGCGCAGCCTCGATCGCGGCGGCGGGCGTGGCGGTCGCGCGCTGACCGAGAGCCTCTACGAGCACGATCACCCGCTCCATGCTCCGGTTCTTGGTGATCCCGATGCCATCGGCGCGATCGATCGGGCGTCGGTCTCGGCATTTCTGTCTGCCTGGTATCAGCCCTCCGGTGCGGTTCTGGTCATCGGTGGTGACATTGATCCCGCAGCGACGCTGGAGCGGGTCGAGCACTGGTTTGGTCCGCTGCCCAGCGCACCCCTGCCCGAGCGGGCGGCGGCCTCGACGGCGCTCCCGCAGACCACGCCGCGCCGCGTGCTGTACGAGAACACACTCCCGACCCTGACGCTGGCATGGCCAACGATCCCGCGTGGTCATCCGGATGAGCCGGCGCTTGATCTTCTCGCTGAGGTCATCTCCGAGCACCTCGATGCGCGAGTGCGTGCGGGGCGTCTGGACGGGGGACGTGCCTGGACCCAGAACAGCCGCCTCGGCGGGCGGCTGGTGATCTCCGCCAGTCACCTCCGACGCTCCAGTCAGGCCCTGCATCGCGAGCTGAGGCGCGCCCTGTCTGCGGTGGCTGAAGGGCGCGTCGGCACCGCGCTGCTCAGCACCCACCAGGAGCGCTGGCGGATGTGGTACGTCCGCTCCGCGCAGTCCTTAGAGGCTCGGGTGCGAATGGCTGCTGGGTGTGTGCGGGGGGGCGAAGTGGCTGACTGCGTAGAGGCATCGATCGCTGCCCGTGAGGCGGTCACCCCGGAGCAGCTGCGTGTGGTCCACCAGCGCTACCTCGTGCCGGACCGGGCGGTCCTCCTGGAGGTCCACCCAGAGTCGCGCCGATCGCTTCCTGGCGCGGTGGAGGTCGATCCGCTGTGATCTTCTTTCTGACCGCCGCTTTTGCTCAGGAGCCGCCGCCGGTCGGGGAGGGGATTGTGCTCCGTCCGCCCATCCCCGAGGTCCACACGCTCTCTGACGGGACCCCGGTGTGGCTCATCGAGGAGCACAGCGTGCCGCTGGTTCGGGTCGAGGTCAGCCTGCGCCAGGGCTACCTGGCGAGCTCCGATCCGGTCGCAGCGCTGCTGGTCGGAGGGCTGCTCGGAGCTGACGAGCAGTCCATCGGGGTCGGGGGCGCGCGGGTGTGGGCCGACATCGAGGTGCTCAGCGGCGAGGAGGATGCTGCCCTCGCGGCGCTGCGGGCGGCCCTGCTTACACCACAGCTTCGCGCCCATCAGGTCCGCCGTCGTGCACGACAGCTCTCCCGAGATCGTACCGGCTACGTGGGGGTTCCCGGACGGATCCACAACACGGCGCTGTCTGAGGTGCTGTTCCCGGATGGCCACCCGCTCTCTCTCCGACCGGTGGCCCGAGACTATCGGCGGGTCTCTCCAGACCGCGCGCGTGCGGCCTGGTCAGAGCTGCTCGATGCGGGGCGTCCGGCGATCTTGGTGGTCGGTGACACCACCGCAGACACCATCCTCCCCATGCTGGAGTCGCACCTCCTGTGGCTCGGTGGCCCGGGTGTCCCCGCGACTCTCCCCCCGCTGGACTGGTCTGAGAGGTCGGTGGTCCTCGTGGATGCCCCGGGCAGCGACCGCAGCTGGGTCTCGCTCGTCTTCCCTGCTCCCGGACTCGACGAGCCCCACTTGCTCGCGACCGAGGTCGCGACCCGGGTGCTCGGCGGTGACTTCACCAGCCGGCTGAGCACGGTGCTGCGGGAGGAGCGCGGCTTCGTCTACGACATCACGGCGGACCTCACTGTCTGGCCGGGAATGGGCCGGATCGAGATCACCTGCTCGGTGGACAACGACGACCTGATCGCTTCCTTGGAGGCGCTCGAGGCGGTCGTCGATGGAATGCGGAACACGCCTCCTGATGCCGCCGAGATCGACGCGGCCCGCCGGGCGATGGTGCTCCAGCGCGCGCGTGAGATGGGCAGCCTCGCCGGGCTCGCCGCTGGCTATGGCACCGATCAGGTCTACGGGCTGCCGCCTGAGCAACATCGACAGCGCTACCTCGACATCGACGCGCTGTCGGACGTGTCGATCGCTGAGGCCGTAGACCGCTTCTCGACCCCTGCGCTGTGGCTCATCACTGGGGACGGACTGGTGATCGAGCCGATGCTGGAGGCATCGGCGTGGGCACCGGATCGCGTCCGCTCGGGGTGGAGTGTGCTCCCGTGAGGTGGCTCCGCGCGCTGCGCGAGTGCCCCGTCGCCCTGCGCAGGCTGTCCAGGGCTCAGGGCAGCGGCGTGGTGTCGAAGGCGATGCTGTGAGGCCTGGTGCGTTGGTGCCCTTGTCGAGCCGCAGCAGCGACAGCTCAGGCATCGGTCGCTTGTGTGCAGGGTCGGTAATCGGTGCGGGCCTGTGCGCTCTGATTCAGCTCCTGCGGCCCCTAAACCACTCGCAACCTCGTATGTTGAACAACGGCTCTGCTTTTTTCCGGCCCGATGGAACAACTGTAAATCTGGCGGATGGAGTCTGGAGCGAACGGGAGTAGATGTGAGCAAGACGCGACTCGATGGCTATCAGTGGCGTCTGCTTGCCTTCTTGAGCGTTGCGACCTTCTTTGAGGGCTTCGACTTCATGGCGCTCAGCCAGATCCTCCCGGAGATTCGCCAGGAGATGGGCCTGTCGCTCAACGAGGCGGGGCTGATGATCTCGGTCATCAACATCGGCACGGTGTTCGCCTTCCTGCTCATCCGAAAGGCCGATGCCTGGGGACGCCGGCGGGTGCTGACGATCACCATCGCCGGGTACACCATCTTCACCGGCCTGACTGCGCTGTCGCAGAGCATCTGGGACTTCACCTTGTTTCAGATGATCGCCCGGATGTTCCTCATCGCGGAGTGGGCCACCGCGATGGTGTTTGCCGCCGAGGAATTTCCGGCCGACAAGCGCGGGCTGGTCATTGGGCTCACCCAGGGCTTCGCGAGCCTCGGCTCGATCGTCTGTGCTGGCGTCGCGCCGCTGCTGCTGTCGACGGACCTCGGCTGGCGCATGGTCTACCTCGTCGGAATCGTTCCGCTCCTCCTGGTTGCGTTCGCGCGCAGGGGGCTCCAGGAGACGAAGCGCTTCAAGCACCAGACCGCTCCCCGTAAGGTCGGCTTGATGGACCTGCTCAGCGGACCGTACCGGGATCGGGTGCTGCTGATGGGGCTGCTCTGGGCGCTGACCTACCTGGGCATGTCCAACGCCGTGACCTTCTGGAAGGACTTCGCGGTCACCCAGCGGGGGTACACCGACGGCGAGGTCGGCATGGCGCTGACCATCGCTGCGGTCATCTCGATGCCGATGGTGTTTGCCTCAGGCAAGCTGCTCGATGTGGTCGGCCGACGAGCCGGTGCTGCTGTGATCTACATCGGCGGCATGATCGGTGTCGCCGCCGCGTTCACGCTCACCGACGCGACCCACCTCAATGTCGCCCTCATCTTTGCCATCTTCGGGGTCTCCGGGGTGCTGCCGGTCCTCAATGCCTACAGCACAGAGCTGTTTCCCACGGACGTCCGGGGAGATGCCTTTGGCTGGGCGAACAACCTCCTTGGCCGCATTGGCTATGTGCTCGCGCCGGCACTTGTCGGATTCTCCTCGCTCTGGATTGGCCTGGGGAATGCCATGGCGGTCTCGATGATCTTCCCGCTCATCGCCTTGGTCATCCTCCTCATGACCCTCCCGGAGACCTCCGGGCGTGAGCTGGAAGACACCTCCTCTCTGGCGCGCTGACGGGACACCGCGCTGTCCGATCGGCTCCTCTCTGCCTGCATCCATAGACGACCGGGGCTGGCTCGACTATTCTTGTGCCCCATCAAGCATCGTCGGAGGCCACATGCTGCTCCTGCTCATTCACAGCGCGCAGGCTCACGAGTCTGATCCGCAGTACTTCTACCTGGACGACACCGCAGATCTGCTGGGGAGTGCCGAACTGGACTCTGGCTGGTTGCCCAAAGATGGCCTCCTCGCTGTTCGATTCCAGATCGATGCTGAGGGCGGAGCGGATGTGGAGATGGAAGGGGAGAGCACCCTGACCTGGCCGACTGATCTCAACCTCGGCTTCACACCGACCCCTGCCACAGGGTTCATGGACGTCGACTCTGAGCTGGGCGTGGTCGTCTCGCTGAAATTCGACATCGACATCTACAGCTGGGAGTCTGAGATCGCCAGCGAGTGGGTTGAGGTCGCCGGCTCCACCGCGTTTGAGCCGTTTGTCTTGGAAGGTGGCGCGCAGGAGCAGGTCGCGCTGACTGCTGAGGGCCGCTCAGAGACCGTCTTTGAGTACTACTACGACGTGCTCGCTGGAGTGGCGAGCGTGGGCTTCTATGCTGATCTTCAGCCCCAGAGCGACCTGCTGTTCACCGGCAAGGCGTGGGAAGTGGACGAGGGCAGCGCGGTGCTGGCGGGGGAAGAGATCGTCATCCCCGCCGAGCGCCAGCCGTACTACGAGACCGACGCCCACCTCGTTGGCTCCTGGGAGAATGAGCTCAACCTCGTCTTCTTGCCGGTCTTTCAGGTCTGCATCACAGTCCTTGGCTGCTACGACATTGAGATCACCGAGATCCCGCTGAACCTCGTCACGGAGACCTTCGAGCAGAAGTTCCGGCCCGTGCAGCTGCACTTCCCGCTGCCGGTGCTCACCTCGGATGCGGCCGATCATGACTTCGGTGCTGTCGAGGTCGGCAACCTCACCAACCTCGAGGTGCCCGTCACCAACCTCGGCGAGCTTGCCCTGGAGGGGGTGGCAACGATCGTAGGAGATGGCGCGTTCACCGTCTATCCTGAGTACTTCATGGCCGGAGATGACACCACCGATGGTATGGTGGTCACCTTCTCCCCCCTTGAAGAAGGCCTCGCGGAGGCAACCCTGGTCATCAGCAGCAACGACCCGACCTCACCAGATCTTGAGATCGCGCTGAGCGGTGAGGGCTTCACGGACGCTGGGACCTCCAATGGGGCCGACAGCGTCAGCAGCGGCATCGTCTCTTCCTGTGGCTGCGCCTCGACCTCCGGCGGTGGTGCCGGTGGACTTGCGCTTGTGGTCGGCATCCTTCTCACGGGCGCGGTGCGTCGGCGGGACGAGCACTGAGCCCTCCTCCCGCCAGCCTCCAGATCCGCGCCGGCGGAGACTCTCGGAAGGGTCCACGAAAGACCCAGAACCAGGACGCCTTCTGTCGCCTGGAGGAGCACGAGCCTGTTCGTGGGCAGCTGTTCGCGGTCGCAGACGGGGTCGGCACGGTAAAGCTCGGGCAGTGGGCCGCGCGGCTGACCTGCCTGCGCATCGAGCAGTTCTTCTACAGCGACCAGACGATCACAACTTCCGCGCTCACCCAGCTCGTCAGCGAGATTGACTGGGAGCTGCGGGGCGAGGGGAAAGGGCGAGCGGCCTGCACGCTCTCGATTCTCTGGCTGCATGGCGAGGAGGCGGTCGTCGTTCATGTCGGAGACTCCGCCATCTACCAGGTTCGACGAGGCGACATCTCTCGAATTACCCAAATTCACGGTGGCGGTCGTGGGCTTCAGGCGTTCATGGGCATGGGCTCAGCGGTCAGCGAGGTCGTCCAGATTCAGAAATCGGAGCTCCGCGAAGGAGATGTGTTCTTCCTGGTCACCGATGGCGTGAGCGATGTCCTCGCGCCCAGCGAGCTGTCCCGACTGTGGGTGCGCAGCGGTGGCGATCCGGATCTCTGCGCGCACAACATCCTGGAGTCTGTCAGCTTCCAGAACGGCAGCGATGATGCCACAGCGGTGGTGGTTCAGTTCCTCTCTGACGGCAGCCAGGAGCGTGTCGAGTCGCCCTTGGATGCTCCTCATGTACCCGGGCGCTTCATCGGCTGATAGCATGCGTTCATGAAGCTCCTCGTGACCGGTGCCTCCAGCTTTGTCGGCGCCCATTTCTGTCGTGTTGCTGCACGACAGCACACCATCCACGCCCTCTACTTTTCCACCCCCATCGCGCTCAACGGAGTCAGTCCCCACCGGGCCGATCTTCGCGTGCAGCGGGACGTCCGCAAGGTCGCTGCGCTGGACTTCGACGCCGTCGTCCACATTGCCTGTCGGATCCGCGGTCGTCCCCGAGGGGAAGAGACCACTGGTGAGGCCGCTCTTCGAGAGAACCGGGCGATGATGGACGCGGTCCTGTCGTTTGGGAAGCCCGTCGTCTACGCGTCCTCTACCGTGGTTCACTGGGAGCAGGACACCCCCTACGCCCGCTCCCGGCGTGAAGACGAGCAGCGGCTTCGAGACAGCGGCCTGCCCTGGGCGATCCTGCGCCCTTCCGCGCCCTATGCCCCTGCACTCGCACACCATCGGCCCGGCCACCGAGAGAGCTTCCACACCCTCGTCTCGCTGGTTCGCTCGGCGCCCGTCGTTCCGGTCATCGGAGATGGCCAGTACCGTCGGCAGCCGATCCACGTCGATGACTTCTCGGCAGCCATCCTCGCGCTGCTCGACAACGGGCTGCCCGACCAGGCATTCGAGGCGGGCGGTGCTGATGCTCTCACCTTTGATGAGATCATCGACACCATCGCTCGGCAGGCCGGTCGCACGGTCCGCAAGCTCCACCTTCCCAAGGCGCTGTATGTCCAGATCGCCCGGCTCAGTCCGGACTTTGATCCCGACCTCATCGCCGCAATCGATGAGGATGAGCTTGCAGATCCATCCGCGCTGACCGCCGCTACCGGGGTCCACCCGAGGCGCTTCAGCGAGGGTGTGCGGACCCTACTCTGAGGGCTCGATGAACGGCATGCCGCTCGGGTCGTAGCCGGTCCGGGCGGCGCGTCCCCAGGCGTCCCAGGCGATCCCTGCCCGTGGTGGGCGGGAGAACATCAGCCCCCCCTCCTCCAGTCGCTCTCCGCCAACGTAGGAGATGTGTGCCGCCCCCGGTGCGCTCAGTCGCCACCAGCCGAGGTCATCCCGGAGGAGTGCTGGAGGCGTCGGCCAGGGCACCGGCTCGTCGCTGATTGCCGCGAGGGCAGCGTCTGCCCAGCGCAGGGCGTTGGCCTTGGTGTGGACGAGGACTGCGACATTGCCATCTCGAAACAAGAGAATGGTCTCGCCATCGCCGAGGGCCTCGTCGGCATATTCCAGGTAGGGCTGGGGATCGAACCTCGCCAGCTTCTCCTGCATGGTGACCAGCCAGGCGGCAGCCGTCTCGGCATCCTGTGCGACGAACACTCGGAGGAGCCCGTCCTCGACGAGGGTGCTCCAGCCGGTCGCGGTGGTCTGGTACAGGGGCTCGGAGAAGCCCTCGATGCCCTGCGTCGGAATGCCGGTGTGCAGGCCTGCTGCAAGGGCTGTGGAGATCATCAGGATCATCAGGAGGTCTCCCTGCCGAGCTGCTCCAAGAAGGCGAGCAAGAAGGCGTGCCGGTGGGCGGCTTCTGCCTTTGCTGTCGGGGTGTGCATCGTCTGGGCAAGCCGGAGGAGCTTGATGGGGTAGTGATCTGCGGCGTTGCGCTTGTCATCGAGGGCGCGCGCGCTCTGACCGAGGGGGTCCTCGGGATCATAGAACCGACCGGAGGTTCCACGGCTCGCCATCGCCTGTGCGCATGCGAAATTGCGGGCGATTCCGACAGCACCGATCGCATCGAGTCGGTCGGCGTCCTGGAGGATTGCGCCGAGAGGAGAGGCTGGGGGCAGGCCACGTGACCAGCTGCAGGTCGCTACGGCGGAGACGATCTGTTCCACCTCGTCTGGGGTGTAGCCGACCTCTGGGAGAACCTCGGCGCCGGCTGCCGCTGACAGCGCACTTCCCATCGAGCGCTGCGCCGACTCCTTGGGAACATTGACGAGGTCGTGGACGAGGGCGGCGGCTCCAGCGAGGTCGGTGTCCACACCGCTCTCCTCCGCCAGTCGGACCGCCCACCGGTAGACCCGGAGCACATGGTCGAGATCGTGGGCCAGATCAGTCTCTTCAGCCAGCCGGGGCTGGACGCGTGCGAGCAGGGCTTGATGGCGGGGGTGTGTCAGGCGCATGGGCACCGCTATCACTGCCCGGCATCGATTGCTCTGCGCATCGCGCGCACACGCTCTCGGTCGACTGGCCGCCTCCAGCTTCCGCCTTCCTTGAGGTAGGAGCCGACGATGAGTGCTGAGGCGCTGGAGAGGGCTCCGGCGTTGTCGGGGTTGACACCCGAGCCGACTGCTACGGGCAGTCCGGCAGTGGCGGCTGCTGCGAGCACGGCTGGATCAGTCGGACGGCCGGTGGAGGCTCCGGTGACGATGAGGACATCCGCGCCGCAGAACCGATGTCCCTCTGCCAGGGCTTCGATGGAGAGGTCAGCGGTGATGGCGTGGGCTGCGTGCTTCTTCTGGACATCTGCCCAGATGGAGATGTCTGCCGACAGCGCGCGACGGGCCCGCAAGAGCTCCCCGGCGCAGGCCTCCAGCAGCCCCTCGTCGGCAATGTGGGCGTAGGCGAATGCCTCGACGCGGAGGAAGTGCGCCCCAGCAGCAACCGCGATCCCGAGGGCCTCGCGGTTGGCTCCGGCGAGGACCTGCACTCCGGTCGGAAGACCACGCTGCGTGACGGCGTGTGTCGCCAGCGTCATTGCCGCGACGGTCTCGGCGTCCACCCGACCACGGAGGTAGGGAAGATCGCCCATGTTCTCGACGATGATGGCATCGCAGCCGCCGGCAACCAGTGCATCGGCATCGGCAGCTGCGGCCGCCAGGATTGCAGACATGTCGCCGTCCCATCCCGGGCTCCCTGGGAGCGGTCTCAGGTGCACCATTCCCACCAGCGCGCAGCGCCCGGGCTCTCCCACGTAGCTCATGTCAGCCTCCTGATTGCTGCGGTGCTCATTCCGTTGAACTCGATGATGCGGTCTGACTCCAGCGGTGGCGGAGGGACCTGTCGCGCGGTGCCGACCACCGCCCACACCGGCTTATCCGCCTCGAGGGCCAGTCGGCAGACCTCACCGGCCCCCTTGTCCTGGTAGCTGGTTGGATCCAGGCGTCCTTCTCCACCACCGCTGCGTCGACACCGGCGATTTCTGGAGGGAGGCGGGTGAGGCGTGCGAAGGCTGCAGCCCCGGCGGTTAGCGTGGCACCAACGGCGGAGAGGGCAAACCCGAGACCTCCCGCCGCTCCGCTGCCTGGGAGAACATCGGAGATTGGAGAGCGGCCGTGTGTCTGACGCCACGCATTGATCCGCGCTGCGCTGTGCATGAGCACCGTGGTGTGCCCCGCGAAGTTCCGTGGTCTGTGCCCCTTCTGTGGACTGTAGAGCGGCACAGCGTCGACAAGTGGGGTCTCCACATCCAGCAGGACCTCGACTGGAGGGAGGGGCGGAATGCGCCCGACCAGGCCACAGGCCTTCGAGATCTGCCCTCCTCGGATCGGGGCGGGGATGGACTGCCGGTTGTGATCCTGGAGGAGAACCCCGAGGGCCTGGAGCATCCCGAGTCCGCAGTCGATGGTCGCGCTGCCGCCGAGGCCGATGCGGATCGGATCCTTGGCAGCACGCAGGAGCTGGCCGACGCCGTAGGAGGTTGCCTGGAGGGGCTCTCGCTGCAGGGAGTGTCGCAGTCCGCAAGCCTGGGCTGAGGCGATACAAGAACCGCCGTCGTGGAGGCCAGGGTGTGCGGTCACCGGTCGGCCCGCTGGCCCGATGACGGTGAGGGCCTCCAGCTGTACCGGACGGTGCCAGCCGAGTGCCTCAGGGCGACCCGCTCCGCCATCCGTCATGGGGTGTCCGATCACGTTGCTCCGAGCCGACTCCGCGAGGAGGACCGCCTCCGGCGCGGTCAAGAACCCGCGTAGGGGGCCGGCGCAAACAAGATCATCCACCCGAAGCCAGGCTCAGCCAGTCCGCGGTGATTGCGAGCAGCGGGCGGGTCTCCTCACCGTACAGCGGCAGCGAGAGTCCCAGCCCAAACCGTGCAGAGTCCGAGAGGGGAGTGCGGATGCCGAGGGTGAGGTTGACGGTGTCTGCGGGAAGCGCCTTGGTGTCTGCCAGCGCAACCTGTCCAGAGAGCCCCACCGAGACGGCGGTTGGATCGGCGCTGTCGCTGAGGAGGAGATCACCGCCGGCGGAGGCGATGAGCCAGCCGGTGTTGATGCCGGACTCGTTGAGGTGGCTGTAGCGGCCGCCCCCCTTGGCCCGAAGGCGGAAGGCGCCGCTGGGCGTGCTCACGCCGAGCTCTGCGTTGAGGTGCTGACCCTGCCGACCGGTTGCACCGGAGAACGTCGGATCTCCGAGGTCGAGGCTGATCTGTAGGCCGAGGTTTGCGGCGTCGAGATCGCCGCGACCGGCCTGCAGGGCGGAGAGGGCGCTGCGGTTGACCATCATGTATGGCTGCAGCGCCGGCAGTCCTGCACCACAGCTGTCCGTGATCGCGATGGCCTGACCGGTCTTCAGTCCGGCGAGGCAGGCGGGCTTGTCCTCGGCTCGATACAGCAGGGTCGCCATCTGGCTGATGAGGATCGCCTCAGGGACGTTGAGCTGGTCGTAGGCTGGATTCGCCAGCGCGATCGCATCTGCGGCGGTGTCCTGAGCGCGCATGGCCCAGCGCCAGGAGATGCCGATGTTGTCCAGAGAGTCACTCTCGTTGAGCAGATCGATCGGCAGGTAGACGGAGAAATCAGAGGTCCGGGAGCGGACCGCGTAGTCTTCTGCCCGCTCCGCCCGGAGCGCACCGGGATTGACTGAGACCCCACCGAGGACCCGTGCGCCGGCCTCGTGCTGCACCATGCTCAGCGCGCCGCCGCTCCTCGGGACGGGCTGGATGTCTGGCGAGGCCTGGAGCTGTCCCGCAGAGGCGACCACACCGACAGGCCCACGGTGAACGGGCTCGACGGCATCCAGCGGGAGCTCTCCTTGGAACTGCGCGACGCTCTGCCACACCCCCTCTGCGAGCGCGTCGCAGCTCTCGGCCTCCTCCTGCTGGACGCCCCACGGGTTGAGGGTGGAGTCTGCCATGAGCAGCGCACTACAGGAACCCGGCGGCGGCGCAAGCAAGTCGCTGACCGGTGGGGCTGTCTGGGACTGTGGCTGTTGCTGGGGAGGCGGAGAGGATGGTCCGAGCCCCCAGGGGTCATCGATGGATTGTGCATGGGCAGCGGGCAAGAGCAGCAAGATGATGGACAATGTGATCTCCGATTTCTGTCTCCCTAATCTTGCCAGATCTGCGCTGCTGGCGGTCCATCAGCTCCCAAACAAACCACCAAGTGCACCGAGCGCATCTCCGATGTCGAGTCCACCACCGTCTTGATCCTGCACGAGACCGGACAGCATCGGTGCGGCAGCCATGACCCGCTGAAGGACATCGGCGCTGAGGCGCTCCTGGAGGAATTGGAGGACCACTGGTGCAACAAGGGTGACGGTGCTGCTGTCGAGGCCGAGCTTGCTGAGCACGACCGCGACACCGGCGGCATCCTGAGCGCCCTGTCCGGCGATGGCGCCGATGGCAGAGCCCAGCAGTCCGCCCATTCCGGAGCGCTCTGTGAGCCCCTCGGCCTTGCTGCTCCATGACGCGAGCTCTGGGACTGCCGTGGAGATTGCGCTTGCATCCTGATCTTCGACCTGTCCCTTTACTGCGCCGAGCACGCTGCCGGCGAGTGCCTGAGTCTGAGCCATGTCGAGGCCGAGGGTGGTTGAGAGCTGATTGATGAGATCCATGCTGAGCACTCCGTGCTGTGCGAAGGAGGGGTGTGGCTCAAGGCCGGGGAGGGGGAAGGTGCTGGTCTGCAGATGAGATGACGGCAGGAAGCAGCGCCTCGGCAATTATTGTATGCCCGAGGCGGCTGGGATGGAGGTCGTCCCAGAACAGCCCTGGCGCGCTGATGCCGTCGGGCGAGCGTGCATAGAACAGGGCGTCGACGTCGAGGAAGGCGCATCCCTGCTCCGCGACGACCGCCTGGAGGGCGGCTCGGATCTCTGTGGTGATGACGCCGGGGTGTGCGGAGGCATCGATCGCTTGCTGCCAGCGCATGCGGGCTGCTTCTGGCTCTCCGAGCGCTGCGAGGGCGTGGGCCTGGAGCTGTGCTGCCGCCAGCCACGGCGCGGATCCTGCTGCGCGGGCATCAGTCAGGATGCGGTCCGTGTGGGAGACCGTCTCTGCAGCATCTCCTCGTCCCCATGCCGCCTCCGCTTCCGCAAGCCCCGCCTCCAGTGCTGCACCGCTCACTGAGGGCTTTGGCTCAATCGCCGCGAACCGGTAGTTGGTTGCCGGGTTCATCATGATCACCTCCGCGCCGCTGCGTCGTGCTCGGAGGAGAAGCTGGGTGAGGTTGTAGCGATAGTTCTCTGCCGCAAGAGCCCGCAGCTGGTCGACCGCTGCGGGGGAAGGCGGGGCCTGGGCGTAGATCGAGCCCTGGGTCTGGATGAGGGACTGGGTTGGACGGAGGAGCGCAAGCAGGCTGGAGTAGAGCGCGCTGCGGGACAGCCTCATTCGCGCGGAGAGCTGACCGGGATCGACGCTCTCGAACAGCGACAGTCGGCTGAACTGTGCGGCCTCGTTGTGTCCATAGTAGACCATCACCAGGTCCACCCCGAGCGCGAGGGCTTGGGTGCCGGTGTGGAGCACGCCTCCTGATGTCGTCCCGCCGATTCCGAGGTTGAGGACCTCGACTGCGGCGCCTGGGAACCGATCCTGTAGGCCATCCTCGATCAGGGCTCCGAACGACTCCTCGGCGAGGTGGTTGGAGCCATGCGCAGAGGACGCACCCAGAACGATCGCTCGGAAGTCAGGCCGCTGCGGGGCGATCTCCTGGTACCGCATCCAGCCTCCCGGGGTCTCCAGCCAGTCCTCTCCGCTGCGCTCCGTGGGCCGAAAGGCTTCGACCTGCCAGTCGGTGAACGAGAACAGGGGCCGAGACTCTGCGGTCGTGGTGACACCAAGGACCCGCAGTCCGCCCTCCACGGTCAGCAGGAGGCACCCGCCCAGGGCAAGCGCGACTCCGGGTCGGAGGCGGGGGAGGCGGGCACCGAGGAGCAGGCAGATCATTCCACCCGTCAGCCCAACCGCGAGCAGGCCCGGAGCGCGTGCGGTGTCGCCTTCGCTGGGCGTGAGCGTGATCTCCTCGACGGGTGCGACGAGCTGCAGGCCCCGGATCATGCCAGGGGCCATGTCGGGAGGCGCGAGCGGAGCGGGCGGCGAGAGCTGGGCGGTGATCTCCTCGGCGATGCGTGCGACGGCGGGATCGGTGCCCTGCTTCCACTGCGCGAGCAGCGCCAGCTCCATCCGGCGGGTGACTGCGGTGAGGATGCTGCCGCCGTCAGTCTGAAGCGCACCCACGAGCGCGCGACCGTGGGTGTCGAGCGCGACGCGGAGCTGTGCCGCGGCCTCAGCCTCCAGCGCAGCACAGGCCTCGGGGTTGTTCCTGGGCCAGTCGATGAGGGCCGCGAGGCGATCCGGCGGCAGATCTCCAGCGCCCGGGCGCACCCACTGCTGAATGAGGTGAGCATGGACCTGACGCAGCAGGTCTCCAGGCAGCACGGCGACGAGTCCGTGCCGGATCGCGGCGGGATCGTCGATCTGGAGGACGCCACGAAGCGCGCGCTCGAACAGGTCTGGATCCTCGGGGAGATCGTCGAGTCGGGCGCGTGCAAACAGCAGCAGCAGCGGTCCTGCGGCCTCGGGCGGTGCGCGGTGGTGGAGAATGTCGAGGGCCGCGAGCCGGGCGGAGAGCGGTCGAGCATCCGCTGGGAGCGAAGCCCCAAGCAGCCACAGGGCTCGGTCGACCTCGATCGTATCGGCCTGCTGAAGTGCAGAGACCAGCACCGCCCGCACGGCAGGTTTCTCCGTGCCGGTCGCCAGCCGCTGCCAGGCATCCGTCTGCCACCCCGTCTCCCTGGCCAGCTCTTCAGCGAGTGTTTCCACCACGGCGGCGCTCTCTCCCCGACGGAGATCGAGGATCTCTGCACGGACAATCAGCTCAAGCGAGGCGGGCGAGGCGAGCCCACTCAGCAGCAGCCACAGCACCGCTTGACTATACCTCCCTCCGTGCGCTCAGCCGTGTACGACTGCGCCGAACGCACGCATCCAGGTCTGCTCGTCCTCGCTCAGCGGACCCGCTTCCAGTGCCGCGATGTTCTCACGAAGCTGGGCGATGGTCTTCGGTCCGTGAAGGGCGAGGCTGACGTGGTCGTTGCTGAGGCAGAACCGGTAGCAGTGTCCGGCGGTCGGGACCTCACCATCCCACCCCCGCGGGCGCCGCAGCAGCTTGCGCCAGCGGGTCGCGGTGTAGGCGATGACGGCGGGATTGCGGGCGGCGAGGTGAGGAAAGATGTCGCGCTCTGCGCCGGGGTGGGCGGCGTTGTAGCGAATCATCAGGGCATCGAGCGGGGAGTCCACCGCGAGCTCTCCGGCCCGCTCTCGATCATGGATGGACACGCCGATGGCCTTGACCTTCCCCTCCTCGCGAAGCTTGACCATGGTCTCGATGGTTCCTGGCCTCCACGCGGAGGTGACCCCCAGCCAGTGCATCTGGAGGATGTCGATGTAGTCGGTGTTCAGTGCGCGGAGGGTGTTCTCGGTGAACTTCCGCAGGTTGCCACCCCACCAGGCGGTTGTCGGACCGGTGGCGAGCACGAAGGCATCCCGATCGCGCGCGAGCGCCCGGCGAAGTGGCTCGGTGGCCGGCTTCATCCGAGGGGTCCAGAACAGGTAGTTGGTTGGACCGTCGAGGGCTTCTTCCACTCCGGCAGCGTCGATTCCGAAGTTGCTGGCGAGCCCGAGGCGGAACACGTTCTTGCCCAGGACCTCGACATGCCGATAGCAGAAGCTCCTCATCAGTGGACGGTCTCTTCAGGTTCGTCTTCGGTCTCTTCTGGCGGAGCGGCCTCCGCGACGATCTTGAGGACCTCGACCGTCTCGTCTGTGGTGCTGTCTTCCTTCGGCTCCTCGACGACCACCAGCTTTGCGATGCCGCCGTTCTTGAGCGCACCGAACAGCATGAGATCGGCGAGGGGCTGCTTGATGTGCTGGTGGATCACCCGGCCCATCTCGCGAGCGCCAAACTCGGGCTTGTAGCCCCGCGCACCCAGCCACTTTCGGGCCTCATCCGTCAGCGCGATCGAGACGTTGCGCTCCATGGTCTGCTCATTGAGCTGTCCGATGAACTTGTCGACGATCTTGACGACGACCGCCTCGGGGAGCGTGTCGAACTGGACCAGGGCATCGAGGCGGTTGCGGAACTCTGGCGAGAAGGCGCGGGCGAGTGCTGCAGAGAGCTTGTGGCTTCCGGTGCGCTTGCCGAACCCGACGGTCTTGACCGAGGCATCCCGGGCGCCGGCGTTGGTGGTCATGATCAACACCACGTTGCGGAAGTCGGACTTCTTGCCGGTGTTGTCGGTCAGCGAGGCGTGGTCCATCACCTGAAGGAGCAGGTTGTAGATGTCCGGGTGCGCCTTCTCGATCTCGTCGAGCAGCAGCACACAGTGGGGGGTGCGGTTGATCGCTTCCGTCAGCAGGCCGCCCTGGTCGAAGCCGACGTATCCGGGAGGCGCTCCGATGAGCCGGGAGGCCGCGTGGCGCTCTTGGTACTCGGACATGTCGAACCGGTGGAAGGCGATGCCCATGGTCCCGGCGAGCTGGCGGGCCAGCTCGGTCTTTCCAACGCCCGTTGGTCCGGAGAACAGGAAGCTGGCGACCGGCTTGTTCGGTGCCTTCAGCCCGGCTCGGGAGAGCTTGATGGCGTTGGCGGTGACCTTGACGGCGTCGTCCTGACCATAGATGACCTTGAGCAGCTCGGCCTCGAGATCGAGAAGGGCCTTGGACTCCTCGGTGGTGACCGACTTTGGCGGGATCTTTGCCATCCGGGCGATGGTGGCTTCGACGTCCTCTAAGGTCACGGTCTTTCGACCCGCGAGCCGCACGGAGGCACCGGTCTCGTCGATGACGTCGATGGCCTTGTCTGGGAGCTTGGACTCGGTGAGGTGCTTGGCGGCCAGGGTGGCGGCAGCCTCGACGGCCTCGTCGGTGTACTCGACCTCGTGGTGGCCGGCATAGACCGGCAGCAGGCCCTTGAGGATCTCGATGGCCTCCTCAAGCGAGGGCTCGTCGAGATCGACGATCTGGAAGCGCCGGGCCAGCGCGCGATCGCGACCAAAGCTCTGCTTGTGCTCTTTGTGGGTCGATGCGCCGATGCAGCGGAGCTTGCCGGACTGCAGCGATGGCTTGAGGAGGTTGGAGGCATCCATGGTGCCGCCGGTTGTGGCGCCAGCGCCGACGAGTGTGTGGATCTCGTCGACAAACAGGATGGCGTTCTCCTGATCGTTGAGGCCGTTCATCACGCCCTTCAGACGCTCCTCGAAGTCTCCACGGTAGCGGGTGCCCGCCATGAGCGAGCCCATGTCCAGCGCCCAGACCGTTGCGTCCTTGAGCATGTCGGGGACGTTGCCCTCGTGGATGAGGCGCGCGAGCCCTTCGATCAAGGCGGTCTTGCCGACGCCGGGATCTCCGAGGAGGAGGGGGTTGTTCTTGCGCCGTCGGGCGAGGATGTGGACGATCCGCTCGATCTCGCGCTGTCGACCGATCAGCGGATCGATCTCACCAGCGGCAGCGCGGGCGACCAGCTCTGTGGTGTACGCCTCCAGCGGCTCGGCGAGATCTCCGCTGTCCTCGTCGTCGTCTCCAGCCGAGACGCGCTTGCGCTGTGGCACGAGGCCGTCTTTTCGCACGCCATGGGAGAGGTAGGCGGTCATGTCGACGCGCTTTACGTTCTGGGTCTCGAGCAGGTAGACGGCATAGCTCTCTGGCTCGCGCATCAGCTCGACCAGCACAGCCGTGCCCTCCAGCAGCTCCTTTCCGGCGCTCTGGACATGGAATGCGGCACGCTGGAAGACGCGAGAGAAGGCCATGGTCTGCTGGGGGTCGAGCCCGGCTCGGTCCTCAGGGAGCTTCTCGACCTCGTTGTCGAGGTAGAGCGTCAGCTCCTTCTCCAGCTTGTCGACCTTTGCCCCGCAAGCCTCCAGCGCAGCAGTGCTGGTTGGCTCGTGGAGCAGGGCCAGAAGGACATGCTCCAGGGTGAGGTATTCATGGCGACGGCGCTTGGCCTCGTCCATCGCCCGGGAGAGGGCGACGCGCAGGTTGTCTGCGAGCTTCATCGATTCCACCTGGTCTTACGACGTTGTTTGCGATGTGGTTTGAGCCGTCTACTCGGGCTCAGTGGTCACCATCAGCGGGAAGCCTGCATCTCGTGCAACCCGAATGGCCCGGTTGGACTTTGCCTCAGCGATCTCGAGTGAGTAGACGCCGGCAATGCCGATGCCGGTGTTGTGGATGCTGAGCATGACGCGCGTGGCTGCTGCTGGGCTGTGGTGGAAGATCTGCTCCAGAATCTGGACCACAAATTCCATCGGAGAGTAGTCGTCATTGTGCATGATGACTTTGTGCTTTCGGGGACGCTTGAGGCGCTCAAGGACCTGAGTGTCCTCGCGGCTGTCTCTTCGGGTGTCCTTCTTCTTGCTCATGCCGAGATGCTCATTGAACTGCGCTCCGTGACTTCAGTTAGGCACCGTGGCGCGGACGACCACCCGCTGCCCCACACTTCTCCCAACAACATTGGCGACATTCTGCCAGGGCCAGTCTTCAGAAGGGGTCAGTGCGCCAGGTGCAACCTGATCAATCACCGCTGGAATGGCGACAGCGAGGGCATCTTCGTTGCCAGAGAGCACCTTCATCGCGATTCCGATGCGGCGCGTGGGCAGGCTGACGCAGAACACGCCGGCTGCGCCGATCTTCCCGGCATAGGGCTCAGCGGCTCGCTGGGCGACCGCGAGGTCGATCCGATCGTCGCCGCTGGTCATGAAGGGGTGCGCGCAGATCGCCTGTCCGATGCGCTGGCCGCGCGGGTCTGAAGTGCCCTGGAAGTGGCCGTCGGCAGTGACGCATGCCAGCCGCGCCCAGGCCCGTGCCATTCCAGTGATGGACAAAACGAAGGTCGGGATTCCACATCCATCGACGGCGAGATCTGGACGCTCGCCGGTCCACTCGGACGTCACTGCGGCGATGCGCTGCTGGAGGGGATGCCCTGGAGCGCGGTACTCAAGCGACCAGCCGCGGTGATGGCAGGCGCCGAGCATGAAGGTGTGCTTGCCTGAGCAGTCGTTGTGAACATCAAGCGGCGGGGAGTCGGCTCTGATGAGGGCCTCTCGGGTCTGACGATGGGCGGGTGGCTCCGCCCCGCAGAGCAGCTGCGACTCCTCTGCACCGAGTCGGGCAAGCAGCGCACGAATCCGGTCGACGTGAGCACGCTGCCCGCTGTGACTGGAGGCGCCGATGGCGAGGTCCGCTGCTGCGACGTCTGGATCGCTGAGCGCCTCCAGGCTTGCCCAGAGCTGCAGCGGCTTGCCCGCTGAGCGCCAGGTGCTGCGCACGGCGGGGCCGTCCTCAAGAAGGAGCGCCTCAGTGTGGTCGCGGTCGTACTGGATCGCGACCGCACGCACAATGTGAGCGGTCTCAACGAATCCGCCGCGGAGAGAGTTGACCTGCATCAGACATCCTGTATCACCGATTCGCAGGCTTGCTCTCTGACGCGATACATAGTCACTCGTCGGAGGAGAGCATGAGCGACACAGTCACACTCGGAGTGCGGGTCCATATCGAGCCAAGGTACCTGGAGCATCAGTCCGATCCCTCGCACAACCATTGGATGCATCTGTACAATGTGACGATCACCAACGAGGGAGAGCGTCCGGTACAGCTCCTCTCCCGGCACTGGATCATCACCAACAGCAAGGGTGAAGAGGAGCACGTCCGTGGTCCTGGCGTCATCGGCCAGCAGCCTGTGCTTCGGCCCGGCGAGGTCTTTCGCTATACGTCCGGCTGTCCGATGGACACTGCGTTTGGAACCATGCACGGCACTTACCAGATGATCGCTGAGGGCGGCGAGAAGTTCGATGCCCAGATCGCGCCATTTGCCCTCGCTGAGCCCTACGCGCTGAACTGAGGGGGCTGAAATGCTCAAGTCTGAGAAGGTCGCGCGCATCCACGACCTGCTTGAGGCGCTCTACCCCGAGACGCCGACTCCCCTGACTCACTCCGACCCCTACACGCTCCTGGTCGCGGTGATGCTCTCTGCGCAGACCACTGACAAGAAAGTCAACGAGGTCACTCCGGCGCTGTTTGCCCTGGCAGACAACCCTGCGGACATGGCGACGAAGAGCGAGGCGGAGATCCTCAAGTGCATCAAGGTGCTCGGGCTCTCTCGCGGAAAAGCGAAGCGCCTCAAGGCGCTCAGCCAGATGATCGTCGATGACTTTGGCGGTGAGGTACCACGGAGCATGACGGATCTGGAGAAGCTGCCAGGCGTCGGTCACAAGACCGCCAGTGTTGTGGTCTCACAAGCGTTCGGAGAGCCTGCGTTTCCCGTCGACACCCACATCCACCGACTGGCCTGGCGATGGGGGCTGTCGGTGGGGAAGAACGTGGTTCAGACGGAGGCTGATCTCAAGCGGCTCTTTCCACGCGATCGCTGGAACAAGCTCCACCTGCAGATCATCTTCTTTGGTCGTGAGCACTGTCCGGCCCGCGGCCACCGACCTGCCACCTGTCCGATCTGTTCGTGGGCGGGGGTGAAGGTGCGGCTGGGGAAGGAAGCGAAGACGGGACGCGGTGGGCCTCACCGGTAGCCCCGTCGTCTGCCTACAGCTCCGCGAGCAGCCGCGCAGTGTTTCGGCGCGCAATCGCCATGATCGTCCCCTGAGGATTGACTCCCGGAGACGTCGGCAGGATTGAGGCATCGTGAAGGTGCACGTTCTTGTAGCCGTGCAGCCGCCCAAACGAGTCCACCGCACACCTGCGCTTGTCCTCGCCCATCGGGCAGGATGAGAACAGGTGAATCGTCGACACGCTGATCTTATCGTGTGGAAGCGAGAGGCGAATGTCGGTGAACTCCGACAGCCGGCTCATCGACGGTGCGCCCTCAACTGGTGAGAACACCTCCGTTGCCCCTGCAGTGAGCAGCAGCTCTCCGAGCCGGTACAGGCCTTCTCCCATCAGCGAGAAGTCTGCATCCTGTAGCGGGTACTGAATCAGCGGCTCATTGACCAGCGGCAGGTTCCGAATCCGGCCTGTTCCTGTTCCCACGGCTGCAACATAGAAGACGGCGAGGTGTCGCCACTCCTCCAGCAGGCGCTGCTGCCCGAGCACACCGCTGCCCAGCCACATTGAGATGTGGGGAAGGGAGCTGTGGGAGCAGCCGAGGGTGAGGTCGGGCTTGAACTCCTCGACCTGTTGCACTGGAACTCCCCACTCGGGATCGTTGATCTCCTCGCGAAACCGGGCGGCGAGGCGAATCATGGGGTGGAGGCGAAGGGAGTCACCGATGCGGTCCCGCACACCGCTTCGGCGGAGCAGCAGCGGAGTCTGTACGGCACCCGCGCAGAGAATGACCCGCTTGAACCGGATGGTCACCCGCTTGCTGCCCTGCCGGCAGACCGCAGCAGTGGCGACTCCAGCCTTGATGATCAGCTTCATCGCACGGGTTCCCGGCATCAGCCGGCAGCCGGCGGCGACGGCTCGGGGGACCATGGTCTCGGTCATCGACTGACGACGCCCCTCCCAGGAGCCGTCGTCTGCCTGGCTGTACTTCCAGCACCGCGGGATCTCGGAGGACTTCCAGCCCAGCGCCTCGGCGCCCGCCTTGAGCATGTTGGAGGACGGCGCGAGGCCATCGGGCCGGGTGGAGACCGAGAGGTCGCGCTCCGTGTCGTTGAACCAGGGCTCCATCGGCTCGGGACCGAAGTCATCGATCTGATAGGCGACGCGCCAGTGCTGGAGCATCGCGGGCTTGGGGCGGTGGTAGAGCGCGGCGTTGATCTCGCTGGCTCCGCCCACGCAGCGACCCTCGATGTAGGTGACCCCGGTCTTGCCGATGGTGGTGGTCAGTCCAGCGTTTCGGTACTTCTGCTCAAGCTCCTCCATCGTGTAGGAGATCGCGGAGTCGAGCCGGTGATGGTCGCCTTCTTCGATGAGCAGGACGTCTCGGCCAGCCTCCGCCAGCATTGCTGCGGTGGTGGCACCGGACGGACCAGACCCAATGACCAGGATCTCGCAGTCCATCAGCGCACCTCCACTGCCGGCATCCGCTCTTCTTCGACGCAGGAGTAGTACACAAACGTCCCCATCTTTTCATAGAACTGGACGAACTGTCGAAGGGGTCCGATGGGCGACACCTTCCACTTGCCGAGCATCTCCTGCCGACGGGTGTTGTCCATTCCGGCAACTCCGCTGCCGGCCCGTACGCGACAGTAATTGTCGAAGCTGACGACCAGCACCAGCATGCCCACGGAGAGGTGGGGGGGCATCTGAGTGATGCGCTTGAGGAGAACCCGCCCGGTCTCAGCGACATGGGGATACCCCGCGAGATCGACCCGACCAACCTCCGCGGCGATCACCGCCTCGGCGAGTCCGCTGACCACTGGAGCCGCGCGCTCAGAGAGCTTCTGCTGTGGGAGATGAAGTGTCGGCATCAGGGGTTGGGGCTAACACAGCAATGACGAAAGGGTATCTTGGTCGGCCTCTGTGATGCGGTGTTGTCTCTCAATCGTGGTGCTCCACCTCTGCGACAAGACAGCCCTGCGCTCTGGTACCGAACCGCTGAGGGCAGGAACCCCATCACCCTGAATGCCCCTCGGCTTGATCGCTGTGGTGCTCGGTCTCCAGGAAAGTCTCCGCCTGGCGAGCGGCTGACGCAGTGCTGCTGCCTTGCTGTGGTCTGGAAAGATCAGGCTGCTGCCGCATACTCCTGGATGCCGGAGTCACGCTGTGCGGCCTCGACAGCCGTTCGAATGTCTGCGCCTGGCTGCTCAAGTCGCTCCAGCTCATGCAGCGCCATCCAGCGGAGGAGACCATCTTCATCAGACTGGAGAACGGAGAGAAGGTGCGGGGCAAAGATGGCCGGTGAGGTGAGGCGGGGGAGCAATTCAATGGCCTCGAAGCGATGTATGAACTCTGGTCGAGAGAGCATCGCGATGAGGGTTGGAGCAGCGGCGAGGGCGTCGGGTCCGAGCTGACGGAGGACGCTGCCTGCGGCGTCTCGGATCTCTTCCTCGGCATCGCACAGCGCAGGCACCACCGCGAGGGCGACTGAAGACACCCCAGGCTGCCAGCAGCCGCCGAGGGCTTCGATGAGGGCGATGATGAGATCGACGTTTCGCTCAGGTTGCTTTCGCTGAATGGCGAGCATCGCCGTGAGATCAGGGATGACGCTCACATCTCCGATCTCGCGGAGTGCATCGGCCGCGGCCAGCCGGAGAATGGGGTCTGGCTCCCAGAGGACCACGCAGAGGGCATCTATGGCTGCACCATACGTGACGACCAGCTCTCGATAGCGAAGGCCCAGCGTGGTCTCTGCGGGGACCAGATCCAGGAATCCCACCACGGCCTCAGCGGCGGCGGGGTGGTCGACCAGGAGAAGGGCTGCCGCGGCATCCAGTCGCGCGGCAGGTGGACGCTGGTCGTTCTCGAATTCGTGAATCCAGGGGGTGAATATCTGTTCAGTCATGGCTCTCTCCTGCACCAAGAGAATAATTGAGCCACCGAATGATTGTCGGACTCTTTATGTCCTTTGGTGGTGGCTTGGTACCTGTACGCCTGTTCTGTTTTGTCGGGTGCTGTCGGCGGGGTATCTTTTGGTCCCCAGTTCGTAGGAGTGCCGGTGCCGCTCACTGTGACCACCACCATCGCCCCCGCAGACATCGTGCGCTGTCAGGCCATCCGCCGGACAGTGTTCACCCTCGGCCAGGGCGTACCGGTGACCATCGAGGTCGACGGTCGGGATCCCGGCTGCACTCACTTTCTCGCGATCCGCGACGGCGTGGATGTTGGCGCGGCGCGGATGCGTGTGGTCGAAGATGCTGCGAAGGCTGAGCGGGTCGCGGTGCTCGCCGACCTGCGGGGAGCTGGTGTCGGGCGCGCCCTGATGGATGCCCTTGAGGCCGCCGCCCGCCGTCAGGGGCTGAGCCGGGTCAAGCTCTCCGCTCAGTCAGATGTCGTCGTGTTCTACGAGCGCCTTGGATATACCGCATACGGTGAGGAATTCGTCGAGGCAGACATCCTGCATCGCTGGATGAAGAAGCCCCTGTGACCTCCGCATCCCTTCACCAGTCTGTCCAGGCGGCGGATGCAGTGGTGGTCATCACCGGCGCTGGGATCAGTCTCGCCAGCGGGATCCCGACCTTCCGTGGCTCTGACCCGGGCGCGGTCTGGGCGACGGACATCACTGTGCTCGGCACCCGGCGCTACTTCGAGCAGGATCCGGTGGGCTCCTGGGCGTGGTATCTCGACCGCTTCGGTGGTCTCCTGAGACACGAACCCAACCCCGCTCACCATGCCCTTGTCGCGCTTGAGCGGTGGGCTGTGGCGAGGGGGCGAGCGTTCCTGCTGATCACCCAGAACGTCGACTGTCTGCACGAGGCTGCCGGCAGCACAGCGATGGTGAAGGTTCACGGCACCGCAGATCGGGCGCGGTGCGTGGCCCCTAACTGCGCTGGTGCTGCCCCCGCAGGCTCTCTGGCGATGACGGCGGTCGACTTCTCCGCGTTCACCGCTGCACCCGTCGCTGAAAACCTGCCGCGCTGTCCGCGGTGTGGTGCCCTGGTTCGCCCCCACGTCCTGTGGTTTGACGAGCACTACACGGATCATCTGGACTACCAGATCGAGCGTGCCCAGCGTGCGCTTCAGCGCGCCCGGCTGACGATCTTCGTCGGCACCTCGTTCTCGGTCGGGATCACCGAGATGGCCTTGCAGACCGCCCTGCAGCGGGGGCAGGGGATCTACTCTATCGATCCAGTCAGCAGGCCGCCGCACCCGGCGGTGAGCTGGATCGCGAGGCCTTCTGAGGAGATCCTGCCGGAGCTTGCTGCGCTGCTGATGGCGAGCTGAGCGGCATGAGCTCGTCGGGGCTCCAGGTCGAGAAGTAGTCCTCGGTGTGTCCGATGACCTCATCGATGGTTGCGCTGCGCAGCAAGAGCTTGCGGAACACTTCTCCGTCGGGGAGGTCGGCGGTGAAGTGCTTGGCGATCTGCTTGAACCGCCCCAGCGCCGCGCGCTCGTGACGGAAGGTGGCATGGAAGCGACTGAGGAACGCCAGCAGGGCCCGGCGGCGCTCGTCTGCTGTCACCGAGACGACGTCCTCTCCACGGAGGTGCTGGGCAATCTGGAGCAGGCTCCAGGGATTGCGCATCGCACCGCGACCAACCATGACGCCGTCGCAGCCGGTCTGCTGGAGCATTGCGACTGCGGATGGGACGTCGATGACGTCTCCGTTTCCGATGACTGGAACGCTCACCCGCTGGACCGCCTCGGCGATCTTGTCGACCTGCCGCTGTCCGCCGTAGCGATCGTCGCGTGTTCGCCAGTGGATCGCGATGGCCTCCGCGCCCTCCTCCTGACACATCCAGGCCAGCTCTGGGGCGTTTCGGTTGGTGGCGTCGAAGCCGCTGCGCATCTTGACGGTCAGCGGGATGCTGATCGCGGCACGGACGGCCGCCACGATGTCTGCAGCGAGCCGTGGCTCCTTCATCAGCGCGGAGCCGCCAGAGCGGGCGCAGACGCGCTTGGAGGGGCAGCCCATGTTGATGTCGCAGATGTCTGCGCCCATGTCCTCGATGATTCTCGCCGCCTCCGCCATTCCGGCCGGCCGACGTCCGAAGATCTGTACCGAGACCGGTCGCTCATCGGGATCAAATTCCGCGAGCTTCGAGACCTTGTTGCCGGCGCGGAGTCCCTCGCTGGGGATGAACTCGGTGCAGGTCAGGCCCGGTCCGCCGAGCTCTCGGATGAGGCGGCGGAACGTGATGTTGGTCACGCCTTCCATCGGCGCGAGCACTACAGCAGGGCTCACGGTGATGTCGCGGATCTGGTAGCTGATGGGCAGGCCGCGAGGCCCGATTGTGGTCGATGGGTGCATGGTGGATTACCCGGCAGCGATGAAGACTGCACAGCAAGCGGGCGGTCTGCCGCCCAAGGCGCAGAGCGTCGATCGTAGCGGCGCTCCCGATGGCTATATCCCGCCCATGGCTTTTAAGGCCCAGGTCGTCCAGGGGGGCTTTACCCGGCTGGTGATCTCCACCCCGTCCAATCGGCTCGCGCTGGTGCATCAGGCACTGGTGGCGGTCCTCCGGCCACCCCTGAAGTTCCTCTACGTCCGCATGACCGATCGACAGACTGGTCAGCTCCCGAAGCCCGAGCACTACGTCGCGGTGGATGTCACCGCAGAGCGGGTCGCCGGGGTGCTCCGCGACTACACCCAGCTCCTTCATCACGACGGGCGCTGTCAGGTGTGGGTTCGCGGCGCAGACGGCGATCAGATCGTGCTCGAGGAGCTTGGCTGCCTCTATGCCTACCCCGACGACCTCGGCTTCCGAGATGCCCTTCAGGCAATGGGACTTCTCGACGTTGCGCACCAGTCTATGGACGAGCGTGACTTCGTGAAGGTCGGCTTTCTCTCCGAAGCCGATGCGGAAGAAGAGAAGCTGATGCAGGACCTGTCCCTGACCCGCTGGGAGCGTGGCTGAGGGGGGCTACCTGCCGTTGAGGCGCCAGTCGTAGAAGAGGCTTGAGTCCATGTTCACGCCGTCTGTGCCGCCGTCGCGGTGCGCTGCGATGAAGGCTTCTCCGGAGCCGTAGTCTGCCTCGAAGTCTGCGCCGTACCAAGAAAACAGGGTGCTGACTCCATTCGGACCCGCGCCCTTGGTGGGGTTGTTGACGAACGCGGCCGCGAGGGCGTCAAGATCGGCGTCAAGGGTCTCGGCTCGGAAGGCCCCTGCGATGAGGTCTGGACAGCTCCGGGAGGCGCAGTTGAGTCCGGCGTGGATGCGCGCATCCACGGTCTCCCCTCCCCAGAGGTCTGCGTTCCAGCGCTGTGCCTGGTCGAGCAGCTCGGGCTGGTCGATGAAGTAGTTCTCCCAGGCGTAGTCATCCCCTCGGATGATGGCGTGCTCGATCTGGTTGGGAGTGAGTGCGAACTCGCCGACCTGGATGTAGGCGGTGGTGAAGATCAAGAAGTCATCGGACTCTACGCCGACGTAGGCTGGATCGCTGCTGAGCCGATCGAGGATCGCCTGGACGACCCAGAGGTTGTAGACGTTCATCCAGTAGGCGAGCTGCTCGTTCGGAGACGCCAGGGTGCTTGGATCGACTGCGGCGAGGTTCGCCAGGGCGTCTGCGAGCACCACTCGGGCCTCGATGCTGTTGAGAAGCTCGGAGTACTCCACCATTCGCATCTCCGCAGCGGACTCAGCGCCATCGTTCTGAAGAACCGAGACAGACTCCCAGGAAGTGTGGGCGCTCAGCAGCGCGCTCTGGCCGTAGTGCTGAAGGGTGGTGGCGTAGTTCATCTCTGAGCGATCTGGCAGCTCAACGCTGACATCGATCGCGACGCTTCCGTCGACGAGGGTCTCTCCTGCGTCCACATACTGACCGCAGCCTGCAAGCATCATCCAGATCATCGCGCTCTCCAGTTCTCGAGACTCTATGACAGGCACAGGCTTTTGGTTACCAACGCTCTCGGCCCGAATCTTACCGCGCCGGCGCAAACCAGACCGGCTGGTGTCCTGTGGATGGGGTAACCTGAACACACCATGGATCCTCCGGCTCAGGACACGCCGCCGGCTGACCGATTGGTCGGCGCAACCCTTGGTGGGAAGTACCTCATCGAGTATCGACTCGCGCGTGGCGGCACCGGAGCGGTCTACCGGGCAATCCAGCACCCCATCCATCGTCCGGTGGCGATCAAGGTGATGCGTCCGGATCTGCCAGAGGAGGAATTGGAAAACTTCGAGCAGCGCTTCCTGAAGGAAGCCTCTCAGATGGGCAGCCTCCAGCACCCCAACATTGTCACGGTCCATGACTTCGGACGCACTGAAGACGGCGCCTGCTTCATCGTCATGGAGCTGCTCGAGGGCGAGACCCTCAAGGATGCCCTGCGAAGCGGTCCGATGAGCCTGGAGAGCGGCCTTGAGGTCAGCCTGCAGCTCACCCGTGGCCTCCGGCACGCCCACCGTGCCGGGATGATTCACCGGGACATCAAGGCCGGAAATGCCATGCTCATCCGAGACCCTGATGGGCGTTTCCAAACGAAGTTGCTTGATTTTGGCTTGGTGAAGTCCTTGGATGAGGTCTCGGTGACCGGGGCTGGAAGCTTCATCGGCACCCCGCACTACGCCTCGCCGGAGCAAGCCCGTGGGCTGACGGCCGACTTCCGCAGCGACATCTACTCCCTCGGGGTGCTGATGTACCGCATCTTCACTGGGCGGCTGCCGTTCTACAGGCGCAACCCGATGGCGATCGCCATCGCTCACATCCAGGAACCGTTCCCGCCGATGGGTCATCGGGCACCAGAGAGCGATGTACCAGAGGCCATCGAGGCTGTCGTCCGGCGCTGCATGGAGAAAGCCCCGGGAGATCGCTTCCCTGACGCCGCCGCGCTTTTCGAGGCACTCAACGAGCTGAGGCAGCAGCTCGCCCCGAACCTCACCTCGATCGAGACCATCTCCTTGCCGGCTGTGGAGCCTCTTCCAAGCCATGGGGGACGCTGGCTGGCGGCCTCGGGGCTTGTGGGGGGCATCGTTGTTCTGGCCAGTGTGGGCGCGGTCGTCTGGTCCGGGATGCCCTCAGAGCCCGTCGCGACGAGATCGGGGCCGAACGTTGAGGTTGTAGCCGAGCCGGAGCCGGAGCTTGTCCACGAGGTCCCAGTGCTCGTCTCCAGCGAGCCGTCCGGTGCCGTGGTCTTCCTCGATGACCTCAACATCGGAACAACTCCCCACGCCGGGAAGCTGCGGCTGGGAAGCGAGGAGCCCATGATCCAGACCCTTCGTCTGGAGAGCACTGGCTACCGCACCGCTGAGGCGGAGCTTGATCTCAGCGGAGAGACTGCAACCGCGCACCTCATCCTCGAGAAGGTTCCGGTGGTCGTCCCCAAGAAGAAGCCTGTACCTCCACCCGTCGGTCCAGATGTGACCGCAGACGGTGTCCGCTTCACCTCCTCGGAGGCATCCGCTGCGGTTCGGTTCATCAACACGGCCCCGGAGGCGGAGCTGCGGTCTGCTGGGATCGCAGGGCGGCAGGTCAACATCATCCTCGGTGCTCGACCGTTCTCCAGCATTGGAGCATTCGCGAGCACGCACTTTATCGGCGAGAAGACAGTCGAGGCGGTTCGGCGGGCGGCCCTGTAGCCTTCAGGG
Organism: Myxococcota bacterium; assembly: GCA_029251165.1. Classification (GTDB taxonomy): domain Bacteria; phylum Myxococcota_A; class UBA796; order UBA796; family UBA796; genus JAQXDW01. The sequence continues at coordinate 130,894 of JAQXDW010000074.1, forward strand.
AATCAGACTCACCGTGCGGTCGCCGTCTTCGCAGGTGACGGACAAACCGGAGGCCGGAGTGCAGACGAGGTCAGTGTCGCCATCCAGGGCAAGCTCTGCAGAGACCGCGGGATGTCCGATGACCTTTGCGGAGAGCTGATACACGCCGGGCTCAACAAGCATGCTGGCCTGTGGGTCGGCGCGCATGAGCTGTGTGCCGCTGCTGTCAGCGAGCTTGAGCCACTGCACATCCTCGCTCTCTGTGCTCAGGTGGACGGTAAACCCGTCGCTGACGACGACGGAGGGGGCCGGCTCTGGCGTCGGAGCGTCAACCGGCGGGATCCAAAAGAAGTAGTATCCTGCGCCAACCAGCATCAGCATCAACAGCCCAATTCCTCCCAGGATGAGGACACCCACCACCGCAAACAGTACGTGGTTGGGCGTCTCCTTGGGCGTCTCCTTGGGCGGCGCTGCGGCGGGCTGGTGGAAGCTGGGGTTTGGATTAGTATGAGCGGTGGTGTGACCACCCGGCGCTGCGATCGGGGAGGGGGCGTCGCTGCTGCCTGAGGTCACCAGGGTCACGAGCAGCCGGTTGCCAGTCATCCGGCCCTCTGTGCCGTCTCCGTACAGCGAGCGAGCGAGCGCTCGGATTGGGCCGGCGGAGTAAGAGTCCAGCGAGGTGCCGGTGGCTTGGTCAGAGAAGCTTCGGAGGAGCTGGAGGAGCTGGGTGGCATTCAGGCGGCTGGACGGCTCATGGGCGCACATCCGAGACAGTGCTTCCTGCAGCGCTTCTTCCCACTCTGGGTTGGGCATGCCCAGCGACGGGATCCGGCTGATGTGGCTTGCGATCAGCCGATCGTGCTGTCGCTCATCGAGCGGAACCACCGGGAGCAGCTCGCCGAGAAGCATCTCCATGAGCACGATGCCGAGGGCATAGATGTCGCAGCTGTGATCGCCACGATCACCGCCACGTCGCTCCGGAGACATGTACTTGAGGCTGCCCAGCCGCAGCGCGCCGGTCTGGGCAAGACGGATCTCGTTCTGGTAGTGGGCCGTCCCGAAGTCCAGCACCTTCACCTCGCCCTCGACGCTGACCATGATGTTGGACGGCTTGATGTCGCGATGAACGACCTTGAGCGACTCCTCGGAGCCGTATGGGGTTCGAAAGTAGGCGGCCTCGAGCGCGCCAGCGGCGTCGCGGATGATCTGGAGCGCAGCGCGGGCAGGCACCGGCCCGTCGAGCTTCTCGATGACCTGGCCGAGATCCACGCCGTCGACGAACTCCATGATGATCGCTGGCTGGCCGCGGTGCTCTGCGAGTCCTTCGACCCGCAGGATGTTTCGGTGGTGGAGCCTGGCGAGGAGCCGAGCCTCATCTCGGGTACGGTTCAGGAGGTCAGGCTCGTCGGACCACTGTGCCTTGAGCAGCTTGACAGCGACGATGCGCTTGAGACCATCCGCACCGCGAGCCTCCGCGAGGTAGACCCGCGCAAAGGTTCCCGCGCTCCGCTCCTGGAGCAGGATAATCTCTTGTTGTTCTCGTTGGGAGCGCGCTGCCATCTGTGTGCGGACCGCTCCGTGGTTGGCGTCAAGAGTGTAGCACGGACCTTCGCTACCTCTGCCCGCCCTTGCACTACGGGTTCGGGGTGTGCTTTAAATCTCACTCAGGTCCCCCATCACCCAAGCTCACCCAGCTTCAAAACCGGATCGAGAAATCGGATGCTCACCCCAGCTGCGCTGTTCTTCCTCTCGCTGACTGGCTGCGAGACCATCCAGGGGTTGATCGGAGGCGGGCCTGAGGAAGGCCTTTCGTCAGCCGAAACCAGCCTCAAAGCCGGTGACCTCCCTGGTGCTGCGGATGCATACTCCGCGGTGCTTATGGACCATCCTGACAACCTCGATGCGGCAATCGGTGCGGCCTACACCGCGCTCCTACAGGGCGACACCGAGGCTGCAGATGGCTACCTCGCCGCCGCTGAGCCCGACGCCGGTGAGCGTCTCAGTGAGATTAAGCTGCGTCGCGCGCTGGTCGCGCTCAAGGCTGGCGATCTGGAGAAGGTGAGTGAGCACGGCGAGGCCTCGGGGTCCCCGGAGGGATTTCTGTTCGCCGCTGAGGTGGCCCTGGCCGACGGCGAGCGCGAAGACGCCGCTGTACTGCTCGGCAAGGTCATCGGCGGAGATGCTGGCACGGTCGCCGGCGAGTACATGGCCCTCATCAATGATCCCGACCCCTTGGTCGCGGGCTTGTCCGAGGCGCAAGCCCTCTGGGCGCTCGGAGAGCAGAAGGTGGCGGTTCGCTCTGTCGAAGAGCTGGTCAAGGCGCTTCCAGACTCTCGGGACGATCGGGACACCTTGCTGCTGCTGTGGGCGTCACGCTCCTCCGCTCTTGGCGAGAGCGACATCGCTCGGTCTCTGCTTGACCTGGTCATCTTCCCTCCTCAAGGACAGGCATGGCGCAAGGCTGCGACCCTGGCGATCATTTCCTGCTCTGAGGGAGACTCGGAGACCTGCCTCGATCTGTTCGACAAGCTCGACGGAAATGCACCCTCAGACGGACTCGCCGATGCGCGTGCCACTGCTGCGGTCTTGATTGCTGAGGACAATCCGGAAGTCGCGCGACAGCTCGCGGGTCGGTACACTTCGAATGCGGCGGCCCGTGCTCTCCTCGAGGCCGGTGATCGAAGCGGTGCTGCGAGCGCCGCACCGGATGGGCCGCTTCGCAGCTACCTTCAGGGAGGCTGATGTGAAGCGAACACTGATCCGAACCGCAGCGACAATGCTCTCAGGCCTGATGATGGCCGGTGTGTTCTCGTCTCCGGCTGAGGCCGGAAAGAAGGACGATGAAGGTGTTCCAGTCACCGTCAAGGTGATGGACCTGACTGGCGAAGCCGTCCCAACAGCGGTCATCCGCCACCCTGAGGAGGCAGACCGCCACCGCGTCAACTCCATCACCGGTGAGTGGACCGCGCCCATACTTTACCTCCCCGATGGCGGAGAGCTCATCTTCACGCCAGGCATGACGATCCGGCTGGAGATCTCTGCGCCGGGGTACATGACGAAGATTATTCAGTACGACATCCGAAAGCGCCGCAACAAGATCGAGGTCTCCCTCATGGAGTTCTCGATGGACGACGACAACATCGAGGTTCCCGTGATCCAGTTCGATCGCGATCAGCTTCGAGATGTCGGCGGCACCGGTCCCGCGAACTGAGGTTGAGAGGACTACGCAGATGCCCCTGAAGACGCGCCGCCCGTTCCTCCCGCTGGGACTGACCCTGGGAATGCTCTGTGCCACTGGTGTGGCGCTCGCCATTCCGTGGTCGGACTTCGACGATGCCTTTGACCCGCTGCCCTGCCCCGACGGATGGGCTGGTTGTGTGATCGATGGTGACGCCATCAATCCAGGCATGGTCGAGGATGCTGCAGGTCGTCCGCATCCCTCCAACATGCGGGTCGGCTTCTTTGATCTCAAGCCGCTGCCGAGCCTCAGTCCGTTCGTGGGACTCAGTGTCTATACGGGACCGATGGAGGCTTTCGTTGCGGATACTGGCGAACCAACACCGGTAGACGTACCAGCGCCGGTAGAGTCGCCAGCACCGGTCAAGGCAGACCCGCTGGACAGTCGGCCGGTAGTGCCAGTCGCGCAGAACACCCCCGGTCGGACAGCCCCCGATCGGACAGCATTCGATCGGACAGCCCCCGATCGGACAGCCCCTGATCGGACAGCATCTGATTCATCGAGTACTGGGCGCATCTCTCCTGGTCGGGGCCTCCCCGAGCGGCCCGTCATCCCCCCCACAGAGGCGCGGCCGACGGAGGTCCAGCCGACCAGCATCCGTCCGGAGCCGGTAGTGGTGACTCCAGAGCCGGTGGTTGAGCCGGTGGTGGTGACTCCAGAGCCCGTGGTTGAGCCAACCAGGAGTGAGCCTGTCGCTGTGGCTGCCGACTCGGTCCCGGCACCGTCGCGTCCAGCCGTTGCAGACAACGACTGCGACAACCTCGTCTCGCTCGAGGCCCCTGCGATGATGGGCAATCTCGGAGTCGGCCGACGCAAGTGCTTGGAGTCACAGCTCTCGGGAAGCAGCCAGACCTCCAAGAACAAGATCAGCCGGGTGCTGATCTCGGATGCAGAGGCTCGCGGTGACCGGTCGGACTGGGAGCGCTTGATGAAGCGCCACCTCGAAGACATCGATCGCTCAGATCCGAACCTCTGCTTTACCTACGCCATTCATCTCTCTCGCGGTGGTGTCGGTCGCTCCCATGGTGTCATTCGCTGGGCGGACTACGCCCTCGAGAACAAGCAGCAGTGGTCTGGAACGACCTACAAGAAGAACGTCTACGCGCTCTACAAGCTGCGGGCCCGTGCCGCGAACAAGCTCTGGCAGTCAGCCGAGGCAAAGTATGTCGAGGATCGCTCCGACAGCAACGAGATCGCAGCCAAGAAGTATCGTGACATGACCAAGAATTACGGACGGGAGTGGCTGGACTACGCTCGTGCCAGCACCCAGTCAACCAAGAGCCCGCTGAGCCTGTGTGTCTCCGCTGCGGGGAGCACCTCGTTCTGCGAGGGATGAGCGTAGCCGCATGATTCACGTCATTGCCATGGCCAGCCTCCTCGCGGGCTGCACTGGAGACGCCTCCTCACCCTCGGGGTCCACCGGTGGAGAGAGGGCGGCCTCGTTTGAGGCGTCGATGCTGGAGAAGACCTGGCAGCATCGCATGGTCGACCCCGCGCTGCGTACGCGCTTCGAGTCCGATCCTGGCTGGGGCGCCACCTTTCAGCGAGACTACGGCAAGGCGCTCTCCTCGTTTGGCGACGACGCTGGCAAGGCACGGATGCATGCGGAGTACGCTGCCCTGTACCGCCAGGCACTCCTGATGTACGCCCACGCCACCCACCACGTCTACGGCGAGACCCGAGAGCCCACCGATCCGGTCGCTGCGGACTATCTCCTGGGTGTCTCACGATGGGTTCGTGGCGATGTCGGCGCCGCCGATGCGCTGGGTGTGCTGCCGGAGTCTATGGATGCCGACATTGCTGCGCGCGCGGCGGCATGGGCCTCGGTCACGACATGGCCGCCGGAGCTGTCAGGGGCGACCTTCCCTGATGCCCCCCCTGAGGTTCTGCCCGGGAGCAACCCCGGCCTCGACAGCCTGCCGCACTACGCGCTCTCTGAGCAGTCCGAGCAGGCCCTCACCATCGACACCGCTGATCCCACGGCGCTCCTGCTCCTCGCCCGCTGGCATGAGCAGGCCGCAGCGCAGCTTGCAGGGGAGGGGGGCGAGGCGCTGATCTCCCAGTTCCTCTCCGCCCACCGCCTTCCGGTCGAGCCGGCGCCCTCTGCTGAGCTGCTTCCGCTCGACGACTCCTGGCTGTTCGCCAGCACGGCCCTGACTGCTGCCGAGGATGCTGCGTTCCTCTCCGACGCCAGCGTGCGCGGGCTCGCGGCGGTCGAGCAGTGGAAGGACGACAGTCCGCTCGCCGCGGCGCTGGTTCCTGCCATCGTCGATGGAGCCCTCATGCCCGACCTCGTGCTCGATCAGGGCGCAGCGCTCCGCACGGAGCTGCTGCAGAGCATGGAGGCCAAGAGCGGGTCGGCCGAAGACTTCCAGGCCACCTTCTCCTGGATGGCCCGCATCGCGGTCTTTCGGGCCGGTGTGGTGGTCGCCGATGCCAATGATCAGTATCGAGACGCTGGAATTCTTCGCATCAATGCTCTGGAGCAGATGGACGCCATGAAGGCCTCTCTCTCCCTCGCGAAGGATCCTGTCTTCGCCCTCTCAGTGGCTGCCTGGGACGCAGGTAACCGCAACCCTGTCCGTGCCCAGCAGATCGTTCATGAGCTGCTGGGTCGCTTTCCGACTCTCACCGCCGCGCGCTACCCGCTGGATGCCCTCAACATTCGAGCATCCCGGAACGCCGGCCCATCTCTCATCGCAAACTGAGGAGCTATCATGGCGTTGAAGCATGCACTCGCCGCTGCCTTTGCAACCGGGCTTGCGTCGATGGCGATCGCTGCCAGGCTCGAGTACTTCGAGGAGAGCCTGCCCACGTCGCTCAATCCCCTCTACGCCAGCTCGATGGTTGACTATCGAGCCCAGGAACTCGTCTTTGATCGGCTCTGGTACCACGATCCGATCACGAACAACCTGGAGAGTCGTCTGGTCGAGCGCTGGGAGGTCGCTGAGGGTGGCAAGGCTGTCAAGCTGACACTCATGTCTGGTCTGAAGTGGCACAACGGAAAGAACGTCACCTCCAAGGACGTCTGCTTCACCGTCAATGCCATGCTCAACCGCTCGACCCCGAGTCCCATCGCGGAGGCCTATCGTCAGGTGCTCGCAGGCTGCGACACCCAAGGCAACCAGACCGCGCTGATTCGATTCACGCGGGTCTACCACAACCCGCGCGAGCGGCTCGGCTTTGCGATCTTGCCGGAGTCCGCCTTCAAGTCCACTGCGATCTCGCCGGATCTGGAGTTCTCTGCGCGTCCCATCGGCTCTGGTCCGTACAACGGCAACAAGGGGCGCCGCGGCGTCAGCTTTGATGCCTTCGCCAACACCCACCACAGTCCTCAGATTGCGCAGATGCAGCTGACCGAGGGCGGGGATCCGGCGGTCCAGGTCAAGTCCTTGATCAACAACTCTGTGCAGGGAATCGTCGCAGTCCCGCCGCCTCATCGCCCGGAGCTCTCCGGCAAGGATGAGGTCGCGATGAAGTCCTACGATCTGCGCTCGTGGTGGTACATCGCGGTCAATTCGAACAAGTCCGCGCTGTCTGACAAGCGGGTCCGTCAGGCGCTCAACCTCTTGCTCGATCGCACTGAGCTGCGGCAGTACTCCATCGGCGTTGCGCCCGGCGAGGAGAACACTCCCTGTGAGTTCATCTCTGGTCCGTTCGTTCAGTCCAGTCCGTACTACAACCGCACGGTCTCTACGGTGGAGCGATCGGACAGGGCCAAGGCGGAGGAGCTGCTCCAGGCAGCAGGTCTGACCAAGACCGGTGGAAACTGGCACCACAACAACAACAAGATCACGCTGCGCATCGGCATGCACTCCCCCCTGGACAACGAGGCTCCGGACCTCCTCGACCAGATCAGCAACCAGCTCGGTGCCGCTGGCTTTGACCGGCAGGTCTTCAAGATCTCGGCCGACAACTGGACCCGAAACGTCATCACCGGCCAGTCACAGGAGTACGATCTCCTCATCGGTAAGTGGTCGTTTGGCCTCGTTGAGGACGTCAACGACCTGTTCCACTCACGGCGCGGCACTGAGGGCAAGAAGAACATCTTCAACTACGCCAACACCGAGGTCGATGCCATCCTCGGTGAGTACGATGCCGCTCGGACCGACACCGCGGCCAAGGACGCCTACCACAAGCTCCACGAGACGCTCGCCGATGAGCTGCCCTACCTCTTCCTCTGGAAGCTGGACACCAAGTCTGCATGGCGGACAGAGGTGCGCGGCAACATCATCTCTCCCTACTACTACTTCACGGAAATCGATTCCTGGAAGTACAGCCAGTAAGTTTATTTTTGGCGTCTTTCTGAGGAGCCTTTGTTGAAGAGATGGTGGCTGAGACCGGCTGTGCGGGTCGCTGCAGCGATGCTGCTGCCCCTGCTGGTGCCTGCCCTGATCACTGTGATGATCTGGGCGCTGCCCGGTGATCCTGCGAGCATCATCTGCCCGCGAGAGCTGTGTGGAGACTCCACCGACGTGCTTGCCGCGAAGTGGAATCTCGACGGAAGCGCATGGAATTTCTTCTCTGCCTGGCTCTCGGCAGCCGTCCAGGGTGACTTCGGCAATTCTTGGCGCTTTCAGCAAGGGGTCCCGGTCATCGAGCTGCTCTCCGATGCCATCCCCAACACCCTCATCCTCATCAGCCTTGCCCTGATCCCGGTCTCTCTCGGGGTCATCTCCGCAGCGGGCAACCTCATCCCGGCGAAGCTCGATCCGGTGCTCTACCTCATCGGGCTGGTTCCCGCGGTGGTGCTTGCGCTGCTCGCGGCTGCCGTGGTCGAGCTGACGGTCCAGGCTGGATCGTTCTCTGACACTGCCCGGCTGGCCCGCTTGCTGGCTGGCGCAGCCGTGCTCGGCCTCGCAGACGGTGTCTTCTCGGGTGCCGTGACCGGCACCCGCAGCCTGTTCACGCGTGAGAACCAGCAGCGCTACGTCGGGGTCTCGATTCTCCGTGGCGAGACCGCCCTCTCAAACACCCTGCCCAACGTCGCCCCGGCGCTGGCCGGACAGCTCCGTGCACGAACCCTCAGCCTGCTCTCTGGTGCTGTGGTGGTCGAGAGCGTCACGCGAATCGACGGGCTGGGCGATCTGATGTGGGGAGGCACGCTGCAGCAGGACTTCGGTGTCGTGCTGGCCTGCGCCACCTGCTTCGCGCTCCTCTCAGCGCTCCTGCTCCTGCTCCAGGCGCTCGTCGAGGTCTTCGTTGCCATCCACATCCGGCGGGCTCCCGTCGTCAAGGCGACGGCATGAGCGATCGGATCGTCACTGGTGCCTTCGCGGGGCTCATCTTTGCAGCCCTGGTGCTCGCAGCGCTCAGCGCGCCAGAGCACTTCTCTGCCATCAACCCCGAGCTCGCCTATGCTCCGCCGGCCGAGCTCCTTCCGTTTGGTGCAGACAACCGAGGTCGCCCGCTGCTCGACTACGCCACACAAGGTGCTCAGGTTGTCGCAGTCCCGGCCGCTGCTGCGGGCCTGCTGGTCTTTGGGTTCGGCGTGGTCGGAGGGCTGCTGCGGTGTGCAGGCTTAGCCCGCATCGACTCCTGGATTCAGGCGACGGGAGAGATCCTGGGCTCCCTCCCTCGCATGGTGGTCATCCTCGTGGTTGCGCTGGTGATTCCGATCGATGCACGCGGCCTGATGCCGCTGGCGCTGGTCTGGGCGCTGCTGAGCGCGCCCGGCGCGATGGATGAGGCCGCTGCCGTCGCAGAGAGGCTCGGCGGCGCCCGGTTTGTCGAGGCCCTCCGTGCGCATGGCTACTCTGCATTTCGCATCTACCTCTTCCACATCGTCGCCCTCAACCTCCGCCCGGTGGTCGTCCGCCAGGCTGTCGAGACGATGATGCAGGTGGTCTTCCTGGAGATCGCGCTCTCCTACCTCGCGCTCGCCCAGGATCAGCCTTCCTTTACCCATGCAGACAGCCTGCACTCCTGGGCTGACCTTCTCAACATGGGCTACCCCTCCCTCATTCTCGACATTCCCACCCTCCACGCCCTCCTCCTCGGTCTGGCGCTGGTCGGCCTGGTCGCGGTGATGACCCTCTCGATCAGCCGTGCTGCGAGGGCAAGATGAGCACTCCCCTTGTCGAGCTGCGTGACCTCGCCGTTGCCGCCCCAGATCGCATGCTGGTCGATGGAATCGATGTCGATGTCTTGCCGGGTCGGGTCACCGCGTTGGTCGGCCAGTCGGGCTCTGGAAAGTCTCTGACCGCGCGATCGATCATGTGTGTGCTCGATGTCGATCCTGGGCTCCAGCGTGGGGTGCTGCGATACCCTGCGCTGGATCTGAAGACAGACTGGTTTGAGGGCGTCTGTGGTGGCGGCATGCGGGCACAGCGGGCCCTGCTGAAGCGCTCTCGACTCCTTCGCGGGGCCTACTTTACCTACTCTCCGCAGTCCGCCAGCTCTGCGCTGAACCCGGGGCGGACGATCGGGCGTCAGCTCCAGCTGGCCATCGGGCGTCGGGAGCAGGCCCCTGATAATCTCAGCGCCGAGATCCGCAGCGTCCTCTCCAGCGTTGGACTCGGCCCTGCGGCTGCCGGCGCGGTTCCGGCGGAGCTGTCAGGTGGAATGTGCCAGCGTGCGGCCCTCGCCGTCGCCATCGCGCCGCGTCCTCGCCTGGTCATTGCTGACGAGCCAGAGACTGGCCTCGACCCGGTCCTCCGCCGGGCCGTCATCGAGCTGATGGTCTCGGTCTGCAAAGACTACGGCGCCGGTCTGCTCTTGATCAGCCACCACGAGTCCACTGTGCGTCGGATCGCCGATGATGTGGTCCGGCTTCCCCCTCCGACCGGGATCAGCCCATGAGCCGGCCCATCGTCGAGGTGCGCGGGCTGGTGAAGACCTTCACCCAGTCTGGTCCGTGGCCGTGGAGCCCGCAGCGCCACATTCCTGCCGTGCAGGGGGTTGACTTCACCGTTGCTCCTGGCGAGGTCGTTGCCCTCGTCGGGCAGTCCGGCTCCGGCAAGACCACGGTCTCTCGCATCGTCCTTGGCCTTGAGGAGCCCTCCGCTGGAGAGGTCTGGTTGGCGGGGGAGCGCTGGGATGGCCTGAGCGAGCGGGTGAGGCGAGAGAAGCGCCTCCGCTACCAGTACATTCCCCAGGACGCCATGGGGGCACTCGATCCGCAGCAGACCGCCCTTGAGCATGTCTCAGAGACCCTGCGGGTGCTCCGGGGACTGACCCGCGCCGAAGCGGGCGAGAAGGGACTCGACATGCTCGCGAAGCTTGGGCTTGCTGCACGCCGGGATGCCTTGCCCCGCGAGATGTCTGGCGGGGAGCAGCGACGGGTGACCCTCGCCCGAGTGCTCGCGCTGGAGCCGCAGCTGATCGTCGCCGACGAGCCCACCTCAGGGCTCGATCCTGAGCGTCGTGAGAGCGTGCTTGAGGCCCTCATCGGCAACCTCCCCGAGGGCTCTGCCTGCATCTTGGTCACGCACGACATGACCGAGGCGCGCGGCTGGTGTGATCGTGTGCTCGCGATGCTCGCGGGGCGGGTCATTGAGGAAATCAACCTCAAAGAGGCAGAGCCGGTTCACCCCTATGCCCGCGTGCTGTTCGACCCCTGGTCCGGCACACTTCCGACTCAGCCCCTTGCACTGACCGGTTGCCCCTTTCGGCCAGACTGTCCACGTGCTGTCGGGGCAAACCAGGCGCGCTGTGAAGGCGAAATACCCACGCTTTCCACGTTGGGAGTTCCCGAACATCGGGTTGCCTGTCATGATCTGATTGTGAATCCTGTCCTGGAGCTCCCATGACCCTCGGTCGACTCGTTCCCATGGTTGTCCTCATCGCCCCAGCCCTCGCTGCTGCAGGAGAGCGAGAGCAGGCGGAGCACACGCGCCTCTCGGAGGAGATGCGCCGCCTGGCCTCTCGAAATGCCTGGCGAGGTGTCGAGGCTTCATACGCCAAGATGCTTCCGCTTGAGCGGCGCGGAGTTGTCCTCACCTTTGACGACCACTTCATCGCTGCCCAGGCGGCCAGCAACCTCGGCGACATCAACTCCACATACCTCCGGGCCCAGCGTGCCGTGGCAGCGGCCAGCAACGAAAACGACACCCGGCGCTCCGAGAATTGGATCCGAGAGATCGAGTCAAGCTACGGCTCCGTCGAGCTGCGGACATCGTCGCGCTTCGAGGGGGCGTCAGCCCTGAAGATCTCGGAGATTCCCTTCGCCAACGACCAGCGCGCTGCCTACGACGTCGCGCGCGCCACGATCGCAGAGCGCGGAAGCTACAGCGGCCTGCTGCCGCTTGGCGACTATGTCTTCGGAGACATCGCTGCTGGCGGTGAGCCCTTCTCCGTGGCTGCTGGTGGTGAGCTTCAGAAGGTCGTCCTGATGCCACCAGAGAGCGAAGGCGGCGGCCTGGCATACGCTGGACCTCGACTGGATCTCGGCGGTGCGTTCTCCACCGCTGGAGATCCGACCCTCTCTGGTGCTGAGGTCGCTCCGGTCGGATTTGCTGGCGCGGGACTGCGCGCTGGGCTTGGCTTTGAGCTGGGGACCCGGCTCGGCATCGGCGCCCTGGTCGAGGTTGGCTACCACACCATCGGTGGGGCCTCCAGCGCCGACCCCACCAGCGAGCAGATCGACACACTCGGCCTGAGCGTCGCCGATGCCTACGGCTATTCTTCTGCAGACACGAGCATTGGGATGTTCTACGGCTGGCTGGCCGGGAGCTACTTCATCTCTCCTGGAGAGCTTGGGGTGACCTTCCTTGCTGGTCCGGTGATGGGAATCGGCTCTGGAACGGTCCAGGGTGTCTCCGGCGGAAGCGAGAGCTATTCCGATCGATACTCACAGGTCAATGGAAGCATTCAGGCCGGTGGCGTGTCCGGAGGCGTGAGCTTGACCCACAACAAAGCATCAATCGGAAAGCTTGGTGTCGGACTCAGCGCCTTAGGTGGGGCACAGAGCGATACGACGAGATGGTACACCTGGGGGCAGGCTGCCCTCACCATTACCCCCGCGAGGAGTGACGGATGACGATGAGCTTGCTCCTGGGCTTCGCCTTGACTGCTGGTGCCGCAGAGGTATCAGGGTCGCAGGATGGCCATGCCTCAAACCCCAGCTGGTCTCCTGACGGTGGCTGGCTGGCGTACGAGGTTAACAATTATGGTGGAAACATCGATCTCTTTCTGGTCCAGGTCAGCAACGGGAATCCCATGGGTTCACCGCAGAAGATCAACATTCCAGGATCGTCCTCCAGCTTCTCATCTGGCGGAAGCACGGTCGCCGCTCCGAGCTGGCATCCCCGTGGGATTGTCATCTTCGAGGGCAGCAACTCTGGCAACGACAACCGGCTCTACCAGCAGACTCCTCAGGGGGCCGCAGCCGGTCAGCTGCTGACGAGCGGTCAGATCAACGGTGATCTCTCCTGGCCTGCAGTCTCTCCAGACGGCAAGTACGTGGCGTTTGTCAGTGATGTCTCGGGTGCCGGCGACATCTACTACTGGGACCGAGCCAGCAACCAGGTCATCCAGGCGGTCTCGTCGCCGTACTCGGAGATGGCGCCTCGCTACAACGCCGACGGCACTAAGCTGGTCTACAGCCGGAAGAATCGCGGCAGTCAGGACCTCTTCATCTGGGATGGCAGCAGCTCATCTCCCCTGGTGGGCGGAAACGGAGATCAGACCCGGCCAGCATGGTCTGGAGATTCCGTGGTGTTCTTCTCCAACGAGCGCGGAGATGATCACTGGGACATCGCGGTGTCGTCGGGAGTGGGGAACAAGAAGACCATCGCGCGCGACATCCGACTTCCTCAGCGCGCGACCCCGTCAGTCTCCCCAGATGGCCGCTGGGTCGCCTATGGCGTCGAGGACCCCGACAACTCTGGCAAGATCATGTTCACTCGGACAGACGGCAGCACGACCGTCTCTCTGGTTACCGGCGTCGTGGCTTGCGGTGAGCCGTCTCTGATCGATGCTGGTGGGCGGGTTTTCTTGGCCTACACAGCGCTTCCCAGCGAGGGAGCAGACTGGCGACAGCTTCACATCGAGGACGTCACCTCACTGCTGCAGTAGTCGGTCAGCCTCCGAACCAGACGCAGGTCTTCTCTGAGAGATAATTGAGGGCCTCGTCGTTGTGATAGCCGGAACCAAACGCGCTTCCGCTGCCGGCAAAGAACCACTCCACAGTGCCGCTGTCGCTCTGGGCGAGTCCGTAGTCTTCGGACCACTCGGTGTCGCTCATCAGTCCCTCAGGACAGTTGCTCTGGCCAGCATCAAGGCTCGCTGTGACCGAGATGCCGAGGTCGCAGGTGCTGCAGGCTCCGGGGTTGGATTCGGTTGCAGTGGTCTGCCAGGTGATGCTGCAGTCTCCCCCGCCAGCCTCTATCCAGGCCTGATTGGCGTAATAGATTAGCCGCTCTTCCCCGTCATAGCGGGTGTCATTGACTCTGTACTCTCCCCAGTACCAGGCCACGGCTCCAGGCACAGGGTTGTCTTCGAGGGTCTCACAGCCCTCGTCATCGAGGGTCTCCAAGAGGTCTGGAAGTCCGCTCTCTGTGAGTGGAATCTCTTCATCTGTGAAGCTGCTGCTGCATGCGAGGAGGATCGGAAGCATCAGGTTGACTCCTGGGAAGAACGGGGAGCAGCGGCACCGTCTCCAAAGACCCACTCCACCACATGATCAGCCAGGTCGCCAGCGTCCTCCGCATGCACCAGCGCGCGGTCGCGGACGGAGACTCCGGCATGTCGTACGGAGTCGGGGTCACCGGAGACCAGCGGGTGCCAAGAGAAGAGCGGCCGTCCCTCATGGAGCAGGCGGTAAGCGCAGGTCTTCGGCAGCCAGGGAAGGGCGGCAACGACAGCGGGTGTCAGGACCTGACAGTCTGGAACATGCTGCTTGCGGTTCGCGTAGCTGCGACAGCGGCCAGTCTGAGCATTGAACAGCTCACAGCAGACGTTGGTGTTGAACAGCTCATCAGTGTCCTCGTCCTCGATCTTATAGAGGCAGCACTGTCCGCAGCCATCGCAGAGGGACTCCCACTCTTCCGGACTCATCTGGTCGAGGGACTTTTCTTCCCAGAACGGGCGGGCAGTGGGTCGGGCTTTGATGGCATCTCCAAGGCTGCCTCATCTTATACCGAGGATTTGCTCAGCTCCCGGTCAGCCAGACCAGAAATCCGAACGCGGTGAGTCCGGCGACGATGCCGCTCAGGAAGACCCGAACGATGGCGCCAGCGGTTGGGGCCGCAGGAGCGAATGGCCTCAGTGGAGGCGGTGCGGTGAGGAACTCCGACGATGAACGCAGCAACTCGGGCGGCTCCATGGTGGGCTCATCCTCCACGAGGAGGCTGTCTTCACTCATGGGCTCGAACAGTACAGCGCTGTCTTCTTCTGGCATCTCCATGATCTCGACGCCTGGAGGCGAGAGAAGAAGGGACTCCGCACCGATCTTGCGGGGAGCGGGAAGCCCCAGCTGCGCGAGGCTCATCATGCTGGTCGGCTCGTACTCGTCGAAATTGTTGTTCTGCCCTATCTCATGGCGGACCTTAAGCCTTCCCACCTGTGCGTGTAGCCAGATTGTGTCGAAGTAGGCATTGAGGTCGGGAATTAGGTCGATGCGGGTCCACTTCTCCTGATCGTAGGACAGCTGATCGGTAGGCTGAATACGCCCTTCTGCGATGTGTCGTCGCAGATCAGTGAGCCGATAGAACTCTGAGCGCCAGCCCTTCTCGACCTGGACATACCAGATGATGCCGACAAACCTGAAGTCTCGTAGATCTGGTGCGCACGATTGTTGGGTGAGATCCCGCATCTCAGTTCCTTGGCTTGGACCACGCCGCAACGATCTCCGAAGAGAAGCTGCTGTGTGGGTGTTTGGCTGGAGTTGGCGCACTCCGACCACTCAACACATCATGGCTTCTTAAACGCTCATGCACGACAAATTAAATTAGTTTATCTGAAAAGATGTGTCTTTCAAGGCTATTTCTGGCTGGTCATGTAGGGGGTAGCGGTTGCTCGTGATGCGCTGTGTTTGTTGGGCGTCGGTGAATGCAAACGCACTGGATTGGATCGAGCCGGGAATCGCGGCGTGTCCAGGGGCAGACACCTCTGCGAACCTCCCGCGCCTCCACGCGCAGGGCAGGCGCGTGCTGGTCGGGGCTCGTCTGCTGGGCTTGATGGTCCTCAGCCATCGGCCTTGCTGCAGCGAGCGGCATCTCGCTTGGCAGCCGGATGATGGTGGGGTACCCCTCCGCTCGGAGGAGCCCGATGCTGTTTTCCTTGCTGATCGCCTGTGAGCCCTTCGGGAGCGCGACGCCTCCAGAGGTGTCGCGCGATCCCATCGCGACAGCAGCGCACCCCGAGAGCTACGAAGACACCTGGATGGTGGTGGTTCATACCTCTCGGACACGCGGTGAGTTGCCGGCGACCTGGGATGCTCTGGTGGCGATCTCTCGCGACGGGGCTCGGCCAGAGCGTCTGGAGTCCAGCCACTTCAAGGGCCTCCTGCCCTGCGACGAGATCGTCGTGGCTGCAGGAATCCCGGAGCGAGAGGGGGCACTCTTGTTGTCAGAAGGCCTGCGGGTCTCTGGTGTCGACAACTACGTCAAGAACGCCGGAGCCTACGTCGGTCCAGATCCGAGGATGGCGGAAGCCTGCTCCACGACGGCGCTCCCTGCTCACAGCGGCGCGCAGCTCGCGGTCTCTCGTGGTGGTGTCCTCCACCTGCCGCTGCGCCTTCCAGACACCGTACATGCTCGGGCACTGGAGGGCGCTGACGAGCCGCATGCTTCGGAAGACAAGACACGCTGGACTGCGGCCCTTCCGGTCCAGGCTGTGGGTGAGATTGAACTTGGCATGATGTTTACGGCGGTTGGTTTAGACGGCATGGCCCAGGAGTGTTCGGTCTCTGGTTTCTCTGTGCTCACCGAGGGGCAGCCTCACTTCAGCGACCTCCAGGATGGCACACTGGATGCTCCCGGCTGCGGCACGCCCCGCATCCACGCCGTCCTCAGCTGCGATGCGCCGGAGGTTGCGCTGGTTGTTCCCAGAGAAGAGGCCCCGCCGCGTGTTCACGGTCTCACCGAGGCGGCTCCTGGTGTCTTCTCCGAGACACTCCGCAGCGAAGACTCTTTTCAGGCGCTATACCGGACGCTGACAGCGCAGGCTTCTGAGCTGGGCGTGCCGCTGAGTGAGGCCTCTGCTGGAAGTGTGGTGTCTGGGAGCAGCCTGCGCAGGGTCGGGCTCCACCTGACAACGGGCGAGGGCCTCGATGTCTGCGGGGGAGCGGATCTCAGTGCTCCCCTCCATGCGATCACCGATGCTGAGGGGGCGGTGGTCATGCCGTTTGTCTCACTGCCCTGGCGCACTCCGATCGGGATCGCACAGGAGGGCGGGGCGTGGCGCTGGATTGTGCGTGACTGGACGGGCTCCTGGGCACTCCTCGATGCCACAGGTGCTGTACTGGACCACTGGGAGCGCGAATACTGTGACTGTTCCTGCTGAGGACTGCCCCGCGACTTCGATGGTTGTTCTCGCGTCTCGGTGATGGCGAGCTGACGCAGGATGGCGATGAGGCGCTCGCTGTGCTGCGCGAGCGCCCGGGCATCGCGCTGGTCGAGCAGCGCGATGCCCGGGCGGTTGCAGAGACCTGCGACGGTGCCACGCCGCCAGAGAAGGAGCGCGCCGCCCCAGCTTCAGCAGGGAGACGGGGCAGGGGCACTGGCGGGAAGCACGCGGGGAGCCCGACGCTAGCGCAGACCGTCTTGGTCGTACTGGGAGAGAAAGCGCCAGATCAGACTGCTGGTCTCCACCCCGTCGTCGCTGAAGGAGAACCAGGTGTGCGCTCCGTTGAGGACCTTGTAGTGGGTGATGGCGGCATCGCCCCCCTCGTAGTCGTAGCGCTCGATGGTGAAGCCGCTGTCGCTCAAGGGAGTCATCGCTGGCGAGGCGGTGATGTTGTTGTGAGCGGCGAGGTACTGGTGTGAGGCCTCGATGGAGAGCAGGTATCCGTCCCAGCCTTCATAGGGGCGGTCGCCATCGGCGGTGCCATGGAAGCTGATCATGGGGGTGGGATGCGTCAGGTTGCAGTCCCGCTGGGTTCCCATCCACATCAAGCCGGAGACCGGAGCGATGCCGGTGATCCGGTCGCTGAGAATGCAGGCCAGGGTGTAGGTAAAGTCACCGCCGTTGGAGAAGCCGGTGGCATAGACTCGCCCGGTATCGATGGCGTAGCCCGCTGAGATCACGTCGAGCATTGCATCGACGAAGCCAAAATCATCGGCTTCGCTCTTGTTGTCCTCACCGGGCAGGTAGGTGTTCCAGTGGCTGTAGCCCTCAAGGAGGGTGCCCTGAGGGTAGAGCAGGATGAAGCCCTCCGCATCCGCTAGCGCCCGCATGTCGACCATCTGTAGCTGCTCGTTGGCGGATCCGCCGAAGCCGTGGAAGCTCATCATCACCGGAACGGGCGTCGTGGGTTCGTAGGACTCCGGGACATAGAGGAGGTACTCACGGGTCTCCTCGTCGTGCTGCAACGTCTGTGTGGAGAGCCCGTAGACCGGCTCTGGAGTGCCGGTGTCGTCTCCGGCTGTGCTGGTCTCACTGTCAGCACCGCCCGTGTTGTCTGCTGTCTGCTCTGCGGCGCCGCACCCCGTGAAGGTGAGCGCAGCTGAGGTGGCGATGAGTGCGAAGGTGATGGCTCTCAAGTTTGGCTTCCGGTGTTTACCGCACACCCTGAAGAGGCGAGCGCTATGTAACAACACTATCCTGCTCTTCCACGGTCTGATTCTCGAACGCTCACCGAGCGTCATCCAATACAAACCGTCACTCCCTTCTCAGCAGAGTGTCATCTCCGCCGCGTCCTGAGGCCTCAGGGTACGGGGCACGGTCTCGGCTCGATACACTGCGAGCTCGTCTATGAGCACGGCGTAGTAGGCTTAAAGCAGAGCGGGAGGCTGAGGTGCCGTATGTCATGGAGAACCTGGAGCTGCTGCTGCAGCTGGCTGGCTGGAGCCAGGTGGTCTTGATCCTGGGCAGCCTGGGGATTCCCCGTGTCCTGGGCTGGCAGGACAAGCTGGCGCCGGTCAGCACCCTCATTCGCCAGATGTTCTGGGTGTATTCGTTCTACATCTGGTCCACGAATCTCTGCTTTGGGCTGCTCTCAGCCCTCGGGGCGGCGCTGCTGCTCGATGGCTCTCCGCTGGCGACGTGCGTGACGGGCTTCATCCTCGGGTACTGGCTGCTGCGGATGGCCATCCAGTGGCTGTACTTCGACATCTCCGAGATCCCGGCGACGGCCTTCAACACCGCGGCTCGCTGGCTGCTGGAGCTCTTGTTTCTGGCGCTGACGGTCATCTATGGCCTGTGCTTTGCCCACAACCTGGGCTGGCTGTAGGGTGTCAGCCCTCTGGGATGGCTACTGGCCCGACAACGGTGTGCTGGTGTTGGGGCTGCTGGCTGGACTCCTGCTGAGCTTGCTGTCGGGCTTTGGGCTGATGCACCTGGCCCGCACGCGCCCGAGGACTGCGCGTGGGCTGAGCTGGGGCGTGGTGCTCGGTGGCTTCTCGGTGTACTCCTGGATGAGTGCCGCTGAGCCGCCAGGAATACGCATGCTGCTGATCATCGGCATCGTCCTGCTGGCGATGAAGGGCGTGGTGGCGGTGGAAACGGTCGACAGTGACGGGCCGGTGCTGACTGCCCGGCAGTGGCTTGCCTGGGCGGGGGGCTGGCCTGGAATGGATCCGCAGATCTTCTCCACCGATCCACCCACGCCCTCACGCGCACCAGATGTACGGAGCGCGGGTGACTTCTTGCTGCGGGGGCTGGCTCGACTGCTGCTGGGGGCGCTGCTGCTCGCTGGGGCGACAGCCAGCCATGCTGCGACTGGATCGCTGGTCTTGGCGACCATCCTGGCCCTGCCTGGGATCAGCCTGATCCTACACTTTGGTGTCTTCAACCTCCTCTGTGCGTTCTGGCGGGCGTGTGGCGTCCGTGTCTACACCCTGTTTCCTGCACCGCTGCGCGCGCAGAGCCTGGGTGAGTTCTGGGGCCGACGCTGGAACCTTCCCTTCACCGAGATGATTCAGCGTGCGGTGTACCGGCCGCTGGTCTCGATTGTCGGCCGTCCGGCGGCTGCGCTGTGCGGCTTTGGCTTCTCTGGACTGCTGCATGAGTGTGCGATCAGCGTTCCGGTCAGCCGCGGCTATGGACTTCCTATGCTCTATTTTGTCATTCACGGGGGGCTGGTTGCGCTGGAGCGCGGCACGAGCCTGGAGGACTGGCTTCGTCGTCGTCCGGTCTGGTCGCGGGTGTGGACGGTGTCCTGGCTGGCGCTGCCGATGGGTATCCTCTTTCACCCACCCTTTCTGCGCGGGATTGTCTGGCCGCTTGCAGGAATCGTCGGCTGATGGGGTGAGGGGAGCGGGTCGAGATCGCCTTTGACACCGTCGCCACTGGTGTCCTTGACGGTGGAGTCGGAGCGCTCCCAGCGGCCGATGCCTCTGTAGATGCCTCTTGGCTGGGAAGAGAGTGTCACCATCGGCCCAAAATCCACCGGAGCCATTCTCGATGAGGCTGCCGGTCTGCCCTCGTCCAGCCCCAGCGTCGATCCAGGAGGGAGGGTGAGCAGGCGCGTGAGCTGTCGACAAGCGCACCAGGTGCACACATACCGCCTTAGAACCCAACGCCCTCGATGAGGTACGCTGTGCCCGCCCACTCGACATCCTCACCACTAGGGTAGTCGTTCTGGTCAGAGCCAACGAGGAGGTCTGGCACCCCATCGCCGGTCAGATCCAGCCCACCGAGTGCGAGGTTGTAGTTCTCATCTTCGTCCTGATCGCCAGTCAGGATGATGTCGGCATCGAGGTCTGCGAGGACCATCGAGGCATCAAACGGGCCGTAGAAGACGTAGACATCGTTGGGTGCTACGCCGCCCTCGCCCACCAGGATGTCCGGTGCGCCGTCCTCGTTGAGGTCACCGATGCTGTGTGCGGTCCCGCCGAAGTTTCGCCCGCCGCCGCGGGTGCCGCGGATCGTGATGTCTGCGTCCGCGAGGGTCGCCAGCGAGAGCTCAGCACCACCCCAGACAATGTACGCCGCCCCATCACCAGCCTGCTTCGCCGTGATGAGGACATCATCCACGCCGTCGTCGTTTAGGTCTCCAGGGGTATCCATCGCCTCACCGGCGTAGCTGACGTAGCTCTCACCGCGCCAGGTCTGATCGGCATCATTGGTCGAGAGTGTCCCGGAGCGTCCTTCCTCGAACAGGTAGACCCCGCCATAGATGTCCTCGCTCTCGTCGGCACCGATCAGAAGCTCGTCGAGCCCGTCCCCGTCGATGTCCAGGCCGACGAGGCTGCTGCCGAGGCTGATGCTCCGCTCTGCTCCGTAGACGGTCAGATACGCTGCCTCTGACGCACTCTCCTCACCAGATCCTGCGTCCGTGTAGACATACACGAGGCCGGGGGTGTCGATGTCGTCGAAGGATGGGAAGTAGTGAGAGCCGGAGACGAAGTCGGGCAGACCATCGCCGCTGAAGTCACCGATGCCGCCAAGTGCCTCGCCGAGTCGCCCGTGCTCGGTCACGCCCTGGAGGATCCAGTCGGCATCGGTGGCCCGGGCATCGCTGGTGATCGGGCCGTAGAAGACGAACGTACTGCCAGCACGAGCGACGGCGTTTGGATCATGAGAGCGAGCCCCGGAGACGAGGTCGTCGTAGCCATCCCCGTCGAGATCCAAGACGGCGATCTTCACTCCGAAGGCGTCGGCGTCGTTCTCGCCGGTGAAGAAGCGATCCGCATCGAGTCGGGTGATGGACTCGGTGATCGGAAGGTCGAAGGCCTGGATGGTGCCCGGCCGGGTGCTGGTGTCTTCGACGTATGCGTAGTAGCTGGTCAGGAGCAGCTCGGTGTCGCCGTCGCCGTTGAGATCACCAAGAGCGCCAGAGTAGGCGAGCGTCTCCCCGGTGTGGTTTCCCTCGATGTGAATTCCCCAGCGCATGTCGATCTCCGCCTCCCAGGTGCACTGGTCGGTTGAGCCGTTGCAGTTGTTGTCGAGGCGATCGTTACAGACCTCCTCAGCATCGGGGCTGACTGCGGCATCGGTGTCGTCACAGTCACCGCCTGTGGTCAGCAGAGCCGTGATGCCTTCGCAGGAGGTCTGCAGACTGGCGTCGTCTCCGTAGCCGTCTCCGTCGGCATCGGGGTACCAGATGCCATTATCGACCAGGTCGTTGTCGATGACGTTGTCGCAGTCGTCGTCTGCACGGTTGCACAGCTCCTCGGCACCGGGGAAGACTGCTGCGCTCTCATCGTCGCAGTCCCCGCCGACCAGCAGCCACCCCGCGCCCGGTGCATCGCAGAGCATGACCCCGGAGGTGTCATCGCCGTAGCCGTCACCGTCGGCGTCGTGGTGCCAGGGACCGCCGTCGATGACGTCGTTGTCGGTGTAGCCATCACAGTCATCGTCGGTGTCGTTGCAGGTCTCCGGGGCGCCTGGGAAGATGGCCGGATCGTTGTCGTTGCAGTCGCCCTGATCACCGCTGAAGCCGTCGGCGTCCGCATCGGTCAGAGCCTCCCGACGCTCCTCGTACAGCTCGGTGTTGACCAGACAGCCGGCCAGACCAGTCGAGAGGAGCAGCGAGGTGAGGTGCTTACTGGTTGTCATCCGCGTACCCGGGGAGGAGCAGTGTAACGGCCTCCAGAGGAATTGATCCCAGCGGGGTGCTCAGGGTCGAGGATCTGCTGAGGGTGACGAGGAGCCCGGCATCCTTCCTCTCTACGGCTCCGACGAGGTGACCGGTTGGACTGCGGAAGTCGGGAGTGAAGGAACCGTCGTTGTTCTGGTGGAGCAGGAGGGGCAGCGGTCTGCCTGAGCGTGTCCACGCTGCTGTACATGCTCCCACTCTCTCAGGCGGCTGCACCGCTCCCCTGATGCCAGCGTCGCTCGACGACGAGCCACCTCAAGCCACAGCGTGTGCCGCTCGTCTCAGAACCACTTGCACTGGTGTGAGGAGACGTAGTTGAACGCATCGCCGCTGTGGTATCCCTCGCCCAGCAGCTTGCCGCTCTTTCCGAAGTACACCTTCACCGAGCCGTCTGCACCACGCTTTACCGAGTAGCTCTGCGAGAAGTCCACCGCCTCTCCGCCGGCCCGCCGGCCGTCTGGGAGCAGCCGCCCGAGCCGCAGCTCCTCTGGGCAATCGCCGCCGTGCTTGTCTGCGGTGGCCTGGAATTGAATGCCCTGATCACAGGAGCCACAGGCGCCAGTGCTGCCGATCGTTCCGGTGATGCGCCAGTCGATGTAGCAGTCGTTGCCGCCCTTTGCCTCCCACTTGGGGTTTGCGTAGAGGATCCAGCGCTCGGTCCCGGTCACGGTGTTCCCGCTGACGGTGAAGGTCCCGGTGAAGTAGCTGTCCGCGCCCTCCGCGCCCGGGCCGTTGCTGCACTGACCGCGCGCGAGGCTCGATGCGACATCAGGCAGGCTGCCGCCGCCGCCACCGCTGGCTTCTGCCGCTGGAGCGGGTGGCGCTGCGGGGGCTGGTGTGGGAGCCGAAGCCTCGGTGCTGACCGGTGCCGTCGGAGCGGGTGCAGCGGGTGCAGCAGGCTCGCTGGTCTGATCACAGCCGAGCATCATCAGGAAGACAGTGGGATACATCGGGGCTCAACCTCCGTCACGAAGCATACCCCCTTTGGGGGGACGCGCTGCGACTTTGATACACCTGAAGACCGAGAGGAGAGAGCATGATTCCCTGGATCATCGGGCTACTCAGCCCCGCTGCGCTGGCTGGCGACATGGACTTCAGCTACACCCCGACCCCTGGACCGGACGAGCAGCCCGCGTTCATGGTCACCCCCGCCCGTCCCCTTGCGGAGTACCTGGTCGTCGTCGAGGCTGGCGACGAGCGGTACGAGTTCACCGGCGCTTCGGCACCGGCTGGAGAGCAGATGCGGTTCTCCTGGGACCGCAACGCCTCGGTCACCAGCGCGAGCGTGTTTGTTCGTGGGGTGTTCAGCGACGGCTACGTCGAGGAGGTCCAGATCCCGATCGAGTACAGCTACGGCACCCGGCTGTCGGTTGATCTCTCGGGTGCGTCGGCAGATCTCGCGGCGCACACCCTGACCGTCAACGTCACAGCCCCCGTCGATCGGGCTGAGCTGACCGCCTATGGTGCGCGCCGAGCGGTGCTGGAGCAGGGCGAGGTTGCGATCAGTGGAGGTCCGGGAGACATCACGATCCCGTGGGCTGGGGATGCCGCAGAGGTCGTGCTGCTCGATGTGAAGGTCTACAGCGGCGGCTCATGGGCTGGCTTTACCTTCTCGCCATGGTTCCTCGACATTCCTCACGACGACGTTCACTTCGAGTCCAACCAGTCCGAGATCCTCCCCGAGGAAGAGTGGAAGCTGGAGGCGACCCTCCGTCAGCTCCAGGATGTGCTCGACAAGTATGGTGAGATGGTCCCGGTGAAGGTCTACATCGCTGGCTGCACCGACACCGCTGGGGATGCCGCCAGCAACCGCGACCTCTCGCTGCGCCGGGCACGCGCGATCGCCACCTGGCTGAGGGGGCACGGCTACAGCGAGGCGCTGTACTACCACGGCTTCGGCGAGGGCTTCCTTGCTGAGCGGACCGGAGACGGCGTGGACAGCGCAGCAAACCGCAGGGTGCTGTACATGGTCGGCGCAAACCCGCCCCCAGCCTCAACTGGAGTGCCGCAGGTGAGCTGGCGCGAGCTGTGAGGTGCTCCAGTCGAGGCTGGTCTGCTCCGCTCGGCACCAGCCGGCGAGCTGCTGACATCACGGGATGAGGGCGCCCCAAGCATCAGGCGCGCATGCTCAGTCGAGACCGAAGCGCGCCGCAGCGGACTCCTGCTCCATCTGTGGCTGCTTGTCCTTGTGCAGCAGGAACGGACCCATGGCGATCGCGTCCATGTTTGTGCGCATGAAGCAGCGGTAGCAGTCCTCGGGCGTGTTCACGATCGGCTCACCGCGCACGTTCATCGAGGTGTTGATGATCACGCTGCAGCCGGTGAGCTCTCGAAAGGTGTCGATGAGGTCGTAGTACAGCTCGTCCTGGCTGCGGCTGATGCTCTGGATGCGCGCGGAGCCATCGACGTGCGTGGTGCTGGGGAGCTGCTGGGGAGCATCGTCGCGGACTGGGGCGACGAGCAGCATGTAGGGAGAGGGGCGATCGATCTGGAAGTACTTTCCGATGTGCTCCTCGAGCACCGAGGGCGCAAAGGGGCGGAAGCCTTCTCTGAATTTGATCTTGCGGTTGATGATGTCCCGCATCTCCAGGTTGCGCGCGTCGCCGAGGATGCTGCGGTGTCCCAGCGCACGAGGACCCCACTCCATGCGGCCCTGGTACCAGCCGACCACCATCGCCTGATCGATGAGCTCGGCGGTCTGACGGAGCAGCGCGGGGCGCTCCAGGCGGGTGTAGACCGCTCCGAAGCTGTCGAGTGTCTCCTGGATCTCGTCAATGGAGTAGCCCGGGCCGAGGTAGACATTCTCCATGCGGCCGTGCCGGGGCTTGTCGAGCACATGGTGCCAGGCCCACATCGCAGCACCCATCGCGCCGCCGCCGTCCCCGGCGTTGGGCTGGACGTACAGCTCTTCGACCGCAGACTCTCGGATGATGTGACCGTTTGCCACGCAGTTCAGCGCCACACCGCCCGCCATGCAGAGGCGCGGAATCCCGGTCTCTTCGACGACCCGGCTCGCCAGCGCAACCATGACCTCGTTGACCACTTCTTGTAGGGAGCGTGCCACGTCCTTGTGGAATTGGGTCAGCTCGCCGGTCTCATAGGGGCGCGCGGGCTGGCCCATGACTTCTTCGAAGCGCGTGTTGAACATCTTCAGTCCATGGTCGAACGTGAAGTGGCGCATGTCGAGGCGGAAGGTTCCGTCTTCCTTGATGTGGATCAGCTCCTTGATCTGATCGACGTGGTTGGGCGCGCCGTACGGCGCAAGGCCCATGACCTTGTACTCTGCGGAGTTGACCTTGAAGCCAAGGTAGTAGGTAAACGCGGAGTACAGCAGCCCCAGAGAGTGCGGGAACCGGATCTCGCCCTTGAGATCCAGCCGATTGCCCTGTCCCACACCCCAGGTCGCCGTCGACCACTCCCCGACACCGTCGACCGTCAGCACCGCAGCCTCCTGCCAGCCAGAGGCGTAGAACGCGGAGGCGGCGTGTGAGAGGTGGTGGCGGCCGTACATGATCGGGCCGGTGTAGTCCAGCTCTCTTGCGAGCAGCTTGTCCAGCCGCAGCTTGGTCGCGAACCAGTTCGGCATGCCCTTTACAAACTGAGGAAAGCTCTTGGGGAAGGTTGCGATGTGGCTCTTGAGGATGCGCTCGAATTTCACCATCGGCTTGTCGTAGAAGGCCACCAGCTCGATGTCAGACATCGTGATCCCGGCAAACTCCAGCGCCCACCGTATGGCATTGACGGGGAAGCTGGAGTCGTGCTTCTTGCGGGTAAACGACTGCTCGTTGGTGGCTGCGATCGGGACGCCGTCCTTGAGGAGGCAGATCGAGGAGTCGTGGTAGAAGCAGGACAGGCCGAGGATGTACATCAACGCTCCAGGGGGCGACGAGGATCATACCTGAGTCCGTCATCCGCGCAGCCAGCTGGAGCCCGCATCCCGTCCAGAACGGACACCCAATGCCAGGCGACGGTCCCGCCTTACCCGTGGTTTGGTGTGCTTGTGGCGAAGGAGCCTTCTCCGCGTGCGTTCCTCTGAGGTTATCGTGCCTTTGGTGAAGACTTGACCCGCACGGCACGATCCGTAATCTTGTGCGCTGTCCCGAAACCCTGTCTCCTGGAGACCTCATGCGTTCCCTCATTCCTCTCTGCCTCCTCGTCGTTGGATGTGACTCGGAGGAGAGCAACCCCCAGTCAAGCGTCACTGATCCGACCGCAGACTGGTCCGAAGAGGCTGACGCCGACACCGACGCGGACACCGACGCGGACACCGACGCGGACACCGATGCCGACACGGACGCCGACACGGACGCCGACACCGACGCCGACACGGACGCCGACACGGACGCTGACACCGACGCCGACGCCGATCTCGAGATCGCGGGCTCCTACACCGACAACTTCGGTACCGATCACGTGATCGACAACACCGTGTGGGCGCAGTCCAGCGCGACCACCAACTTCAACATCTCCCAGTACGACAACGGCGGGATGTACGTCATTGCGCAGAACGACGCGAAGAACAAGTACAGCCCGGAGAAGTGGAGTCGCTTCGACTGGACCTGGGACAAGGCAGAGAACCTGTACTACTGCCAGACCATCTACAGCGCGAAGACCGAGTCGGATGCCATGAAGGCCAGCGCTGCGGACAGCACTGATCCGGCCGTCAGCGGCTGCAATGGGTTCTCCTGGAGCCTCATGGTCACGGACAAGTGAAGTAGTCGTCTCGGGCTAAGAGCCGAGCTGTCGGTCCGTGCGGTGTGCGGCCTGAGCCTGACGCTGGGCCTGCTCGATGGTCTTCTCGGCGTCGATGTCGGACTCTGTCTGTGCAGCGGCCTGCATGTCGAGGAGGGTCGCCTGGATGCGGGCGAGATCCTCGGGCGCTGCGGAGGGCAAGATCGCCTCGATCTCATCGGCTGCCGCGAGGAGGTCGACTCGTGCTGGTGTGGACAGCTCGCTGGACAGGAGGGCCCGGCGGGTCTGCTGGAGCAGCGCGTGGAGCGGCCCGGCGGCGGGATAGCTGGCCTGCACCAGCAGGTGACCGCGGCGCAGCGGTCCGCTCTTTCGGCGGCGAACCAGGCTCCCGAGCGCGATGAACATGCCGACGAAGCACAGCGCGATTATTGCGCCGGCTGCGATCGCGGGAATCAAGAGCGGAACCCCGGCGACTGCAGCTAAAACCAGGCCGATCACCGCGAGCATAGCGGGCAGTATCAGGCCGATGATGGCGAGCGTAGGAGTGGTGCTGCTGCTGTGGAGCGGGCGCACGGTGAGGTCTGCCCCGGTGATCGCCAGCCTGGACTGGAGTGCCTGCGCAGCGTCTTGAGTCTCTGCACCGCCGACGGGCAAGAGCACCCCCTCCTCCGCCGCTTGCTCCATCGCGCCGTCTGGGATGTCGGCGAGGGCTGCAAGGCGGCGCCGGATGCTGAGCGGGAGGTCTCTTGGCTGCACGACGACTTGCCAGTCTGCGCGCGGAATGTCACGACGGGCACCGGTCTTGGCTGGCGGCGTGACCGATGCAGAGCGCGCTGATGTTGGCTGCGGAGCCTGGACCGTGGGCGGAGGGGCCTGGATGGTGACCGGGTGCGGAGCGGGGAGTCCCTGAAGCGCAGCGGTGCGGTGGGCAGGGTTTGGGGAGAGCAGGCCAAGAACAAGGGCATCGAGGGAGGCGGGAAGATCCGGAACGGTGCTGCTGGGGGGCCTCGGCGTCTGCTGCTGTCGGGTGAGCTCCTGGACCGTGCGTGCAGAGAACGGCTGGCTGCCGGTGGCGACGGAGAACAGGAGCACACCGAGGCCATACAGGGCGTCTTGAGTCGGTGTGCCTTCTCCAGGAGCCCGATAGGGGTCCGGGACCGCCAGCGAGTGCTTTCGGGCAACCCCGCTCGGGCGCAGGTAGACTCCGCCGTCGGCCTCTACCGCCAGATCGGCTGGGGAGAGACGACCGCCGAGTATGGGACCGGCCGCGACCACCGCTGGCACCAGCCAGGCCGCGAGGGCTGCGACCTGTTCACCATCCATGCGGTGCTCAGGCCAGCTCGCAGCGGCAGGGTAGGCGGCCAGGGGGCGACCATCGTGCTCGCCCCACGCGAGCGGAGCCTGGAGCGCGCCGTCAGTGCGAAGGCCCACGCGCGCGTCGATGAAGGTTTGCTCCGCTGCGGGACGAACCCAGACTGCCGGTGTGGGCTGGTGCAGCTCAACGGATGCCCCGCTGACCGTGTCCACCGCAGACCACCGGACAAGCTCTCCCCGAGCCGGCAGCGGCTCGCCGACCTCAAAGCGTCTCAGGACACGGTCACCACGCTTCATCACCACTCCCATAAGGCATGATAGCCCCCCGTGACTGACCTACCCTCCAGACCTGCCGGCGGGCCGCTGCTCGCACCCGTCCTGGCCGCCGCAGTGACGCTCCTGGCTGCGACCTGGCGGGTCAAGCGCACCGACGATCATCTTCTCGATGAAGCGGTCGCTGACGGGGCGGCAGTGCTGGCGTTCTGGCACGGTGAGCAGCTGATGATGGTGCCGACCCACGCGCAGCGCGGGTTCTCTGCAATGGCGAGCCTCAGCCGGGACGGAGAGCTGCTCGCGCGGGTGATCGCGCGCCTGGGCTATGGAGCGATCCGGGGCAGCAGCAGCCGGGGGGGGGGAGATGCGCTCCGGAAGAGCATTGCGCTCCTCGGCGGTGGTGGCTGTCCCGCGCTGGCAGTCGATGGGCCTCGCGGTCCCCGGATGGTGCCCCATCCTGGAGCGCTGGTGATGGCGGCGCGAACCGGTCGACCGATCATCTTCGGGGTCGCTCATGCCCGACCAGCGCTTCGTCTGGGTTCATGGGACCTGTTTGAGATCCCCCCGCCGCTGGCCACGGTTCGCATTGCCTATGGACGCATGGAGGCGCCGGCGTCTGATGCACCGGGCACCATCCAGGCGGCCTGTGAGCGTCTCGGCGAGAGAATGCGGGCGCTCTCCGCAGCCCTCCGGGACGAGTCAGCCTGACTTGGACCACTCTGCCGTGATTGTGAACTGCGCGATGTCGCCCTGACGGGCCACGCTGACGGCCGCAGTTCCGTCCACACGCACCCCGAAGGTCACCGAGAGCTTGTCCGGCGCCCCCTCTCCAGCGGTCAGCTCCTTGAGGCGACCGGTCACCTGTGCTGCGAGGGTGAGCATGTTGTCTAAAGCATCAGCCTGAGAGTGGTAGACCCCGCCACCCTTGTCGATACCCAGCGCCGCCTCAGCATCGATCTGGATGTAGGTGTCGTCCTCAAGACGAGTCTCAAGGAGCATCTACTCCTCCTTCTTGTCGGTGCTCTTGTCTTTGCCGGCCGACAGACTCTTTGGACGATTGAGGCGCGCCATGACGACCTCTGCACCGTCATTGGGGACGCCAGGACGTGAGTATGGGGTTCTCTCATCAGGAGCGGCATCGGAGTGCTCTCCCGAGAACTGATCCAGGATGCGTCCGACTTGTTTCTTCAGTCGACTTCTCAGTCCCATCATCCCCTCCAGGATGGACAATTTGCGTTCGCGAGCAGGGGAATCATACCAAGGCCGGAGAGCCCTTGTGGTATGACCTCGGCCAGAGGTGAGTCAATGGACCGCAGCATCACACTTGAACAGGTGATCCACTTTCTTCTTGAGACCCCCATGTTCGAGGAGCTCGATGCCGCCGAGCTGTCTGAGATCGTGCACATCATGCAGGTCCAGAGCTTTCGGAGCGGACAGCCGATCTTCAGCGAGGGGGAGCATGGAGACTCCTGGTATGTGCTCTTTCGCGGAAACGCGGAGGTCACGAAGTCCACTCCGTTCGGACCGCAGCGCTCGGTCGCCGAGCTCGGCGGGCATACCTGCTTTGGTGAGATGGCCATCCTCGATGGCTCAGAGCGCTCCGCGACGGTCTCCGCGACCGAGGACACTACGGTGTTTCGCTTTCCGCGGGTTCCTTTCCTACAGCTTCTTGACTTCGGCAACCTCGGCGCCTTCAAGCTGGTCCACGGCATGGCGCGCATTCTCTGCCAGCGGCAGCGGAGGCTGACCCAGCAGGTCTCGGATCTGATGGAGGAGGTCGAGGAAGAGAGGCGCCCCGAGCTTCGCCGGGACCTCGGCGATCTGCTCGACTCCTTCGTGGTCTCCGAGTAGCGAGTGGTGCTGCTGGCGCTGGTTCTCGGCTCGTCAGCGGCGCAGGCCGCAGGTGCATGCTCCGACCTCAGGCTCCAGCCTCGCGGGGTCGTCATGAGCGGCTACATCTGTCCCGAGCTGTCTGAGGGGCTCGTCCTCTGCACGGCGTGCGGGAGCAGGCCCGTTCGCGTGACCGAGCCTGCAGAGTGGGGCTTCGATCTCGAGGCCCTGTCTGTAGCCGTCAGCGGGCGCGCATCGGACTCGCTAACAGAGCGCCCGGTTCGCCAGGAAATCGCGGACATGCCTGGTGCGGTGTACTGGGTATCTCAGGTCGGCGATGGCTACGACGCTGCGGGCTTGCTGCACCCGGAGCGGCTCGCGGAGGTGGCCGGCACCACTCCGGTGGTCGGTGTCCCTGCAGTCGGCACCTTCCTGATGTGGATCCCTGGTGATGCTGAGATGGACAAGGTCATGGCGGTCGGTGTCCGACGCATCTTCGAGTCCGCAGAATATCCGGTCTCCGACAAGGTCTACCGCTGGCACAACGGGGCGTGGCAGGTCTGGGGCGAGGCTGTTGCCCCTGGTGAGTGATGCTGGCTCGTGATCTCGCAGATGGGATAGTGCCCACTGAGGTGAGGTGAGATGTTCCCGGTGAAAATAATCCGAAGCCTCGGCCGCAAGGCCGCCGCCCGTGTCGCAGACAAGGTCTCCAGGAACGAGCTGTTTGAGCAGCACGGTGAGCGCTCCAGGCAGCCTCCGCTCCAGTCGGCCTCTGAGCCGGTGTCGAAACCCGTCACGGCAGCCTCTCCTGCGACGGCTCCTATGACAGCACCCCCATCGCGCTCCTCGGACAGCGGCCTGTCCGGCTGTGTTCCCATGGATGCTGATGCGGTCAAGGCCCTCCTTGGCCCGTCTCAGCGCCTCCGCATCGTCAACCACTGGGCGACCTGGTGCGACCCCTGTATCGAGGAGCTGCCCCTGCTGATCGACCTGCAGACCCGACTGGGCGAGGCGGTCGAGCTTGTGGGGGTGAGCTGGGATCTGTTCGAGGGTGGAGAGACCCTCCCGACCGCGATGAAGGTCGCGGCGTTCGCTGAGGAGCACAAGCTGACCTGGGGCTCGGCTCTGGTGACCACTCCACCGGAGTCGTTCTTCGCAGCACTCGACATCGACTGGAAGCGCATCCCGCAGACCTGGATCATCGAGCCTGATGGAACCATTCGGCGTCGCATCGAGGGGGTCTTGGAGGCGGAGGTCGTCGAGGCCCTCGTCGCCGAACTCTCGGGATGATGTCGCTGCTCTTGCTTGGGTGTCAGCCTCCACAGAGCACCACCACAAGCGCTGTCGAGATCCAGCACGGGCTGGTCATTGCCCACACCAACGACCTGCACGCTCACTTTCTACCAGAGCCTGCCCCTTGGCTGAACGGCAGCCCGGCAGTCGGTGGCTTCGAGGCCATTGATGCCCACCTCCGCGCGCTGCGTCAGGGTGGCGATGTCCTGTACCTCGATGCCGGCGATGTCCTGACCGGCACTCCGCTGATGGAATTCTCCGATCGCGGTGTTGAGGGGGGAGCGATGCTCTCCTTCCTCGATGCTGTCGGCTGCGACGGCTTCGCCCTCGGCAACCACGAGTTCGATCGAGGCTTCGAGCACACCGCTCAGTTCGTCGCCGCCTCGCCGGTGCCTGTTCTCTCCGCCAACCTCCAGGATGCCAGCGGCGCCCCGATCTTCGACGGGCTGCTCGCGAGCAAGGTGTACGAGGTCAGCGGCGTGCGGGTCGGGGTCATCGGTCTGACCACGCCCAGCCTCGCTCGCCTGACCACTGGCGCGACAGCTGCCCACATCAACATCCTGCGCCCTGAGGAGGCGGTAGCTCCGCTCATCGAGACCCTCGCGGTCGATGCCGACATCCTCGTCGCCCTCACTCACCTCGGCATCGAGGGTGATCGGGCGCTGGCTGAGGCGGCTCCCGAGCTCGACCTCATCGTCGGCGGGCACTCTCACTCTTCGATTCATCCTTCTGAGAAAGTTGGGAGTACCTGGATCGTGCAGGCCGGATCGTATGGGCGACAGCTCGGTGTCCTGCGAATGACCCTGAAGGATGGGCGCATCGCGGTGCTGGATGGTGTGCTCCAGGATCTCACCCTGGATGATCTCCCGGTCCCGCCAGGAGCTGCGGTCACCGCCTTGAGTGAGAAGTGGCAGGGAGCGATCGAGGCTCGCTACGGGCGTCCGCTCGGGCGGGTCGCCGACGACATCTTGCGCGGGGAGGGGGAGAGCCCGATGGGGCGGCTGGCGGCAGAGATTGTCCGCCAGGCTGCCGGAGCCGATGTGGGCATCATGAACGCCGGCGGGCTCCGGGCCGATATCCTCGCCGGGGGCCTCACCGTCGGGGATCTCTACGAAGTCTTTCCCTTCTCCAACGAGATCATCACCTTCCGAGTCTCTGGAGCGAGCCTCGTGCGGATGCTTCTTCGGAGCGTCGCTCGACAGCGCGCCGATCACTCCCCGCTGCAGCTTGCCGGCGTCCAGTACTCCTGGCGGCTGCGGCTGGATGCTCCAGAGCTGGTCTCAGCAACCGTCAGCGGGGCCGCACTGGACCTCGACGCGATCTACACTGTCGCGACCAACAGCTACGTCGCCGAGCAGTGGAAGTACAACCTCGGGGTCGAGCCCGATCCCATATCTCTCACTGGCATGACCGTGCTGGAGGCTGCGGTGAAGCACGCAGAGGCCACGGTTCTGTTGTCCTCTCCGCAGACGAGCGCCGTCCAGCAGGTCGAGTAGGGGCTGGATCCTGTGTTAATGTCGCGCTTCTTTAGTGGAGGGTGACATGGGCGAAGTGATTGCGATCTTCATCTTGTTGGCGGTCGTGGCGTTTGTGATCGCCCGGCTGCCGAGCGTCGAGGATGTCAACCACAGCGATGCGTTCAAGCGCCGACGGGTGATGAATTGGCTGCCCCTCGGGTTGACGTACGCCTTCTTGTACATGGGACGGTACAACCTCAAGATCAGCAAGTTTGCTTTTGAGGAGATGCAGGCGGTCGGCGGCGGCGCGCTGATGGGCAACGCAGACTTCGGCAACATCTTCACCGTCGGCGTCTGGGTCTACGGCTCGTCGTTCTTGCTCAACGGTCCCCTGACCGATCGCTTCGGCGGCAAGCTCGCCATCCTCACCGGTGCGGCAGGGGCTGCGATTGCAAATGCGCTGATGGGCCTCTGTGCGTGGTCGCTGCTCAACCAGGGACCGGGGTACCTGACCATCGCCGAGAACTTCGTGACGGTCTTCTCTGTGCTCTATGGCATGAACATGTACTTCCAGAGCTTCGGTGCCGTCGCGATCGTCAAGTGCAATGCCCCCTGGTTCCACGTCCGGGAGCGCGGGGTCTTCGGTGCGATCTTTGGCATCCTCATCTCGCTGGGGATCTACTTCGCCTTCGACATCGGCTACAAGATCGTCAAAACCGAGAGCCTCGGAGTCATCGGCGTCTTCATGGTCCCGGCGGTCCTGCTGGTGGCGATGTGGGTGGTGGACTTCTTCGTCGTCGAGAACACCCCCGGCAATGCTGGACTGGAAGACTTCGACACCGCGGATGCCTCTTCTGGTGACGACGGACCTCAGCTTGGCCCGCTCGCCGTGTTCAAGAAGATGCTCACCAATCCGGTCATCATCACGATTGCCCTTGTCGAGTTCTGCAGCGGCTTCATCCGCCAGGCGCCGATGCAGTGGTACCGAACCTTTGCCAAGCAGACGGACGCAGCGCTGCACCTCAAGGGCGACTTCATCTATGACCACTGGGGCATGTGGCTGTGCTGCGCGGGCATCATGGGCGGCGTGCTCGCCGGGGTGATCTCTGACCGGGTGTTCAACTCACGGCGTGGTCCGGTGGCGGCAATCCTCTACGGTGGTGTGCTGATCGGCTCCATCGCGCTGCTTGCCCTGTACAAGACCCCTGCGATTGATCTGGGCATCACTACCCTCTCCATTCCCGGTGTGATCGCCATCCTCATCTCGATGTGCGTCATCGGTGTCCACGGCATGCTCTCCGGCACCGCCAGCATGGACTTCGGCGGCAAGAAGAACGTCGGCATCGCGGTCGGCATCATCGATGGCTTCGTCTACCTGGGCACGGGCGTCATGTCCCTGACCTACGCCAACATCCTTCCTCAGGAGGAGTTCGATGCCTCTGGTGCGCTGATCGGTGCGGTCACCGAGCCGAGCAACTGGGTTGGATGGCCGGTGTCGATGATCATCGTCGCCATCGGCGGTCTGCTCCTCGCCACTCGGGTCTGGAACGCCAAGCCCAAGGGAAAAGCCGCTGCACACTGAGGTGACGGCGGCTTCGCGCTGAGCGTCTCATGAGGCGCTGTGCTGTGAGGGCAGGGGGCCTGGGCGCCTCCTGCCCTCTCTGTGTTGTCAGTCTCGGCGGGGCGGGGGACCGATGGGCATGTCTTCCAGCTTCGCAGTGCCCGGCTCGTAGACCGTGGCGTAGAACTGCGGGTGCACCATGTGCTTCTCGCGCAGCTCGGGATCCCGGCGAATGGACATCAGCTGCGTGGACGGAGGGAGCCCGGCATCGTAGCCGCTGAACGGGATGTTGAAGTTGGACTTCGTGGTGTCGGGATCGACGGTGAAGTCCTCGGTGAACCAGAGGTTCATCTCGTTGAGCTGGTTGGCGAAGCGCCGGACCGGGCGCCGCAGCTTGCTGCCGAGGGTGACCACCGGTCCAGGCAAGACCTTGCTGTTGGGCTCAACCTCGACTGCTGCGCAGGCCCGCGTGAAGGCCTCCATCGCGCTCATGGTCTCCAGGCCACCGACCTCGATGGTCCGGTTCTTGACGCTCTCCTGATCGAGGCAAGAGATGAGCATCAGGGCCAGGTCCCGGGTGTTGAGCGGGTTGATCTGGTTGTTGCCGTGGCCGGGGAGGTAGACCTGCCCCTTGTCTCGAACCTTCAGCGCGAGATCGAGGAAGTGCTGCTCGTGGAGTCCTGCCCGCAGAATGGTGTACTCCAGCCCGGAGTTGATGAGGAGCTCCTCGGCACCCTTGCGGCTGTAGAACGAGGGGACGCTGTAGCCACGGTCGACACCCATGCACGAGAGCAGGACCACGCGCTTGATGCCGCGCTCCTTGGCGATCTCAAACAGCTTCGCGTGGCCCTCGATGGTCACGGAGGTGTGGTTGTTGTCTCGGCTCTCCGTGCGAACCCCAGAGCAGACAATGAGGTACTCCATGTCTCTCGTCGCGCGACGAACGCTGAGCTCGTCTCGTAGATCGCCGAAGAAGTAGTTGCAGCCCGTGTCGTTAAGCCAGAAGTACTCGCTGCCTTTGCGAACGAGGCTCCTGACGTCCAGCTTCAGGCGACGCAGGGTTCGGACAACCTGCTCTCCGACGCGGCCAGTCGGTCCGGTCACAAGAATCATCTGTGGACTCCACTGTCAGTGGTGTTGCGGTGATTGATTGGGTGAGTTGTCGACAACACGGTTGCCGACGGATGGGGGGGAGGGTAGCTGGCTTAGCGGCGTTTGTCGCGTACCTGGAGGGGGTTTGGAACACGAACAGCCAGACACAGCAGCCGAAGATGGACCTGATGAAGCCGGACCTGCTGAAGATTCAACCCATGCATCGACTCCTATCGGTGGTGGGCGTGGGCAAGAAGAGGCGCTGACGGCGGCCGGTGCGGCGTTGTCAGATGCGGTGGGTTCATTGCTGCGAATTGCAGCCGAGCGAGGGCGTCGAAGCCTCGGTCGGGCGGCGATGCAGGGGCGCGCGCGCATGGAGATGCGCCAGCTCCAGAAGGATCGGACTCGGATGACAGAGAAGCTCGGCCGAGAAGTGATTCGTCTCGTCGAGGGCGGCGAGCTGGACCACCCGGGCCTGCTTCGCGGTGTCGATCGCATCCGCGAGCAGGATGCGCGCATTGCGGAATCAGCGCGGAATCAGCCGGTCGGTGAAGATGGCGAGCAGAAAAATGTTGACCCCTCCGCAGAGGTTAAATAAGCACGCTGAGCGTTGGGTGGAAATCCTTCGCGTCCCACTTGTGGGGGTATAGCTCAGTTGGGAGAGCATTAGACTGGCAGTCTGAGGGTCAGGGGTTCGAGTCCCCTTACCTCCACCACTTACGAAGACACCTCGCCCTGTGCGGGGTGTTTTTTTTTGGCTGCGGCAGCTCGACCCTCTCTTAGGTTGGTCAGGTCGGTCTTCCGCGACCGTCGTGACCGATACGCTCTCGAGTCTGGACCTCTGGCGGTTGAACTCTGGGCAGGTGCAGACCTTTCTGGGATCATGCACCTCCACTGACGTGTTTACCTTTGGTGTGGTCGGACAGAGCTCCCAAACTTCAGTTGGCAGCATGGTTGGCCTCGTCATAAACAAATCCTTGAGATCTCAACACAAAACAGGTCCCCATCCAGGAGAACGCTTCATGATCATCTCCCTGCTTGCCTCGACCATGCTTTCGGGAGTTGCACAGGCTGCTGACTACCCTGATGCAGCGTATTCGCTAGCGCTCGACGAGTACAACGTCCACACCCTCGACTACCGCTTCCCAAGCGGACTGCGCATCCTCTTCCAGGAAGACAACACGCAGCCCATTGTCTCCATCACCAACTGGTTCGATCGTGGGTCGATCTACGATGGTGTCAACGAGCACGGTGATTCAACCGAGGGCATCGCTCACGCTGTTGAGCACCTCGCCTTCCGGGCCAAGCATGGTGATCTGCCCAAGAACTGGGACGTGATCAATCAGCTCGGTGGAATCCTGAATGCCTCCACCAGCCGAG
Organism: Myxococcota bacterium; assembly: GCA_029251165.1. GTDB lineage: Bacteria > Myxococcota_A > UBA796 > UBA796 > UBA796 > JAQXDW01. The sequence goes on from JAQXDW010000074.1 coordinate 167,646, forward strand.
AGTGGACCAACTACATGACCGTCGCGCCGGTCGACTCTGCCATCCCGCTGCTCCGCATTGAGGCACTGAGGCTTGCGGACGGTGTGGCAGGAGTCACCGCCGAGGACATCGAGGCGGAGAAGAGCATCGTCCGCAACGAGCTGCGCATGGGCTACGAGTCTGGCGCCAACGGCTCTGCGGCCATCCGGACCGCGTTCGTGCATGTGCCGAAGCTGCTCTACCCCGACGGGCACCCCTACGAGAACACCACCATCGGCTCGCACGACACCATCAGCAACATCACCCTCGAGGCGGTGCAGCGGTACGTCAGCGAGAACTATCGCCCAGAGTACTCCACCATCGTGATGGTTGGTGCCCTCGACATCAACGGCGACTCCTTCCTCACGGATCCGGAGAGCGGAGAGTTCATCCTGGACGACAACGGCGAAAAGATCGCCGCTGCTATCCCGCCGTTCCTGATGATCATGGAGGCATTCAAGGGCATCGAGGACCTCCTGATGGCACCGGAGGATGCTGAGAAGTACACCGCCATCACAGACCCTGAGGAGCGCCACATGTTCCTCGAGGGCTGGTTCCCGAGCCTCCAGGCACACCTCCAGTCCACGGCTGAGACCGCGGCACCTCCTCGTGTTGACTGTGACAACCGGGAGGAGCCTCCGTCGCCTCGGGTGCCCTACTACGAGAACCGGTCGGACCTCTTGAAGGTCTCCGGAATGGTGGACAACCCCACTGCAATTGCAGCCTGGACCATGCCCAGCGGCTACTGCGACGACGACACCCTCAAGTCGATCTCCGCGAACATGCTGGGCAACTACATCATGCAGACCCTGGATCCGGAGTACAACCCGTTCGCTCAGGAGCAGGAGATCGAGAACTTCGGCTGCTTTGCTGATGTCGACAAGCGCTCGACCATCGTCATGTGCATGGTCGAGGTCGGCTCCATCTCCAGCCTGACCGCTGAGCGGACGCTCGATAAGATCGGCGATGCCCTCTACATGCAGTGGCAGCCCATCGATCAGATCTCCCGGCCGTTCATCGATGCCTCGTTCGCTGAGGCTCGTCTCAGCTTCATGAGCGACATCCTGGGCATGACCGACAACGTTGCTTCCCTCTGGGGCCGAGCGACCTTCGTCAGCCAGCACACCCACTACACCGGCTCTCCTGCCTTCTTCTCTGACACCATCAACTCGTACAACCAGGTGCAGTTCGAGCCCATTCGGGAGCTCGCGCAGAAGTACCTGACCCGCGAGCGCATGGTCGGAATGATCATCGAGCCGATCGATGAAGAAGAGCGCGAGCGCCTCGAGGCCAGCGCGAGCGAGGCAGACAAGGAGAACGAGGTCGCAAGTGATCACCGGGCCAAGGATGACCGCAGCCGCCAGCTGTTCGATCCGGAGTCCCTGACCCCCGAGGTCATCGAGGCTGTCGCGGTCGTTCCGGATTCCGAAGCGATTCATCAGTTCACCCTCGACAACGGACTCCTGGTCTCGATCATGAACCACGGCGAGGCGCCGCTGGTGAAGATTGGCCTGGAGGTCGTCGGCAGCAACAGCACTTCACCGGTCTACGGCATGAACAGCCTTGCTGAGGCGCTGTACTCCACCGCCAAGGGAAGTCGCCAGGACAGCGAGGAGAACCCGCTGGCGATCGCTGGTGGTGTCTACCGCAGCGGCAACATGATCTACGCCTCTGGAAGCTCTGGCAACCTCGAAGCCCTCATGCACAAGACCCGTCGGTACCTTGAAGACTACGACTGGCAGATGGCCTCCAAGGCTCAGACCATCAAGAAGTGGAAGGGGGGCGTGCTCGGTGCTGGCAAGAAGCCAGAGAACTGGGCCTCCCGTCTTCGTTCAGAGCGCCTGTTCCCTGACCATGTCTACGGCAACTGGATGAACCGGGACGACTATCAGGCCCTCTCGGAGGCTGGCTCGCTCAGCGCGCTCAAGGAGTGGACGGCCACCAAGTGGCAGCCCGCCAACGCGCACCTCGTCATCGTCGGTAAGATCGATGACGTTGAGGCTGCTGAGACCCTCGCACGTGGCTTCTTCGACGGCTGGCAGTATGAGGGCTCGGGCACTCCGGGGCAGATCACAGAGCCCGGTGCACCCACCGGCCAGCCGGATCGCCAGGTCTTGCTGTTCGACAAGCCGATCGCTACCCAGTCCAAGGTCCAGCTCTCCTGTCAGATCACGAAGGAGAACGCACTGGACGGTGCCCGCGCTTCGGTTCTCGGTGAGGCCCTGACCTTCCTCGCCTTCGAGCGCCTTCGCGAAGAGAAGGGGCTGACCTACGGAGCCTACGCCTACCCTCGGATGTTCGACGGTGATGCTGCTGAGCTCATCATCGCCTCGGTCATCCAGAACAACGGCGTGAGCATCGGTGTTCAGACCATGTTTGACCTGGTCTCAGAGGCCACCAACTCTGAGCTGTCTGACGACTTCATCGCCACGAACAAGTGGAATGTTGCTCGCACCATGGTGACCGGTCAGCAGTCTGGTGACCAGATGCTCTCCACCCTGCTGCGCCCAGGACGGAACAACATCAGCTACTACGATGCGTACCCCAGTGCACTGGCCAGCGTCTCCGCAGCGTCCATCTCTGAGCTGATGGAGCCCTGCCTCGGCCATGAGATCGTCACGGTCGTTGGCCCTGTCGACCAGATCACGCCCCAGCTCGATGATGCCGGCATCGCCTACGAGGTCATCGACTGGGAGGGACTGTACGAGGCTCAGCTCAACAAGAAGGAGCTGAAGAAGTACCGCAAGGCCAAGGTCAAGGCTGAGAAGAAGGCCGCCGCCGCTGCTGAGAAGGCCGCTGCGGAGACGGCTGCTGCGGAGACGGCTGAGTAGTCATCGGACCCTGTCAGTCCAAACAACAACGCGCCGGCAGGGAGACCTGCCGGCGCGTCTTCTTTTGTCTGCCCGCTTCAGCGGACAAGACCTCAGCTGTTGCTCAGCCGGTGCTCGAGGTGGGTGTGATACCGGGAGATGTAGGTGAGCAGCTCGTTGAGCTTCTTGCGATCTTGAGACTTGATGAGCGCCATTCGGCCACGCTTGAGGGCCTGCTCGACCTCGAAGATGTCCTTCTTGTGGAGGCGTGGCTTGTTCTCGCGCAGCAGCTCTTCCAGCGCGACGAGCTTTCGCTCCACCTGGTCGCGGAGTCCCTTGAGCGCTTTGTCGAGGTCCGTCTTGGCCTCCGCAGCGTCGGCTTCTTCCTTCATCCGATCGATCTCGACCTTGGAGAGCCCGGTCGGCGCCTCGATGGTGATCTTCTCGGTGATTCCGGTGCGGAGATCCTCAGCGGTGACGTTGACGATGCCGTTGGTGTCGATGGAGAACTGCACCTGAATGCGCGGCGCACCGCGCGATGAGGGCTGAATGTTGGTCAGCTCAAACTCACCAAGAGAGACGTTGTCTTTGGCCATGGGCCGCTCGCCCTGGAGGACGTGGACCTTCACCGTCTTCTGGTTGTCGATAACGGTGGAGACCAGCTGGGTCTTCTGTGTGGGGATGGTGGTGTTCTTTTCGATGAGCTTTGCAAAGCGCCGGCCCTGAACTTCAATTCCCAGTGAGAAGTTCGTGACGTCGAGGAGGGTGACCGCCTTGACCTCTCCTTCTAAAATTCCAGCATTGATCGCTGCGCCGACTGCGACAACCTCGTCAGGGTTGAAGCCCTTGTTGAGGTTGCGTCTGAACAAGCCCTGGACGAGCTCCTGCACCCGGGGAATGCGACTCGACCCTCCGACCATGATGATCTCGTCGAGATCTCCTGGACGCAGGCCAGCGTCTTTCATGGCCTGCTTGCACTCATTGACCGTCTCTTGAAAGTGCGACTCTGTGAGTCGCTCGAAGGTTGCGCGGGTGAGTGCAGTCTGGAGGTGGCGGGGACCGGAGGAGTCCGCGACAAGGAAGGGGAGGTGAATCTCGGTGGTTGTCGCGGTGGACAGCTCCAGCTTTGCGCGCTCGGCAGCATCCCTCAGGCGCTGCATGACGATCGCATCGTTGGAGACGTCGAGGTCGTTCTCCTCCTGGAAGCGCTGGACAAGCCACTCAACGATGCGGCGATCAAGGTCGGCACCGCCGAGTGCGTTGTTGCCACGGGTCGCGAGGACCTCTGCGACATCGCGATCGACCTCGAGGAGGGAGATGTCGAAGGTGCCACCGCCGAAGTCATAGACTGCGATGGTGCTTCGGCGCTTGCGCTCGTGGACGTAGGCCAGGGCAGCAGCAGTGGGCTCGTTGATGATGCGCAGGCAGTCCAGACCCGCGATGGTCGCGGCATCGCGGGTGGCCTGACGCTGAGAGTCCGTGAAGTAGGCTGGGACAGTGATCACCGCTTCAGTGACCGACTCTCCGAGGTGATCCTCTGCGGAGCGACGAAGCTTCTGGAGGACCATCGCCGAGATCTCTTGGGGAGTATAGACCCGCCCCTCGATCTCAACACCGCAGTCTCCCGAGGCGGTCTCGGCGATCAGATAGTTGACCGCCTGCTGCTCCCTCCGAGAGTCACGGTATTTTTTCCCCATAAACCGCTTGATGGAGTGAATCGTCGCCAGTGGATTGATCAACATCTGCCGCTTTGCGACATCGCCGACGAAGCGCTCTCCGTTTCGTGAAAATCCGACCACCGATGGGGTTACACGGCCGCCCTCTTCGTTGATGATCACCCGTGGCTCAGCTCGATCCATATATGCACAGACCGAATTGGTTGTTCCGAGGTCGATACCAATGATCTTGCCCATGTTCTCTCCAGGAGGGGCTAAAGGTATCAGAATTGGCCACATCTCTGTCTGTCCAGAGCGAGGTTTGGTACCTTTTAAACTATATATCAGTGTCTGGTATACATCATGTGGATGTGCCCGGGGCCGGGCTCGAACCGGCACTCCCATACGGGAAGAGGCTTTTAAGGCCCCTGTGTCTACCCATTCCACCACCCGGGCATACCAGGACTACTAAACCCCAAGGTCGCATTGGGTCAAGCATGATAGCCACAACTCTGGAGGACGTGATGATTGGCTGGGTCGTCCTTGGGATTGGTGGCTCCTGCTGGCAGCGCCAGGTCGACGGTCACAGTGCCGCGGATCCGTACATCACTCAGGGCGATCGCTTCTACATGCAGCGGTCTGATCCAGAGAAGCTCGATCAGGCCATCCAGGCATGGCAGGATGGCCTCCTGGTCGTGCCAGAGGATGTGACCCTGCTCTCACGTCTCGCACAGGCCTACACCACCCGCGCGCTGTCGAATCCTGATCACAGCCCCGATGGCTTCATCGTTGCGCGCGAGCACGGCATCCGCTGCCTCAAGACCGACACCTTCCTCGCCGGCGTCGCACAGACGTACGGCGGGCGCCTCGTACCGCGCGCGCTGCGTACGGTTGATGTCACGCTCATCGACTGCTTGATCTGGACTTCGATTTCGTGGAGCCGCTGGCTTCAGCTCCACGGCGCTGCTGGTGCATCCTTGGATCTGGAGATTGTCGCGTCTCTGGCAGAAAAAGCCGTAGAGCTCAGCGCCGATCACGATCGGGGGCGGCCCCTTCATGCGCTTGGTCTCGCGCTCTCCTTACCGCCGGCTCCGCTTGGTCCGGATCTGGATGCTGCGGAGGCTGCGTTGTCTGCAGCCCTGGAGGCGTCGCCAGACCGGTGGTGGATCGAGGTCGATCTCGCGGAGATGATCTACGCCCCCACCGATCAGACGGAGAACGTCCACGCGCTCCTGTCAGCGGTCACCGCGCGTAGCCCAGATGCCTACCCGCAGGAGTTTCTGGAGAACCGCGCAGCGATCAGCCATGCTGAGCAGCTCCTCAGCACAGGCTCATCGAGCGGCTGGAAGCCATAGCAGCCTGAGGTCATGAGGCATCGAGGGATGCAACAGACGCGAAACGCCGCTGGAGGTGACTCCAGCGGCTCAGAGAGATCGCTTCTAAGCGCTGATGAAAGCCCACATGGAGCCAACTCAGCACAGCCGACTAACGACGACGGTTGCCGCCGCCGCGAGCCTTCTTGATGGCCCGACGCATCGCCTTGCGACGACGCTTCTCGGCGAGGCGCTGCTTGAGGCGGCGCTTCTCACCCGGCTTGAGGTAGAAGCTGTTCTTCTTGATGTCCTTGCGGATGCCCTCGCGCTCCACCTTCCGGCGGAAACGGCGCATGGCCTTATCAAAAGGCTCGTTCTCACGGACAGTGACGAGGATCAAGGGAGGCTCCGGTAAGCTATTGCCCGGCGGATGGCCGGGCAGGTTTGGGATCTGAAGACTTCCCTATTAGCCGACCACATTAAGCCTGACAACCGACCCGGTATGAAAACGGACACCGACCCGACATATCATCTCTATTGTGTGTCGCGGGGGCCTCGATGGTCTCTGTTCAGAACGTCGCTCCGACCGCAGTGCCGACGTAGAGAAGGTTGTGGAGTCCTCCCTCCAGTCGGATGTGCGCGCGGTCTGCGAAGTTGACCTTCACGCTGGCCTGCAGATCGAGGACCGGCAGGACACCGGGGACGCGGGTGTTTGAGTCCGCAGCGCATGCGCTGTAGCGGTCGTATGCAGCGGCCTCTGGCAGGCAGCCGACGTCGGTGTTTTCGGGATCGCCGCCTGGGTTCCACTCGATGAGCTCGCCGGTCATGAACGCCACGCCGAGCCCACCACCGAGCATCAGGCTCATCCAGACGTCAGCATCCGGGTTGGTGACGGGCAGCTCGCGGCCGCCGTTGGCGCCCAGCAGGATCGCACCGAAGCCATCGGGCTTGACCCAGTTGCCGTCGTCGTGGTTGACGTTGCCGTCTTCCACATCGTCCCAGTAGCCCTCATCGATCTGGTTTCCCATCCACTCGACGTAGAAGATCCAGTTGACCGGCTCTGGCTTGAGCACGAACTCCAGACCCACAACGTAGGCCCGAATCGATGGACGCTTGTAGGGGTTTGCGCCGGCATCGTCCTCGTCGAAGTACCAGATGTCGAGGACAGAATCAGGAACCGTCAGGCTGCGATAGCGGAAGTTCGTCTCCATCTTCGCGGCCCTACGTGAGGTGGTGCCAGGGGGCTCTTCCTCGGCTGAGGCGAGGTTGGTCATCAAGAGGATGGTGTGCAGCATTGAGGCCTCTTCATTGTACAGATTTTGCCGGATTGTCCCGGCTGCCCAGCTTACTGTCAAGCACTGAGGTTAGTCTCTGGGTGTGATTGGGCGGCTCATCCTGGTTCTGTTGATTCTGTCGGGGTGCCACCTGGGGCATCCTCCGCCATCGGCTCGGTTCACTCTCGGCCCCTTCTCGACGCTGGCTGCTGAGCCTGGACTCGATGAGTCTGTCCGACGCCACCTCACCGCTGCGCTGGCCCGCAGGGAAGCACTGGGGCAGGGGAGCACGGTCGCGGTCTCTGTTCTCGATGCGGATACTGGACTGGTCGCATCGAGCAGCGTGCGCGTTGTCTATGAGGCTCGCTTGTCGCTCTCCGTGGTGCTCACGGGACCAGCGCCGCGCCAGGTTGTCCTCAGCGGACGGCGGACCTACCAGGCTGCGAGTCCGCTGGCGGCGAGTGCTGCTCGTGCTGCTGCGTTTGATGTGCTCGCGAAAGAATTGATGTCCGACGCGGCGGACTGGCTGCTGTTATCGGAACAACCATGAGCCTCGATCCTGCCCTTCCGGTCCACCTCATCCTCGGCGACGAGCGACTGCTCGTAGACCGGGCCCTCTCCGCGCTGGTTGAGGCCGCCCTCGGCGGACCAACCTCAGGCTTCAATTACTCCTCTTACCTCGCCGGAGAGACTCCGCTCGCCGCGATGTCTACTGCGCGAACGGTTCCGATGATGGTTCGCCGACAGGTGGTTCTCATTCGAGAGTTTGAGAACGCCAACAAGGAACTGTGCGGTGCTGTCCTCGAGTACCTTGGCTCTCCGAGCGACTCCACCCTCCTCGTCCTCACGGGGCGCAAGCTTCCGCCCTCTGGCGGCAAGATCAACAACCTCGCGAAGAAGATCGGTGCGGTCAGTCGGTTCAAGGCGGGCTCCCAGAAGCCGGTGCCGTTCGCGACGGACTATGCCCGCAGTCAGGGCTGCCGTCTCGACAATTCAGGTGCCCGGATGCTCGTGCAGCTGGTCGGCTCTGATCTCGGCGTGCTTCGGTCCGAGATCAACAAGCTCATCTGCTATATCGGCGGCAAGGGCAGCATTCGCTCTGAGGACGTCGAGGCCATCTGCAGTGTCGTCGCCGAGGCGCGTATCTGGGACCTCACCGATGCCCTCATCAGACGCGACACCGACAAGGCAATGGCCGCGACCCACCGGATGTTGGAGGAAGGGCAGGCAAGCCACCGACTGTTGTCCACAGTGACCTGGCAGTTTCGGCAGATCTTGGAGCTTCAGGACGACCTCCGCAATGGTCGCTCTCCAGGTGGGACGTGGTCTCGAGCGCCCTCCAGTAAGATCCAGGCTGCCCAGCGCCTCCTGCGCAAGCGTCCCCTGTCCGCCTCTCGGGTGATGCGCTCTCTGGCGGACGCCAACCAGGCGTTCAACCGCTCCCGTGCGGGAGATCGTCGTGTCTTCGAGGGGCTGATTCTCGAGCTTACCGCCGACTGATTCTCGATGAGCCTGCTGCCGGCGCGGCGACTGCCCTTGGGGTGCAAAAAAAAAGAGTCACCGCGAGGTGACTCTTTTCATCCAGACCGGCGAGGCTCAGGCCTGCAGGCTCCGGGTCCGCTCGATGGCCTTGTACAGGCGGCTCACCCGACGGGCAGCCTGCTTGCGGTGGATGATTCCCTTCTGTGCGACGCGGTGGATGATGCTAACGGCGCTGGGAAGCTGCTCCTCGGCGCGCTTGATGTCACCATCATCAAGAGCATGCTCGATGCGCTTGATCTGGTTGCGCATCATGCTGCGGTAGTGGCGGTTGCGAAGCTGACGCTTGATGTTTTGCTTGTTGCGCTTGATGGCGTCTTTGTGGTCGGCCAAGGCTTTGCCCTCTGTCGATAGAAGTTCTTTCTGAAGATGTACTCGGGCATCTTGATGGGCTGCTGTGGGGCAACACCGGACGCCTAACGGACCGCGTCTATCTCGACTGCGCCCTGGGTGTCAAGTTATCGATGCCGCCCGAATGCCTCTGTGATCGATTTTCTTTCAGCAGTTGCCAACTCGGCTCGAAACCATATGAACCGTGAGGACTTCCGAAATCCATGCGGCGCTCGAAGGAGCCCCAGCATGGTCAAAGAGGTCGCGCATTTACTGCGAAAAGAACGCCTTGATACTGAAGAGGACAGCATGAACATCTGCGTTGTTGGTACCGGATACGTCGGCCTTGTAGTGGGCACGTGTATGTCCGACCTCGGCTTCCAGGTCACCTGTGCGGATACCAACGAGGAGAAGATCGCCGGGCTCCTTGAGGGGAAGATTCCGATCTACGAGCCGGGCCTCGATCTCGTCCTTGCGCGCAATGTGCGCGAGAATCGACTGCACTTTACGACCGACACTGCCAGCGCCGTTGCGGCAGCAGATGTCATCTACATTGCAGTGGGAACCCCCGGCCTTCCCGATGGCTCCGCCAACCTCTCAGGTGTCCTCGCGGTCTCAGATGTCATCGCCAAGAACGCCACCCGAGCGATCGTGGTGATCATCAAGTCGACCGTCCCGGTTGGCACCGCTGACGCCGTCCGTGCGCGCATCACTGAGAACATTGCTCACGAGTTCGACGTCGTCTCCAACCCCGAGTTCCTCAAGGAAGGGGCGGCCATCGACGACTTCTCCCGACCCGACCGCATCGTGGTCGGCTGCAAGACCGAGCGGGCGCGTGAGACCATGACCAAGCTGTATGCCGGGCTGGTTCGCTCGGGCCGACCGATCTTGTTCATGGACAACCGCAGCGCGGAGCTGACGAAGTACGCTTCCAACGCCATGCTCGCGACCCGGATCTCGTTCATGAACGAGCTGTCCCGCCTCTGCGAGCTGGTCGGCGCGGACATCGAGTCCATTCGTCGCGGCACCGGCACCGACTCCCGCATCGGCCACCGCTTCCTGTTTGCCGGCGCCGGCTATGGCGGCTCCTGCTTCCCCAAGGACGTCAACGCCCTCATCAAGACCGCCGAGCACGCGGGGCTTCACATGCAGCTCGCCAGCGCCGTCGTCGCGGTCAACGATCAGCAGAAGCACGTCTTGGCTGACAAGATCCTCAAGCGCTACGGCGCCGACCTCTCCGGTCGGACCTTTGCGATGTGGGGGCTGGCATTTAAGCCGGACACCGACGACATGCGAGAGGCCCCATCGGTGGTCATCGCCAATCGCCTCATTGCGTGCGGAGCCCGCATCGTCGCCTACGATCCGGAGGCGATGGAGGAGGCCCGGCACTCTCTCGGCGACACCGTCACGTACGCAGACAATGCCATGGATGCCGTCGATGGTGCCGATGCGCTCATTCTGGTCACCGAGTGGAGTGAGTTCCGCAACCCGGTGTGGGAAGAGATCCGCGCTGCCCTCAAGGAGCCGGTTGTGTTCGACGGACGCAACATCTATGACCCCGATGAGGTGCGCGAAGCGGGCCTGGAGTACTCCGGCATCGGTCGGCTGTAGAGCCTCAGAGGCTTGCATCGGATAGTGGAAAAGCCACCGACGGAGCCTTCATGAGCACGGACCAGTCAAGGATCCGAAACTTCGCGATCATCGCGCACATTGACCACGGCAAGTCCACCCTCGCCGATCGCCTGATGGGCATCAGCGGTCTGCTGACTGCGCGTCAAGAGAAGAAACAGTACCTCGACAAGATGGATCTCGAGCGAGAGCGCGGGATCACCATCAAGGCACAGACCGTTGTCTTGACCTGGACGGCAGAAGACGGCGAGGTCTACACCCTCAACCTCATCGACACTCCCGGGCATGTCGACTTCACGTACGAAGTCAGCCGCTCGCTGTCGGCCTGTGAGGGGGCTCTTCTGGTGGTCGATGCCACTCAGGGCGTCGAGGCACAGACCCTCTCCAACGTCTACCTTGCCATCGATCAGGACCTTGAGATCATCCCGGTGATCAACAAGATCGACCTCCCCAGCGCGGAGCCGTATCGTGTCCTGGAGGAGATCGAGGAGGTCATCGGGATCGACATCGACAACGCGGTGCTCTGCTCGGCGAAGAGCGGCATCGGCATCGAGAACGTCCTGGAGGCTGTGGTCAAGCACCTCAAGCCACCGACCGGGAACCGCGAGGGGCTGCTGCAGGCCCTCATCGTCGACTCTTGGTTCGACACTTACGTCGGTGTGATTGTGCTCATCCGAGTCAAGCAGGGCGAGGTTCGGGTCAAGGATCGCATCAAGCTCATGGAGACCGGTGCGAGCTACGAGGTCACTCGCCTCGGTGTCTTCTCTCCGGAGATGGAGGACCGCAAGGTGCTCAGGGCTGGAGAGGTCGGCTACCTCATCTGTGCCATCAAGCGCCTGGCAGATGCCAAGGTCGGTGACACCGTCACCCATCGGGATCACCCGGCTGAGAAGCCTCTTCCGGGCTTCGCGGACATCAAGCCGATGGTCTTCTCCGGCATCTATCCAGTCGACAACGGCGACTTCGAGAACCTCCGCGCAGCGCTGGAGAAGCTCCAGCTCAACGACGCCGCGTTCTCGTACGAGCCTGAGACTTCCGATGCGCTCGGGTTTGGGTTCCGCTGCGGCTACCTCGGTCTGCTGCACATGGAGGTCATCCAGGAGCGCCTGGAGAGAGAGTATGATCTCGATCTCATCAACACCTCTCCTTCGGTTGTCTACAAGGTCATGACGAAGAAGGGTGCTGAGCTGAGCATCCACTCTCCCAGTAAGCTGCCCCCTGGCAATGACCTCGCTTCGATCTCTGAGCCGATCGCCAAGGTCACCATTCACGTTCCGCAGAAGTTCATCGGACCGGTGCTCAAGCTCTGTGAAGATCGCCGCGGGACTCAGGTCGAGATGGTCTACACCGGCAGCGACCGCGTTCAGATCATCTACGAGATTCCCTACGCTGAGATCGTCTACGACTTCTTCGACAAGCTCAAGGGCTCGACGAAGGGCTACGCCTCGATGGACTACGAGGTCATCCGCTGGGAGCCTGGGGATCTGATCAAGCTGGACATCCTCGTCAACGGGGAGTCTGTGGATGCCCTCTCTACGATCATCCACCGCGCACAGTCCCAGTACAAGGGCCAGGGGCTGACTCGGAAGCTCAAGGAGTTCATCCCGCGGCAGATGTATCAGGTCGCCATTCAGGCCTCCATTGGCTCCAAGATCATCGCCCGCACCAACGTCCAGGCCATGCGCAAGGACGTCACCGCGAAGTGCTACGGCGGTGACATCTCTCGGAAGCGCAAGCTCCTGGAGAAGCAGAAGAAAGGCAAGAAGCGGATGAAGGCTGTCGGATCAATCGAGATTCCCCAGCGGGCCTTCATGGCAGTCCTCAGCCTCGACGACTGATGGAGCGGTGGTCGCGCCGCGTCAGCTTTGCGCTGTTCAGCCTCTTGCTGATCGGACGCGTCTGGCTGTTCGAGGTTGTGTCTGTTGCCAACGACAGCATGTCTCCTGCGCTCCTGAGCGGAGAGCTGCTCTGGGTCTGGCGGGGGCCGCTCGCGAGCGTCGAGCCGGGCTCCGTGGTCCTGTATGAGCACAGCGGAGTGCGGAGCCTGAAGCGGGTCGTGGCGCAGCCTGGACAGACGGTCGAGGTGTCTGCCGGTGCGTTGTTTGTCAACGGTGACGCTGCGCGCCAGGAAGACGCTGTGATCTCGCTCTACGACGACTGCAGCGTGAGCGCGTCCGCCGGCGTCATCGAGCGGTGGGGTGATGTCAAGGCTGCGGTGCGTCCAGCAGGGGAAGCGTTCTCCGAGCAGGTTCCGCCTGGACACGTCTATATCCTGGGAGATCACCGCGCAGAGTCCAGCGACAGTCGGCAGTGGGGACCGCTTCCAGAGGCCGCAATTCGTGGAGTCGCTGGTCGGGTGCTGTGGTCTGGTGGAGGCTGTGATTCCGTGCGCTGGTTCCGCATTGGACGGCGCGTGCGGTAGCCTCTACGCAGCGGAGGTAGGTTCCACATGAGAAGGCTTCATCGACAGGGACGAAGCGCCAGCGGCTCCATCATGCTCATCATCGTGCTCATGATCGGCATCACAGCGGCACTGTATGGTCCGAAGTGGATGGACTTTATGGAGATGAAGGAGGTTGCCCGTGCCTCTGCGGCGGAGTGGCACGTCACGGACAACATGGCGAAGGGCAAGGTCTACTTCTCAATCCAGCTCGAAGAGCGCCAGATGCCCCTCTACATTCCCGATGATGCCTGTACCTTCTCCAAGGATCAGGGCTTCCGCTACATCGAGTGCTTCTGGAATGCTGACATTGAGATTCCGCTGATCGACAAGACCATCGAGAACTCCTACGAGTTCACCACTGAGATGGCCGGCACTGGAAAGGTTCGTCAGTGGTAGTTTATCTCCCCAGTCGGGTATCGAGGCGATATGAGGTGCCCCGATCGGAGAGGTAGAGATGAGCGGCACGACAACGATGCCGAGTGATGAGCTTCAGCAGCTCCTTGGTCGGTTTGCAGATGAGATCATCGATACATTGGGCACAGGCATTGCCCTCGTCGGAATTGTCACTGGCGGTGCGTCGCTGGCCAACCGTCTCGCTGGACTGATCGAGCAGCGGAGCGGCGTCCGACCCCTGCTGGGCTTTGTGGACATCACGCTGTATCGTGATGACCTCTATACAGGTCTTGAGAAGCCAGTGCTCGGGGAGACCAACATCGACTTCGATGTGACCGGACGCGGGATCATCCTCGTGGACGATGTCCTGTTCACTGGTCGCACGGTCAACGCTGCGCTCACCCAGCTGATGGACTACGGCCGACCCCGCTGGGTGAAGCTGCTCGTGGTCGTCGACCGTGGACACCGAGAGTTTCCCATTGCTGCAGACTTTGTGGGACAGACCGTCACAACGTCCAAGCGGGATCGGGTCGTCGTTCACTTGACGGAGGATGGCTCAGAGGCTGACGGCGTCGAGGTCATCGTCCGCGACAGAATCGTCCGCGACAGAATCGTCCGTGACAGAATCGTCCGTGACAGAGGGGAGCAATGAAACGCAAAGATCTCCTGGGCTTGCGTGGGGTATCCCGAGAAGAGATCGTCGAGATCCTCGACACAGCCGCCCGGTTTCGCTCGGTCAGCAAGCGGAGGGTCAAGAAGGTCCCGACTCTCCGTGGTCGGACGGTAGTGACGGCCTTCTTTGAAAACTCCACCCGCACCAAGACCAGCTTTGACCTCGCAGCGAAGCGGCTGAGTGCAGACACCATCTCGTTTTCCTCGTCGACCTCTGCGACGAAGAAGGGCGAGACCCTCATGGACACCGCACGCAACCTCGACGCGATGGTCCCCGATGCGATCATCATGCGGCACCCGGCGACGGGTGCTCCTCACATGCTCGCCCAGAAATTTCCCTGGGCGGTGATCAATGCCGGCGATGGCATCAACGAGCACCCCAGCCAGGCGCTGCTCGACATGCTGACCATGCGGGATCACCTCGGCTCACTGGAGGGCAAGACGGTCGCCATTGTTGGCGATGTCTACCACTCTCGCGTCGCCCGCTCGAACATCTACGGGCTCTCCACGATGGGAGCTCGGGTGCTGGTCGCCGGTCCTGGTACGATGTGTCCGCCGGCGATGAGTGAGCTTGGCGTGGAGGTCCGTCATCGCATCGACGAGGTCCTCCCAGAGGCTGATGTCATCATGATGCTTCGGATTCAGCGCGAGCGCCTGTCTCGCGGGATGATGTCCTCGGTCCGCGAGTACGCCACCTTCTATGGTCTCGACATGGAGAAGCTCCGTCGTGCCCGTCCGGAGGTCCTCGTCATGCACCCTGGCCCGATCAACCGAGGCGTGGAGATGACACCCGATGTCGCGGACGGTGAGCGCTCCGTCATTCTGGAGCAGGTGACCAACGGCGTCGCGGTTCGAATGGCGCTGCTGTATCTGCTGCTCGGGGGCGCTCCCTCCGGCAGTGATGGAGGCGATGATGCTGCTGCTTAAGGGGGGACGAATCGTCTGCCCGCTTGGTGGGCGCGATGAGATCGGCGATGTCCTGATTCAGGACGACCAGATCATCCAGATCGGTGTGGTCGATGAGCCAGAAGGCGCGGACGTCATCGACTGCGCGGGCTGCATCATCGCACCGGGCTTTGTCGATCTCTCCGTTACCCTCGGAGACCCTGGAGAGGTCTGGCGCGAGGGGCTCTGTCGCGGCAGCGAGATCGCTGCGGCTGGTGGGTTCACGACGGTCGTGGTGAACCCGGCGACCGATCCGGCCATCGACCAGCCCGCCGTGGTCTCTGAGCTTGTGTCACGTGCCAGCTCGGTTTCCGGTGCTCGTGTCTTGGTGGCTGGTGCGCTGACTCGCGGGCTGACCGGCGAGAACCTCTCCGAGGTCGGCCTGCTCATTGAGGCTGGCTGTGTGGTGCTCTCTGACGGGGGCAAGGTCATCACTGACACCCGCATCCTCCGCCGCGTGCTGGAGTACTGCGCACCGATGGGTGTACCGGTGCTGCTTCGCCCCGGAGACACTGCGCTCGAAGAGCAGGGTGCCATGCACGAGGGGCGGACGTCCTCTCGGATCGGCCTGCGCGGCATTCCCGCGGCCGCTGAAGAGATCGGGGTCGCACGGGCCATCGCCTTGGTCCGGCTCGCCGGTACCCAGGTGCATCTCAGCCACGTCACAACCGCCCAAGGACTTCGGATGCTCGCCCAGGCCCAGAAGGATGGGCTGCCCATCACGGCTGCGGTCCCAGCCCGGAGTCTTGTCCTCACCGATGCCTACATCGAAGAGAGCGTGTACGACACTGCTGGTCGACTCGTTCCGCCGCTGCGCCCGGAGTCTGATCGTCGCGCCCTGTGTGGTGGGGCAGCAGAGCGCCTGTGCGTGAGCGCGGATCACGTCCCCTGGTCTCGTGTGGAGAAGGAGCTGGAGTTTGCATATGCACGCTCTGGCGCCAACGGCCTTGAGACCGCTGCCTCGGCAGCCTGGACCGCGATGGGCCCAGATGCGGTCGGTTTTGTCTCTGCGCTCTCGACCCGACCGGCAGCCGTCCTCGGACAGCCTGCGGCGGTTGAGGTCGGTGCAGTCGCGGATCTGGTGGTGTTTGATCCAAATGTCACCTGGCAGGTGCCGGCCAGACTCCGGAGCCGTGGTGTCAGCGAGCCGCTCACTGGGCGCTCCCTCACTGGCAGGGTTCGCGCTACAGTAGTGGGCGGATGTCCCGTTTTTGAGGGCTGAGACCCCACAGACCGCTTGCGAACTATCTCAGGCGGAATATTTCAAATGGGTTTGGCGGATCTTTCCGCGATAAACCGGTCCATCGCGAGCAAAGCTGGTGACATCAAGCACCAGCTTTGCAGTAAAAGCGACACAGCGACCATCTCAGGATTGAGGAAAACATGCAGCGCGTTCCCATGACACCCGAAGGCTACCGATTGCTCCGGGAAGAGCTGACCCACATCCGGGAAGTGGCGCGTCCCCAGGTTGTCCAGGACATCGAAGAAGCGCGCGCGCACGGGGACCTCTCTGAGAACTCAGAGTACGACGATGCCAAGCACCGCCAGGGCCTCATCGAGGGCCGCTTCATGGAGGTCAAGAGCAAGCTCGCGGCCGCTGAGGTCATCGACATCTCCAAGATTGAGGCGTCTGACCGTGTGATCTTCGGCGTCACCGTGGAGATCGAGGATGTGGACACCGAGGTCATCAGCTCCTACCGAATCGTCGGCAGCGATGAAGCGGACATCAAGAAAGGCCTCATCTCCGTGACCAGTCCGATTGCCCGTGCGCTCATCGGAAAGGAAGAAGGTGACGAGGTCGAGGTGAATACCCCCGGCGGAAAGCGTACGCTGGTGATCAACGAGGTCGCGTACAAGTAGCGATCAGCCAGCGATCCCATTCAGAGAGCGAGGGTGTGTGTCTCACTCGGAATTGAGCCTGGATATACCAGCAGCGGCCTGGGGCCGGCTGGCCTCAGTCTATCGGACCCTAGAGTGGGTCTCACTCGACCCAGGCCGAAGGCAAGGTGCACGCTTTATTGGTGTCAATTGCGGACGCCTGATGGACGAGGCGCTTCCGATGATGGCGCTCAGCGACACCCGCCAGAGCGCGCTGCTCCGTGCTCGTGCGCTGCTGGCAGGCCTGGATGCCCGCCCTGATTGCGAGCGAGACGGGGTCATCAGCACACTGCGCGAGATCTTTGAGACGATCATCCCGCTCGGTCAGCTTGGTGCCCCGATCCCGACCCTACAGAAAAAGGGCACCCTCGTTACGCCTGACTCCCGCAAGCGTGGAAAGCGCTCGGGTCGGAAGTCTGACCGTGCGAAGAATGCGACGGAGGCCGTCCCGGAGGTCCAGCCGGCTGCTGAGAAGGCATCGGAGACACCCGACACCAATGAGGTGGAGAAGAAGCCGGCCCCCGCTGAGGCTGCCGAGAAGGGGGCAGAGGTCGCCGTCGAGGAGCCCGCCCCCGCTGAGCGTCGACGTCGGAAGTCGGGCCGAAAGTCCCGCCAGCCAAAGAGCGAGGTGGCTCCCGAGGCCCCGCCAGCACCTCCCCCACGGCTGAGCCTCGGCCACTCTGAAGGCACCGGTCGCAGCATCGCGGTCTTGAAGTCTGTCGATGAAGAAGCCGCGGCAGCCCTGCTGGACCTCAGCATCAAGACCATCGCGGATCTCCTCTTCCATCCCCCAGCAACCCACCAGCGTCCTCCGATTGCTCCGGTCGCGCTGGAGATGCCGGAGGGAATGGTGATGGTTCGGGCCGCGATGCTTAGCCGCTGTGTGCGGCTGAGCCCTGCTGGTCGACGCTGGGAGCTCATCCTCGCTGCACCCACAGGAGCACGCCTCGTCTGCCGCTGGATCACCGCAGCTCCGCGGGGCTGGAGTACCTGGAGCGTCGGAGACGAGATCGGGCTCACGGGTGTGATCGAGCCTGCCGACGAGGGCGGCTCGGTTCTCTATGAGGGAGAGCCGGTCGGAATAAACGGTCGCGGAAGTGGCCTGATGCCGATGTATGGCCTGCCTGGGATCGACGACGTTCAGCTTCGAGACATCATCTCGGAGGCCCTCAGCGAGACCCTCAATCACCTCATCGATCCGATGCCCAGCCCGATCTTGGAGCGGTACCGCCTTCTGGCCCTCGATGAGGCGCTCCGAGATGCACACTTTCCAGCGAACGCGTCCTGTCGTGGTCGCTTGAGGCTTGCCTTCGAGGAGCTTCTGCTCCTGCAGCTCGGCATCATCTGGCGTGCCGGACGCGGACAAGACGAGCGCGGCTTCTCGCACGTTCCACTGCACACCGGCATCGCCCAGCTTGGCTCTCAGCACAGCTTGTTTCTCGACAACGGTCAAGAGAGTGCGTTCTCGGACATCCGGCGTGACCTCGTACGCCCGACACCGATGAGCCGTCTCCTCCAGGGAGACGTCGGAACGGGCAAGAACATCGTCGCCTTGATGGCTGCGGTGATGGTTGCCGAGAGCCGAATCCAGGTTGCGATGATCGGCCCGGATCCCCTGTCTGTCGAGCGTCGCTATCTGTTCGCTGAGAACCTCCTGCGCTCGGTCGGTGTCACACCACTGCTGATCTCTGACGGCCTCAACCATGCTCAGGCTGATGCCATTCGCCGTGGCGAGGCCCATGTCATCTTCGGAACGCAGCGCCTGCTCTCCAATGACATCCACTGGCGCCGACTTGGACTGGTGGTGGTCGAGGAGCGCGGAACCTTCGGCTCGGTCTCTCTGGAGTCTCTGCCGCAGCGCAAGGGGCCCTGTCCGGATCTCCTCGTGACCACTCCGGTTCCGATCCCGAGCAGCCTGGCGTTCACCGTCTTTGGTGAATTTGATGTCTCCCTCATCCCGGCCACCCGTCGCCTGCGCTCATCTGGACGCATCTTTGCCTCCACTGAGCGGACCGAGGCCTATGAGGCCCTGCGTGGGCACCTCGATGCGGGCCGACAGGCGTTCTTGGTCTTCCCCGTCCGGGGGGGGCGAGACCTCCTGACGACCGATGATGCCCTCCGCATGGCCAAGGCGCTTCAGGCGGATGCCCTTCCCGGCACCCGGATCGGCATCTACTGCTCGGCGATGACACGGGACGAGCGCTTCCGCGTCTTCGATGACTTCCAGCAGCGCCGCATCGATGCCCTGGTCTGCACCACGTACATCGAGGAGGCCCCGCCGGTCGACAACGCCACGGTCATGATGATCGAGTACGCCGATCTTCACGACATGGACCGCCTCCACCGCTTGCGCGGACACGTTGCCCGCGGGCCACGTCCTGGCAACACGATCTACATGCTCTCGGAGACCCCCTCTGAGGATGCCCGCTCTCGAATCGAGACCGTCATCCGTGAGACGGACGGCTTCCGCCTCGCGGAGCTGGATCTCCAGGTTCGCGGGACCGAGGCCTTGCTCGGTGTCCGCTCCGATGAGGTCCCGACCTTCCAGTGGGCTGATCCTCCTCGGGATCGAGAGCAGCTTCTCCGGGCACGAGCCGAGGCGTTCAAGCTCATCCGTGAAACCCCAGAGCTGACGCGCTGGCCTGAGCTGATCGAGGCGATTCGCCATCGGTGGGGGCAGTGGTTCGGCGGGTCCCTCCCGGACCTGGCCACCAGCACCCAGCGTCAGGGCAGCAGCGCTCGCCGTCGCCGTCGCCGTCGCCGTCGGCGCAAGTAAGCCGCGAGGACTCATGCCCAGCGCCCGTCAGAGCATCACCATTCAGGCTCCCTCGGCGTCGGTCATGGCCGTCATCACCGACTTTGCGTCCTACCCTGACTTCCTGCCGGAGATCCGGTCCACCGAGGTCCTCCTCGCTGAGTCCGGTGTCTGGGAAGTGCGGTTCACCATCGAGGTGATTCGTCGGCTCAGCTACACCCTCCGGCTGGTCCAGGACACGCCGCATTCGCTGAGCTGGACCCTCCTGGAGGGGGTGTTTCGCGCCAACGACGGCGGCTGGAGTCTGGCCGAGGAGTCAGACGGCGAGACCGCTGCGGAGTACCGCATCGACGTCCGGCTCGGCATGTTCGTGCCGGGCAACATCGTTCACTCTCTGGTGGAGCGCGGCCTGCCGCGGACCCTCCGGAGGTTCAAGGATGAAGCTGAACGACGCCGAGCGGTGGAGCTGCACTGACCCGCTCGCGCAGGAAGCGCTCGATGCGGTGGTTGATGGTCTCTGGCTGCTCGATGAGCGCAGCATGGGAGCCGTCTGCAAGGACGAGGAGCTCAGCATCCGGGGTGGAGTCTACGATCTTCTGACTGCACCACATGGGCGTGAAGTCATCTTTCTCTGCCGCGATGACCAGGAGTGGTCGATCCAGCGTCGGCAGCAGGTCCCAGGCATCGTGCTGGTTCAGCTGCAGCGCGGTCTCTAAGAAGACCCGGATGTCGATGCTCGCGAGGTGATCCATGTAGGGAACCAGGTCCTCGCGGCGGGTGTAGTACGGATCAACGAGGGCAAACCTGCGGGCGAATTCCCAGGCGAGGGGAGACTCTAAGATGGGCCGGATGGTGTCGTTGAGGCGGGGGCCGATGCTGAAGGCTAGTCGATGTACGGCACCGAAGACCTTCGGGAAGTGCCCCCAGTCAAAGAAGGTGTCGAGGGCGCGACCGGCTGTGCCGAGCATCAGGATGATGGCGTGGCTCCGCGCTGGGTGAAGGCGGCGATACTCCAGTGAGACCTGACAGCCCATGCTGTGGCCGATCAGGATCGCGGGCTCGCCATCTGGGGCGACCGCACTGAGGATGCTGTGGAGGTCCTCTGCGTGCCGTGCGACGGTGAGATCGGCCTGAGCGGGATCAATGCCCCGTGCAGAGCGACCATGCGCCCTGTAGTCCCACAGAACGATGGTGTATCGATCTCGGAAGTGGTCCACGAGGTACTTCCAGAAGAAGGTGCTCACCCCGACGCCGTTGTTGCAGACCATCAGCGGACCGCTGCCGACTGCACGCCAGTGGAGCTGGAGACCATCATCGGTGGTGACAAATCCAGTTCGAATGTCGCCTGGAGTGCGCTGAACGGAGCGCTGCATCTTCCATCCATAAATTTTCCCGCGATTTTTTATCGAGGGGGGGTGTTGAAGCCTATCGCAAATACCGACTTTATAGACATCACTTCATTGATTCTGGCAAACGAGGAGTAATCATGACGAAATGGGTTCAGCCATCTGAGACTGAGCGCCGCGAGATGGCGCGCTACGAAGAGATTGAGCGCGTGGTCGCACGGCAGGAAGCCGATGTTCGACAGCATGAGCGCCTCTCTTTTGCTGCTGAAGTCACCGTGAAGTCGGAGACAAACTTCTTCATGGGCTTCTCGGAGAACATCTCGGAGGGCGGCATCTTCCTGGCGACCCTCAGCCCCCCAGCCGTCGGCGAGTCCATCACCATCACGGTGAAGATGCCGAGCGGTGAAGAGGTTGATGTCACAGGCATCGTCCGCTGGCACCGGTTCAACGGTGAGATGGCGACCGGCTGCGGCGTTCAGTTCGTCGAGCTCTCCTTCAAGGCGCGCATGGAGTTCGAGGTGATGATCAACGAACTCAGCCGAGACCCGCTCTTCTTTGAGGTCTGATCGGACCCCACAGAACGTCTGGCGTTAGTATCGGCGCATGCGCCGGTACCACATCGTCGCGCTCTCTGTTCTCGCCGGGTTGCTCTGGCGGCTCTGGCTGGCAGCCCGGTATGCTGGCTGGGAAGAGAGCGACTACGGCAACCTCGCGATGGTTCGCGGGGTGCTCGATGGTGGGTTCCTTCACTACGACATGAACCACATGCCCGGCTACTATGCCCTCGGTGCCCTGGCGCTGGCGGCGGTCGGAGATGCGGTGCTTGCGGCGAAGGGCGTGAGCCTCCTCGGCGGTCTGATCGCGCTGGGCATCGCGGTGTCTCTGTCACACCGCCTCGCCGGACCGCTTGCCGCAGGGCTGACCGGTCTGCTGCTGGTGTTTCAGCCTGAGTTTGCGCTGTATGCCTCCAGCTCACTGCGCGAGCCGGTCTATGCTGCGGCTGTCCTCGGAACGCTCCTCGCCCTCTCTCGGGAACGACTGCTGCTGGCAGGACTTCTGGCTGGCGGTGCATTCCTGGTTCGCATGGATGGTGCGCTCGCGCTCGGTCCAGTCTTGTTGGTGCATGCCTTGGGGATGCCGGACCGACGCGGCCGCGTGGTGCGAGCGCTCACTCCGCTGGTCCTGATCATCGCGGCATGGTCTCTGTACTGCCGGATCGATCATGGCACCTTCTTGTTCTGGTCCCACTCGGTCTCGGTCAACGTTGAGACCGGGCTCTCTGCGGAGGCCTCGAGCCCCTTGGCATGGTGGCGTTCAGGGCTGACCATCTCGGCGAACCTGGTGGGCTGGATGATGCCCTGGCGCATCGGGTGGGGTGTGTGGCTTGCGGGCATCCTGGCTGTGGTCACGGTACCCTTGAGCCGTCACGGCCTGCGCCGCTCTTGGGTGTTTCTGACGGTTCTGATGATCGGCGTGTGGGCTGGCATTGGCCTCGTCGGACAGCACGATCCGGCACACAACCTGTACTGGAAGTGGCTGTGTCCGATTGTGCCGGTGGCGGTTCCCCTCGGAGTCGCCGGGTTGGTTGAGGTCAGCCGCCGCTTCGGCGGCTCTGCCCTGCTCGTGGTCGTTGTCTTCCAGGCACTCGCCAGCGGCCTGAAGGAGACCCATCGACAGTGGGCGCTCTCAGAGGAGTGGTATCGGCCTCAGCTCGACATCGCCCAGTGGATAGAGACGGAGGTCCCAGAAGAGGTGCCCTTGCTGGTCGACAACATTCCGGCCTGCTGGATCAACCGCCGTCCCCATGCTCGGGAGCTGGTCAGCTGGTTTGATGTGCCGGTCATCCCAGGAGATGAGGCCGACTTTGCCCGCTGGGTTGCGGAGGCCGACATCGGGCTTGTCCTCTGGTTTCGGGAAGACTGGACCCAGGCTCCGGTGATTGCGCCGTTCCTTTCGGATGGCGGACACTGGAGCCAAGATGGGGTGAGCCTGATCGAGCGGGCGCGTGAGGATGGCTACGGGTGGATACTCTACGATGTCCAGGTGCCTCTTGCCCCCCAGTAAGCGACGGTATAATCTCACCATGTCGGGGGGGTAGCTCAGTTGGGAGAGCGCTGGAATCGCACTCCAGAGGTCGAGGGTTCGAACCCCTTCCTCTCCATCAGACACCAAGCCCGGTCAACTGACCGGGCTTTTTTCGTTTCTGCTTGAGCTGCGGCAGCAAGACGACCTGGCCGGATTCGTTGCGGACCGCTCAGTCCAGCCCGCGCTTCTCCAGGTCCGCTTCATCGAGCCCGAGGAAGTGGCCGACCTCGTGCAGCAGGGTGATGCGCAGCTCCTCGATGAGGTGCTCTCGACTGAGTGCATGGCGCTGGAGGTTTCGCCGGTAGAGGATGATGTTCGCCGGCAGCTGGCTCCATGGAGTGAAGCCCTCGCCACGATCCATCAGCGATGGCCCGGAGAAGTAGCCGAGCATCTGCAGTGGAGATGCGGGTGGATCGTACTGCTGGAGTACACCCAGGCCAGGGAGGTCCTCGAGCAGGATCACGACATTGGAGAGGTAGTCCCGGATGCCCTGGGGAAGCTCCAGTAGACACGCCTCGACGATGGCATCGATCTCTTTCTCGGTCAGCGTCGGGGGGAGGGGAAAGCCGATTGGATCCAGCCAGGCGGCATGGATGCGGGCACGGTCTGCGCCCGAAATGTCGCTGCGCCACTCTCGCAGCAGCGAGCGAACCCACCATGCCTGGGGGTTGGCTGGATCCTCACGAATGGCCCGCTTCATCGAACGGTCTGCCTCGGTGAGGTTGAGCAGCTCGAAGGCGGTCAGGGCGAGCGAAGCCCAAGAGGAGGCGTGGTCGGGACGGGCGAGTGCAGCGGCTCGGTAGGACTGTGCGGCCTCGGCCATGTCCCCCAGCACCCTCAGGCTGTCTCCACGAACAAACAGCGCGCCGGGATGCCCTGGAAACAGGGAGAGCGCGTGATCGCAGATGGCAATTGCCTTCTCGGCATCACCAGTGTCCAGGACCGCCTCGGCTTGATCGAGGATGGCCTCAAGCTGTTCATCGCGGGTGTTCATTGACGCCCCATCTCCGCCACAACGGTCGGCACCTCAGTTCTCCGGCACCATGTAGTGAAAGGTGTGGGTGAAGGTCGCGTAGTCAAAGCGGGGATTGAGGAGAGGCATGGAGAGCGCACGAAATTCGCGACGGATGCAGTGATCGAGCTCTGGCGCGTCGAAGTTGCGCTCAAGGTAGTCGATGCGCGCAATGGACCCGAGCTGATTGATGTAGCCCT
Organism: Myxococcota bacterium; assembly: GCA_029251165.1. Classification (GTDB taxonomy): domain Bacteria; phylum Myxococcota_A; class UBA796; order UBA796; family UBA796; genus JAQXDW01. The sequence continues at coordinate 191,943 of JAQXDW010000074.1, forward strand.
TGACGTCAAGGATCGCTGTATAGCCGGGAGCTCCGACATTGGCCTCTGCGAAGCACTCCTCAAATTCGAGGGCGTGTTCGTTGAGCTCTTGCTGCAGCACGTCGTTAGCAAGCCCTCCCTCCTTCCACTCCCGCTTCGGCTTGAAGTTCATCGGATCGGTCAGCTCCAGCTCTGCTGACAGCGTGACGGTCTTGCCATCTTGGACCGTGGTCGTCTCGAACCAGTCCGCGAACCCATCGGCCTGGACATTGACGGTGAACGGAGCGTTGAGCGGGAAGCCGGCCTCGATGTCCAGGGCACCCTGGGTGCTGATGAGGGTGTCGTTGATGTAGATCTCTCCGACGGGCGGATCGACATTAAGGATGAGCCGTCCTGCTCCTGTGCGGTGATCTCCACCAGAGCCGATGATGAACGGAGCGATCGCGATGCCGGTGCCGACGACCAAGAGCCCGCCGAGCACCAGCGGGAAGATCCGTCCGGAGCGCTGCACCTGAAGCATGAGCGCACGGTTTCCGCCGGCCCGGGTGGAGATGGTGACACGGCACTGCCCGCGTTGCCGCGGCATCTCTGCCGGATCGATGAGGAGCTCTACGACCTGCTCCTTGATGTTGGGATCGAGGCTGGAGGGAAGGGGCGTGACCCAGGAACGATCGGCGTGGACCCGTCCGCTCATCCGACCTTGACCGGTGTTTCGGATCGTCAGGGTGTGTCGATGCTTGACGCGACCGATGGAGAACGTGAGTTGCGTGGGACCGTCGACCTCCAGCTTCGGAGTCCGGCTGTGGGTCCCGGGCTGATACGCCCGCTGCGCGAGCCCCTCGGGGAGGCGCGGAGCATCTGAGGTGACCCCGTCTTCGATGGGGTCTGCAGTGATCGGTGAAGTGGGCGCGGTGTCGTCTGGAAGCGCGGCCCCGCTCCGTTGCTGTTGCTTGCGGCGTTCGTTGTCGTAGGTGGTCCGGCGGAGGGGATCCCGGAGGGCATGCCAGGCCTTGTCTAATTCTGCGCACCGCGCCTGGACTTGAGCGGGAGCACCTTGCCGAGCGGCCTGCCGATACCGGCTGCGGTAGGCCGCCTCCAGATCCTGCGTCGATGCGCCTGATGCGACTCCGAGCACCGCGTAGTAGTCGAGAGCGCTTCCGCTCTCGGAGGGCGGACTCAGTGTTGGCTCCGGTCCTTCTGGCTGCTGGGGCTCTTTGGGTGGATCCTCTACCGGAGCGATGGACTCGCTCACGGTGACGTCGCTCACGGTGAAGTCGCTGAGGCTCAGTGCTTCAGATTTTGCATCCTCTCGGTGCGCGCCCTGCTCTTTGAGCAAGTGGTCGACCTGCTGAGTGACCAGGGCTTCCGGGAGGCCCAGCTTTGTGGCGCGTGTGCGGATCGCATCTTCGGCGCGACGACTGAGCACACCGCCAGCCATCGCACCGAGGATGTAGACACCCAGGGTGCGCAGCGCAATACGGTTCTTCTCCGCCCGCAGTCGCTTGATGTACGCTGCTCGATTGTTAAGGAGCAAGCCCTTGATGAATGCGATGTTCTTGATGTACCAGATCGCTTCGGTGCGGTACTTGGGGTTGGACTGCTGGCCCTGCGCCCAAGAGCGACGCTTCTTAATGGCAGCCTCTACGTCCTCGTCGGTCGCCTCAATCTTCAGGTCTAAGTACTGAAAGAGGTTGTCTTTATCGACCTGACTGAGGAAAGTGGTGAGTGTCTCAAGTTGCTGTGGATCCATCTGCCAATCAACACTCAGTACGGGGCGGGAGGAGAGTCAGACTCTGGGTGCCACAAGAGATATCATACCCTCCGGTGAGTGAGCCAGATCGCAGGTGATGTCGGCTGGGCCTCAGCAGAGGCGCATCTGAGCGATCTCGCGCTTTCGTTCTTCCATTTTCTTGCCGCCGATGCTTCCCCGCAGGTTGATCTGAGCATGGCGCCGGGTGCCGCTCTCGATGTCGATGATGTAGACCTCAAGGATCTGGTTGACGTTGTACCGGTAGAGAACCTCCAGAGGAGAACCCTTGCTGCGGATGGGGAGGTTCTCCAGGAGAACTTCTCCGACAACTTCGACCTCATCGCGCTTGTTACCGGTACCCTCCGTCACCTCTACACGGACTGCGGTGGTGTTGTTGTAGGCATAGCCCAGGCGCTTGCGCTTCTCACAGGGCACCGGGGTAGAGGCTCCGATGAGGGTCAGGACCCGCTCCTTGTGCTGCTGGTCCAGGACAATCATTCCCAGGGGGTGGGCGGTGATGTCGTGGATCTGGATCGGAGGCAGGCCCGTGAGCGGGGCCCCGCCGGTGGTGGACTCGGCACTGGTGTAGGGATTGGAGCGCGGTGCAGCCCCTGTCATGCTCTCACGAGAGCGAAGCGCGATGGACTTTCGGTGGCTCTTGAGGGCTGGGTGGTCGGGCCGGTGGCGCAGAACCGCTGTCAGCGAGGCACCCAAGGCGACACACTCGTCAGGGTTGATGTTCGGCGCGAAGCGGCGGCCTGACAGCCGGGCCAGGGAGCTGCGGATGATCGGCATGCGGGTCGAGCCTCCGACAAGGAGAACCTCACCGAGCTGATCCCAGCGCAGCCCCGCTCGCTTGAGAACAATCCGGCAGGTGTCCATGCACTGCTCGACGAGGTCCGCAGTGAGCTGCTCGAATTCCTGGCGGGTGACCTTTACGATCATCCGCTTGCCCTTGTAGTTGATCGGGATGATCGCTCGAGGCTTGCTGGAGAGCGAGATCTTTGCGTAGAGGCACCGCTCGTAGAGCTCCTGGTAAGGCTGCGGCTCGTCTCGGGGATCGAGGCCGTGCTTCTCGACAAACTGCTCTGCGACGTGGTTGAGCAGCTTGTCGTCCCAGTCTTTTCCGCCGAGCTCGGCGTTGCCGTCCGAGGCGATGGTCTGGAAGCGGATGCCTCGGATCTCCATGAGGGTGACGTCGAAGGTTCCACCGCCGAGGTCGAAGACCATCATTCGTCGGAAGCCACCCAGGCGCTCAAGACCATACGCAATTGCCGCCGCCGTCGGCTCGTTGATGATCGAGAGGACGTTGAGGCCTGCGAGCTGTCCAGCCTCTGTGGTCGCGCCACGCTGGGCGGAGTTGAAGTAGGCTGGGACCGTGATCACGGCATCTGTGATCTCCGTTCCCATCGCCTCCTCGGCGTCATCTTTCAGCTTGCGAAGGATGAGCGCTGAGATCTCCTGAGGAGTGTAGCTGCGGTCGAAGAACGACAATTCGAAGTCCGACTCCCCCATGGAGCGCTTCATGAAGCGCACGACGTTGTGGGGGTCAGCGACCACCATCTTGGCGGCCTGCTCTCCAACAACCCAGCCGCCGGGCTCGTAGAAGTGGACCACAGATGGAGTGGTCGAGTGGCCTTCTGAGTTCGGTATGATCGCGGGCTTTCCAAAGCGATCCACAATCGACATCGCCGAGAACGTGGTGCCCAGATCGATTCCCAGGATCGGCTTGCTCATCGCTTGTCGTCCGAGGCCGCCGGGCTGTGACGATGGATGATGACCTCCTCAGCCCTCAGCTTTCGATCCGCACGTGAGAAGCCGCGCTTCAGAACGCGCTTGACCACATAGTCCTGCTTGGGATCGTTGGTGGGAACCACCTGGAGTGCCTTCTGGTTCTCACGATCGAACTTCTTGCGGGTCTCCATCGGCAGGACATCCCGACGGTAGAGCAGCTCCAGAAACTCGTCGATGAGGTACTGAAAGCTGTCGGCAATGACCTCAGGGCTCATCTCGCCCTTGATGATGCTCTGCTGGAACCAATTCAGGCTGTCGTAGAACAACAGCAGGTCGAGCAAGAGCGGCTTCTCAGACTGAAAGATGAAGTCTTCTTTGTACTGACGCAGCTCCTCATAGAGTGCATCAAAGGAACGTCGGGAGGTCTCATTCTGCTGCTCGATGGAGGCGCGGAGGCGCTCCAACTCACGGCTGATGGAATCGCTATCGGAAGCCAAGCTCTCTCCTACTGACCGATCAGCTCCGCGAGCTGACCTCTGTGGCGAGGTTAATAAAGGTGCCGTCGAGCTCAATCCGCTCGGTGTGCTTGTGGAAGTCTGAAGGTCGCATACACATCCGCTGGAGGAACTCCTGGTTGACCTGTGAGCCGACTCCGATCGTAATGATTCGCCCGCCGGAGCGTCGAATCCGAATGCATTCTGCCATCGCGGCCTCAGGATCGTCGGGGTTGCCGTCGGTGAGGATGACGAAGATGCGCTGCATTCCAGCCTTGCCCTTCAGGCTGCGGCGGGCTGCGGCGAGACCCTGATGGAGGGGGGAGCCTCCGATTGGGATGAGCCTCTCCATCGCGACCTGGATGTCCTCGAGCTTGCGGGTCGAGCGGGTTCGCTGTCCGCCAGGGAAGGCGTACAGCGCAATGGAGCGGTTGGGCTTCAGCGTGTTTCGGGTGAACTCCAGCGCAGTCTCTCGGGCGATGTCCATGTTTTGTCCGTACATGGAGCCGGAGCTGTCAATGAGCAGGGCGATGTGAACCGGCACTCGGTTGCGAGCGACATCTTCGAGACTGACCGTGGAAGCTGCGACCCGGTGGGCGAGGGTCTGCCCGGTGTTGAGGTCCATGGCCTCGACCTCGACGATGCCGTTTGCGTTGTAGCGGTAGGTTACCGACAGCTTTGACTCACCGGCATCTCGCGGCGGGATTCCGTAGAATTCAAAGTGGCCCAGGACGTTGCACTCCAGCGGGTCGGCATTCTCACCCTGGACCAGCCAGAGGTCGACCACAGTCTGTCCGTCGTGGGTGGTGATGAAGCAGTCCTGGCTGTGCTCACAGGGAATGCGGCTGTTGCGACGGATGATCGAGGTGTTGTGCAGCTTGCCGTCCTTGTAGACGACCATGCCCAGGGAGTGTCCGGCAACATCGTGGGTACGGATGTCGACCGGCGGAGCCTCGCCGGCGAGCTCTGCGGCCTCTAAAGCCGCAGCCAGGGCCGCTCCCATCGCGACACACTCGTCGGGGTTGATGTCTCGGGCGGGCTCCTTCTTGAAGATCTGCCGGATGAGCTTGCGCACCATCGGCATCCGAGTCGAGCCTCCCGCGAGCAGAACGGTGTCGACCTCCTCCGGAGTGGTCTTGGCCTCCTTCAGGCTCTCGAGCGTCAGGGCTTTCGCCCGCTCCAGCAGATCTGCGGTCAGCTCTTCGAACAGAGAGCGGGGAACCTTCAGGCGAAGGATGTGACCCTTGTAGTCGTAGAAGAGCGTGACCTCGGGGCGCTTGGTCAGGGCGAGCTTGGCGCTGACACACTTCTGCCGGAGATCGTGGTGGGCCGCGAGATCGTCTCGGGGATCGAGTCCGTGCTTCTCCTTGAATTTCTCCGAGGCATACGCGATGAGGCGATCATCCCAGTCCTTGCCGCCGAGGTGGTTGTCGCCGGCGGTGGCGCGGACGTGGATGTCGTTGCCCTCCAGGTCGATGATCGTGACGTCAAAAGTTCCACCACCCAGATCGAAGACCAGGCAGCGCATGTCGCGGCCGAGGTTGTTCAGGCCGTAGGCGGTCGCGGCAGCTGTGGGCTCGTTGATGAGCCGGATGACATCGAGCCCGGCAAGCTCGCCGGCCTTGATGGTGGCCTGGCGCTCGCGGTGTCCGAAGTAGGCCGGCACGGTGATGACGGCCTGGTGGACAGGATGCCCCAGGCGCAGCTCAGCATCGTGCTTGAGCTTGGCGAGGATGAGGCTGGAGAGGCGCTCGGGCGTGTAGCTCTGTCCCCGGTAGTCAAAGGAGCCATCTTCGGTGCCGATGTTCCGCTTCACGAACTCGACGACCTGCTCAGGGAACGCGACAGCGGCCTGCTTGGCGTAATTGCCGATGATGATGTCGTCATCGTCGAAGAGGATCGCAGAGGGGGTGATCCGATCGCCTTCGGCGTTGGGGAGAACCTCCGGCACGCCGTGTTTGTTGACGATAGCGATGGCAGAGTGTGTGGTCCCGAGATCGATGCCGACTGCAAAGGTGGTCATCAGTTTCCTGTGTGGTCTTGCCGGTGAGGATGATGATGGAGGGTGGATTGGTTTTGCACCCTGGAGTGCCTGACACGGTACTATAAGAGCGACACTGACAGCCAGATTCAGGACAAGATGCTCTTCACATCGATGGGCTGATGCGCGGTCAGCAGCGACACAATCCCGACGTTAGTCACGTTCACGGAGGCTCGATGGTCGACACGGATCCCCGAATGGAGCTTGCGGATCTGCTCGCAGATGTGGCGGCATACGCCGCATGGCAGGGGCTGTGTGGCGCAGAAATACTCCCAGCAGAGCGCGTCATAAGTCCGCCCCAAGAGGCCTCACCGCCCCGGCAACAGCCCGCCCGTCGCCCCTCGCCGAAGCCTGATGCTGGTGCACGACCAGAGTCTCGCATGCGAAAGCCGACCTCTCCCCGTGCTGAGCGTTCAAAGCGCACAGCGCCGGCGAAGCGCACAGAGCCCGCGAAGCGCACAGCGCCCGCGAAGCGCACAGCGCCTACGAAGCGTCGGAAGCCGGAGGCCCTCCCGTCTGCCTGGGCGAGTATCGTCACCGCACCCAAGGCGCCGCCGGTCGGGGCAGAGGCCCTCGCGCAGCTCTCTGGGCGACTCACGCCCAACCAGCCCTGTCCGGCATGCCGAAACCGCCTCCAGATCGGTCGCGGTGAGCCCACAGCTGCCATCGCGGTGATCTCTGGCGAGACCCTCGTCCCGCAGGGGCGCGCAATGCTCGCTGGGATGCTCACCCGTGTCCTGCGCATTCAGCCACGAGAGGTCTTCTTCTTGCCGGTCAATCGCTGCAAGACCCACCATGGCAGCTCGGATGACACCGCGCTGACCTGCTCGACTGTGCTCGCGGAGCAGCTCTCAGCAGTCCGGCCACAGCTGATGCTGGCCCTGGGGCGGGATGCCTCCAGGGTCTTGTTCTCACCGCATCAGGCACAGATCCGTCGCGGGCACTGGGCGAGCTATCCAACCAAGCATGGTCCGCTGCCGACCCTGATGACCTTCCATCCGAACTTTTTGCTCCAGCACCCGGCCAACAAGGGGCATGCGTTCACGGATCTCAAGGCCTTCCGCACACGCATGGACACCCTGTAGGGCGCTGGAGCCGTCGTTCGCGGTCTCTGCGCTACTTCTTGAGCTTGAGGCCGCCGAACAGATCCGCCATGGTTCCGAGATTCCCCGCAGAGTGGCTTCGGGCAGCCGGCTTCTCGCGGGGAGTTATCGTGTCGGTCTCGCTGACCTGCTTGATGCCGAGGCCGAGTCGCTTGCGGTCGTCGTCGATGTTGAGCACCCGAACCTGGATGCGCTCGTTGGCCTTGAGCACCTCATCCGGATGCTCGATGCGGTTCTTGGAGATGTTCGAGATGTGGACCAGTCCCTCGAGACCCGGTGCCAGCTTCACGAACGCGCCGAAGTCGGTCAGTCGGGTGACGGTTCCGCTGTAGATTCCACCGATCACAAACTCGGTGCCGACCTTGTTCCAGGGTGCAAAACGTGGATCCTTCATCGACATCGAGATCCGCTTGGCGCTCTTGTCGACGTCGAGGATTCGGACCGAGACCCGGTCGCCGCGAGAAGGCGGGGCGTCCTCGTCAGACCAGGAGAGCTCGGAGCGGTGGACGAGGCCCTGGATGCCGCCGATGTCAACAAACACGCCGAAGTCACGCGCGCCGGTGACCACACCATCAACGATGTCGCCTGGGGCGGTCTTCTCCCACAGCTCGACGGCCTTCACCTCGGCTTCTTCATCGAGGATCACCCGACGGGAGAGCACGATCTTGCCATCGGCGATGTCGATGATCCGGAAAGAGAAGGTCTTGCCAACGTAGACCGAGGGATCGTCTCCTGCGAAGCGATCGATCTGCGAGATGGGACAGAAGGTGGTCACGCCGCCGACGACGACGGTGAAGCCGCCGCTGTTGCTGGACTTGACGATGCCCTCGACAGGGACGCCAGCATCCTTGGCCTGCTGCAGGGTCTCGCGATCAGCGTCGTGGCCGCCGATGCGCTGGGAGAGCTGCATCCCGTTGCCGCCGATACGGAGGACGTATGCCTTGATCTCCGAGCCGATGGCTGGTGGCTCGTCGAGCTCGCTGAGATCGAGCATCGCCTCAGACTTTGCGCCGACATCGACGAACACCGTCTCGCCCTTGATGCGGACAACGGTACCGGTGGCCTCGTTGCCAGGACGGTAGCGGCGGGGAGCACCAGCGGCCATCAGCTCGGCGAATTGCTCGGGGGTGAGGTCGTTGAGCTCGGCCATCAGTGCATCGGCATCCAGCGATGGACCGCGCTCGACCGGAGCCTCGGGTGTCTCGACGGCGATGGCTGGCGGTGCCTCCGCAGTGGGCAGGGCCTCTGCGGTGGGCAGCGTCGTGGTGCTGTCTGTTTCTGGGGGAGCCGCGGCGTCTTTACGCCGACGGATGGTCTTGTTCTCACGCATGGGATTCTTTCCGGGCATGGATATCGAAGGTGCCCGCTATATCGCTTCCAGAGCGGCGATGCGATAGGGGCCGGGGCTGAGAGCCGAGGAGGCCCCCGCTGTCTGAGCTTGACCCCCGCCTGCGACCGTTCGACTATGCACTGCCGGAGCCGCAGATCGCTCGCCATCCGCCGAAGAGCCGGGACGGTGGAAGGTTGCTGCTTCTCGGCGCTTCCCAGCGACACGACCGACAGATCACAGATCTCGCGAGCTGCCTCTCGCCGGGAGATCTCTTGGTTGTCAACAACACGCGGGTGCTCGCTGCTCGTCTCGCCGCCCGCCGAGGCACCGGCGGTGCCGTCGAGGTTCTGCTCCTGTCGGACGCCCCTGGTGCAGATGGCTGCGTGCCAGCGATGGTGCGCCCCGGTCGGCGCCTGAAGGCTGGCGAGTCTCTGGAGCTCCTCAAGGATGGAGTCTCCATCCCGGGACTGTCCGTCGTGCTGAGTGAGCGCCTGCCGGATGGCACCTGGCGTGTCCGTCCGCTGCCCGGGCCTGGCGCGGTGATGTCTGAGGCCGGTGCGTTGCCGCTGCCGCCCTACTTCCGCCGCGACTTTGAGGCCGATGATGCCTGGCGATATCAGACCGTGTTCGCCGGTCCACCGGGTGCGATCGCAGCTCCGACTGCTGGACTTCACCTCTCGGAGGACATCCTCGACGCGCTGGATTCCCGTGGCGTCCACCGGGCCCACATCACCCTCCACGTCGGACCGGGCACCTTCCGCAATCTCCGAAGCGCCGATCTCGACGCGGGGATGCTGCACCAGGAGCGGTTCTCTGTTCCGGTAGAGACGGCGGAGGCGGTCAACTGCGCGCGTGCGGAGGGACGGCGAGTGGTCGCGGTCGGGACGACCTCGACCCGCTGTCTGGAGTCGGCTGCCGTCGACGGCATGGTCCAGCCCGGGGAGGGGAGCACGCGGCTGTTCATCCAGCCGGGCTATCGATTTTCAGTCGTCGACCGACTGCTGACCAACTTTCACCTTCCGCGGAGCTCTCTGCTGATGCTCGCATGTGCTTTTGGCGGACAGGAGAGGGTGATGGCTGCTTATCAGCATGCAATCACGACCGGCTATCGGTTCTACAGTTATGGAGACGCGATGTTGATGGACTGCGAACGATGAGTGCACTCTCGCTTGAAATTACCGCCACTGCTGGTGCTGCACGCACCGGGGTCCTGACCACCACTCACGGCACCGCGCAGACTCCAGCGTTCATGCCAGTGGGAACCTATGGTTCCGTCAAGGGAATGACCCCTCAGGACCTTCGCGGGCTCGGTGCAGAGATTGTCTTGAGCAACGCCATGCACCTCTGGGTGCGGCCAGGCCACGAAGCCATCGGCGCGATGGGTGGGCTGCACAGCTTCATGGGCTGGGATGGACCCATCCTCACCGACTCCGGCGGCTATCAGATCTTCAGCCTCAAGGACTACATCAAGATCTCCGAGAAGTCCGTTCGGTTCCGTGCCCCCCTCGATGGGCAGTACCGCATCATCACCCCAGAGCTGTGCGTCGAGATCCAGGAGACCCTGGGCGTGGACATGGCGATGGCATTTGATGAGTGCATCGAGTGGCCGGCGGATCGCGATCGGGTCGCAAGCAGCACGGCACGAACGACCCGGTGGCTCAAGCGCTGCATCGCCGCCCGCAAGAAGCCGGAGACCACCGCCCTGCTCGGCATCGTCCAGGGAGGCTTCTACGAAGACATGCGCATTGCACATGCCCAGGAGATTGTAGAGCTTGGCCTCGATGCCTACGCCGTTGGGGGGCTGAGCGTTGGGGAGCCCCGAGACGATTTGTTTGGCATGGTCGAGGTCGTCACCCCCCACCTGCCCGCAGACAAGATCCGCTACCTCATGGGGGTCGGCTACCCCATCGATCTCATCGATGGAGTCATGCGCGGCGTTGACATCTTTGACTGTGTCTTGCCGACTCGCAGCGGGCGAACCGGGCGCATCTTTACCAGCGAAGGTGTGCTCAACATCAAGAACGCGAAGCACCGTGATGATCCTTCTCCGTTGGATGCCTCCTGTACGTGTTACACGTGCCGCTCGTTTGGCCGGGCCTACCTCCGGCACCTGTTCATCTCCAACGAGATCCTTGCCCCGCGGCTGCTTACCCTGCACAACCTGACCTTCTACCAGAGACTCATGGCACGCATTCGGGCGGCGATTGTCGAGGGGGAGGCGGCGCTGGCAGCGCTGAGGCGCGAGGCTACAGGCTGGTCTCAGCCCGTCTGAGGCACCCGGAATCCTGAGGACACTCTATGACCATTACGCCCTTCATCGCCCAGGCGGCACAGCAGATATCCCCCATGGATGGTCTGCTTCAGACCGCCCCGATGATCATCTTTTTCATCGCAATCTTCTACTTCATCGTCATCCGGCCGCAGCAGAAAGAGCAGCAGGAACATGACAAGCTCCTTGCCTCACTCCAGAAGGGTGACAAGGTTGTCACGAAATCCGGTCTGCATGGTGAGATCCATGAGGTCGGAGATGGAGTCATTGTGCTGAAAATCGCGGAGAAGACCCGGGTGACCATGGACACGTCTGCCGTAAAGGGCAAAGCCACTGCCGGTGCTGTCGAGAACAAGAGCTAAGGAGCTGTGGGGATGTCTGGAGCCTGGTGGACCCGAGTGGTCATCATTTTTCTCGCGGTGGTCTGGGGAGCTTGGATGCTCATTCCGACCATCATAGCGCCGTCTGCGGCTGAACGTGCCGCTGCAAGTGCTGAGGAGCTGAACAACGCTTCCAGTGGCACTGAGGGTGAGGCGGAGGTCGAGGAGCCCGAGGAGTGGTGGGACTCACTGCTCCCCGCTGCGCAGCTCAGCCTCGGACTCGACCTGCAGGGCGGCATCGACATGACGCTGCAGGTCGAGGTCGCTGAGGCGGTCATCTCCTCCGTCCAGCGCGACATCGCGCCGCTCAAAGACACGGCAGAGAACGAGGGCATCTTCCTCGGCAACGTCCGCCGGGCCACCGGCGAGCCGACCCTGCTCTTTCAGGTCACTGAGGACTTCACCCTCGGTGAGCTGACGGCGTTCATGGAGAAGAAGTTTGCCGGGTATGAGTACGCCAACAGCCGCGATGGCGTCGATGGAGAGCAGTACGCCTTCACCGTCACTGAGGTTGAGTCACAGGGAATCCGCGAGCGCGCGGTCGAGCAGGCGCTCGAGACCCTCCGCTCCCGCATCGATGAGACCGGTGTCAAGGAGCCCTCCATTGTCCTGAAGGGCGGCAACCGCATCAACATCCAGCTCCCCGGCATCGACGACCCGGAGACCGCCATCAACGCCATCGGCACCGCTGCCGTCCTGGAGTTCATGCTGGTCGACGAGGACGTGATGAAGCAGGAGGGGGATATCCTCCGCGGAATCCTCGATGCAGAGACCGAGCTGGCTCCAGAGATCTTCGTCGACGATGAAGCCCTCTCTGAGCACCTTCGGCAGAACGGGATCATCCCGTCCAACACGCTCCTGATGTGGGAGTACAGCAAGGACGTGGAGACCAAGAAGGACGCCCGCACCGAGCGGTTCTTCGTGCTCAAGGATGAGATCATCCTCACGGGTGATGACATCAACGATGCATCGGTCGCCATTGACCAGTACAACCAGCCCTACACCGCGCTGGAGTTCAAGCCCCGCGGCGGCAAGATCTTCGCCGACGTCACCGGCGAGAATGTGGGTCGACGGTTCGCCATCGTCCTCGACAACAAGATCTCATCGGCACCGAACATTCGCGAGAAGATCGGCGGCGGTCGGGCCAGCATTGAGTCTGGCGTCAACGACTACAACCTCGCTCTCCAGGAGGCCAGCGTGCTCTCTCTGGTGCTGCGGACCGGTGCCCTGCCGGCTCCGGTGACCATCGGCGAGATTCGTCAGGTCGGTGCGAGCCTCGGTGAGGATGCCATCGAGGCTGGTAAGCAAGCCACCGTGGTCGGCTTTGGCCTCGTGCTTGCGTTCATGGTCGTCTACTACCGCAAGGCCGGAATGGTCTCAGTGATCGCGCTGATGAGCAACATCCTCCTGGTCTTTGCACTGCTGGCCGGTGCAGGGGCGACCCTGACCCTTCCGGGGATCGCAGGCATCGCGCTGACCATTGGTATGGCGGTGGACTGCAACATCATCATCTACGAGCGGATCCGCGAGGAGCTGCGGCTGGGCAAGAACGCCCGTGCTGCGGTCGGAACTGGCTTTGACAAGGCGCTGCTGGCTGTCCTCGACGCCAACATCACCACCTTCATTGCTGGTGTCGTCCTCTACACCTACGGAACCGGTCCGATCAAGGGCTTCGCGGTCACACTGATGATCGGAATCATTACCACCCTGTTCACCGGCATCTTCGTCTCACGAACGATGATGGACTTCCTCACCCGGAAGGCCACTTCCCGGCTCTCGATTTAGGGATCAGGCATGCAGTTCATTAAACCCGGCACTCGAATCGACTTTGTCGGCAAGCGAGCCATTGCCGCGGTCTTCTCCGCACTCCTCGTCATCGTCTCCATCGCCCTGTTCTTGGTGCAGGGACCGAACTGGGGCATCGACTTCACCGGCGGAAACGAGATCCAGGTCCAGTTCGTCGAGTCTCTCCCGGCGGGCAGCGCGTCGGTCGCGAGCAGCGAGCGCGTTCCGCTCGGTCAGGCGGTGCCCATCGGGGACCTCCGCGGTGCTCTGGAGAACCTCGGGGTCAGCGGCGACTCGGTCCAGCAGCTTGGTGCGCCCGAAGAGAACCGGTTCTCAGTTCGGATTCAGGATCCCACCTTCGGCACCGAGGGTGTCGAGGACGAGATCGTTGCGGCGCTGGTGGCAAAGTTCAGCGCTGACTGGGGCAAAGTGAACAACTTCGTCGCAGAGATCGGCTCCAAGGCCACGGTGGAATTCAATTCCCCCACGCCCGTCGCTGAGATCAAGGATGCGATCAAGGGCATCGACGGTGCCCGCGTTCGCAAGGCGCCTGACGACAACTCCTTCTACATCGAGCTGCCAGGACTCTCCTCCAAGATCACCGACAGCATCAGGACGGAGATGGGCGGGCGGGACTTTATCACCCTCTCCACGGACTCGGTCGGCCCCAAGGTTGGTGGTGAGCTGCGCAAGCAGGGCTTCATCGCCATCGCCTCGACGCTGGCCCTCATCCTGGTCTACGTCGCGTTTCGCTTCGATCTGGCGTTCGCACCGGGTGCAGTCCTCGCGCTGTTTCACGACGTGACCATCGTTGTGGGAATCTTCGTCCTGACCCAGCGTGAGTTCAACCTCCCGATGATCGGCGCCCTGCTGACGATCATCGGCTACTCGCTCAACGACACCATCGTCATCTACGACCGGATCCGAGAGAACATGACCCGCTATCGTCGGCGCGACATGGCTCAGCTCATCAACGACTCGATCAACGAGACCATGAGCCGGACCCTGGCCACCTCGCTGACCACGGCGCTGGGTATGACCGCGTTCCTGCTCCTCGGCGGGCCCGTCATCGAGACCTTCGCGCTCGCGATCCTCATCGGTGTCTTCGTGGGTACCTACTCCACCATCTTCGTCGCCAGCCCGACGATCCTGGTCATGCAGGACCTCCGCCCGCACCTCGAGAAGCTCTTCTCGCCGCTGAGCAGCGATGAGCCTGATGAGGGAGAAGGAGAAGAGGGAGAGGCTCTGACTGCGACCGAGCAGCGGCGCCGCGCCCGCCAGGGCGAGCCCTGATCCGAAGTGCACGGAATACCGGCACCCTCTACCGACTTATCGCTACACTACCCGGTCCCCTGAAGACACCAGACATGACGAAATCAGAGCTCATTGATGCGCTTGCTGAGCGCAGGAACCTCTCTCGCCGCGTGGCCGAGGAGGTGGTCAACATCATCTTCGACCAGATGAAGTCTACCCTCATGGACGGGAACCGGATCGAGATTCGTGGCTTTGGAAGCTTCAAGGTCGAGGACTACGAAGGGTATATCGGTCGCAATCCGAGAACTCGTCAGCAGATCTTGGTTCCATCCAAGCGACTGCCGAAGTTTAAGACCAGTAAGCTCTTGCATGCCCGGCTCAATGCGGGGCTGGAGGGATAATGAACAGCCTGCTCGCGCTCTCACTTCTCGCTGATGCCTTCGCTGGCGGTGTGCTCTATGTAAACGGGGTCAAGGCCGACGGACTGCGGGGTTTTGAGTTCCGCGATGTCGGCGTCCGCGTTGATGAGAACGGTGACATCTGGGTTGATGCACCGAACTACAAGATCGAGGTCACTGGTGGAACGGTTGACTCAGACACTCCACCGGTCACGGCCGGGAAGTGGTGGCTGGTTACCCAGGACAACAACTCCGGCGAGCACAACCTTCAGGTCCTGGTCAACGGAACACTGGTGAAGGACGTAAAGTCGGGCGATGCCCAGGTGATTCTTGACCTCGCACCCCACCTCAAGCAGGGTGAGAACACCATCCTCATCAATGCCCAGCCCAGCAACACACCCACCGGCGGTGATCTGATGATCTACGTCGGCGAGGGCAGCAACAGCTCGGGCACGGTGTCAATGAGTCGTCCAGAGGTGGTCTACACCCGTCGAGCCAGCGACTCACCAAACGGTGGCAGTCGCAGCTACACTCTGAACGTTCCCTGACTCTCCTCAGAGTCCCACCGACAGATGAGCGGCCTGTGGGCTGTAGGAGTTCGGGTGTCTGATCAGCTGGAAGGTCGCAACCTCGTCATTGAGGTTCTCAAGCGCAAGCGTCGCAAGGTCCATCGGGTGCTGCTCGATGAGCGTGCGAAGCCCAACCCCAAGATCAACGAGCTTCTCTCGCTGGTTGAGAAGCATGGCGTCGCGCTGCGCAGGGTAGAGCGGCGGAAGCTCGACGAGATGAGCCGCACAGGCGTCCACAACGGCGTCATCGCCATTGCTGAGCCGCACTATTGCTACACCGCACGTGAGCGCCTGGAGGAGCTGTTCTCTAAGGGGATCGATCCGTTCTTCATCCTCGCTGATGAGCTGAACTACGAGCAGAACCTCGGGGCGATCCTTCGCAGCGCGATGGGAGCGGGGGTTCATGCGGTCGTGGTGCCCACCCGCCGTGGCAAGGGACTCACTCCGGTTGTGCAGCGCGTCGCGATGGGTGGAGCCGAGGAGGTCCCGGTGATCCGTGAGGGGCTCTCCAGCGTGCTGAAGGTCCTACGCAAGGAAGGCATCCGGATTGTCGGCGCAGACATGGACGGCGAGCCGTGCTGGAGTGTCCCGATGCGTGGCCCCATCGCCATGGTGCTCGGTGGAGAGCACAAGGGACTCACCTCGACCCTTCGCCACCGCTGTGATGCCATCGTCTCTGTGCCCCTCAAGCACAGCCTGGACTCTCTCAATGTCAGCGTCACTGCCGGGATCCTTATGTTTGAGAAGGTCCGCCAGGAGGCATCGGTCGGCTGACGGGCGAGGCCGGTTAGGCTCTGTCTGAAAACAGGAATCCAGTTCACATATGAACATCTTTGCCGCAGTTGCTCTGGTCGCCATCCTCGTGTTCATTCACGAGTCTGGTCATTTCATCGTCGCGAAGCTCTGCGGCGTCCATGTCCAGGTGTTCTCGATTGGCTTTGGTCGTCGGCTCATCGGCTTTGAGTACGGTGGAACGGACTACCGGCTCTCGCTGCTGCCGTTTGGTGGCTACGTGATGATGGCGGGAGCGGATCCGTTCGGCTACGGCGACGAAGACGACGATCTGCTCGATGATCCGGAGTCCTCGTTCATGCGTCGGCCGGTCTGGCAGCGCCTGCTGGTGATGATTGCCGGCCCGGGCTTCAACCTCATCCTCCCCATTGTGGTCTTCACTGCCCTGTTCATGGCTGGTGAGCCCCAGCCTGCACCGATCATCGGCGACATCACCTCTGAAGCTCCTGCCGCGGAAGCCGGGATGCTGCCCGGTGATCGGATCGTCCGCGTTGGCGGTCAGGAGATCGCCACCTGGCTCGGCATGAGAGAGCAGATTGCCGGTCTGGGAGCGGGCACACACGAGATCGTCGTCGAGCGGAGCGGAGCGGAGCTGTCGCTCTCCGTGACCCTGACCGAGGAGGCCAGCAGCCGTCTCGGCATCTCGCACAGCCGCATCGACTCCATCATCGGCGTCGATGACCCGACCTCTCCGGCGGGTTCTGCGGGGCTGAGGACCGGCGATCGCATCGTCGGGGTCAACGGTGCCGTGGTCGGAGACTGGGTGGAGCTGACCGCAGCGCTTCAGGCTGCCCTCCAGTCCGACACGCTGAGCCTCACCGTCGACCGGGCCGCGGAGACCTTCAGCGCGGACCTCAGTCAGACCCAGTGGGCCCCCCGAGACAACGGCGCCAACCAGCCCGCCACTGAGCGCTGGGGAATTGCTGCTGGCACCTTGTTTGTTGGAGAGGTCGGCGAGACGGCCAACGACTCTGGCGACGACGTCTTCGCCGGCTGCTCACCTGGCCCGCCGCCGCCGCCCAGCCCGGCCTTCAGCTCTGGTATCGAGCCCGGCGATCGCTTCTTTCGGCTCGACGGAGAGCCCGTCCGGAGCTGGATCGATGTCCTCAACGGCGTGCAGGGCACCATGGAGGGGACTGGGGATGAGGCCACCGCACGCGCGCTGGCGGTTGAGCTGATCCGTGACGGAGAGCTCATCAGCCTCGACATCACCCCCAAGGTCATTCGAGACACCGACGCCGTCGGCCAGTACTACTACCGGCCGATCCTCGGTACGTCCCGCGGCGGCGGCTACGTCGATGGACCGACCACTCGGCAGTACTATCCGTTCACCCTCGCCATCTCTCGGGCCACCGAGGAGACCGTTCTCATCTCCGGGCTCATCATTGAGCAGCTCGGAAAGCTCATCACCAACGAGGCTGCCGTCGAGAAGAGCCTCGGCGGTCCAGTAGAGATCGTGCGGCAGGCCAGCGCAGCCGCAGAGAAAGGGCTGTTTACCTGGGCGAGGCTGATGGCGATGCTGTCCATCTCGCTGGGAATCATCAACCTCGTGCCGGTGCCCGTTCTCGATGGTGGACAGATCCTGTTCTACCTCATCGAGGGCATCCGCGGCCGGCCGGTCTCTCATGTGGTGCGAGAGCGCGCCCAGCAGATCGGTGTGCTGTTCCTGGTCCTGCTCATGCTCATGGTGCTGGTGTTTGACATCCGACGCCTGCTGGTCGGCTGATGGGCTGTGTGCTCGGAATCGACACCGCAGGTCCGGTGGTTGGCGCTGCGGTCTGGCATCCTGGCTGGGTCGAGAGCTGGTCGGCGCGGGTCGTACGCAAGGCCGACGGTGTCTTGATGCCGGCCATCGCTGAGCTGCTCTCCACCGTGGGATCCATTGATCTCGTCGCGGTCTCGATTGGCCCAGGTGCCTTCACCAGCCTCCGGGTTGGCGTCTCGATGGCGCTGGGAATTGCGATGTCTCGGGATGTCCCGGTCGTTGCCGTTTCCTCCCTCGCTGCACGCGCCGCGTGTGCGGGACAGGCTCGAACCCTGTCGCTGCTTGATGCGCGCAAGGGGCGGGTCTATGCCGGGCTGTTTGATGCCTCAGGCGACCTGCCGCTCCTCATCGGAGCAGAGCACGACGTTTTGCTGTCCGAGGTGGTACCGGAGGGCGCCTTCGTCGCTGTGGGGGAGGGGGCCCTGGTCTTTGCCGACGAGATCGCCGCAGCCGGCGGTCAGGTCAGCCCGGATGCTGGGCGCTGCCCTGCAGATGAGGTCGCCCGGCTTGGAATGATGATGCGTGCGGATGCTTCCGACCCTGGACAAGTCGCCCTGCGTTATCTGCGACCACCGGATGCGAACGTTCCGGGAAGCCTCGGCAAGACGATCGGCAACCGAGCGACCTGAGCTGCGCACCGGTGCGAGACAACATCGACTGTAGGAGTGGATACAATGAGTGGTCTTCAGATCGCTGTGGTGGGAGCGACCGGCGCGGTCGGCAAGGAGCTGATCGAAGCCCTGCATGACTCTGGCCTGCCCATCGGCGGCATCCGGCCCATCGCCAGCCGCACAACCCGGCAGCTGGACATCGAGATCAAGGGGAAGAGCCAGCGGGTTCTCCTGATGCCTGACAGCCTCGCGGACAGCGCAATGGCCGAGGGGGTGGACCTCGTGATCTTTGCGACTCCGCCTGACGTCACGCGCCAGCACGCGCCGGCCATCGCAGACATGGGCATCGCCACCATCGACATCGGCGGTGCGCTGCCTCACCTCGCTGCGCTCTGTGTTCCCTCGGTCTCAGAGGAGCCCCTGGAGCAGTTTGCTGAGACCCGACTCATCAGCTCGCCCTCTGCCCCGGCAGTCGCGCTGGCCTCGGTGCTCGGACCCCTGACGCGACTCGGTGCAGACGCGGTCAAGGGGACAGTGATGCTCTCCGCGAGCATCGCAGGTCGGGCCGGTATTGACGAGCTTGGCCAGCAGGTGCTGTCGCTGTACAGCTCTGGCGAGCCCCCGCGCGCGGTGTTCCCTTCAGGGCTCGCCTTCGACCTCATCTCACAGGTCGGCGAGCTTCAGGATGGCTGGACAACCACCGAGCGCCGGATCGCCCTTGAGGTCGCCGCGCTCACCCACATGCCGCCCCAGGCGATCGGGCTGACGGTGGCAATGGTTCCGCTGTTCGCAGGGGTCGCGCTGTCGCTGTTTGTGCAGATCGATCCGCTCCCCAGTGAGGAGGAGCTTCAGCACTTCCTCTCGGAGTCTGAGACGCTGCGCATGGGAGATCCCGTTCCCGGTCCCCGTCGCTTGGTCGGTCGTCCCGACATCCACATCGGTCGCATTCGCCCTGACACCCTCGGCAGCGGCATCCACCTCTGGGCCGCGATGGACAACATCCGCGCTGGTGCCGTCGAGAACACCCTCCAGATTGCCAACCTCCTGTGGCGTGAGGGCATGCTTTGACCCGTTGACCCGTTGACCGACGCCGAACGGTCGACATGACAGGATGTCACGTTCCGAGACTCCTCCTCGTATTCAGCCCCCGGATCAATCCTTGCAATGACCGCGTCCATGATGCTCCTGCTTGTCTCTTCTGCCATCGCTGCCCCCGATCGGGTCGCGTCCATCTCTGCCATCGGGACCAGCATCCCCGACATCGTGCTGTCCGAGGACGAAGAGTGGGCCGCGTTTGTCGATGACGGCGCCAGCCAGCTCTACATCCTCGACACGGGCTCCTGGGATGCAGCAGGGTATGAGGTCTGCGCCTCAGGGGTCTCGGTGGTCGGCGCTGCGTTTCGAGTCGATGCCACCACTGAGCTGTATGCTGCATGCAGCGATGGAACCGTCGGCTGGCTGAGCCACACCTCCTCCGGCGGCTGGAGCATCGCGGACACCTCCTTCGATCTCGCGGACGAGGAGAACGTGGGCATCGTCGAGGCCGATGGTGCCCTGTATGTGCTGGGCAAGACCGACGGGCAGCTTGTTGCCCACTCCTTTGAGCCAGACACCACCACCATCGATGGGCTGTCCGGCTATCCGGTGACCTTCTTCTACGACAGCATCACAGACATCGCCGCAGGCGCGCTGGCTCTGTACGTGCTGCACAGCTCTGACAATGTGTCCAAGCTCACCTTGGCGGGGGGAGGGCTCACGAACCGTGAGACCGGCGTGGGTGGGGATGGCAGAGACCTCGCGGTCATCAACGACAACGCCCTGCTCGCCGGCGGCACCAGCGGTTTGCTTCGGTACAACGCTGACAACAACATTGTCATCCTCCTGAACTCTTCAGACATGGACGAGATCGCTGCGCTCGCGCCGGTCGACACCAACACCGCCCTCATTCTTGCAGACGTCGGGCAGCGTGCCTTTCTGCTGTACAGCTACGACACGGGCACGACCAGCGTCTCCGCTGAGCTGTCGGACTCCTTCTCTTACGACAGCGAGGGGGATCCCGTCGAGATGGTCTCGATGGATGGCTACACCATCGCCGGAACCGATGCTGGAGAGCTGCTGTTCCTCACCGATCGCCCCTGGGTGATCACCGAGTCGTTCTCCTCAGGCACGGTCGCGGTCGGCGACGTCATCGATGTGTCCTTCTCCTCAGACACTGACGGAGACTGGGAGATTCGCAACGGTCCAGATGGAGAGGTGCTGGAGTCCGGCGAGCTGCTCGCAGACGAGCTGGTCTCCGCCAGCGTGACGGTCACTGATGGCCTCCTCGATGAGGGCGACAACGAGCTCTGGATTGCGGTCACCGATGGAAGCAGCCGCGAAGGGCACGACGCCGTCACCGTCTCTATCGACAACCCCCCCGGCAAGGTCTCGCTGTCTGCTGGTGACATTGGGTTTGGAGATGAACGCATCATTCTCACCTTCGACGGCGTGACCGACTCTGATCTGTCTTACTACGAGGTCTTCCTGTCGCTGGACGCGTTTACGGGAGCCGATGACTGGACCTTCTGGGGACGCTACGCCGCAGACACCGGGCTGGGTGCCGGGGTGGCTGATATTGGCGACCCTATTCAGCATTCGGCTGACGCCGGAGAGGCTGTCGAGATAACGATCGAAGGTGTGACCAACGGCGTCACCTATTATTTGGCAGTGAGAGCCGTCGACACTGGCGGTCTGGAGGGAGACATGAGCGACGTCTTTTCGGTGATTCCGGAGGAGACCTACAGCGCCTCGGAGCTGGCCGGTGAGCCGGGAGGGTTCTGCGGGACGCCATGGCCGGCGAGTGCTGCCTTGGCCTTGCTCGGCGGCATCGCAGCCTTCTCTCGCCGTCGTCGTGGCGCAGCCGTGCTCGCGGGACTCCTCGCGGTCTCGGCTCCGATGGATGCTTCTGCCGACGAGATGCCTGGCGCCAAGGAGAAGGCGCCGATCACCGCGCGCTCCACCAGCATGAACGTCGGCTCGGTCTCGCTGACCGACGCCAACCTCAGCTCCGCCTTCGGCAGCAACAGCCTGTCGATCTGGGGAGCCACCGCCTTCTCGCTGCGCCACATCGCCGAGCTTGAGGCCGGCTTTGGGCTCATCCGCGACAGCGGCTACACCCTGACCTCCAGCTACGCCTCCTCGTCCGAGCAGAGCAAGCTGACCGTCCTTCCGCTGACCGTCAGCACGACGCTGCGGCTCGACTTCTGGGAGAACCAGATCCTGGTTCCGTTCGCCAGCATCGGCGGAGACTACTGGCTGTGGCGCGAGAGCTGGGCTCAGGAGTTTGAGCTGCTCAGCTCAGACGCCATGGGCGGCGGCAAGTATGGATGGCACTGGGCGCTCGGTGGTCACCTCCTCCTCGATGTCTTCGAGCAGTCTCAGGCCAGCAAGCTGTTCGCCCGCTCCGGTATTCGCGACTCTTACATCACCTTCGAGTATCGGGACGTCTCGGTCGGTGAGTGGCAGCAGACGGACGGTGGCGATGGCCTCCTGTTCGACAGCGAGGTGCTGATGTTCGGCCTTCGCTTTGATCGCTGAAGGGGCGAGTCCTCCGAAGACCCGCTGGGCGCTTACGATTGCCTGGGACGGTGCCCCCTTTCGAGGCTGGCAGCGGCAGCCCGGTGGCAACACCATTCAGCAGATCGTGGAAGACGCGCTGGTGCCGATCTTGGGCGGCGAGTCCGTCGTAGTGACCGCATCGGGACGCACGGATGCGGGTGTGCATGCCCTCGCACAGGTCATCTCATTTGAAGCCCACGCCCAGCGCACGCCGCACTCGATCCTCCGTGGTCTGAACACAAAGCTGCCGCCAGAGATCGTCGCGCTGTCCGCACGCGCGGTTCCCAGTGCCTACAATCCCCGGCGCTGGACACGCCGAAAGATGTACCGCTACAGGGTTCTAAACCGGGCGGTTCGGTGCCCGCACCGTCGTGGTCAGACCTGGTTTCAGCGTCGTCCCCTCGAGGTGTCGGCCATGGCGCAGGCAAGCACAGCGCTGGTCGGTACCCATGACTTCACCAGCTTTCGAGCTGCGGGCTGTACCGCATCGCACCCCACCCGACTGCTGGAGTCTGCCGCCGTCCATGCGGTCGACGATGAGGTACACATTGAGTTCATCGGACGTGGGTTCTTGCGCTACCAGGTCCGGAACATGGTCGGCACCCTCATCCAGATCGGACACGGCAGTCGAGCGCCTGACAGCATCCCTTCGCTCCTCGAAGCCCGAGATCGCACGCGTGCCGGGGTAACGGCTCCAGCCCTGGGACTGTGGCTTGTCTGGGTCGAGGTCGGAGACACTCCTCGGATGGACGATGACTGACGGACGGCCAGGACAGGGAGCAGCCCGCCGACTCCTTCCAGCGGGACTGCTCATCCTCGGGCTGGGCCTCGCCTGGTACACAGGGCTTCCCCAACGCATCTTCTCTCGGGCTCCTTCTGATCATGAGCTGGTCTACAGCCTGACGACCCAGTGGGAAGCGCAGTGGCCGGCGCTCACCGGACCCACCGAGGCATACCGCGACAGGGCCGGGGAGGCATTTGCCGTCGGTGACCTCAAGTCCGCCGCAGAGTGGACCCAGAAGGCGCTGGTGCTGGAGCCGGATCACCATGGCGATCTCGTCCGGCTCGTCAGCCTCGCCGGGCTCGGTGAGCGCTCGCTGACCACCGAGCAGGCTGAGGGGCTTGTCGCGGTCCTCGCAGAGGTCGACACCCCGCCGGCGCTGTGGGCTGTGGCTCAGGCGTGGGGGGGAATCCTGAGCGGCAGCCCCCTGGCTGGCCTTGCCCTGGAGTCTGTGCTGCTCGAGGGCCGCCTCGCACACCTCGCGGCGGTCCGGCTTGATCATGGCAATCCACTCCAGGCCGCCCGCGATGTCCTCGCCATTGCGCCTGGTCAGCCCTCGGCCTGTGCACCGGCTGCCCGCAGCCTCGTCCTGTCTGGACAGCCTGCGGAGGCGCTGCAGGTCATCGCTGACTGCGAGGCTGCAGGGGTGCGAGATGTCATGGATCGACTCGCAGCAGATGCCCTCGATGATCTCGGACGCTTCGAGGCGGCAGCGAATCGCTATGACGCTGCTGGAGCCACCACCCATGCCGCAGTCATTCGCATCCAGGAGGGGCTCTCTGGAAGCCGGGCTCTGGAGGTTGGCCCTCCCGACGCGGAGCTTCACCGGGTGTGGTGGGGGCTGCTGACCAACAACGAGGAGCGCATCCGAGAAGGTCAGCGTGGACTCGCCGCCAGCGGCATCAGCGGTCCTGAGTTCGACATGGCGCTCGCGGTCGTCGCGCTGCGGGATCAGCTCCCGGCTGCCGCTGCGGCCCAGGTCGAGGGGCTGACCTCCACGGAGTCGAAGGTCATCCTCGCCCGAGCCCGGATTCTCCAGCGGCAGCCTGAGGCGCTCAGCGTGCTCGATGAGGCCCTGGAGGCCCAGCCCAATAATCTCCGGCTGCAGATCGCTCGGGCTCGGGTCGCAGGGGAAGGACTGGAGGCGGTCTTGTCGACTCACCCTGTCCAGGCAGCCCTGTACGCAGATGCTCGGCGTCGCGATGTTCCCTGGCCGGCCCTTCTCCCGACCGCATGGCTCACTGAGGGGCTCGACGAGCGGCAGGCTTCCCTGACTCGAATGGTGCTCGGAGAAGCGGTCTTAGAGGCGCAGTTTGATCCGCTTGCTGAGCGCTGGCACAGCAGTGATGACCCCCTCGGAGCGTGGGCGGGTGATCTTCCAACAATTGAGCCGGCTGCAGAGGTGGTCAGATTGCAGGGAGATGGGTTAACAGAATCAACCTCCGCGCTACAGGAACTGACGCTTCGTCATCCCGGTGCCGTGGGGCTTCAGGAACTCCTGCTTCGGCTGCAGGCCTCCGATGTAAGTCGCTGACGCTATCTGGCTTGACAGCGGCGCACTCCAGGGCTAATCGCAGTCGGTCCGGTCGCAGATACGCGACCCATCATCTCATCAGAAATAGCTTCGGTGGATTCATGAGCACAACACTCGCGCGGTCTGAGGATGTCCAGCGCGCCTGGTACGTGATCGACGCGGAAGGGCAGACCCTCGGTCGGCTCGCCACCCGGATCGCGGTCTGCCTTCGTGGCAAGCACAAGCCTTCCTTCACCTCTCACGTTGACACCGGCGATTTTGTCGTCGTCATCAACGCCGAGAAGATTCAGCTGAGCGGGCGCAAGCTCGATCAGAAGTTCTACTACAACTACAGCGGCTACATGGGTGGTCTGCGATCCCGCAGCGCTCGCGAGCTTCTCGATACCTATCCCGACCGGGTTCTGCATCACGCAGTCAAGGGCATGCTGCCCAAGAACCGACTCGCTCGTCAGGTCATCAAGAAGCTTAAGATCTACGCTGGCACTGAGCATCCGCACAGCGCACAGCAGCCCCAGCCCTTCCCTGAGCACATCTGAGGTTTTTGTCATGGCCCTCACCCAGTTCTATGGCACCGGTCGCCGCAAGACCTCCGTCGCCCGCGTTTATCTCCGCCCTGGCACCGGCAAGATCGTAGTCAACAAGCGTCCGCTTGATGAGTACTTCTACCGGGACAGCATCAAGCTGGTCCTTCGGCAGCCCCTGTCCATCACCAACACTGGTGATGACTTTGACATCCTGGTCAACGTGACCGGCGGTGGTCTGGCAGGTCAGGCTGGTGCGATTCGTCTCGGCATCTCCCGCGCCCTCTGCGAGAGCAACCCCGAGCTTCGCGCGACCCTCAAGGAGAACGGTCTCCTGACCCGTGATGCTCGTAAGGTTGAGCGTAAGAAGTACGGTCAGCCCGGCGCCCGTAAGCGCTTCCAGTTCAGCAAGCGCTAAGGAAGACGGCTTGCCCCGGCTCAAGCAGGCTCCCTCGCCAACCACGGCGGGGGAGCCTTCTCTGCTTTTCAGCAGCCGCGATGCACCGCATGGCCCGCTGGTGATCATCCCAGCCCGCTATGCCTCGACCCGTCTTCCGGGCAAGGCACTGGCGGACATCCACGGCCAGCCGATGGTTGTGCGGGTGCTTCACCAGGCGGAGCGTGCCGCTGGGGTCAGCGGAGTGGTGGTCGCGACCGATGATCTTCGGATCGCGGACGCAGTGACTGCGGCCGGGGGGCAGGCCGTCATGACCCGAACCGAGCACTCCTCGGGAACCGACCGAATTGCAGAGGCGATCGCGCAGCTGGGCTGGTCGGGCGAGGTCGTGATCAATGTGCAGGGCGACGAGCCACTCCTGGATCCATCGGTCATCGAGTCACTCGTCGCGGCCATGGACGATGACGAGGTTCAGGTCGCGACTGTCGCCGCGCCGCTCTCCGATGATCCCTCGGATCCATCCGTGGTCAAGGTCGCGGTCGATGAGCGGGGGAGGGCACTGTACTTCTCTCGGGCGCCGATACCCTATGGTGGTCCCTACCTCCACCACCTCGGAATTTATGCCTACCGGACACGCGCTCTCGCGCGGTTTGTCGACAGTCCACCGGCGGCGTTGGAGCGGCTGGAGCGACTGGAGCAGCTGCGATTTCTCGCGATGGGCTGTCCGATAGCGGTCATCCAAATCGATGCCGCATTTCCTTCTGTAGACACACCGGCGGATCTGGAGCGGGTCCGCTGTATCCTGAAACCCTGAGGCGCAGCTGGGGGGAAGACCCCAGTGCACCAGAACGAGCACGGCAGGAAATCATGCGTAAGAAGTTCATCTTTGTGACCGGCGGCGTGCTGTCTTCGCTCGGTAAGGGACTCTCAGCAGCGGCCATCGGCGCACTCTTAGAGGCCCGCGGACTGCGGCTGACCAACGTCAAGATGGATCCCTACATCAACGTGGATCCGGGGACTATGAGCCCCTACCAGCATGGCGAGGTGTTCGTCACCGACGATGGGGCTGAGACCGATCTGGATCTCGGGCACTACGAGCGGTTCACCTCTGGCCGGACCTCTCAGCGCAACAACTTCACCACCGGTCGCATCTACCAGAACGTCATCCAGCGGGAGCGTAGCGGGGAATACCTCGGCTCGACAGTGCAGGTCATTCCGCACATCACCGATGAGATCAAGCGCCTCATCTGGGCCTCGGTTGGAGACGTCGAGGTCGGTATTGTCGAGATCGGCGGAACGGTTGGAGACATCGAGGGGCTCCCGTTCCTCGAGGCCATCCGGCAGTTCCGCGTGGACGCCGGGCCGGAGAATGTCCTCTACGTTCACCTCACCCTCATCCCCTACATTGCAACGGCCGGTGAGCTGAAGACCAAGCCCACGCAGCACTCTGTGAAGATGCTTCGCGAGATCGGCATCCAGCCGGACATCCTGCTCTGTCGCATCGACCGTGAGCTGCCCAAGGCGCTCCGGGAGAAGATCGCGCTGTTCTGCAATGTCGGTGTCGGAGATGTCATCGGCGCACCAGACGTCGACAACATCTACCGCCTGCCGCTGGTCTTCTCCGACCAGGATCTCGACGACCGCATCCTGGAGAAGCTGGGCATCTGGACGGGCGGAGCTCGGCTGGAGCGGTGGCATGACCTGATGGACCGCTGGGACAACGCACGGCATGAGGTCCGCATCGGCATCGTCGGCAAGTACGTCAACCTGTCGGACACCTACAAGTCCCTCAACGAGGCACTCCACCACGGCGGGGTCGCGAACAACACCAAGGTGGACCTCAAGTTCATCGACAGCGAGCTGCTCAGCGACCTCGACGCTGAGCTGAGCGACTGTGACGCCATCCTCGTCCCCGGCGGCTTCGGCAAGCGTGGGGCAGAAGGCAAGATCGACGCCATCCGCTGGGCGCGTGAGAACAAGGTGCCGTTCTTCGGGATCTGCCTCGGCATGCAGCTTGCGGTGGTGGAATTCTGCCGCAATGTCCTCAACATGTCCGATGCCCAGACCCGTGAGTTCAGCTCGACGGCGGAGCACATCGTGGTCGAGCTGATGGACGAGCAGCGCCAGGTCACAGACAAGGGCGGGACAATGCGGCTGGGGGCCTGGCCATGCACGCTCCGCCCGGGCTCGCTGGTCCGTCGCATCTACGGTGAGGAAGAGGTCAGCGAGCGCCATCGGCACCGCTACGAGATCAACCCCGCGTACTTTGAGCGCGTCGAGGCGGCGGGAATGGCCATCGCCGGTCGCAGTCCTGCGGGCCGACTCGCGGAGATGGTCGAGCTGAACGATCATCCGTACTTCGTGGCATGCCAGTTCCACCCTGAGTTTAAGAGCCGTCCTCTGGAGCCGCATCCGCTGTTCCAGGCTTTTGTCAAGGCCGCGCTGGATCAGCAGGCTCGGCGCATTGGTGAGGCTCCCGGGCATTGATCGCTCTCCTGCTGGCCTGTGCCCCTCAGCCGCTCTCGCAGCCCGATGGGGTGCTGGTTGCACGAGACGCGACCGTCAGCTTTGAGGGGATCAGCATCTCTGCTCAGCAGGCGATCGTCGATGAGGACGGGACCGGAAGGGCTGAGACGGTCAGCGCAGCCGCCCCGCCGTTGACCATCACATCCAAGGATGCTGTCTGGAGCTTTCCCGAGCAGAGTGCTCAGTTTGAGGGGGATGTGGTCGCCACGCGCGGTGAGGTCACCCTTCGCTGCAATTCCCTCAAGGTCCGCTTTCTCCGACCGGATCGTATCCAGCATGCTGTGGCTGAGGGAGGGGTCAAGGTCACTCAAGGCGAGCGGACTGCGACCAGTGACCGGGCTGAGCTGACCGCCGAGGATGGCATGCTGGTGATGACTGGTGAGCCGTTGCTCACCGATGCCGGGAACCGGCTGACCGGGGAGCGCATCACGCTGTGGCTGGACAGGGAGCAGGTAGAGTGTCAGGGATGCACGCTGGTGGTCGACGGAGCGGCGATAAAGCCGACACAGTAGGGCTCTACGCTGAGGGGCTCTCTCACAGCTTTGGCGGCCGCCGAGTGGTCTCCGAGGTGTCCCTGTCGGTCGCTCCTGGGCAGATCGTTGGGCTGCTGGGTCCCAACGGAGCCGGCAAGACGACTACGTTTCGAATGATCGCCGGGCTTATCCAAGGCGGTGAGGGGAGCGTCTCCCTCAACGGCCACCGCCTCGACGGTCTTCCGCTCTGGCGGCGGGTTCGCCTGGGGCTGGGGTACCTTCCGCAGAAGCCGACGGGGTTTCGGAACCTCTCGGTTGCAGACAACCTTCGAATTCCCCTGAGTGCATCGGGTGGCGGTGAGGCGGAGCTGGCGGAGCTGCTGGAGAAGGTCGGCCTGACCCACCTCCGAGATGCCCCAGCGGGTACCCTGTCTGGTGGAGAGCGGCGGCGCATGGAGATCATTCGATGCCTGGCGGCGAAGCCGTCAGTCGTCTTGCTCGATGAGCCCTTTGCCGGTGTTGATCCTGTGGCCCTGTCCGATATTCAAGCTCGCATAAGAGATCTGGCGGAGGCTGGGATCGGTGTGCTGATCACTGATCATGCAGTCCAGCAGACACTGAGGAGCTGTGACGAAGTCGTCATCCTGGATGCCGGCGCGATCATCGCAACCGGGTCTCCGGCAGCGGTCGCTTCGGATGCAACCGTTCGAGCACGCTATCTCGGCGAAAATTTTCGTCTTGCCATGCTTGATTCATGACGAAGCATGCCGATGAGGATCTTGCGGACACCGAGTGTTTGTTGGTGTGATGCTGTTCCGAAGCGGCCCTGTATACGGAGTTCATTTCGGACTCTTCTTGACGTCAACCTTCATTTATGCAAGAATTGTACCATAACCTGAAAGGGAACTGGCGGCTGGCGTCGTTCTTGGCGATGTCATCGAGTCAATCCCCCCACCACTGCAGGGATTGGAATTCATGGATCTGAGCATCGGGCTGAAGCTCGCAATGACGCAGAAGCTCGTCATGACCCAGCAGCTCCAGCAGGCGATCAAGCTTCTCCAGCTCAATCAGCAGGAGATGGCTGCCTCCATCGATGCCGAGCTGGAGCGAAATCCAACCCTTGAAGAAGTCCCGGGGACTGAAGAGGCTCCACTGTCTGAGGCCGAGATGGCGGTCATGGACAAGGTCGCTGCTCAGGCTCGTGAGACCACTGAGCAGAGCAACGGTGCGCAAGAGAACGAGATCGACTGGAAGAAGTTTCTCGAAGAGCACATTGCCTCCAATGCCTTCAAGACCGGTGCCTCCGCAGGCTACTACGACGACCTCCCGCCCATCGAGAACACCCTCTCCGCCAGCACAGGCCTTGTAGAGCACCTCGCCAGCCAGGTCTCTCTCATCAATTGCACGCAGGGCGAGCGCCACGCGCTGATGGTGATGATCCTCAACCTCGACGAGCACGGCTGGCTCGACTGCGATCTAGACTTTGTCGCCGAGGAATCCGGCTCGGACATGGATGACATCGAGGGTGCCCTGATGATCATCCATGCGCTCGATCCAATCGGCTGTGGATCCCGAGATCTCAAAGAGTGCATGCTCATTCAGATCAAGGACCGCTGGCCGGAAGATCCCTTCTTCCCCGACCTTGTGACCAACCATCTCTCGCACATCGAGGAGCGCAACTACTCCACCATTGCCCGAGACATGGACATGGACATGGAGGATGTCCTCGAGTACCACAAGATGCTCCAGACCCTCGACCCTTGGCCTGGTCGCGCCTTCGCAGAGCCGGAGGACCAATACATCACCCCGGACATCGAGGTGGTGAAGGTCGGCGGAGAGTGGCAGATTCTCCAGAACGAAGACGGCATGCCCCGGCTGCGTCTCTCCTCGAAGTACCAAGAGATGTTCAAGGAAGGCTCAGACAAAGGCGACAAGGAGTTCGTCGAGAAGCGCCTTCGCGCTGCGAAGTTCCTCATCGAGAGCATCTACAAGCGGCAGCGGACCATCTATCGGGTCATGGAGGCCATCCTGCGCCGACAGACCGGCTTCTTCGAGCACGGCACCGAATCTCTTCGTCCGATGGTCCTCGCCGATATTGCCGATGAGATCGGGGTCCACGAGTCGACCGTCTCACGAGCGACCACGAACAAGTACGTGCAGTGCCCGCATGGTATCTTTGAGCTGAAGTTCTTCTTTAACGCAGGTATCAGACAAACCACTGGCGGAGAGCTGGCCTCTGAAGCAGTCAAGCACAAGATCCGGAAGCTCATTGCCGATGAGAATCTGCACAAGCCCTACTCTGACAGTGCGCTTGCGAGACTCCTTAAAGAAGACAACATCAAGATCGCGCGTCGAACGGTTGCGAAATACCGCGAATCAATGGGCATCTTGCCCTCGACGCAGCGAAAGAAGCTCTTTTGAGCAGGGCTGCTGCCCCCCTGCTCAGAGTCGTCCCCTGTCTGCTGCCAGTCCGGCGCAGAGAGGGAGCGGTGCGCCTGGCGAGTCCTGGCGTATATCTCTCATCGGGCAGGTGGAGTGAATATGGGTCTGGACGTCACCTTCCGAGGACTTGAGCCATCTAAGAGGCTGCGTGAGCGTGCTGAGGAGAAATTCTCCAAGGTCACTCGGCACCTCACCGAGCCAATCGAAGCGCACCTTGTCTGCCTCAAGGAGAAGCACCGCCTGCGCGCGGAGCTGACGGTCCATTCTGCAGGAGATGTTCTCAAGGTTCGTGAAGAGGGAGACGACATGTTCGCCTCCATTGATGGCTCGATGAACCGACTCGCGCGTGCAGCAAAGCGCCTCCGAGAGCGTCGAATCTCTCGTGGTCGTGGTCCTCTGACGGTCACTGATGGGTTCACCATCCCCGATCCCGACTAAAGCCCTCCTGGCCGCTGACTGAGGCTCGCCGATATAACGTTCGCCGTCAAATATCCCCCCTACATGGCCATCCGGGGCGTCTATTTGTCGGCGAACACGGTCACATCGGGAGCGCGCCCTTTCGTCTGGGGCGCCGACTTATCGGCGGGCACCTGACGGCGTGCTCGCCAGCCGATGAGCATCACCATCACCATCAGGGCAGAGCTTCCTGAGAGGCTGCCGATCGCTGAGCACCGGCTGCCGCCGCCCCGAAGGAACGGCGAGGTGTCGCAGGCATTGCCGATGACGTCCCCGTCTGAATCCGCCTGGTCAGGGTTGGAGACGGTCGGGCAGTTGTCGCAGACATCTCCGTAGCCGTCGCCGTCAGAGTCGATGCCGTCATAGCCCGCGATGTTTGGGCAGAGATCACAGACGTCACCGACCTCATCCGCGTCGGTGTCCAGCTGCGAGAAGTTTACGTTGTCCGGGCAGTTGTCGCAGGAGTCGCCGACGTCGTCGTCGTCGATGTCGAGCTGTGCAGGGTTGGGCATCTCCGCACAGTTGTCGCACTCATCACCGATGGTGTCGCCATCGGTGTCTTCCTGATCTCGGTTGAACGTCTCCAGGCAGTTGTCACAGGAGTCACCGATGCCATCGGTGTCCTGGTCGGTCTGGTAGGCGTTGGAGACGATCGGACAATTGTCGCAGTTGTCACCGATCCTGTCGTCATCGGCATCGAACTGGTCGGCGTTTGCAGTGAGGATGCAGTTGTCACACTCATTGCCGACGCCGTCCTTGTCCATGTCATCCTGCAGCGGGTTGTAGAACTCCGGGCAGTTGTCGCAGGGATCGCCGTAGATGTCGCCGTCGATGTCGCTCTGTTCGGGGTTGTAGGCCGTCGGGCAGTTGTCACAGAGATCGCCGAGCGCGTCGCTGTCGCTGTCTCCCTGCTCGGGATTGTAGATGTCGATGCAATTGTCGCAGACATCTCCGGCGTCATCACAGTCCAGGTCTGCCTGATCTGCATTGGTGTCGAACGGACAGTTGTCGCAGTCGAGCGTGACGCTGACGCCATCGAGCGTGACGCTCCCTGAGGAAAACCCGTCACTGTCTGCATCCAGGGTCACCACCGGGTATCGGCAGCCATACGAGAAGTAGTCAAAGTAGTAGTCGGCATTGGGCCAGGGGTTGCCGAAGGAGTCCGTCTCTGCTGCGCACAGCGGATCGGTGAGATCGACTGCGCGCTCGTCGCGGTGATCGATGCTGTTGCAGTTGAGGTCCTGCTCGATCTCGGAGTAGCAGGGAGCCTTGGCACCCAGCAGTGCAAGGAAGGCGATCATGGTTCGTTCTCCCCTGCGGGGGCATCGTCGGATTGGACTTCATCGCCGCGGTCTTCCTCGGCCTCTTCTTCGAGGAATTGGTTGACGTCGAGGATGTCGTCGTCGCCGGACTCCGGAGGTGCTGGCACCGGCATGATCAGCTCAACGGGCTTGCCGTCCCAGGGGGCTTGCTCGACGGTCCGGTAGTCCGGGGCCATGTCTCGCTCGCTGTTCTGGTGGACGATGTGGAACTCAACCCGGCGGTTCTCTGCGAGGCTCTGCTCATCTTCGCCGCTCGTCTTCGGGATCACCTCGCCCATCCCCCGGTAGCTGATGCGATCGGGGTGAACCCCGGCCCGAAGCAGCTCCTCGAAGATCGAGCGTGCCCGTCGGATGGATAGATCGTAGTTGTACTCAAAGCTGCCTTCCTCGGAGGCGTGTCCCTCCACTACGACATGTCCAATCCGCCAGTCGTCGTTCATCAGGCCGCCGACGAAGCGGAGGGTGGGGATCGAGACCGGCAGGATGCGCTCGGTGTTCAGCTCAAACTGGATTGGATCTCGGATGATGATCTTGTCTTCTTTGATCACCGCCAGCTCTCCATCTTCCCAGGGCTCTTCGATGAGCACATCGATGTCGATTGGCTCGGGCGGCGGAGCCTGCTCGGTGATCTGGATTACGGGCTGCAGCGCGGGCTCGGGCTTGTCTGGGCGGGTCCAGGTCATACCGACAAACAGGCGAAACTCCGATGTTCCGACACCTTGTGCGAGTCCCTTTCCGACCCCGACATCCCAGACGAGCTGCTCAGACGAGCGGATCTGGAGATCAGCAACCAGCTCTGCAGCGGTCTCGCCGCCCGCTCGGAGAAAGCCGGCGGTGGCGGTTCGAGACAGCAGCCCGGCGGTGAACGCATAGTGGTCCGGCCACAGCTCGTATCGAAGCCCGAGGTTTGCGTTGATCTCATCTCCGAGGATGAAGTCTTGTCCGGTGTCGACCTCGCTGCGCTGGGTGGTCGAGACGGTGAGCATCGGGTGGAGCCGGCCGAGGTCAACGTGCAGCAGGCCGCCGCCGAAGAATCGCGGGGTTGTCTCCCCGAGCCACGAGAGCTGCGTACCGGTCGGGACGCCGATGTCGATGTGTGCGCCGATGAGCACCGGCCCGGCGGTGAGCAGCTGCTGGCGCACACCGACGGTGATGTCGCCCATTCCCAGTGGACTCCCGATTCGCTCTGGGTTCTCGGAGCCCCACTGAGCCGCACCAGGCAGGATGAGGCGTGCGGAGGTCTTGCGGCCGAGATCGACGGATACGCCGAGGTAGAGGGTCTGTCTTCTCCCGACGACCGCACCCTGATCGGCCTCCTCGGCATACAAAACCAGGGGATCGCGGGTGTACTGCAGCAGGCTGCCGATGCGGAGCTGGCCGTAGTCTCCCACCAGCGGGCTGTCGATGCCTGGCGCAGATCCTGGAGAGAAGGTCGGCCTGAGCAGCTCGATGTCTGCGGACTCACCGGCAGCCAGTGCAGGCTGGAGAGTGGAGAGAACGAGAAGAATCACTCTGCACCCTCCGCTGCATCGCTCGGCGCTGCATTCTCAGAGGGCGGGGTCTCCTCTGGAGGAAGAGACTGCTTTAGGGCCTCTGGCTCGATTAGGACCTCAGGCTCGACAAGCTGCTCGGCTGCTGCGGCATCATCCTCGGCGGGAGCCGGTGTGTCGAGACCGAGCTCGACCTTGAGGGCCTGGTTGTAGGCCTCGATGTGTACTCTGGCCTGCTCTGGGGTGTAGTAGCCATCGAGCTCAGACTGAGCAGCAGCGATGCCCTCGATTGCGCGCGGCGCGATGACCATCGCCATCAGCCCGGTGCTGCCCAGGAAGAGCGCAGTCCAGATGCGATCCTCTCCGGCAGGTGTCGAGACGCTCGGCATGTTGATGAACGGCAGCAGCCCGGTCGCCACGACTGCTGCACCACCGATGCGGAATGCCTTCATGGTCGTTGCCGCCCGCTGCTTCTCTAAAGCGAGGGTCTGAGCGGTTGGGGCATCCTGAACAAGCGCGGCAAAGGCTGGAACAGAGAGCCCTCCGCGAGCACCATCGACGACGCTCCAGTCGCCGGAGCGATCGGTCTTCAGGGTGAGGGCCTTGCGCTCATAGGTGATGAGCGTGTCTGCCACTGGCGCATCTGTGATGACCACCACGGTCGGCTGCGTGGATGCCGGCAGCGCCTCAGGCGGTTGAGTCTGCTCCGGAGAAGGCGGCGTGCAGTCACCAAAAGGCTCGAGTGCCCAGCCGTCTCCATCAGCGGAGAGCTGAAGCCCACACCGCAGCCCGGAACGCTTGAGCGCAGCCCCCAGCTCTCGCTCAAGGTTGCCTGCAGTCGGTATGCGGACCACGTCGACATCCAGGCTGGAGCTCATCTTCACCTGGCGCTGGAACATCCGCTCCGCCTCTGGGCTGAGTGCCCCGATGAGCATCCGCTCGCCGAGCGCCACCTGGAGCTGCTGGACCTCTTGGGCAGCCTCTTCCTCGGTGACCCCCGCCAAGGCAATCGAACTCCAGAGCAGCAACACTCCTCCCACGCGGAGAAATGTACCTGATGCCATGCCTATCTGCTCGCTCAACGTCGCCTCCACATCAGGAGTCCAGTGATGAAGACAAGGCCCCAGGCGGATCCGCTACCGCCGCTAACACAGCCGCAGCTCTTCTGGGCCTCTCCGCCAGTGTCCACTGCCGACAGGGCATCGAGCAGCGCGAGCGCGCTGACCTCACCGTAGCCGTAGGTGTCGTGGTGTCCCTCGTCGTCGTGGGTGACGAGCGGGGAGGGGACAGCCGTGTCGAGGAGGAGCTGACGGACCTCTTCTGCTGACCGCTCCGGGGCGACCGAGAGCACCCAGCCAGCCAGCCCGCTGATGACCGGCGCTGCCGCAGAGGTGCCGCCGAAGGTCTCGGTGATGCCTTCCTCTGGCGCGAGGGTAACCGTCGCGGAGGGGGCGGCGATGTCGACGGAGGCACCTGAGTTGGTGTAGGCCGTCGGGTGACCATAGCTGTCGGTGGCCGAGACGCAGAGGACCTCTGGCATTGCCTGCATCTCGTCGTCTTCGATGGACCGGTCGTCGTTGCCGGCTGCAAAGACGACCACTGCACCGAGGCCATCGCGTGGCTCTGTCGCAGCCCGCCGGATGACGGCAGCCAGCGGCTCTGGGACTGGGATGGACTCCACAAAGCCCCACGAGTTGTTGATCACCCAGGCATCCGCAGCGATGGCATGCTCG
Organism: Myxococcota bacterium; assembly: GCA_029251165.1. Lineage (GTDB taxonomy): Bacteria > Myxococcota_A > UBA796 > UBA796 > UBA796 > JAQXDW01. The sequence continues at coordinate 227,469 of JAQXDW010000074.1, forward strand.
AAGGCTGCGATGTCGGTCGACAGGGTGTTCGCTGAGGTGCCTTCACCCAGGAGCTTGATCGGGACGAGGGTGCACTCAGGACACAGGCCGACGATGCCGACACCGTTGTTCGCGCGTGCCGCGATGACCCCGCTGACCGCGGTTCCGTGGCCGTCACAGATGGCCTGCGAGCCGTCGTAGCAGTACTCACCGAGGTCCGGTGAGGGGTCGTCATCGTCGCTCCAGGCATCGTACGGGTCGTCGATCGCTTCGGACAGATCGGGATGCCCGATGTCGATGCCCGAGTCGATGACTGCCACCCGCACCGACGCGTCGCCCATGCTTGCAGCATAGAGCGCCTCCATCTCCAGATCTTCGGAGTACCACTGTCCCGGCCAGCTCGGATCGTCGAAGCTGGCATGCTGGATCGGCAGGATCACATCGGGCCACACGCTGAACCCTGGACGGGTCTGCAAGGACAGGGTGAGCGCGATCGCTGCATCGGGGGATGCTGTCGGGACGAGCCACGAGCGACCACCGAGCGACTCGGCCCCGGCGGGCGGAGGCTCGCCTTCAGGGAGAACCACGACGACACGCGGAAGAACGGTCAGGGAGACCCCACCACCGAAGTCGAACTGACCGCCGCCGAGCGGGGTCGGCGGGTCCATGGGATCAAGCGGTGCAGCGGCTGCGGCGAGGATGAAGGTATAGACTGCAAGTGCCACGGCTAAAAGGATAACGGTTCAGTGAACCGATGGAGGAAATATGCGTGTGATCCTGGCGGGTGCGCTGCTAACTGGCTGCGCCGACAAAGCAGAAACCGACGACACTGCCGCTCCAACAGGCGACGTCATCGCGGCTGTCTGCGAGGAGCCTGCTGAGGTCTCCTGCGTTGACGATCTGATCCTCGACCTGTCGCTGCACGACGACAAGGTCTCAGAGGGAGAGGTCTCCACGGCAACCGACGGCGACGACTTCGTGACCGACGTCGATGCCACTGCCGGTGGCTACAGCAGCGCCCCCAGCAACGCCTGGGTCTACCTCAAGTTTACCGACGATGGCGCGGAGAAGGTCGAGATCGACGACGAGACCGCGCTCGAGAGCATGGACTGGGATCTCGCGGCTCGGCGGTTCATTGTTCGGCTCAACGGGGGCGCCTCCGGGCCAGCCTGTGTCGGCGCGGTGACCTTCCTGGAGTCCTCCTATGACGACCTCTCTGAGATCCCTGATGGGCTCTCGTACGCCGTAGACGACTTCTACACCTCAGACTGCACGATCATCAACGACTCCTCTGGACTGCCGGACTCTCCCCAGGTCGTGCTCGGCTCGTGGTGGTCGTACTCTGCATGTGTGAAGACCACCGGCCACCCCCACCTCATCCAGACCGCTGACGGCCGCGTCCTGAAGCTGGTCATCGAGGAGTACTACGGCCAGAACCAGGAGGACTGCAACACCGCAGACGTTCCTGGAGATGACAGCGGTGAGCTGAAGCTGCGCTGGCGGTGGATGAATTGATCCTCCTGCTCGCCAGCACCGTCTTCGCTGCCCGACCGGACAACGGCGGAGGGCTGTTTTCCTTCGATGACTCTGACGTGCTGGCGTATGTCGATGGACCGCTGGGGACCGTGCGGGTGCACTACTCCATCTCCGGGACCAACGTCACGCTCCTCGACGACGACGACAAGTCGGGCTTTCCCGACTTCGCAGAGGAGGTTGCTGCGACCGCGGAGGATGTCCTCGACTTCTACGATTCACTGGGCTTCGCCGCGCCGCTGTCGGAGTCGGAGATGGGCCTTGGAGCGCTGGGGGGCTCGGATGCCCTGGACTTCTACCTCGTCGACTTCGGTGGAAATGCTGACGGTCAGTTCGCTGTGGACTCCTGCGCTGGGGACGTCTGCTCTGGCTACATGATCATCGAGAACGACTTCTCTGGCTATGGCTATGGATCCTTGTCTGAAGCCATCGCGGTGCTCACCAGCCACGAGCTGTTCCACGGAGTGCAGTACGCCTACAGCGCCAACCAGCCCGTCTGGCTGTCGGAAGGAACCGCGGTCTGGGCAGAGCATCAGTATGATCCTGGTGTGGATGACTTCTACTGGTTTTGTAGTGAGTACCTCGAAGATCCAGGTCGCTCTCTCGACAGCCCGCCGGCAGGATCGGTCACCGCGTTTTCCTACGGCACAGCCCTGTTCTTCCAGTTCCTCTCCGAGAGACTGGGGGAGGGAGTCGGCCCGGATCTACAGGATGCCCTGATCGGCCGGGACGAAGACGAGAGCGTCCAGGCCATCGCAGACACCCTCACGGCCTACGGCACCGATCTGCAGTCGGAGTGGACGGTGTTCGCGCGCTGGAACCTCGCGACCGGCAGCCGCGCGGGGGCCGCCGAGGGCTATCCGTTCGCCGCATCGCTTCGCGGGGTGGCGGCAGAAGCAGAGGGGAGCGTGATCGTCGATGACAACCGCTTCTACCCCCTCGCTGCGACCTACTTCCGCCTCGATCACTCCGGCGGTGAGCTGCTCTTTGCCACTGCGGAGGAGCCGCTCGGCGTGGCATTCTCGCTCCATCCTGTGGCTGACGGCAGCGGAGATGGTCCGGTGACCGATGCTGTCGTGAGCTGGAGTCCCGAGGAGCCGGAGCAGCGCTCACTTGGAGAGCAGCCACCGGGCGGCTACTGGCTGGTCGGTACGCACCCGCTTGCTGCGGACCAGAGCGTGAAGGTGGAGTTCTGTCTCGGCCTCGCCGAGGACGTCGCGGCCTGCACCCCGCAGGTCGAGGACACCGACACCGACACCGGCAGCACCGAGCCGGAAGGCTGTGGAGGATGCTCAGGCACGGGCGGTGGCGGTGTGATGCTCGCTATCTTCGCTGGTCTCGGGCTCGCAGCCAGGCGGACCACTGCTCCGGTCGGTTGAGGTTGGCGGTCGCATCCGGCCACTCAACGGCCACCCGCTGCGCATCCACCAGGGCATCTCGGAGCACACCGCCGGCTGCGAGGACAGCACGCGCGCGCCGGTCGATGACCACTGGATGACCGTCACGACCCTGCCACTGGGGAACCGCAGCACCGCTGACCGCCAGCAGCGCGTCGAGCACTGCGGAAGGCACCGGTGGCACATCCACCGGAGTGACCACGGCCCGAGTGCTCGGCTCACGCAGTGCCAGCAGCAGCGACTCTGCCGGTCCGGTCTGATGCCAGCTCGGGTTGTGGATGGCCACCACTTCTGGTGGCAGGACCGCCTCAATCTCCGCACGATGGCGACCCGTGACCACGACGATGCGGTCACAGACCCGCGAGAACTGGTTGATGTGGTGTCGAATCAGCGGAGCGCCGTCGAGGTCGAGCAGGGCCTTGGGGTGCCCCATTCGGCTCGACCCGCCCGCGGCCAGGATGATACCGGTCACGCTGTTCATGCCAGAGGCTATATCCAATCCCATGCGCACACCGACGTTCTTGATCCTCCTCGCGGGCTGCGCGAGGCGAGACATCCCGGCTCCCGAGATCGATCCGATCGAGCGGTTCCGTATCCAGATTCAGGCCGACTTCACCACCTCCGGCCAGGAGGACCTGCCCGAGTCGCTCTCCGAGGAGGCCCTCGCCCTGCTGGAGCCGGTCGGCTTTGACCTCGACGTGGTGGTCAGCCGGCAGCCCTCGCAGATCTTTCGAGATGGCTCGCTCGGGCACTACGTACGGTTTGAGACAGCGGAAGGCACCCTCCGCCGCGACGGAGTCGCCAGCGAGGTCCCGATCACCCTCGCGGGGCGTACCGTCGAGGTGCGCACCTTCACCGACGGTGAGCTGCTCGACGTCACTCTCATGGAGCACATCGCTGGCGTCGGTCGCTACGGCGATGTCTTTGATCTCATCTTCCCCGTTCTCACCCCGACCCCGCCAGACCTCAGCGGTCGACAGGTCATTCCGCGCGCGATGCACTGGCCTGTTCGGCTCTCAGAGACCGAGCAGCTGCTCAACACCCTGTGGGCCCAGTGGTCGATGCGGGAGAGCACTCCGTCTGAGTGGCACCTGGAGTACGCCGGGAAGTGGTCGATTCGGGGGGCCCAGGAAGCCGGCGGACAGAAGGTTCCAGCCGGCGGCTCCGGGAAGGGCTCCGGAGAAGTCTGGCTGCGCCGCTCGGACTCTCGACTCGAGCGCCATACCTTCCAGTGGCAGCGTGAGCTGACCCTCATCTATGCACCCCGACCGGACGATGTCCTGCGCATCAAGCAGCAGCAGGTCTTCACCGGACAGCTGGAGCGACTGTGATCTGGATGCTCATCTCCCCCGCGCTCGCACAGACCGTCGAGCCCCCTCCAGCACCCCGATATCTCCAGGATGCTGAGATCCACACCGTGCTGCGTGAGACCGACTGGCAGCAGTGCGTCGGAGCGGGCACTGCCGATCTCACCGCGCCGGTATCATTCCGCATCATGCCGAGTGGTGATGTGGAAATCATCACTGTTGGAGCGCCGGATCCGCTTGCTCCGTGTTGGTCGGAACTCCTCTCTGCGCTCCAGTTCCGTGAGCACGACGAGGAGCCTCTGGTCCTCCTCTGGACCCTCGGGATTCACGACTCTGTCGCCATTCCCTACCCCGCATTTACAGCGGAGCGTCGTCAACTCCATCCGTTCTACCTATTTATTCCGCCGGATGCTTCTCCTGAGGCGGTCAAAGAGCTGCTCGAGGTCTTTGAGGTTACCGACTGAAGCGGCAACCTCAACCGCGCTCCGAGAGAGTAAACTCAGACCATTATACCCGGCCGGAGAACTCTATGGAGATCGAGGAGCGTCTGAACGCACTGCTGTCGCACTGCGCATGGATCAAGGACGCATCGACAGCCCTTCGCATTGCCCCCTCGCTGGCAGTCGACCTGCCTCCGCTGGTCGAGCTGACTGGTGGTGGGGTGTGCCTGCCAGTTGCATGCGCTGACGATCTGCTTGGTGCTGTCGCAGAGGTGCTCGCGAAGGTCGGTGTTGCTGGACTCACTCGCCGTGAGCCCATTCATCAGGCGGACCATGATGCCCTGATGGCCGATCCGCTGGTGCCTCGACTGGCGGGTCTGATGGCCGAGACGGTCCGACCCGGATTCCGCGGACAGGCGATTCCGGCTCTGGTCACGGCCTGGGCATGTGCCCGCCTGCTGGGAACTGCTCCCTGGCGAGGCGGCCGAGAGCGTGAAATTCAGGAGCTCCGAGCCGCCCTCGGAGATCTTCCGCCGGCAGAGCGCGGTGCAGCCCTGGCGAACCTCGCATGGTCGATCAGCGGCCGAATCGGTGCTGCCGGGGCGCTCGCCCGACAGGCTGGCTGGGAGGTTCGTGTCGCTGGACTCTCCCGGACGCTGCTTACCTGTCCTCTCCTCCTCTCCTGTCCGCCTGGAAGCCTCAGCACGTCAGAAGACCTCGTCCTCGCTGCTGCCCTCCTGGGTGTCGACATCGATGCCAGTCTCATCGACGCGCTCATGCGCGCATCTGCTGCTGCGGTCGCGGCTGCGTTGGAGCGGATCAAGGCCGGCAAGAGCCTCGCGGTCGACCTGGAGCTTGCGGCCCTCCTCGACGGCGCTGAGCCTGACGGCGCTCTGTTTGTTCCAGGACTCGGTGTGCGCCTGCCGCTGATGCTTCCGGAGCTGATCGACGTCGCCGGGCTTACCGGTGCTGGCATCTCCAAGGTGTCCGCGCGGGCGCTGCTCAAGCCAGCCACAGCGCGCGCGCTCAGCTCCGCCTGGGGTGAACTCCAGAGCGGTCTCCTCCGCTGGGACCTCCTCTCAGCCCTCTGCGGGATCCTCTCTCCCATCAACCAGAGCGGCGGCCAGTGGCGTACCGACTCGGGTGTTCTCCCGGTGGGACCCTGGGAGCTGCTGTCGCCCCGATATGCCCGCCGCTCCGAAGAACGGACGGTCGTCGCGGTCAACCTCTCTCGACTGCGTGCCGCAGCCAGAGAGGTCGCGGTCGCCCGGAAGCTTCCAGTGCTCTCCGGGATCATCGAGCGTCAGTGGCGCGCACTTGTCTCCGGCGTTCCGGCCAGTGCGCTCAACGGTGACTTCGGCGTTGCGATCTTTACCGCGCCGATGAAGGCCCTGGACTTCGCCCTCCGCACCCACAAGACCCTCAGCACCCTCAGCGAGCTGGACATCGCTCCGCTCGGGATGCCGATTCGACTCCTCAGCGGGACCTCGTGCTCGGTTGGCATCTCGCATGGTCAGGTGCTTGGCGGCTTCGATGGTGCCCACACCTCGCTGGAAGGCGACACCATCACCCGCGCCGTTACGCTCTGCGGCAGCGCGGCAGCAGACGGTGCCCCCGACGACGCCCTGGGTGTCCGCGGTGCATACCTCGGTGCAGAGGGCTTCCACAGCAGCAGTGTGGTCCTCGGTCGGCGCGCCATGGGCATCGTTACAGAAGCCCTCAGCGGTCGGCGAGCGGCTCATGTCCGCGGCAAGGGCGGGCACGCTGCTGGCGTGAGCGAGGACTTCACCGCTTACCCCGTTCAGGCCTGGTGGGAAGCCCCTGAAGGGGCGCGATTGCTGCTGAACCTCACCGCTTCTGAGGGGGTCGCAGAGATCCTCACCTTGACCCCCTCAGAGCTGGTCGACTTCCACACATCCGATTCGATGCTGACACGCAGTCGTGCGTCGGTCGGGGGCGATGTCTCTGCTGCTTCAGCCGCTCCGAGCGTCGATCCTTTTGCGGACGATCTTGACCAGGAGACCGACGCCTTTCAGGTACAGCATCCCGATGCCGACGAGCCTGATCACGCCTTCAGCGCGGATCCGTTCGCAGAGCCGTCTGAGCCTGAAGAGCCAGAAGAATCCTCTGGGTTTGATTTTCCCGATGACAGCGAGGAGACCGACGCACCATCCAGCGATCCGTTCCGCAGTGACGGGCCGGACTTCTTCAGCAGCAGCGCGCCTCCGCCGTCCATCACCGTGCCGTTGCTTCCCTCTCCGACCCGGGTCGAGCCGGAGGAAGACGACGACTCCGCCTTCATGACCGGTGATCCCGACGACACTGATTCCTTCGATATGTTCTCAGACTTCGAGTCTGACGAGGACTCCAGCGAGGACGTCTCTCCGGAGCCCTCGGTACCGGCTCCGCCGATGCTGTTCGACGACGACGATGAAGAGGACGCCGTTCCCCTGTTTGCATCACCACCGATGATGACCGAGGAGGAGGAGGAGGAGGAGCTGGCCGCTGACTTTATCGGAGAAGGGGCGGTCGAATATGAGTCCGCTTCTGAGGAGTTCTTCGCGCTGACGGAGGATGATGAAGATGAGGTCATCGCGATCGGCTTCGATGAAGACGAAGAAGACGAGTTCGAAGATGGGTTCGAAGATGGGTTCGAGATCGAAGACGAGCCGGATTCGGTCGGGCCGGAAAGCAGCCTGACCTATGGAGAGCCTGCTGCGATCGCGCCGACGGCTGAGGTCTCACCGCCGATGCTCTTTGAGGACGAAGACGGAGGAACCCTCGATGATTTCAGCTTCGACGACGAGGTGGACTTCACCATCGAGGACACCGGAGAGGAAGATGCTCCCACGCCCGATGGGCCGGTGGTTGTCACCATCGAGGACGATGACGACTTTGAAGAGTATGCCTTCGAGATGGACTCTCCCTCAGCGGCAGCGCCGGTGATGCTCGACGAAGACGAGGCAGATCTCGACTTCACGATGCCAACAGAGGCGCGCGCGACTCCTGTAGATGGTGTGCCCGATGATGGCTTCTCCGTGGTCATTGACGATGATCTGGACGACACTGAGGCCGGTGAAGGCGCGGCGCCTGCTGTCGAAAGCGCGGCTCATCGCGATGACACTGCACGCAGCACCGACCCCTCGGATGCCGACGGGGCCGAGTCCGAGCCTGAGGCGAGCGATGCCCTCAGCGCGGCATTCATGGCGACCGACATCCCGAAGATCTTCCACCGCTATGTGGTCGCGGAGATTGACGGCGACTTCACTTTTGGCCGCGTCGATGGCTATGTCTTGGTCGACGCCCACCAGTACGCTGCCGATGATCTGGCTCAGGCCTACCTGCAGTTCCTCAGTGACAAGATGCGCGAGGGGTTCATGATGCAGATTCACATGACCCACGACCTGGCGGGACTGGAGACCAGTCCCGTCGAGCTTCGCTACTTGGAGAAGGCCTACCTCGTGCTGATGGGTGCCTGACAGGGGGAGAGAGCTCATCCCACGTCGTTTCGAGAATACTCCGTTCCTGGTTTCCCGCTGGCTCGCAAAGTCATCCGAGGCGGGCTACTTAGGGCATCAGCACTCGAAGGGAGAGCCGCTGCTCCGCTTCGCGTTTTCAGCCCGGGGAAGAGGATCATGAAGCTCTACAAAGCACGTGTTGCCCAGATCGCCAATGAGATCGTTGCCGCCCTTACGAAGGAAGGCAGCCTTGACGTCGAGCCTGAGAACCGGCCCGAAGCGGAGCTGGACCTGGTGGCGATCATGGAGGAGTACCTGCGTCGTGATCGCGCCCTGCGGGAGCGGGTCCGTGAGCACATGCACAGTCGCTCAGTGCCCTACGACCAGTACGGCAAGCTTCGCGGGCAGATGGCTGGAAGCTGGAACCACCCCACTGGGGATGACGTCGAGCGCTTCCTCGCGAGACAGTTTGTCGAGAACTTCATGATCTCCCGATTCGTCGATGAGGTGTATGCCGATGATCGTGCGCTCTACAAGCGGGTCATCGAGCTCCTCAAGATCCACCATGTCGACGAGAAGGCCATTCGAGAGGAAGCCCAGTCCAAGGTCAAGAACGTTCGAGAGGGCACCGTAGAGTACGAGATCGCACTCTCCCAGGCGATCCGCGAGGTCAAGCAGCGCTACGGGCTCATCAAGAACCGCGAAGAGCGTGGACAGCGCGACCGGCGGTGATCGCCCTCCTGCTGGCGGCATGCACGCCGGAGCCGACGGTCGCTGAGGAGCGTGCTGCAGCCGAGGCTGTGGCAGAAGCCCTCGTCACCCCGGACGTCGGCAAAAGGGGTGCTGAGGTGGAGGCTCCTGTGGCTGGTCCCGAGTCGGTTCCCATCGAGCCAGTCGAGGTCGTGCTGGTCTGGGAAGGCATCGGCGCCCTCCACAAGGGCTTCTTTACCGATATGGAGCTCTACTCAGAGCTGACGTCTGATCTGACTGGACACATCGCGTCTCCAGTCGACCTCTACATCCGCTACGACAGCGCGGACATGATCGGCGACATCCGCCTGCGCCTCGCGCCGGGTGCCCTCGCTCGAGTCCCCAGCACAGCGGGAGACCGCATCGATCTCCAGGCGCTCGCACCGCTCACCACAGCCCTGGCGAGCTACCGCTCAAGCGTAGCGGCACGGTTTGACTTCCGCGTCGAGAGCTTCCGGGTCGGCGTTGAGTCATATCGGGGGCACCGCATCTGCTCGTTCTCTCTTGCTGGAGAGCCGCCACCAGATGGCCGACTCCTCTCTCCATGTGTCGAGATCAACGGCCAGCAGGAGTGCGGCGTGGCTTCCCCGGACGGGGTGGTTTACTCGCCGGAGGCCTCAGCCCACATCAGGGCATGCCTCGACATCCGCTGAGCGGCCCCGCCTCACGCTGCGACCAGGTCTTCCATCGCCTCCTTGAGGCGTCGCTTCAGCCGAGAGTGGAGCTGGCTGATTCGTGACTCGGTCACTCCCAGCACTCTTGCGATCTCCTTGAAGGTGAGGTCGCGGTAGTAGTACATCTCGACGATCGAGCGTTCCCGCTCCGGGAGGGTGTCGATGACGTCGCGGATCTTCTCCTCGAACAGACGATTGGTCATCGAGGCATCGACGTCCTCTTCGTTTGTCAGGATCTCTCCGATTGTTCCTTCGTCTTCACCGCCGTCCTCCATGCTCACCAGCACCCGGATGTCTGCGGTGCGGTACAGCTCTTCGAGGCGCTGTGTGGTGATTCCGAGGCGCTCCGCGAGCTGGTCGGCAGTGGGCTCATGGTTGAGCTGCAGCTTGAGCTCCTGACGTGCTCGCTCCAGGCGGCCGGCACGATCTCGGACCGAGCGGGGAACCCAGTCGTTCTTGCGCATCTCATCGACGATGGCACCCTGAACCCTGATTCGTGCATATGCAGAAAACGACTGCGCGCGACCTGGCTCGAATCGATCCACGGCATCGATGAGACCGAGCATCCCAATGTTCACCAGATCCTCGACATCGACATGTCGTGGAAGACGGCGGACCATCCGGAAGGAGACCCGCCGGACCATGGGGTAGTACTGCATGATGAGTTCATCGCGGCTCTGGATTTCCATGCTTTCTCCATGGGAGGGCTTGACCACCGTTGGCTCACTCCAGCTTACCAGGAGTGTGTTCCTTGCGACTACTGTGGTGTGGTGGGGGTCTCCGTAGACACGTCCTCTGTGTCTTGTCCACCCGGCTTTGGTTCTGAATCTTCGACCGCCTCAATGCCCAGCGGGATGTCTCCCTTGTCGAGCATCCGCAGCTTCTCTGAGAGGTCTGTCAGGCCGACATTGCGGTTGAGCTGCTTGCCCTCGATTCCCCAGAGGATGAACGAGCCGTAGTAACGAGACAGTGGATTGGGGGTCTGGTACCACTCGAAGTGATCCCCGTAGAAGGCTGTGACGCGGTACAGAAGCTCTTTCTCGATGTCGTAGATCTGGATCTCTGGGGGGTTGTACTCACGCGGTGCCCACTCTGGCAGGCGCTCGATGAACTGCTCCTGACGGGCCAGCTCTCGCTTGCGGGCTTCCGGTGACAGCTCACCCCAGGCCCGCTGATCAAACGGGCTGATTCCCTCTCCGGTGACCTCCAGGGCAACGTAGCGACCTTCAGGATGGGGGATGGCACGCTTGACTCCGCTGAAGATCTTCAGCGAGGTGCCGTCGTCTCGCATCAGCTCGGTCGACTCCGTGGTGCTCCAGGCCAGCAGGCCCGCATCGGGGGCGTAGCTGATCCGCTCGACTGCGACGTCGATGAAGTCGAATGCACGGCCAATGCTGTCATCGGCCGGGTTGAACCTGTAGGGGCGCTGGGTGCCATCCTCGCCGGTCGCCAGCATCAGCAGGCTCTCACCGTCTCCCCAGGTCTGGAGATCCTGGGGGTTGTTGACTGGAAGGGGAGAGATGTCGATGGTGTTGGCGGAGAGGTTGTACTGCACCAGGCGCGGGAGGGTCTCCCCCTCGGCGGGCTGGAGCGGCATCGCGATCAACTCCTTGTGCAGCCATGCAGAGTCTGCAGTCGGAACCTCTGTCGGGACTGTGGTGATGGTCTTGTCTTCTGCGTTGAGCAGGTAGGAGCCATTGACCACCCTGAAGTGCAGCCGGACGCCGTCGGGAGACCAGGAGACGTCGCCGAAGGTGTTGGAGCCGCAGTTGCGGAACGCAGTCTGGATGGCGTGCTTTCCAGCGAGGAATCGAATCTCCGAGGGATTGCAGTCGGCGAACGCCTCAGCCACGTTGTCGGTGAACGAGGTCTCTGCGTAGAGGTCGTCGCGGCTGCAGGCCGCCAGAATAAAGAGGGGGAAGAATCTCATGTCTGTCTCCGAGCGAACAGTCCGAGTGGTAGCACGATCATGGACCAGGCGGCGGGAAGGGGGGCCGCAGCGCAGGCCGTCTGCGCGTCATCACGGGCCACAGGGGGGGCGCCAGGTGCGGTGAAAAATAAGGGGGCTCCAAGTGCATCGTGGATGGGCAGGACGGTACCGGCAGTCACCAGGAGCACATCGATCCGCTCATCGGCTGAGAGGGGGTTGATCTCGAGGGCGATCGCCTCTGGACTCTCGGAGCGGAGGTCTAAGGGAAGCAGGGTGCGCTGGAGACCGACCATCGCGAAGGCTTGGCTGCCGCGCCCCAGTCCGACGCCGTGCAGCCACAGAAGATCGCCCTCTCTGGATACTGCGTGGAGGCTGGTGCTGTCGGATGCGGAGGCAACAAGCAGGCCGCGGGGAATGAACGCGCCGTCGGCCTCTATCGTCCAGGCTCCCGGGGACAGTTGCGAGGTGTCGAGGTGCCAGGTGATCCCGTCCCGCTCAGGGTACACAGGCTGCTCCCCGGGGAGGCTCAGGATCACCTGCTCGGCTTCGAGGACAAAGCGGGCGTCTGCTCCGCTGATGAGAGACGGAACCGGACGCGCCTGAGACAGCGCCTCGGCTTGAAGAGAGAGCGTGGCCGCTGTGCCGGTAGAGAGAGCGACGGTGTGCGCCATGTAGCCGGGGGCCTGGGCGGTGACCTCCCAGGGATCGGCATCGGAGACCACGCGGCTGAAGTGCCCCTGCGGGCCGGTGTGCATTGGCTGACCATCGAGCGTTACGGTGCCCGGGAGACCCGCTCCCGTCTCGGCGTCGGTGAGCTGTCCTGTGACCAAGAGCGGCGCGGTGAGGAAGTCGAGCATCGCTGGAATGTGCTGCTGGATGAGGCTGGGGAGATCTGCGATGGGTGGGGTCTTGTCCTGTGAGACCTCGACGGTGAAGTCGAAGGTTCCGAGTCGACCGTAGCTCCAGTCGGTTGTGTCTCCGTTGGTGAGGTACCAGCTCGCGCCGTTGGTGATCCAGAATTCGGGATCTCCAACGTGCTCGGCGTATCGGGTCGCGATGCTCTCCAGGAGATCGCTGTCGGGGGCAGCTTCTGTGGTGTGGTTCCATACCCATCCGATGTTCGTTGTCCCGGCGTGTAGAGACAACCCGGCGTGGAACGGGTTCCACTGGGAGAGGGTGCGGATGGCGCGGGTCTCGGGTTCTGAGAACGGCGCTCCTCCAGAGCCGTAGGTCTCAGACTGCCACGCGTGGCTGTAGTTTCGGTTGAGATCCACTCCGCTGGCGCTGTAGCGGCTCAGCCGTACGATTCCATCGGGGTTAACGTGCGGCACCAGCACGACGGCATGGTCATCCAGCAGCCGGGTGATCGCTGGATCGACTCCGTAGGCCTCGAGCAGCGTGGTCGCGAGGGAAAAGACCAGCTCACCCGTCGGGAGCTCGTCCCCATGGTGCGCCCCCAGGACCCGCCAGTATGCCGCCGGCTCTGTGGTGGTGGACAGAGAGAGTCCGATGATCGGACGCCCTTCCAGGCTGCGCCCGACCTCAAGGAGACGTACCCGATCGGGATGTGCCCCTGCCAGTGACTCCAGGTCCGCGATCATCTCTTCTGGGGTGCGGTAGCCGTGCGCCATGCGCTGGACTCGCTCGGCTGCCGGCTCCCAGGGGATCCCGGCGGCGCTCAGGCGACGGAGCCCCTCGTCCGTCGCGTGGTAAGAGCGCCATCCATCCTGCTCCCCCTCGACAAACCAGACGCCCTCAAGGCCAAGCGCGATCCGCCCGGGGGGGAAAACCCAGACCTCATGGACCTCAGCGGCTCCAGCGGCGAACAGTCCCAGCAGCGAGATCATGGTGCTTCATATCCCGCAGTCGCTCTACTGTGAGCGCGGCGACTACTCGTTGGCGTCAGCGAGGGGCTCTTTCGGAGGCGCCTCGGGCTCTTCACTGAGTGCACCCAGGCTCGCCAGCCGCTCGGAACGGACGCTCTTGAAGGCATCAAGATCGGCGCCAGAGAGCTGCTTGCCGCGGGGAAGATTGACCTTCATGGGATCGACGATGCTGCCGTTGACCCAGAATTGGTAGTGGAGGTGGGGACCAGTGGACATGCCGGTGCTGCCGACGTAGCCAATGACCTGCCCCTGGGTGACCCGGGAGCCGTCCTTCACTGCGATCTTCGAGAGATGCGAGTAGCTGGATGCGTAGGGGCCGTTGTGGTCGATCTTGACGTAGCGCCCGTGGCCGCCGTTCCAGCCAGCGGTCTCGATGATGCCATCGCCGACCGCACGGATCGGGGTTCCGGTCGGTGCGCCAAAGTCGGTGCCGTAGTGGGGACGCCGCTTCTTGAGGACGGGGTGGTAGCGCTTGAGGTTAAAGCCGCTGGTGATTCGAGAGAACTCCAGGGGAGAGCGCAGGAATGCGGCTTTGCGAGAGACTCCGTCGGCGTCGTAGTACCGAGCCTCGCCCTCGCTGTCCATGAACTGAATGGCTGTGTATTCTTTGTCGGCGTTGGTGAACCGCAGCGCAAGGGGAGTGCCGAGCTTCGCCAGCTCGCCGTCGTGCCACAGCTCCTCGATGAGCAGCTCAGCAGTGGCTCCAGCACGGATCTCGGTGTTGAAGTCGAGGTCGTACTCCAAGACCTTCGCCAGCGAGGCAATGTCGCGTGCGCGGAGACCTGCGCTGAGGGAAGCCTCCCAGAGCGAGGAGTTGACGATCAAGGAGCGGGTGCCTGTGCGGACCTCGTACTCGATGGCATCGACGGCGGATGTCCACACCTCACCATCTCGAGTGACGACGAGGGTGCGGTCTTCATCGAGGGGGTAGCGGATCTCAGCCGGAGCGATGTCGCCTGGGTTGAATCGGAACGACAGCTGCTTACCGGTGCGAATCTTCGCCAGATCGTAGTGCTCCAGGGCAGCCTGCCGAACCGGCTCGGTTGGGGCTGAGAACCGAGGAAGTATCTGGCCGAGGGTGTCTCCGCTGACGATGTTGTGGTGCTCCCAGAGCGGGCCAGGCTCGGGCTCTGGCTCGTCGATGACCATGATGGCCTCGACACCGATGGGCTCAGCGACCGCTTCGGAAGACGCGGCATCGGTCGCGGGCTGCGGGGAGCGAGAGATGAGCATGGCGAGGAGTGTGCAAAGAGAGACACCAAACGCCGCAGTTGCGATGATTCGAGCAGAGTTCATGGGATGGACTTGCGGAGAGGGGAGGAGGGAGGGATTCGCTGATGGGGAGGTTCAGCGGGCTCGGAGGAGAAGGTAGACCGCCAGCATGACCACGATGAGAAAGCCGATGCTTCCGCCGATGAGGAGGCCCTTGAGGATGACGATCAGCAGTTCTGTGGAGGAGGTGCTGGCGTCGGGCTGGCGGTTGGCTGTTCCCGGAGATGTGGGCGCGATGGGTAGATGGCGAGGCGTGACGACTTTATCGCGAAAGTGTACGTCTGGCTCTGTCTTTTCCCCTTTGTACTTACTGAAATGGGGCAGAGGCTCTGGAGCGGTCTCTGCGATGGGGATGGTCGCCTGCTGCGCAGTGGCATCGACTTCATCTCGAACCGTTGAAGATCCAAGCGGTGCATTGGGTTGCTTGTTTTCTCCAGCAATTGATACCGTTCTACTGAGTAAACCAGCACTATCGCTGGCGGGGGCTCGATTCCGAAGGGCGTGTGTGACGGCGGTGGACGCCCAGGTCCGGAGGCTCGGACCCGAGAGTGTGTCGGCCGCTTCCATCAGCATCTGCTCCGCTTCCTGAGCGGACGGACGCTGCTCTGGACTCCACACGAGCATGCGGCCGATGACGTCGGCGAGATCCGGATGAGTGGAGCGAATGACCATGAGGCGCTCCGCGAGCCGGCTCTCGTGACCGTTCTGGCGGACCTTGGGCTGCCCGAAGACCTGCCCCGAGGCGACCTCCCACAGCGAGAGCCCCAGTCCGTACACATCTGCGGCCGGCGAGACCTGAGAGGTGACGATGTACTCTGGTGCCATGTAGTTGAGGGTGCCGAGCATGAGGTGACCGGTGAAGCTCTCCCGGCTCTCAAACCGTGCACGGGCGACACCGAAGTCCAGCAGCTTCACCCCGCCGCTGCGGGTGACCATGACGTTGGCTGGCTTGACGTCGCGGTGGATGACGTTGAGTGGAGAGCCATCGCGGGGGTGTGTGGCGGTGTGGGCCCGCCACAGTGCACCCGCAATCAGCGCCCCGAGCTCCGCGAGCGCACGCGGAGACGGTGGCGGTCCGCTGGCGACGAGGCTCTCGAGGTCCACTCCCTCGACATACTCCATGACAATGGCGTCCATGCCCTCGATCCGGACCATGTCGAGGACCTTGAGGATGGCATCGTCCTGGAGGAGGCCGAGCAGGCGCGCCTCGTCCCGAATTCGGGAGAGAAACATTTCGTGGTCCGGTCGACCACTCAGTAAGACCTTGACCGCGACGTTTCGACGAAACCCCTGCTCTGAACTAAATTCAGCCAGATAGACCGTTCCAAACGAGCCCGCGCCCAGCGTCTTGAGAAAGTGCAGCGCCCTCATTAGCCGCCAACATATCACATTGCACCGGTAGGCTCGGCTTACCAGTACAATCAGCTACTCGTCGATGGGCTGCATCCAGACCATTGAGGCGGTGAGTCCCAGGAGGAGCAGGGCACGATCATAGCGCTCCTCGACCGGTGTCTCGAAGATGATCTTTGGGTCTGCTTCCACGTACAGCCAGGAACCGCACTCAATCTCAGCATCGAGCTGTGCAGCACTCCAGCCGGAATAGCCGATGGTGATGTGGAACGGAGTCCCGAGCTGGACCAGCTGCTCCAGTCGCTCAAGGGACTGCGAGACGGCGATGCCTTCGGTGATGTTCCAGCCTTCTGCGCCTGAGGCTTGGCCCTGCCAGAGGACAAAGCATGTGCCGGCACCAACCGGCCCGCCCCACCAGGCCATTGCGTCGGCATCAGGGGGGGGCGCGACGTTGACCTCGCGGGTCACAGCGCCGATGGACACTGGACCTTCGCGGTTGATGACGACACCGAGCGCACCCTCTTCGTCGTACTGACAGATCAGCACGACGGTCTTCTCAAAGTGGGGATCTCGCATCTGCGGAGAGGCTATCAAGAAGCCTGGCTTCAGAACACCGGTCTTCATGCTCAGCTAGGAACCCCGTAGTTCTGAATTAGCTCTGTCTTTGGCTCTTCTCCGCTGGTGATCACGCCCTCATGGATGATCACTTCCCGGATGTTGTCCTGACTTGGGATCTCATACATGATGTCGAGCATCACATGCTCGATGATCGTGCGGAGGCCTCGTGCGCCGGCCTTTCGGGTTGCGGCCTTTGAGGCGATGGCACGGAGTGCTTCGTCGGTGAAGGTGAGCTTGACCTTCTCGAACTTGAAGAGCTTCTGATACTGCTTGATGAGCGAGTTCTTGGGCTCAGTGAGGATCTTGACCAGCTCTTCTTCTCCGAGGTTGTCCATGACCGCGGTGATCGGAAGGCGACCGATGAACTCCGGGATGAGTCCGAACCGCTCGAGGTCTTCTGGGATCGCCCGGGAGAGGATCTTCCGAGAGTCGTCGACCTTCTCGACATCACCATGCAGGAAGCCGACCGAGCGACGCCCCAGGCGCTGCTCGATGATCTTCTCCAGTCCCTCGAAGCTTCCTCCGCAGATGAACAGAATGTTGCTGGTGTCGATCTGGAGGTATTCCTGGTTGGGCAGGCGCTTGTTTCCACGGGTCTGGATGTTCGCCAGGGTGCCCTCGATGATCTTCAGCAGCGCCTGCTGCACACCTTCTCCGGAGACATCGCGGCTCACGGAGCTGGTGAAGCTCTTCTTGGCGAGCTTGTCGATCTCGTCGACGTAGATGATGCCCCGCAGGGTGCGCTCGAGGTTGTTTCCAGAAGCTTGGTAGAGGTTCAGGACGATGTTCTCGACATCTTCTCCGACGTAGCCAGCCTCGGTGAGGGTGGTGGCGTCTGCGATGACGAACGGAACGTCGAGGAAGCGCGCCAGGGTCTGGGCAATCAGGGTCTTGCCGGTGCCGGTTGGACCGATGAGCAGAAGGTTGGACTTCTGAATCTCAACGTCGCCTTCAGCACGCTCAGCGCTCTGGTTGGCCTCAAGCCGCTTGTAGTGGTTGTACACCGCGACTGAGATCTTGCGCTTAGCCATGTCCTGCCCCACGACGTACTGGTCGAGGAATGCCTTGAACTTGGCTGGGGGGGGGACCTTGCTCTGGCCCCAAGAGATTGGCTTGGGCTGCGCGTTCTCTCTGATGATGTCCAGGCAGAGCCTGACGCATTCTGAGCAGATGTACACATTCGGCCCGGCGATGATCTTATCGACCTCTCGCTGGGGCTTGTGGCAGAAGGAGCAGGCGAGGCCGGAAGGATTGGAGTATTTGGCCATCGATTTTCCAGGCGGGATGCGCGAGGGGAGCTGAAAGAGAGACTAAGAGCGTGAGCCGGGGTTCGTCAACGTGTTGGGAGGATTTGGACCGGCTGTGCTGCGTTGAATCTTGTCAGCGGTGTGGATGTGTCTGCTGAGTAGCAGGAATGAGTTCCCTGTACGACATGTGCGTGTCGATACTCAAGAGGTATCATCGTCTTCGTGCTGTTCAACAAGAGGTGGCATGTCGTCTGCAATACCGGACTACTATGCGATCCTCGGTGTGGCGAAGGATTCCGATGCTGCCGAGATCAAAAAGAAATTCCGAAGGTTGGCCCGGGGCTGCCACCCAGATGTGGCAGGCGACGACCCAGAGGCGGCCGCCCGGTTTACGCAGCTGCGTGAGGCCTACGAGACCCTGATCGATCCTATTCGCCGCGATCGGTACGACAACCCCCCAAAGCGCCGCACCTTTTATCGTCAGTCCTGGCGCCCACCTGGCGGCAATGAATTCGGTGCGATGGGCGAAGGCGGAACGGGGCATCGGTCCAGTCGGCAGCGGTGGCGGGATCCAGCCAACAACCTCGACCTCGATGACATCTTCGGAGGCTTCGCGACGAAGGCCCCCTCCTCAAAGGCCGGCCGCGCCAGCGGTGCACCGCGTGCGGAGCCCCGCGGCGACTTCACGAGGAGCAGTGTCCGGGTGACACCCGGCTCTCGCACCGGGGCGACATCTTCAAAGAGTGGTGCCCATGAGCGCGCGCCGGCGATGCCCGGTGAGTCTGTTCGCCAGACGGTCGAGGTCTCGGAGCGAATCGCCCGGCTCGGGGGAACCGTCACCCTGAACTATCCCCGCCTCAAGCGCGGCGACGGCGGCACCAGTCTGTTTCGCTACAACGAGATCTACGACCTGCGGCTCACGCCTGACACCCGCAGCGGAGAAGAGGTTCGGATTCCCCGCATGGGCAACGCCGGCGTCGGCGGCGGCGCATATGGTGAACTTGTCTGTACGATCCAGGTCAAGGCCGATGCTGGTGCCGGCAACCCACGGGGCCGACGGGATGCCCCGAAGGCGCCGGAGCCCGGCGCGGACATCGACCTGCCGATCAGCATTGCCGAGGCCCTCCTCGGCGGCCGCGTCGAGGTCGACACCCCCAGCGGCCGCGTCCGGCTCAGCCTCCCGCCGTGCTCTTCATCGGGTACCCGCCTTCGGCTTCGGGGGCGTGGTCTGCAGGGCAGCGACATCTATGTCTGCCTCCGCATCGTGGTGCCGCAGGCCCTCGACGAGGAGAGCCGCCAGCTCATTGAGCAATTTGCGGCCCTGAATCCAGACTCTCCGCGTTGACGTCGACGGCCTCCAGCGCGAGCGGGAGGACCTCATCGATGCTGTCGACGAAGTGGTACGTGAGGTCCCGGCGCAGAACTTCCGGGATGTCGTCGAGGTCTACAGCGTTGTGCCGGGGGAGAATGACGGTCTTCACTCCGGCCCTTCGTGCAGCCAGGATCTTCTCCTTGATTCCTCCGACCGGCATCACCTTGCCCCGGAGGGTCAGCTCGCCCGTCAGTGCGAGGTTCGACCGAACCCGCTTGCCGGTCAGCAGGCTGATGAGCGCCACTGCCATCGTGATGCCAGCGGAGGGACCATCCTTGGGGATGGCGCCGGCGGGCACGTGGAGGTGGATGGCGTTCTCTTTGAACTGCTTGCCCTCGATCCCCAGCGTGTCTGCCCGTGTTCGGATCAGGCTCAGGGCGATCTGAGCGGACTCCTTCATGACGTCGCCGAGCTGCCCGGTGAGCTTCAGGCCTGCGGTGTCGGCGAACAGCGTGGCCTCGATGAACATGATGTCGCCGCCGCTTGGAGTCCAGGCGAGGCCGACAGCGACTCCGGGTATGTCCATCCGCTCGACGAGCTCAATAAAGTGGCGCGGAGGGCCGAGCAGTGTGGTGACTTTTGGCGCGCTGTCGATGCGCATCGCCCGCTTGCGGCCCTCGACGATCTTGCGCGCAGCCTTGCGGTTGATCGAGGCGATCTGCCGCTCCAGAGAGCGCACGCCGGCCTCGCGGGTGTACGACTCGATGAGGTGCTGGACTGCCGGACCGGAGATCGAGAGCTGGCTCTGGGTCAGTCCGTGCGAGGTCAGCATCCGAGGGATGAGGTGGCGCTTCGCGATCTGGAGCTTCTCCTCCAGGGTGTAGCCGGCGATGTCGATGATCTCGAGGCGGTCGTGCAGGGCAGGGGGGATGGTGCTGCCGACGTTCGCGGTGCAGATGAAGAGGACCTCGGAGAGATCGAGGGAGACGTCGAGGTAGTGGTCAACGAAGGCGCTGTTCTGCTCCGGATCGAGGACCTCCAGCAGCGCTGCAGAGGGGTCGCCCCGGAAGTCTTTTCCGAGCTTGTCGATCTCATCGAGAATGATGACCGGATTTCGGGTGCCGGCCCGCTTCAGCGCATGCACCAGCCGCCCGGGGAGCGCGCCGACGTAGGTGCGCCGGTGTCCACGAATCTCCGCCTCGTCCTTGACGCCGCCGAGGCTGACCCGCTGAAACGAGCGGCCCAGTGCGCGTGCGACGGAGCGCCCGAGGCTGGTCTTTCCCACTCCCGGAGGTCCGAGGAGGCAGAGCACCGGCCCCTGACCGTCGGGCTTGAGCTTGCGCACCGCGAGGTACTCCAGGATGCGGTCCTTGACCTTCTCCAAGCCGTAGTGATCCTCGCTGAGGACCGCTGCGGCTTCCTGGAGGGTGGCGTTGTCTTCGGAGCGCGCTGTCCAGGGCATCGAAGAGAGCCACTCCAGCCAGGTCCGAGCGACGTTGTACTCCGCAGCATCTGGGTGCATTCGACGCATCCGGTTCAGCTCGCGAAGGGCCTCCTCCAGGGCCTCCTCGGGCATGCCGGTTTCGCGAAGCTTCTCCTCCATGAGCGCGGCCTCGTCTTTGTCTGCTGGAAGCTCTCCAAGCTCCTGTCGCATGACCCGGATGCGCTCGCGGAGGTAGTAGTCCCGCTGCTGCTTGTCCATGGTGGACTGGACACGCTTGCTCAGCTCGGACTCCATCTCCCGGAAGCCTTCCTCCCGGGCCAGCAGCAGCAGCACCGCATCGACCCGGACATCGACCACCCGCTCGGCGAGCAGGGCGAGACGCTCGAAGCGAGGAATGACGAGGTTGCTGATGATCTGGTCAGCCAGTCGTCCTGGGGCGACGTCGAGGGTCGCGAGCTTCTGGAGTGCGGGTGGGAGGCCGGTGTCCTTTGCGATGAGGGCAGCGAGGTGCTGCCGGAGCTGCTCGGTGCGGTTGGCGACGAAGTCTTCGTCCTGGACGACGGGGCTGAGCAGCCTGACCGATGCCGTGTAGCCCCCGGTGGGATCCAGGCGGATGCCGTTGCCTTGTGCGCGCTGTAGCCCCTCGAGGAGGACTCGGATGGTTCCATCTCCCAGGCGGACAGCCTTGAGGACCCGTGCCGTGCAGCCGACCTCGTGAAAGTTTTCTGGAAGTGGCTGCTCGAGCTCTGGAATCTGAAGCGGAAGCGCAAGAAGGGGACGGCCAGAGCTGAGGTGAAGCTCGACGGCGGCGGTCTCTGAGGGCCGCATGATGTGTAGGCGAGCGATCATTCCGGGGAGGAGGACCGTCTCGTGGATGGGAAGGGTCGGCAGGAGGGTGGGCATCAGGGCGTGCTCGGTCTCGGGATTGCTGTAGCCAGATTGGGTTTTGCAGTATCCTGTGCGGCAGACGGAGGCCGGATGGATCTGCCGCGCCGGTTTGGCCGGTATGAGCTTCTTGAGCACATCGCGTCTGGCGGGATGGCCGAGGTTTTTCTGGCCCGTAGCTTCGGGCTTGAGGGCTTCCAGAAACAGCTCGTTATCAAGCGAATCTTACCGGCGCTCGCCAGAGAGCCCAGGTTCGTCGCGATGTTTATCAAGGAAGCGAAGATCACAGCGGGGCTGACCCACCCCAACATCGTGCAGATCTTTGAGCTTGGAAAGACCGGCTCCGATCACTACATCGCCATGGAGTACCTTCATGGCCGTGATTTGGCGCGAATTAACCGATCTCTACGGCGAACTGGGGAGCGCATGCCGATGCCGCTGGCGGTCTACGTCACCGCCATCCTTCTGCGCGGCCTCGCCTATGCCCACTCCTTGACCGATGCGACTGGCGCACCACTCAACCTCGTCCACCGTGACGTCTCTCCGCACAATGTTCTCGTCAGCTTTCTGGGAGACGTAAAGCTGCTGGACTTTGGCATCGCGCGACTGACCAGTGCCGAAGAGCAGCGCAAGACCGGACAGGTCGGTGGCGGTAAATTTGCCTACATGTCGCCTGAGCAAGCCAGCGGCACCCCCCTTGACCATCGCTCGGACATCTTCTCGGCCGGCATCGTCCTCTACGAGATGCTCATCGGCGGTCGGCTGTTCCAGCATCCGGATCCCGAAGAGAAGCTGCGGCTTGTTCGAGAAGCGGTCGTTCCAGACCCTCGCGACAAGAATCCAGACATCCCTGAGGCGCTCTGGAGAATCCTGAAGCGCATGCTCGCTGCGGATCGGGCGGATCGCTATGACCGGGCTGAGGCGGTGGAAGAAGACCTCTGGGCGTTCCTGTTCTCGCAGGGAAAGCGTGCCGGAGCCTCCGCGATGGTCAACTTCATGACGAGCCTGTTTCCGGACAACGCACGTCGTCGTGCGAGCGTTGACCTTGTCGGACTCGCTGAGGATGTCGCCAAGCTGGGCCGAGATGATGTCACTGCTGTCAGCGGAATGAACACCGTCTCGCGCCTCGAAGACAGCGCGAGCCTGCAGTCCGTACAGAGCCGCTCGGAACTCAGCCGGACAGACGGCTCTGCGATGCGTGAGCTTCGCCCCGGCCAGCGCCGCATCGTCACGGTGCTTGTTGCGGAGATCACTGGCTTTACGAGCCTCTCAGAGCGTGCTGATCCGGCCGAAATCGTGCGCAAGCACTACCAGATTCTACGGCGAATCAGGCGAATCGTGGATGCCTACGGCGGCATTCTGGACTCCTTTCGAGACGACACCTTCGTCATCTTCTTTGGCATGTCCCGTGCTCGCGAGGATGACCTGGAGCGGGCGCTGACCTGTGCACTCAGTCTCCAGCGTCTCACCCACAAGCTGAAGCGTCAGGGGATCAGCATTCGCCTGGCCGTCGGCATCCACCTCGGTGAGATAACCATCGGCCACCAGTCCGATCGCAGGGTCCGCTACCTTGCTCGGGGCAACACCATGAAGCTGGCCCGCCGGCTGTCCATGGAGGCCGACGTCGGAGAGATCCTCATCAGCGACGGCGCTGCGGACCTCACACGCGGGCACTATCGTCTCTCGGAAGGTCCGGCGTTTCGGCTCAAGGGACACCAAAGCACCAGCATCAGCCACCGCCTCATTCGCCGTGCGGGCTCCCTTGTGGACAGCGGGCGTTGGTTTGTCCGCGGCAACGAGCTGGTCCAGCTCCAGCAGGCCCTCCGTGCGCTCTCCGAGGGGCAGGGCGGCTTGATGTCGATTACCGGTGAGGCGGGACTGGGGAAGTCCCAGTTCCTCCGAGAGATCGCTCGGCTGGCTCGAAAGCATGGGGTGCCCTGCTTTGCCAGCCGTGCCCTTCCGTTTGGCGGGGACTCTCCGCTCGCACCGATCCGGGATCTCATCGCCGGCGTCATCGGGCTTGAGCACGATGACAGCGAGGACATCCTCCGCACCCGGCTCTCCCGGCTCAACCAGCTCCGAATCGATGACAGCGATCTGGAGCTGATCGCGGCCTTGTTCGGGATTCGTCTTCACCGTCGCCGCCGCCGCCCTGCCGCTCGGCCCGAAGACATGCTCCGAGCGGCTGCGATCCTGGTCCGTCGGCTGGCGGAGGACAAGCCCCTCATCCTCGCACTGGACAGCGTACACAACCTCGCGCCGCTGGCGCGGAACCTGGTCAGCCATGTCATTCGCTCTGCAGCTGGCGCACCGGTCCTGTTCCTGATGACCTCTCAGCGGACCCTCCCGGCGGACTTCGGGACGCCAACCTGGCGGATCAAATTCAGTCCGCTGTCTCGCGAGCTGCAGGCTGATCTGGCCGCAGAGCTGATGGGGGCTGAGTGCCTCGATCCGGATCTCACCAGCCTCATCACCGCAACGGCTCAGGGCAACCCGCTGCACATCGAGCTTCTCGCCAAGGCGCTGACCAACCAGATCATCATCATCAATGGTGAGGCTGAGCTGACCGAGGACCTCCCCAACCTTCCGCCTGGAATGGACGGCCTGATTGTTGCCCGGCTCGACGCCCTGGATGAGGAGTCCCGGCGGATGCTTCAGGTGGCCGCGACCATCGGGGCATCGTTCTCCATCCCCCTGGTGCTCGCTGCTGCAGGCATCGCAGCTGGAGAGTCCGTGCTGGAGGATGTCACCCGGCAGGGCTTCATCGAGCAAGAGTCCTCGACCTCCTGCACCTTCACCAGTCCGCTCATCTGGCAGGTGGTCCGAAGCTCGATCGTTGGCGCCCGGCTGGTCCAGCACCACCAGATGGTCATCGAGGGGATGGAGGAGCTCTATGGCTCCCACATCGAGGTTCATCGCGTCTCGTTTGCCATACACCATGCCGCAGCAGAGCGGTACCTCGAGGCAGCCCATCACGCCCTGCTCGCCAGCCGCCGCCTCCTTGAGCAGAACCTCAACCGTCCCGCTGCCGACATCTCTGGCAAGGGGGTCCGCTGGGCTGAAGAGGCCCTCCTTCGTGGTGAGAATCCCTCCCGCTGCCGCGCGCTCTGCTCTCGTCTCCTCCTCCAGTCGGGGTCGATCCAGGGCCTCCTCGGTGAGTACAGCGCCGCAGAGGGCGCCCTGGTGATGGCACAGGACATGGCCGCAGAAGTCGGCGACGCTGAGATCGAGGCCTGCTCGGCCCTCGAGCTGGGCCGGATGTATCGGTCGCTGGGCCGGACGGCGGTGGCCGCTGCGATGCTTGAGGCGGCCCTAACCTCCAGCAGTGCGGGGACCATGGTGCCGCAGACATCGGATGGTGTCTCGCTGTCGGACGCGGTGGCCTGGCGCCGTCAGGTGTCGGTCGAGGCTCTGGAGCTGACGGGAATGCTCGCGCTGGATGCTGGCAACTACGCGGAAGCCCAGCAGCGCTTTCAGCTCGCCCTGACCATGGCCGGCTCCGACAATGCGCTGGCCGCACGGGCGCTCCTCGGGCTCGCCTCTGGTCCCATCCGGGCGGGAGCCTCCACGGAGGCCCTGCGCATCCTCGAGGAGGCTGCCGAGAAGGCTGCGCTGTCTGCCGACCGCATCCTCATGGGCCGAATCGCCAACAACACGGGCATCGTCTACTACAACGCCCGCCGCTACGAGCAGGCGCTGGAGCACTTCCGACGCTCCGTTTCGCTGCGGCAGGGACTCGGCTATCGCATCGGAGTCATGGCGAACTACCACAACATCGGCGACACCTACCTCCGCATGGGAGACATGGGGCGTGCATGGGCAGCGTTTCAGCGCAGCCGGGATCTCGCCAAGCAGGTCGGCAAAGACAACGATGTGGCGCGGAACCAGATGTTCATCGCATTCATCGAGGGACACCCACGATCTGAAGAAGCCCCAGGGGAAGACCCGATCGGTCGAATGGAGCAGGCCGCAGAGCGGCTCACGCGCCACCCGGACGTCGAGCTGAGCATCTCTGCGCAGTGGCTGATGGGACGCCTGTTGGCTGCACGCGGGGAGGGTGATCGGGCGGAGCGTGTCCTGCAGAGCACCCTGACACGTGCGCAGGAGATTGATGTCAAGCCGCTCATCCGAGACATCGAGGAGTCTCTCAGCGAGCTGACGGCGTCCTGACCGACTTTACGGTTCAATGTCGATTGTAGTAGAAGGCAGCGGCAAGGAGGCCCTATGTCGCGGCTGCTGTGGGTTCTGGTTGGATTGATGCTCTCGATGCCTGCGTGGGCGCAGGAAGAGGGCGAGTCGATACCGCTCTATGAGCAGGTCCTCAACGCAATGGATGCAGCGTTTGGAGAGTGGTTCGTCGGTCCGCTGGCGGCCCTGCTGTTCTGGGATGTCGCGGTCTGGACAGATGCGTACTCGATCCCGTTCATCGTGCTCTGGCTGGTGATCGGTGCGACCTTCTTCACGCTCCGAATGGGCTTCATCAACCTCCGGGGCTTCGGTCACGCCATCGCGGTGACCATGGGGCGCTACGACAACCCCGAAGAGACCGGCGAGGTCAGCCACTTCCAGGCCCTCTCCAGCGCGCTGTCCGCGACGGTCGGCCTCGGCAACATCGCCGGCGTGGCGATTGCGGTGAGCGTGGGCGGTCCGGGAGCGGTCTTCTGGATGGTGATGGCCGGCTTCTTGGGAATGTCCTCCAAGTTCACGGAGTGCACCCTCGGGCAGATGTACCGACTGGTGGACTCTCGCGGGAACATCTCCGGCGGGCCAATGCGGTACCTGGAGCTTGGCCTCAAGGAGGTCGGCGATGAGCTGAATGCGCGCGAGATCCAGCTGGGCAGCCCGACCGGTGTGAGCACCCTGGGCCGCTTCCTCGCGGTGCTGTTCGCCTTGATGTGCATCGGCGGCAGCTTCGGCGGCGGCAACATGTTCCAGGCCAACCAGTCCGCTGCGCAGCTCGGCAGCATGATCGGCTTCTTCGGCACTGACCTCGGGCGTCTCATCTATGGAATCGTCCTCGCAGTGCTCGTCGGTGTCGTCATCATCGGCGGCATCAAGCGCATCGGCTCTGCGGCAGAGAAGATCGTTCCGTTCATGTGCGGCATCTATGTGCTGGCTGGTCTGGGCATCCTGGCGTTCAACTTCTCTGCGATTCCCGCAGCGTTTGAGACCATCTTCACCGAGGCCTTTACCCCCACGGGTGTGGCGGGTGGGTTCATCGGCGTGCTCATCCAGGGCTTCCGTCGTGCCGCATTCTCCAACGAGGCCGGCGTCGGCTCTGCGAGCATCGCGCACTCCGCGGCAGCCACTGAGGAGCCGGTCCGCGAGGGGATCGTTGCCCTGCTTGAGCCGTTCATCGACACCATCCTCGTCTGCACCATGACGGGACTGGTGGTGGTCATCACCGGGGCCTACCAGATGGACTTCGCTGGTGCTGACGGAAACCCGGGTGTCCTGATGACTGCTGCAGCCTTCCGAAGCGTCTTCCCCTGGTTCGACATCATTCTCTCCGTCGCGGTCATCCTGTTTGCCTTCTCCACGATGATCTCCTGGAGCTACTACGGCGAGCGATGCTGGACCTTCCTGTTCGGAAACGGAACGATCATGGCCTACCGGGTCTGCTTCCTGCTTGCGGTGGTGTTCGGCTCCGTGTTCAAGCTCGGCAACGTGCTCGACTTCTCGGACCTGATGGTCCTCGGCATGGCCTTCCCGAACATCCTGGGAATGTTCTTGCTCTCCGGCAAGGTCAAGGCTGCGCTGGATGACTACTGGGGCCGGTATCGCTCCGGGAAGATGCCGGTGGTGTCGAAGTAGCGGTCGGGGGGCGGCCGACGCCCCAGACCACTCCCGCGCAGCCGAGGATGCCCAGGGGCAGCAGGATGAACCAGGGCGCACCGAGGCCGGCCGGAAGGGTGCCCATCAGGACCGCGATGATGCCCACCACGAGTGCGTAGGGCATCTGGGTCTTGACGTGCGCGTCGTGATCGCAGCCCGTTCCGGTTGAGGAGAGGACGGTGGTGTCTGAGATCGGCGAGCAGTGATCGCCCCAGACTGCCCCCGACAGCACGCTGGCAGAAGTCGCGAGGGCGATGACCCCCGGGGGGCTCTCCATGCCCATCGCCATCGGTAGTGCCAGCGGCATCAGCACGGTCATGGTTCCAAACGAGGTTCCAGTGGCGAACGCGATCGCAGCGGCGAGGATGAAGGTGATCGAGGGCAGGGACCACGCCGGGATGCGCTCTCCCATTGCCCCGAGCAGGAAGTCTGCTGCGCCGAGGTCTCCGATCGCGCTGCCCAGCGCCCAGGCCAGCATCAGCACCGCCAGCGCCTCGAACAGCTCGGTCATGCCGGAGATGAGCGCGGTGTTGGTCTCTGACATCGTCAGGCGGCGGCTGCCGACCGCCAGCAAGACGCTCAGCAGCAGCGAGACCACCGAGCCATGCAGCATGGCGTCGTAGCCATCGGCGGCTCCGATGACCTCAAACAGTGCCGCCCCTGCTGGTGCTGCTGCGCTGCCCTGGGTCCACAGCGACAGGCCGGTGACGACCACCAGCGCAGCGATGGGGAGGATGGCGAGGAGGGCCTGTCGCGCGGGCGGTGCGGGCGGGGCGACCACCTCGGGGCGCGCGAGGGTTCGAGACTCTGCGGCCGCCATCGGGCCGAAGTCTCTCCCGGAGAGGGCGATGAAGAAGCCAAATGCGAGCGCGAGCAGGGGGTAGAACCGGTAGGGCAGTCCCTCCAGGAAGAAGGCGTAGGCGTTGATCTCCAGCCCGGCGTTTGTGAACGCATCATCCATCAGGCCGACCTCGAAGCCGACCCAGGTGCTGATCAGCGCGACCGTTGCGACCGGCGCTGCAGTCGAGTCGACGAGGTAGGCGAGCTTCTCACGGGAGATGCGCAGCCGATCGGCGACCGGCCGCATCGACGAGCCGACAACCAGGCAATTGGCGTAGTCGTCGAAGAACACCACCTGACCCGCCGCCCAGGTCGCGACCATGCCGCTTCGTCGGGTGGTGGCGTGTCGGGTGATGAGCGAGACGAGCGCCTCGGTGCCGCCGCTCCGGCTGCTGACGGCGATGGTCGCTGCGACGAGCAGCGAGAACAGGGTGACCTTCATGTGGTCCCGATCCGCCAGGGCATCCAGCAGCCAGGGATCGACGGTGTGCAGGAGGGCTGCCCACGGGGTGCCGCCGTGGACCAGCAGCGCAGCAGCGAGCAGTCCGCTGAACAGCGACAGCAGCACCTGCCGGGTGAGCAGGGCGAGGCCGATGGCGACCACGATGGGCAGTAGGGAGAGCAGTCCGGGTTCCATGACCTGAATCATAGATCACTGCTGCGGGCGGCTTACTCCAGCGGATCGGTGCGCATCTTCTCCAGCAGTCCTGAGGAGCAGTCTGCCTCGTGCGCTCGCCCCAGCCCGCCGCAGAAGGGCTGATCTGCCCAGATGCGCTCTCCGGTCATCCCGAATTCGGCGAGGTCGTCTGCCAGCGGGTGGGCTTCCTCTCCTGCGTTGAGCGCATGCGCTCCCAGGACACTGTAGCGAGCCTTGTCGGAGACCCCGTCTGGTGCGCAGTCTTCCTCCAGGCAGGGAATGATGCTGACTTCCTCGCAGTGCTCGGTGGAAGCGTAGGTGGCGTGCTTGCCCTCAGAGGCGTAGACCAGCCAGCGCGGCTCGCCGGTCGTGGGGTCTGTGGTGGTCTCCATCTGGCGGATGTCTTCACCGGCATAGAGGGTGCTCTGGTCGTTCAGCTCGCCCTCGTGTGCGGCGGTGTAGGCCTCTGTGACCCATGCGGAGCCGCTGTGGAGGGTGAGGGTGAGGGCGACCCGCTCGCTGTCTCCAGGGTGGGCCGTCAGCCCGCAGCGTCCGTAGTCTTCGCTGTAAGCCAGCACGATCATGACCCGGACCTCTTCCGCGGTGATCGGCCAGATCCGCGCGACGTGGATGAGCAGGCCGCCAGGGTCCACCAGCAACGGCTCGTCCTCGTCCAGCATCACCAGCGGACGCAGTCGCTCCAGGACGACGCCCTCCCAGGCATCGACCAGGCCGTCGCTGTCCAGATCGGCGCAGGGGGCATCTCGGAGGAGGGCGCAGTCTCCTGGGGCTGGCGGGAGGTTGGTGTAGAGCTGCAGCCCGGGGCTCGTGTCTTCTGTCCAGGCCTCCAGCATGAACGGATCCCGAGTGTCCTCCGGCTCGCTGGTGTCCGCTCCGTGCT
Source organism: Myxococcota bacterium (assembly GCA_029251165.1). Taxonomy (GTDB): domain Bacteria; phylum Myxococcota_A; class UBA796; order UBA796; family UBA796; genus JAQXDW01. Next base: position 257,164 of record JAQXDW010000074.1, read on the forward strand.
CCTCAGCGTCTGCGCTGGTGTCTGCGGTCTGTGGGGACTCTGCGGGGACGCCAGTGTCCGCTGGGGTGGACTGACAAGAGAGCAAGAACAGCAGCATTCATGCATCCTGCCACAGCGCCTCTCCGACCGGCACAAGGAATCAACGGTAGACTGTCGTCATGAAGGCCATCCGCATCGTCTGCGGCAAACCCATCCCCCCGTTCCTCGACCCGACCGGTGAGGTTCCTGTCCTCAACGTTCCGCTGGCGAAGGCTCAAGAGGCTGCGCTGGATGCTGCTGGCGTGACCCTGGTCAGCGCACCGCCGTCTGGAGAGCCGTACCTGCTCTTCTCGGATCGGACCTGGTTTACCCGACGCGCGATCGACGCGCTGGTCGCGGCAGGTCCAGGTCAAATGAAGATCGACGATGTGGCCTGGTGGGCTGCCAACGGTGCGCTTCAGGAGCTTGGTGCAGACGGGCTGATGGAGCTTGCCGTTGTACCAGCAGATGCACCGCCGATGTTCTCCGGGCTGACGCCGGTTGTGGTGGACCTCGGCCTGCGCGATGTCGATCCCCCCGACCTCCATCCTGCGATGCGTCACGCGATGCGGCCGATGCGGCTCGGCGGTGCGATGGTTCATCAAGTTGATCACTGGACCCACATCCTCCGCATCAACCAGCTCGCCCTCGCTGCCCGAGCAGAGAACGCCCGGCTGGGCTGGGAAGAGATGGGCTGGCTGTCTCGGATCTGGTTCGTGCTTGTGCTGCTGCTCCGGGTGCGCTCGACGAAGAAGGCGCGCATCCTCGCTGCGCTGAGCGAGCGAAAGGGAAAGGCGGACATCCATCCCACCGCAGTCGTCGAGCTGTGTGTGATCGGCGAGGGGGTCAAGATCGGTCCCCATGCGGTGGTTCGGGCCTCAGTCCTCGCAGACGGTGCCACTGTAGAGGAGCACGCGACGGTCAACTTCTCCTCGCTGGGGGAGGGGGCGACGGTGGGGCGCTACGGGATGCTCAACCTCTCGGTGCTCTACCCCAGCGCGATGACCTCTTCGGGCGGCGGCTTCCAGGCCAGCGTGTTCGGCACGGAGTCGTTCGTGGCCTGGGGGGCGACCATCCTCGACCTGTCTTTTGGTCGCTCCATTCCGGTCAGCCGCTGCGGCGCGCGCGTGGACAGCGGACAGCATTTTCTCGGCGCGGCCATCGGGCATCGGGCGAAGATCGGCAACAGCGTTCGCCTGACCTACGGCCTCGATGTACCCAACGATGCCTTCCTCGTTGCCCCCGCCGGTGACCTCGTCCGAGACACCACCAGCGTCCAGCCTGGGGTGGCATGTCGGGCGGTCGATGGTCGAGCGACTCCGATCAAGAAGCCGACGCCCACAGAGAAGACCTGAGGACGCCGGAAGCCCGCCGTCGTGTGGCCTCTATAGTGGACCCACGACGGAAGCAGCGGCGGCCTACAGCGTCCGGGCCACGCTGGCGATGCCCTCCGGGGAGGCCTCGATGATGCCCTTCTCGGTGATGATGCCCGCGATCAGTGCAGCAGGAGTCACGTCGAAGGCCGGGTTGCGGGCCGGAGAGCCATCCGGGACGGTCCGAATGCGGATGAACTCACCGGCATCCGACCAGCCCCAGGTGAAGCGGACCTCATCGCCGCTGCGCTCCTCGATCGGGATGTCGTCGCCGCTGGGGCAGTCGGGGTCGATGGTGGTGGTCGGGGCCGCGACGTAGAACGGAATCCCGGCAGCCTTCGCCGCAAGGGCGGAGGTGTAGGTGCCGATCTTGTTTGCGACATCGCCGTTGGCTGCGATGCGGTCGGAGCCGACGATGACCATGTTGATCTCGCCAGTGCGCATGTAGTGACCGGCGGCATTGTCGGCGATGACGGCGTGCGGCACCCCCTCCTGGCCGAGCTCCCAGGCGGTCAGCCGGGCACCCTGGCTGCGGGGGCGGGTCTCGTCGACGAAGACAAAGACGTCCTTGCCGGAGCGGTGTGCGACGTACAGCGGCGAGATCGCGCTGCCCCAGTCGACGAACGCCAGCCAGCCGGCGTTGCAGTGGGTGGAGACCCGGGCGACGTCCGGGACGACCGCGGCGCCGTGGCGACCGATGGCCTCACAGCACGCCGCGTCGTCGTCGGCGACGGCCTGAGCAGCCGTGACGGCCGCCGCGCGCGCGGCAGCGATGTCGTCGCCGGCACCCTCGATGGCCTTGAGCACGTACTTGATGCCGTAGAACAGGTTCTGTGCGGTGGGCCGGGTCTTGCTCATGGTGTCTGCGGCTGCGGCCATGTAGGCATGGAAGCCGTCCTCCGGCGCCTCCAGTGCAGCCTGCGCGATGCCGTACGCTCCGGTCGCGCCGATGGCCCCAGCGCCTCGAACGATCATCGTTGAGATGGACTTCGCGGTGTCGGTGTGGTGGGGAAGATCAACGATCCGAAACTCATGGGGGAGGCGGGGCTGGTCGATCATCTTGACCACGCCGTCTTCCATCCAGACCGTGCGCGTGTGAACGCCGTTGACAAGCATGTTGAGAGACTCCTGTAGATATTTCTGCGAAATTAACGAATGCTGACTGGGATTCGGCCTTCTTCACCGACCCGGAACCGCAGCCAGCCCATGTAATTTTCCCGCCACCAGGCGAGGAACGTGAGGTGGTGGTAGCGGCGCTCAAAGAGGGGAACGTAGGCGGCGTCTCCGTAGACTCGCCCGCTGATCCAGTCCTGTACCGTGAAGTCCTCGCCGTCCCAGAGGGCGTACTGGGCTGAGGAGAAGGTCCACGAGCCGGTGTTGACGTAGTAGCGATCGGGCAGCACCTCGATGATACCGGGCAGGTGAGAGTGCCCGGCCACGACGTAGCGGTGAGGACCAGTGGCGAGGGTCTCTCGGATGCTCTCGCACAGGCAGCCGGGATCGCCGATCTGGTTCATCGACCAGTACTGAATCACATCGCGCGCACCGCCTGGCTTGATGCCCACCTTCTCAAAGAAGCGATCCTTGAGGTTGATGCCCAGGGCGAGCTTGTGGAACAGCCAGAACGCCACCCGGTTTGCCGGGGTGTAGAAATTCTCCAGCGGCAGCCGGATCCAGGTGTCCAGCAGCCGCTCGATGAGGTGGTGGACCCGTGTGGCTACGTGGGTCTGGTCGAGGTTGGGGCCGATGAATGGGTCATACTCATAGCCGTGGCGGACCAGCGCGACGTCTCCGATCTCCAGGGTGGAGCAGACCTCAAGTCGGAAGAGATCTTTGAACAGCGAGATGTCGTAGTCGTGGTTGCCCCAGATGTAGATGACCCGGAGCGGCTCTTCGTCTGCTGCGGACTCACCGGCCCGATCCGCCAGACGGGAGATCTCTCCGAACAGGCGAGCGTGGGCGCGAAGCACCCGGCTGATCGCCCATGCCTGGTGGAAGTCGATGGCGTCTCCGGCAATGACGAGGTGCGCCTTTTCTTTGCGCACCTGCTCAAGAAGCGCGATCAGCTCGCGATCCTTTCCGAGGAAGGCATCGGAGCGGGTCCCGTCGCCGAGGTGGAGGTCCGAGATCAAATAGATCCGGGCATCCGCCGGCAGGCGCTTGACGATGTTGAGGGGGGTGGGCCGCGCCCAGGAGAAGATCGGCATCAGCTCTCTCTTGCTCACTGCTGTATCACGCCGACGTGACGGATTCGTCCCGAGGAGATAGCGACCGGGGATGAGTGAGGTCAGAAACATCGGCCGAGTGGCGTTTCTTGGGAGCTTCCCGAAGAACCTACCCAGCACCGGACTGCCGGAGGTCGCATTCGCCGGGCGATCCAATGTCGGCAAGTCCAGCGCGATCAACACGCTGCTCAACCGCAAGAAAGCGGCGAGGGTCTCTGGAACGCCAGGACGGACTCAGCTCATCAACCTGTTCCGGGTTGACGACAGGCTCTGCTTTGCGGACCTGCCCGGCTACGGCTTCGCCAAGGTCCCTGAGCCGGTCCGGGTGAAGTGGAAGAGCATGATCGAGCGCTACCTCTCGGACCGGGAGGAGCTGAAGCTCGTCGTGATCTTGGTTGATTCTTCCATCGCAGCCCGAGAGATGGACGCGGAGCTGATCGCGGCGCTCCAGGAGGCAGGCTTACCGGTCCTCATCGTGGCGACCAAGATCGATCGCATCGGGAAGTCCCGCCGAAAGTCTCGGCTGGCAAAGCTGGCCGCTGGACTCGGGGTCCCCGCCGTCGATGTTCTGCCGTTCTCCTCTCCGAAGAAGCTTGGTATTCAGCGTGTTTGGCGTCGGATCGATGCTGCGGTGAAGGCCTGATCATGGGTGGAAATCGACGGCGCTCTGACCACTGGACAAAGAAAGCAAAGGCAGCGGGCTTCTCGGCCCGCAGTGTCTACAAGCTCGAGGAGATCCAGCGCCGAGAAAAGATGCTCCCCCGGAAGGGACGGGTGGTCGATCTGGGCTGCTGTCCTGGGAGCTGGTCGCAGTACCTTCGCCGGCTCGCTGGCGGCAAGCTGAGCCTGGTCGGCATCGATCTGACCGACACCCCGGACTACCCCGGAACCTTTCTCCAGGGGTCTGCGCTGACCATCCCCAGCGCCCGCATTGTGGAGGCCCTCGGCGGGCCGACCGCTGATCTGCTGATGTCCGACATGGCGCCCAACACCATGGGAGATCGGTTCACCGATCACATTCGGCAGATCGAGCTCGCGAGAGCCGCCCTGCGCATCTCCCGGGCTGTGCTGCGCCCCGGAGGGGACTTCATCGTCAAGGTCTTCGATGGTGAGGAGGCTCCAGACTTTGTCAACGAGGTTCGGCCCCACTTCCGAAAGACGCGACGAATAAAGCCGGAGGCGACGCGGCGCGAGAGCGTCGAGTTCTTCATTGTGGCGCGTGGATTCAAGGCGGAGAGCCGCGACAGCCTTGAGCCGCCAATTTCAGGCTAAGCTTCTAAGATGGAAGTGTCTTCTATAAGCCCACCTCACCTGTCCACCGCTCGCTGAGCTCATGCCTGAGAGTGCCAGTACAGCACCCAGTCCCCGGTCGAGCAGGCACACTGGTCGGGTCTTGGCCGGACGCTACGCCCTCGGAGAGCGGCTCGGTGAGGGTGCTGCGGCGGAAGTCTACGCCGCTGTGGATCAGACCCTGGAGATCCCCCGGGCGGTCAAGCTGCTCGCTGGTGGTGGTGGGGCGCGAAAGCGACTCCGAGACCGGCTGAAGGCGGAGGCAAGGGGCATGGCTCAGCTCGACCACCCCAACATCCTGCCGATCTACGACGTGGGTGCAGAAGGGGCGCTGGACTATGTGGTCATGAAGCTGGCCGCCGGCGGCAGCCTCCAGGATCAACTCAGCAGTCAAGAAGGACTGCCCCCAGATCGCGCCTGTGGGTTCGTCGTGCAGCTGCTCTCGGCACTCGATGCGGCGCACTCTGCTGGAATCGTCCACCGCGACGTCAAGCCTCAGAACATTCTCCTCGATGGCGGCGGGCATGTCCTCTTGTCTGACTTCGGCATCGCGCTGTGGCAGCAGAACCGGTCGACTCAGACCGGGATGGCGATGGGCTCGCTTCCCTACATGGCCCCTGAGCAGCGTCTGGATGCCAGCCGAGTGGGGCCCGCTGCGGACCTCTACGCGGCCGGTGCGACCCTCTACCACCTCCTGACCTCGGCCAACCCGGTCGATCTGTTTGCTTCCCCCGACTTCTCACCGCGCTGGGAGGAGGTGCCCCTCCCGCTGCGGCCGTTCATTCGCCGCGCCACCAGCTACGAGGTCTCTGACCGGTTCCCGGATGCTGCGGTGATGGCACAGGCGCTCCTGGCAGCAATGCCGGACGTCGTCGCGGTGATTCGAGCGCCTGTGCCCTCCGCTGTCTCGGAGAACAGCGCGTGGTCGGCACCGACCATCACGGCAGTCGGCCTGCTACTCGGCGAGGAGCCCACAGCCCTCCGGGTCGACTCCTGGGTCCGCTCGATGGCTCCCCCGCCCACCATGCCGCTGCTCATGCAGCCGGAGGGCTTCCATCCCAGCCGAACGGTCGCTGCGATCTTGCTGCTCCTGGTCAGCGGGCTGAGCACCTTCTTTGCCTGGCCCGAGCTTCTTGAGGTGCCTCCAGAGAGAGCCGAGGTGGTGGCTGAGGGGCTCCTGAAGCCCGAGGTACTCTCAGCGCCTGAGGGGCTGCTGGAGGCGGTTGGAGTCATCACAGAGCAGGATGACGCCGAGCTCTTGGAGCCGACGCCGCGTCCGGTCAGCACTCGCTCCGCTCCTCCGCTGGCTCCAGACATCCCAGCGGAGATCTCGCTGCCGCTGCCGGACACCATCCAGCCGGTGATCGCCGGCATCTGGGTCGGAGATGTCAACACAATCCCAAAGGTGGTCAAGATCCAGTCCAGCGGTGGGGACATCTGGAGCCTGTGGCGCTCTGACACTGGCGGAGAGCAGGCCCCGACGGTCTCGGTGGGTGACTTTGATCCATCGACCGGCCGCCTCAGCCTTCAGGAGCAGGACGGCGTCGAGCAGCAGGGGCGATACGAATTTACCTTAGACAAGAACGGGGATCTCGTCGGTCGGCGCTTCATGGGCTCTACTGGACGGTCCTTCCATCGGGTCGTCCTACAGCGCGCGAGGAGAGAGTGATCCTCCTGCTGACCATGGCGGCGCAGGCCGGCGGGCTTGTGACCTCTGCTGGTGGAGCCGCCACTCTGGGAAGTCAGGAGGGCCCAGGCCTGGAGGTGCGCTTCGGACGTTTCTTCTCGGAGACTCTTCAGGTGGAGCTCGAGGGCGGTGTCTACCCTGGCGGAGTGCTCCTCTCACGGGGAAACCTGCAGATCACCAGCGCACGAGCATCGGTGGTTCGTCCGACCTTCGGTGGAGGCGGCGGCCTGCTCATCTCAGACACCATCGTCCCGCTCGCCCATATCGGTCCGGGACTCACCGTTGGGCTCTCTGAGCGCCTCGCGCTCCATGCGGACGCTCGCTACCTCCTGAAGCTTGGGGCGGGAACGATGGCAGAGCAATCGGCAGGAGAGCTGACCGTCGGTCTGACCTGGCGCTGGCTGCGCGCGGAGCCTCCAGAGCTCGTCCCAGCGGCCGAGGTCGCAGTGACTCCGGTGGTCTCTCTCAGGGTCCAGCCACCACATGCGCGAGTCTGGATGCCCCCTCCGGAGAACGCGTGGCTGTCGGTTTCGGACTTCGAGCGGGTGGGCCTCCGCGTTGAGCCTGGAGTGCGGCTGCGGGTCGCTGCTGACGGCTACCTGCCCACAGAGATTACCTACGAGCCTGACATGTCGGTTGTGCTGGTGGAAGCTCCGGCGCAGGGAACCCTGGTGGTCGTGAGCTCACTGGGCGACACCTTGATGTTGAACAATCATGCGCTGTCGGTCGATGCCGATGGAGTCGCGGTCATCAGCACAGAGGCCGGACGAGTGCACCTCACGGTCTCTGGTGGCGGGCGAGAAGTGGAGTACCGACCCATGATTTCCAACGGGCATGTCACCTGGCTGCGCGTGCGACCTCCGACCCCAACACGGATCACCTTTGAGCTGGACTCCAGCACGGTGTCCGAAGAAGACATCGTCCGTCTCCAGGGGCTGGCAGCAGGGCTTGGCGACTACAGCCTCATCCTCCAGGGAGCTCACTCACCGGAGGGGGCCGGCGAGCACAACCTCGAGCTTGCCCAGCAGCGGGCGGAGTCTGTCGCGTCCATCTTGCTGTCCGCTGGGGTTCCCGAGGAGCGCCTTCAATACCAGGAGCCGGCAGATACACACACCGATGTTCCACTCCACAAGCAGCGATATGTCATGATTGAGCCAACGGGAGCCACCCCATGATTGCATTACTGATGTCCATCAGCGCTTCTGCCAGCGGCCTGAAGGTTGTTCGCACTGGGGACTCTGTGGAGTCCATCGCTGATGCCCTCGGTGATCCGACCCTCGCGCCCGTTCTTCGTCAGCTCAACGCGCTCGACAGCATCCAGCAGCCCGACATCGGAGATGTCTTGATCCTCCCGACGTTGGAGGGACAGGTTGAGCTGAGCGGAGTCTTGCTGTCGCTGTGGGGGCACGGTGAGCTGATTCCCGCTGGCGGGATACCTGCCGCATTGACGGAGGGCATGCACCTCCCGGTCGGCAGCGTGGTCTGTACCGATACCGACAGCTATGCCACCATCCAGCTCGCGGTCTCCAACGATCAGCACGACGAGATCACCCTCCTCGGGAGCTCTTGCATCACCCTGGAGTCTGTGAGCATGCGCCAGGCCAGCAGACGCTCTGTTGTCTCCCTGACCCGAGGCGGACTTACCATCCGCTCTGCGGACGCTGCTGGGGCGGTGACGGTGCTCACGGAGAGCGGTCTGGCGACCGGAGACGGGGGGGGCTTCAGGGTCTCACTTGAGGACACCGCGGTCCGTGCAGAGGCTCTCTATGCGGGTGTTACCGTGTTTGGTGCTGGCGAAGAGGTTGCTGTTGATGCGGGCTTTGGCAGCCGGGTCATCACTGGAGAGCCTCCCTCCGTTCCCTCCCGCTTGCTCGCCCCAGAGGCCCTGCTGACTCCAGAAGATGGGGCGCCTCTCCGGCGGCCAGACTTCACCTGGACACCGGTGGCACGGGCCCCGATGTACCTCATTGAGGTGGCGACAAATCCAGAGTTTAGCCAGATCATCCGTGCGGTTGAGGTCGTCCAGCCGGAGTGGAGTCCGGAAGTGCTCTTGTCTCCATACCGCGTCGAGGGGCTCTGGTGGCGAGTCTCTCCGATTGACCGGATCGGATTTGTCGGACAGTCAAGCGTTGCATATAAACTGTCTTTTCCGGTGGGTACAGGTCTGTAGTACCGTCTGAACGGTCCGTCATGCTATGAACATACCCGACTTAGAGGGAGTGTTACGGATGGACAGCAAGACCGCAACGGCTGTGTTGCACGTCATGCAAGATGGAATGGTGATCCATACATTCCCCACTCCAATCAGCGAGCCGCTTCTTATCGGACGGGCTCCTGGCAATGGTCTGGTGCTGACCTCTGAGCACATCTCTTGGCATCACGCGATGCTCTGGGTTGAGGGCGCGCGTCTCTGGATCAAAGACATCGGCAGCAGCAACGGAACCTTCATCGATGACAAGCGAGTCCTCAAGCCCTCCCCGGTTGAGCCGAGCAGCACCATCCGCCTTGGAACTGACGTCACAATTCGGTTTCAGGACAACAAGCGTGTCGCGCTTCACGACTTGTTCATTGAAGAGGTCGACAAGCCTGGTGTCACACCGATCGCCTCCAACCGACTGTACATCGGGACCGCCGAAGACTCTGATGTGATGCTTGACAGCGGACCCGAGCGGGCCGCGACCCTCCAGATCCACAGCGACGGTGAGATCTGGATCGGCACCAGCGATGGCGAGCATGCCCTCGAGATCGGAGAGCACTTTGAGGTCGCCGGCCGACAGTTTCGAATCTGTCAGAAAGTCCAGCGTACACCGACTATGCTCGCCATGGACATGCGGTACCCCTACCACCTCAGCGTGAATCTTCAGGGTGCCATTGGCCCGAGGGCGCAGCTGCGAGACCTGAAGACCGGCAAGGTCTTTGAGATCCAGTCGAACAATCGGGTGGTTCTCCTGTACATCCTCGCGCGCCGTCTGGCCGAAGATCGGGAGAGCACCCAGAGCAAAGATGCCGAGGGCTGGTGTAAAGATGAGGAGGTCTCCTCAGGCATCTGGGGGCGGAACTGGCAGGAGCACTCCGCAGGACACCTCCATGTCCTCGTCCATCGGCTGCGCAATCAGATTAAGACGGGTGGCTTCGATCCTTGGTTTATTGAAAAGAAGCGCCGACATGTTCGGCTGTGTCTGCCCGAAGTCGAGGTCCTCTGAGGGCGCTCATCTGCTCCGCCGGGTCGTGTTCGAGGCTCAACGAGAGAGGCCCCAGCGATTTGCTGAGGCCTCTTCTGCGTTCTTGTCTGGTCTCGTGATCAGTCGGTCAGCCAGCGGGTGATGGTCGAGACCATCGCGCCGGTACCGCCAGCGGCGAAGTCTCGGAAGGGCTTGTCGAGGAAGGTCGGTCCAGCCACATCGCAGTGTGCCCAGGAGATCTCGTCATCGACAAACGCGCTGAGGAACAGCGCGGCAGTGGTGGCCCCGGCAGCACGTCCGCCGACGTTCTTGATGTCGCCCCACTCTGCCTTGAGCTTCTCCTTGTAGAAGATCGGCAGCGGCATGCGCCAGAGCCCCTCGCCAGCATCATCGGCGGAGGTGAGCAGCTGCCCGGCGAGGGCATCATCGTGGGTGAACAGCCCGGAGTAGTACTCGCCCAGCGCGACCACGACCGCGCCGGTGAGGGTCGCGAAGTCGAGGATGGTATCTGGCTTGAGCTCGCTGGCGTACGAGAGGCAGTCCGCCAGAACCAGCCGCCCTTCAGCGTCGGTGTTGTGGACCTCGACGGTCTTGCCGTTGCGCATCTTGAGGATGTCGCCGAGCTTGTAAGAGTTCGCGGCACACATGTTCTCGACCGCACCGATGATGCCATGGATCTCGACATCGGGCTGGATGGCGGCGATGGCCTTGAGGACACCGACGACCACTGCGGAGCCGCCCATGTCACAGCGCATGGTCATCATCGAGCCGGACGGCTTGAGAGACAGGCCGCCGGAGTCGAAGGTCACACCCTTGCCGACCAGCGCGATGCTGCGGGTGGGAGTGCCCTCGGGGCGGTAGTGGATGTGGATGAACCGGGGGGGGCGGCTGCTGCCCTGGCCGACGCCGATGATGCCGCCCATGTTCTCAGCCAGGATCTTCTCCTCGTCCCAGACCGTGACCGTGATTCGATCATCCGAGAGGCTGGAGGCGACAGCGGCGAGGGACTCGGGGTAGATCTCAGCGGCCGGCTCGTTGACGAGATCACGGGCGAGGCTCTGACCGGCGAGGATTGCGGTGGCGCTGGAGAATCCAGACTCGCAGGCTCCGCCGAGGAGGCTCAGGCAGCCGGCAGCGGCCTTGCGGTCACCCGCAGCCTTGTACTTGTCGAACTTGTAGTTGCCAGCACCGAAGCCTTCGATGACGGCCTGAGTCTGGCTGTGTGACAGGGCTCCGAAGCTGAGGCCGACGTGGTCGATGCCCTTTCCGCGCGCAGCCCGTCCGACCGCGCGTGCTGCACGGCGGAGTTCATCATCCGAGCCGTCCCCGAGTCCGACAAGGGCCACACGGGGCGCCTTGAGCTGTCCGAAGGAGTGGTAGATGACGACGGAGGCGGTGGCGCCAGAGAAATCATCCGCGCCGGCAGCAGCGGCCAGTGCAGCACCGAACTCACCAAGGTGGGCAAGTGCGTCGGTCAGATCAGCAGACTTGGCAACGCCAAGCGCGAGGAGATCAACGTCTACGGCAGGAGGCGAGGCGCTGGAGAGCGTAATGTTCATGTCAGAAAGACCTCAGGGATGTCTCAATTCAGGGCAAAGAGCAGAATGATGAGCAGGATCATGATGACCGCAGCACCACCGATGAACATCACGTAGGCATCTCCGCGAAGGAGATCGAGGAAGCGCGTGATGGCCTCTCCGATCGGTCCGCTGTCGGCCTCGTAGTAGTCGTCGGTATCATCGTCTGGTGTCAGGGGAGGATAGAGGTCCTCACCGTCATCGCTGATGCCTGGAGTCGACCGTGGAACCGGAATCTCAGGGGACCAGCTGGCATTGTTCTCGATGACGGGCTGATCGTATTGCTCTGAGGAAGACTTCGGGCTGTTGCCCCGAGCGTCCGGCATGCGTCGAGGACTCCCCTCTGGCATCGTCATCGCGGCAGCTTTGGAGTCGGTCTGTCTTGCGGACCCGTCTGCGTTGGCGCTGTGCCCGGTGATGACGGGCACGACCCTGCGGGGGGTGGAGCTGCCACCAGTGACCGGGTCGACGCCCGGTGTCGCGACCCGCGGCGGGGGCTGACGGACCGGCGGCGGGGGGATGCTGAGGGTCGGGCCTGCGCTTCCCGGAATGCCTGCGCTTCCGGGAGTGCCTGCGTTCTCGGGGGTAGGGGTCGTCGGCGCTGGCATCTGAATGCCGGGTGCTGTCCGATTCTGGGTGACCGGATCGGCCTCTGGGCGCTCCAGAGGAATGGGCTGGCGGGTCGGCTTGGGGCGGGGGGGCACGTAGCCGGGCGCAGCACGACGCTCAAAGCGGCCTTCTGCGACCTGAGGTTCAGCACTCGACTCGCGGATCTTGAACGCGACCCGGATGGTGTAGCTGCCCGGTGCCAGATCTGAGAGCCGGAAGCCGAACCGGTGGCGACCGCTGGGGTGGCGATCGACGGTGTAGGCGCAGTTGAGGTCCCGGATGCGCTCGTCCTTCTCTCGGTCGAACACGGCGAGGCCGCAGGCGATCTCTTCGTGGGTCTCCACGCCGGCAGAGCAGCCGATGGTGCAGGAGAAGACGACGTCCTCGTCGGTGGTGAACGAGTCGGACCCCGGGGGGCGATCGAGGAGGATCTTGCCGACGTGCTCGACGGATGGGTTCGTCAGCGCGCGGAGGTTCTCCAGACGGCTGTGGAACTCGGCGATGTCGAGAAACCGGTAAGGCGGTGAGGGGGCGGTCTTCTCTGAGAGCGCGCGGTTGAGGAACGCGGCCATCCGATCGGAGAGCCGTGTGTGGAAGCGGGGATTTGCCCCCTCATCCTTCAGGCGGTTGTGGACCCGATCCTTGAGCGCGACGAGGCTTGCTTTGTCCAGACCGGAGAGCGGAGTCTCGGGAATCCGTGCGGGAACCTCACCGCTCGCGAGGGTGCCCCAGTAGAGGACCATTCCGACGGCGTAGGTGTCTGCTGCCGAGCCGGTCGCCACACCACCGCTGCGAACCTCTGGAGGGAGGTAGGCGAGGGCTGGACGGGCCTTGGACCCTGCTGCTGCGCGCAGATCTTGGATGTGCTTTGCGGCGAGCGGGGTGAGGGGATCCGACAACATGATCCGACCCTGCTCCGTCATCAAGACGTTGGTCGGTGTGAGGTTGCCGTGTCCCGAGAGCAGCCGGCCGAGATCGCGAACGGCCTCGGCGAGATCCTGACAGAGATCCAGCAGCTCATCCATCGAGTAGCCGCCAGATAGGCGCCGCTCGAGGTTGAGGGGCTGGCGAGGCATCAGCAGCCCCGGAGTCCCGTCGGTGGTGGTGATCAGGCTGTCGATGGGCAGGAGGAACGGGAGCCGATTGTCGGTCAGTAGACGCGCCTGCTCAAGCAGGATTTCCTGGCACAGCGGCGCGAGGTGCGATGCGTGCTCTGGGAGGTCATCCTGACTCAGCGGGACCTTGAGCGCCCACTCTGGGCCATGCTCTTCCCGTACTGAGTAAGTCTTGCCCCAGAGGCCACGACCGAGAATCTGACCGATCTGGAAGGCGCGTCCCTGATCGTCCCGGACAATGTCGCCGGTTTTCATGAGGTGACAACCTCGATGCAGGGAGTGGTGAGAGTAATATTGATACGTCAGAATTGTCGTATGGGTGGACGTGGCAGGCTATCGTTTCGCCGTCCTCATGTCAACCGGAGGGGGCTGTAATCCGATGCCTGATTTCACCCCTCAGCTCGGCCGTGATGGCAACGGACCGTACCGACTCCTGCGCGGCTTTGGTGATGCGCTCGTCCAGCGGTTCCTTGCGTCTCTACAGGAACCCCGTGCGGCTCAGGAGCGCCGGCTCGCTGCGATCCTGAGTCAGTCTCGAGATACGAAGCTTGCTACTGAATATGGACTGTCTTCAGTTCGGACGCTCGATGCGTTTCGCGCTGCGGTTCCCGTTCGTACCTACAGGGAGATGGCGGACTGCTTTGAGGCGGTCAGCGCCGGAGAGCGGCGAGTCATGACGCACAGCCGGGTCACCCAGCTTCTGGAGACCTCAGGCACAACCGGCAGCCCCAAGCACCTTCCGGTGACGGCGTCGTGGGCCAAGGTCGTCTCCGAGGCTCAGCAGCTCTGGGTGATGGCGATGGTCCGCGACCACGAAGCCGCCAGCCGCGGCAAGGCGCTCACCCTGGTCTCGCCCGCCGCCCACCACACGAGCCCCGGCGGCCTCTCCATCGGCAGCAACACCGGGCGCATGCACCTCGCCCAGCCCTGGTGGGTGCGGCTTCGGTACCCGGTGCCGTATGCCGCATTCTGTCTGACGGACTCCGATGCTCGGCTCTACACCATCCTTCGGTTTGCGCTGCAGTCCGACATCTCGACTCTCACCACCGCCAATCCCTCCACTGTGCTGCTGCTGTGCCGACAGCTGCTGGCCTGGCAGGAGTCGCTCGCTGCTGACCTGAGAGATGGCACCCTGCGCCGCGGACCCGCCGCGAGGCTGGATGGAAGAATCCGCAGGAAGTTGGAGCGGAAGCTGAAGAAGACCACTCCGCCGACGGACTGGCGGCCGGCGAAGATCTGGCCGCTGGCGGTGGTGAACTGTTGGAAAGGTGGACCGGCACGCTACTTCGTCCAGCGACTCCCCGACGCCCTCGGGGCACCAGTCCCGATCCGAGAGGTCGGGGTCACCGCAAGCGAAGGGTACTTTGCGATCCCGCTGGGGGATGACTGGCCGGGGGGAGTGCTCTGGACGGAGGGGCACCTCCTGGAGTTCATCGACGATGCCGGGGGTGTTCGATGGGCCTGGGAGCTCGAGGTCGGTGCCCAGTATCGGATGATCATCTCCACGACTGCCGGCCTGTATCGCTACGATCTCCAGGACATCATCGAGGTGGTTGGCTTCTGTGAGAACACCCCGGTCATTCGATTCGTCAGCAAGGCCGGGCGCTTCCTCAACGCGCTCGGCGAGAAGGTCTCTGAGGAGCAGATATCCCTGGCGGTTCGAGACGCTGCGCTTTCGCTTGGTGTGGCTCCGGTGGGCTTCACCGCTCGCCTGATCATGGGAGACATCCCCCGGCTCGCGCTCGCTGTGGAGGGGGTGTCCGATCCTGTGGCGTTCGCGGCCGCCTTCGATGACCACCTCCGACGACACAACATCGAGTATGACTCCAAGCGTGGATCCGCTCGCCTCGCGTTCCCACGGGGCGAGGTGCTGCCAGCGGGGACCTATCTTCGATTTCGGCAGCAACGGGTGGCTGCGGGTGCGCCCGAGGGGCAGGTCAAGGATCCCATCGCAGCAATCTCCGGTGCAGAGTGGTCTCGGATCGAGGATGCTGCGAAGTCGGGATAGCTGCCCTGCATGCCTCCACAAGATCGCCTCCCAGAGGGCTACCGGGTCGCTGATGGCACCCACACCGACGGTGTCTGGTGCAATCGCCTCGTGCTCCAGCGCAGTCCCTATCTCCTCCAGCACGCCGACAACCCTGTCGACTGGCATCCCTGGGGAGACACCGCTTTTCTGGAGGCAACCCGACGGGACGTTCCGATCTTTCTCTCGATCGGGTACGCAGCGTGTCACTGGTGCCATGTCATGGAGCACGAGAGCTTCGCAGATCCGACCACTGCTGCCCTGATGAACGATCGGTTCGTTAATGTGAAGGTAGATCGTGAGGAGCGGCCAGATGTCGATGCCTTCTTCATGGAGGTTCTCCTGAAGATGAACGGGGAGGCGGGCTGGCCGGCGAGCATCTGGCTGACTCCCGATGGACGGCCCTTCCAGGGTGGGACCTACTATCCGCCGTTCTTTCGGTACGGGGTACCGGCGTTCTCCCATGCGCTCAAGGGGGTCTCGGACTCTTGGAAGCACAGCCGCGAGCACTCGCTGAAGCGCGCTGCTGACCTGTGCGCGGAGCTGTCTCCTCCAGAAGCGGGTCCGCCACCGACACTTGCCGTGGTCGACACGGCCCTCGAAGCGATCCTGGAGTCTGCAGACGACCGCTACGGTGGCTGGGGCTATGGTGCGAAGTTCCCGATGGTTCCCAGGCTGCTGTTCCTGCTGGAGACACCAGGGGAGGAGAGCAAGACCTGTCTCCTTCGGGTTCTTGAGGCCATGGATCGGGGCGGCATCCATGACCATGTCGGCGGCGGCTTCCATCGCTATGCTGTCGACATGGAGTGGACCGTCCCCCACTTCGAGAAGATGCTCTACGACAACGCCCTGCTCGCAGGCCTGTACCTCAAGGCATGGGCGCAGCACGGAGAGAGCCGCCTGATGACGGTGGGCTGCGAGACCCTGGAGTACATCCTCGACGACCTTCGCGGATCGGATGGGCTCATCGCGAGCAGCCGAGATGCCGATGATCCAGGCGGGGAGGGGGCGTTCTACACCTGGACGATGCCGGAGCTGACCGAAGCGATTGGCCGTGCTGCCGTACCCTTCTCGGCGGGCTGGTCGGTGACCTCGGGCGGCAACTTCGAGGGACGCAGCGTGCTCAACCGTGTCGGCTCACCAGAGATCCTCTCAGCGGTTCGTCGGCGCCTGCTGGCCTACCGCAGCCAGCGACCCGCCCCGGCCATTGACGACAAGCGCGTGCTCACCTGGAACGCTCAGGCTGCGGCTGCGCTGGCGCTTGCTGGGCGGCTGCTTGGAGAGGATCGGTACACCACCATCGCCCAGGAGATCCTCGATGCATTGCTGGCCGCACGTCGCGGTGGTGCGCTGCTGCGAGTGGTCGGCGGGGAGGCGCCAGCGGTCCTTGATGACTACGTCGCCCTCGCTGATGCCGCTGTGGCGCTGCACGAGGCGACTGGAGCGCACCGCTGGCTACAGGTCCTCTCGCAGCTTGCCGGTGAGATCCTTGAGCGGTTCTGGGACGGCGCAGTCCTCAGTCTCGCCCCGCTGGCGCACGACAGCTTGCCAGTGCGCCGAGCGCAGTGGATTGACTCTGCGGAGATTGCGTCAGCCAGCGAGGCGGTTCGCATCCTGCAGGTTGTCCATGCCCTCGGTGACTCACAGGTCACCCACGCCCTGCTCGACACCCTCCTCGGGACCGGAGCGGCCCTCATCGAGGCCCACCCCGACGCCACACCCACTGCGCTGCGGGCCCTGCGTCGGCAGCACTCGCCGCTGACCACGATGGTTCTCACCGGCAGCCCAACAGATCCGGAGCATGCTGCCCTGCGCGGTGTCCTGCGGCGGCTCTGGCGTCCAGACACCCTGATTGTTGAGGTCCACCCCGCCAGTCCGCTGCCGGAGCAGTTCTCGGCGCTGGCCGGCAAGGGAGAGGCCGCGCGGGTCTGGATCTGCGCAGGGACGTCCTGCCAGCTGCCGATCCGAACCCCAGAGGCCTTGCGCGCGGCGCTGGCTCAGGACTGACCGCGACCTGGCAGACTCTCGACGTACACGCTCGTAGAGGGAAACGCGAAGTCGACACCGAGATCCTCTGCGATGCGCATGATCTCCAGGTACAGCATCTCCTTCTCATCGAGCTCGACGGCATAGCTGGGCACGTCGAGGAAGGCGTAGATCATGATATTCAGGGCGCTGTCTCCAAAGCCAGAGAATCGAACCTCACGGCTCCGGGCGGCGTAGACCTCCTTGCTGTCGAGGTAGGCTCGGATCTGATCTCGGAACGCCACGATGCGGTCTCGCGGGGTGTCGTAGCGCAGGCCGAGGTCAAACTTGACCCGCCGGAAGGTCCGCCGGCCGAAGTTGTCGACGGTTGAATTGGCGACGGTGGCATTGGGGACTGTGATCTGCGAGTCGGGAAAGGTTCGGATCCGAGTCGAGCGGAAGCCGACCTCCTCGACCACGCCCTCGATGCTGCCATCGATGACCACCCAGTCGCCGATCTGGAAGGGGCGGTCGGTGAAGATGGTCAGCGATCCGAAGAGGTTTGAGATGGTGTCCTGCGCCGCCAGCGCGACCGCAACACCACCGACCGACACGCCGGCCAGCAGTGCGGTGATCTCCACCCCGACGTTCTGGAGGATGAACACAAAGCCCAGCACCCACAGCGCGGCCTTCACGCCACGGGAGGCCAGCGGGATGACCTGGTCGTCGAGCTTGCTGTCAGTCTGCTCGGCTTGCTTGGCGAACAGGTCGGAGACCAGATCCACGATGCGGTTTGCGATCACCACCACCGACAGCGACAGCACCGTGGTCGCCAGGAACACAAGGAACAGCGTCAGCCGGACCCCGAACTGAAGATCGGGCACGCCC
Source organism: Myxococcota bacterium (assembly GCA_029251165.1). GTDB lineage: Bacteria > Myxococcota_A > UBA796 > UBA796 > UBA796 > JAQXDW01. The sequence goes on from JAQXDW010000074.1 coordinate 275,119, forward strand.
CATCGAAAGATCAAGCCGATCACAAACCAGGTCAGCGGTGTCCGAATGCGCTTGAGGAGGGTGAGGTTCGGCAGCAGCCTGAACCGGTTGGTTAGCCGAACGACCTGAGTGGTCAGGAGGTACTGGGCCAGCCTGCCGATGAGCCAGGATGTTGCGAGCAGGAGAAAGAAGTAGAGGTACTGCCACAGGTGGAGGCTGAACACGCGCGAGAAGAACACCGGCGGGAGCTGACGCTGAAGCTCCAAGAGCACGCGCGAGAAGGTCTGCTCGTAGAGGCTGGGGACCGCGTTGAGGGTCGAGTCGCTGTACAGCCATCGATCGTCCTTCTTCTCCAGAACCAGGACCGAGAACTCGGGGAGGGGAAGGAGGCGATGCTCTCCGTAGTCGTCCGTATACTCGGGATCTACGGGGAGACTCTCGACCGGCACATACTGGGCACGGGCATCGAGGATCTGCTTGAGCTGGATGGCGAGACGTGGGGCTTCCTTGCTTCGGCTCTCTGGCAGGTCGAGACAGGTCGCGGCCTTCTGCGGATCCCAGGTGTCGGTCTGCAGCCAGTTCAGCAGCGAGGCTGCAGCGTCCCGAGGGGTGGCGCAGGAGGGGTCGGGGACCTGTGCGAAGGTCGTACCGGAGAAGATGAGCAGGATAAAAGCGAGCATGGCCGCGCATATAACGCACCCCTCAGAACATGACGTGTGGTGGGTTCTGATGTATGGAAGGTGTTGATTTTAAATGGAATTATATGCCTCAGCTGAGGCGTGAGGACCCAGTGGATTAGGCCCTTCACCCGACCCCACAAGCCCGGACAGCCGCTGCCGACATGCGACACTGCGGGCACGAATTCCGTTACTCTTTTCTCATTCCCCCTGGAGAGACCCATGAGCCTTGCCTCTCGTTCCGTGAAGAAGCTGACCCAGCGGGTCTGGACCCGGCTGATGGATCGGGTCGGAGGGCGTCTGGTGTCTGGCATGGCGGACACCTCCGCCGATGCCCCGAACTCCTTTCACAAGCCCAAGAGAGACGTCTACCGCAAGATGAAGGCCGGAGAGGACGTCGGCAGCGAAGAGGCAGAGGTGTCTGCGGGCCATGATCATGATCACGATCACAGCTGACCCCCGCCTCCCTGCTCAGGCTCTCTGAGGCTCTCGCCACACCGGCGTGCCTCAGCGGTAGTCACCCATTGAGGCGCGGACTTCGATGGCCGAGAGGTCTCGAACCATGCGCTCAGACAGCAGGCCGATCTCTGCCTGGATGAGCTGCAAGCGTGCCTGCTCAAGATCCAGCGTGGTGCTGCCGCCAGCCTCCTCACTGCGCTCGACGAGGGTGAGGCTCTCGCTGGCGAGGGCGACACGGGCCTCGGCAGCCTCCAGGCTGGCCTGGCTGCGCTCCAGCTTCTCCCAGGCGTTTCGGATGCTGTCCTTGGCGGAGTTGGAGGCCTGCTCGACCCTCAGCTGTGCTTGGCGTGCCTTGCTGTTCTCTTCTCGCTGACTCGCCACCCTCATTCCGCCGTCCCACAGCAGCCAGTCTGCCTGGAAGATGACCATCCAGGTGGTGTTCTCGTCGATGAAGCCAGGGTTGTCGGTGTAGGCGTAGCGAAAGGTTCCTGAGGCTGTCGGCAGCCAGCTCAGTCGATTGGCGGTTGCCGACAGCTCGGCAGCCCGCGCCTGGTTCTGAGTGGCGAGGACATCAGGGCGGGTGCTGGAGGCCGCCATTGCCTGTGTTAGGTCTACCGGAACAGCCAGCGGCTCTGGGGTGATGAGCTCGCTGTCTTCGGGAAGACCGGTCTGTCGAGAGAAGGCAATGGCGGACGCCACCTCCTGCTCGCGCGCGCTGAGCATGGCGCTCTGCGCCTCCGCCAGCGCGAGCTTCGCTGCAATCATCTCTCGCCGGCTGATGCTGCCGGAGGCGAGCTGCCGTGTGGCGAGCTCGACCTGCTGCTCGGCGATGAGCATCCCCTGCCGAGACAGCTTGAGGCCTTCTCGGCTCAGGGCGAGCTGGTAGTAGCTCGCCGCTACCCCAGCGCGGATCTGCTGACGGGTCCAGTCCTCCATCTGCTGGGCGGAGTCGACGGTTCGCTGCGCTCCCCACCACAGCACTGGGGTGCGGGCATTGAACAGGCTCTGGTTCAGCGTCAGGCTGCCTGCCGTGGCGGTCTTGGCCTGGATGATGATCGGATCGCCGGTATCGATTGTGGTCCCTCGGAGCTCATCGGCGTTGTCGAACCAGCCCTGACCGATGGCGGCAGCCGCCGGGTCAGACAAGGCGCTGAAGGAGCCCCCGATGCCCTCAAAGAGGTCCGCCTGGGCATCGAGCTGCGCCTGGGGATCTCCGAACGTCGAGGGGTCCAGTGCGGTCTCGTACTGGTTGATGGTGTAGCTGCCGCCGAGCGAGAGGGTGGGGGAGAGCAGCGAGAGCGCCTTGCCCTTGAGGGTCTCGGCCTGGATGGTTCCCTCTCGGGCGATCGCCAGGTCGATGTTCTCCGCATCCGCAGCGCGCAGTGCGTCCTCGAGGGTCACCGGAGCGCCCTGCGCCATGGTCGGCATCAGGGCGATGGCGAGGGCGGTCGCCATCACGGTCACCTGAGTTTTTCCGACCTTGCCACCGGGCATCAAGCGCTTGAGATCGGTGATGATGGCGTACATCGTCGGCACCATGACCAGGGTCAGGAGCGTCGCGAAGGCGAGCCCGAAGATGACAGCGATGGCCATGGGGCCCCAGAACTCTGCGTTCTGGCCGCCGACCAGCAGCTTGAAGTTGGAGAAGTCGAAGCTCAGCCCCAGCGCCATCGGGACCAGTCCGAGGATCGTGGTGATCGCGGTGAGCATGACCGGGCGGAAGCGGGTCATCCCGGCCTGGATGAGTGCCTCATCGGAGTCGACGCCGCGATCCATGAGCTGCTCGACATAGTCCAGCAACACGATGGCATTGTTGACGACGACGCCGGCCAGCGAGATCACGCCGATGCCGGTCATGATGATCCCGAACGGGGTGCCGGTGATGATGAGGCCCCAGAGCACCCCGACCAGCGACAGCACCACGCTCGCCAGGATGACAATCGGAGTGGTGAAGCTGTTGAACTGGGTGACCAGGACCACGGCGATGAGGGAGATGGCGATGAGGAAGGCACGCCCCAGGAACTCCTGTGCGTCGCGCTGCTCGTCGTTGGCACCACCGAGTCGAAGGTCGTAGCCTGCCGGAACGATGCCTTCGCCCTTCATCCGCTCGATGGACGCGATGACATCTGCACGGACTGCGTTCTCGTTGTAGCCCTCTGCGATGTCCCCCTCGATGGTGACCACCAGCTCTTGGTCGATGTGACGAATGCCGCCGCTGCCGCCCACCATCTCGTAGGACGCGACTGAGGAGAGGGGAACGGAGAAGGTGTCAGGGCGGGTGTCCTCGCGGCCGGGGATGCGGAGGTTGAGGATGGCCTGGGCATCGGCGCTGAAGCGCGGATCGACCTCGACGACGATGTCGTACTCGTCCTTGCCGTCTCTCAGTGTGCTCGCAGTGGTCCCTGAGATCGCGGTGCGCACAGCATTTGCGACCCCGCTGGTCGAGGAGCCGACGCGCTTTGCCGCGCCCCGGTCGATCTGGAGCCGAAGCTCAGGCCGGCCGACCCGATAGTCGTCCTGGATGTCTGCGGTGCCCTCGATCTCTCGGATCTCACGGCGAATCTTTGCCGCGAGCTCACCGACAGAGTGGAAGTCCGGCCCCGAGACCTCGACGGAGATCGGCTTGCCGACTGGCGGACCGAGGTTCTCCTTCTCGACCTTGATCTCTGCACCCGGTATCTGGATGAGGGTCTCTCGCAGCCGGTCGATGGTGTCGCGGGTGTTCTCGATCCGGACCTGCTCGCCGGGCTTGGCGGAGTTGCGGTCAGGCAGGAAGTCCACCGTCATGCGCGCCTGATTGGCGTTGGCCTGTGAGCCGCCCATCGGACTTCCGCCGCCGCCGATGCCGGTCTCGGCGATGGTGACGTCGACGTTCTCCTGTGTGGCCAGGATCGACTCGATCTGGCGGACGATGCGATCGGTGGTCTCCAGGTCCGTGCCGTCAGGGGTCCGGACCGAGATGGTCGCCCGGTTCGGCTCCGTGTCCGGGAAGAACTCCGTCCCATGGTTCAAGGCACCGTAGGCCATGAAGCTGAAGACCAGGGTGCCGACTCCGATCGCCGCAGAGATGTAGCGATGGCGAATGGAGACAACGAGCAGGCCACGGTAGCGCTGCATCAGCGGACTCGGAGCCTCCGCGACGGGAGCAGACGGCCCGGTCGTGCGCTTCATCATGCGAGAGGTCGCGACCGGCAGGATGGCGACCGCAACCACCAGCGAGGAGACAAGCACGATGATGACCGTCTTGGGCAGGTAGCCCATGAACTGTCCCATGATGCCCTCCCAGAAGACCATCGGCAGGAACGCCGCGACCGTGGTCGCAGTGCTCGCGGCGACCGCAACGGCGACCTCCTTTGTGCCGTCGACGGAGGCCTCCTTGAGTCCCTTGCCTTCCTCCATGTGGCGGTAGATGTTCTCCACGACCACGATCGCGTTGTCCACCAGCATGCCCAGCGCCAGGATGAGGCTGAACAGAACGATCATGTTCAGCGTCATCCCAAGGATCTGCACGATGATGAAGCTCATCAGCATCGACAGGGGAATCGCGATTCCGACGAACAGGCTGTTTCGAGCGCCCATGAAGAACAGCACCACACCAATCACCAGGAAGAGTGCGGTGAGGATGTTGTTCTGGAGGTCGGCGACCATGTTGCGGATCTGCGTAGACTGGTCAGCGAGCAGTCGGTACTCGACGCCCTCCCAGCCCTGCGACTGCTCCGCAGCCAGAACCTTGACCGCATCTGCGATGTCGATGATGTTGGCACCAGACCGCTTGGTGACCGCCAGCGAGACTGCTGGCTGCCCGTTCATCCGAGCGTAGGTCTCGGCCTCTGCATAGCTGTCGACGACCCGTGCGAGGTCGCGGATGAAGATCGGCGCGCCCTCCTTTCGCTTGACCGCGACGTTCTCGATCTGCTCCACCGAGTCGAACTCACCCGGGACGCGGACCAGGAAGCTGGTGTCGCCCGCCGTGATGTCACCGCCAGGGATGTTGACGTTCTCTTCTCGGATCGAGTTGATGATGTCGTTCTGAGAAAAGCCGTAGTTGGACAGGCGCTGCGGATCGAACTGAACGCGGATCTGACGGGTCCGTCCACCAGAGAGGGTGGCATCGAGGACACCAGGGATCCGCTTGATCAGATCCTCCATCTCCTCGCCGTACCCCTTGAGGACGTCCTGATCGACTTCACCAGCGAGGGTGACAATGAGGATCGGAAAGTCCGAGAAGCTGATCTCCTGAACGGCAGGCTCCTCAGCATCTCCTGGCAGGCTCACCTTGACCCGGTTGACCCGATCTCGGACCCGCTGGAGCGCATCCTCAATGACCACATCGGGCTCGAACTCCATCGAGATGACGCTGATTCCCTCGCCGGAGGTCGAGGAGAGCTTCTTGACGTCTTTGACGCCAGACAGCTCATTTTCCATCGGAATGGTGACCAGCGTCTCGATGTCTGCCGGTGAGACGCCGATGTAGGGCGTCGAGATCATGACTACGGGAATCTTGACGTCTGGAGAAGACTCTCGAGGAAGCGATGTGTAGCTCATCGTCCCGAAGACGACAATACAGAACACCGCCAGCAGCACCGTCGGGGCATAGCGGACGAATTTGGCAATCATCAGTACGTCACTCGGCCATTGGTGCAGCAGACGCCATCGCGTGTCTTGAGGAGCTTGTCTCCGTCAGCGAGGCCACGATGACCGGTGATCACCACTCGGTCGCCGACACCGACGCCTTCCTTGATGACGACCTGATCATGGATGACCCGACCTGGAGTGACGTCCTTCCAGCGCGCGACGTTGTCGTCGTCGATGAAGACACCCACCCCATCGAGGCGTGTGACCAGCCAGTCCTGCGGGATGACCACGACGTCAGAGGCGAGCTCACCGCTGATGTTGGCAGTGGCGATCATGCCCGGCAGCAGCCGACCGTCGGGGTTGTCCACGGTGATCTGCACCGTGAAGGAGCGGGTCTGAAGATCCGCTGCCGGGTCGATGTGGCTGACCGTTCCCGTAAAGACATCACCGATGGCTTCCGTCGTGATGGCAGCCTTCATGCCTGGCTTGAGAGAGACGACGTCCCGGTCAGAGACTGAGATCTCAACATGGATTGGATCGAGCTGGACGACGCGGACGAGCGGAGCGCCTGGAGTAGCAATCTCACCCTTGCTGGCGTTCATCTGACTGACGACACCAGAGAACGGCGCCCGGATGACCGACCGAGAGTGGCTGATGCGTGCAAGATCAGCGTTGGCCTCGGCGATGGAGAGCTGGGTGCGGACCTGATCGAGCTGAGCATCACTGGCAAGATCGCCGAGCGCCTCGGTCCGCTTGACAGTGGCCTCGGCGAGAGCAAGGTTTGCATCCGCCTGCTGGCGCTGGGCAGCAAAGACGGCTGTGTTGACCTGAATCAGTCCTTGGCCGCTGGAGACCGCGTCGCCTTCCTTGATGCTGACGCGCTCGATGAAGCCACCGGAGGCGGAGCCCAGCAGCGCATCATCTGCGCCGACGATCTCGCCGGGCAGGCTGATGTCGAGCTCTGCGGAGGATGGCTGGAGGGTGGCGACTTCGACACGCGTTCCCGTTGCCTGCGGAACGTCGAGTGCTGTGGTGTCGGATTGCTTCTGCGCTTCAGCCCCGCCGCAGCCAGCGAGGAGAGCGGACAACAAAATTGTGGTCATGGTGAGACCCCATTGAAGAAGATGTCGAGAATTTGATCAGGGAGATTTTCAGGGAGCGGCAAGCCGTGTAGGCAAATCAAGCTCCAGATGTTGACGAGGCCAACGAGGTTGATGGCCAGCGTGTCGAGGTTCAGATCGTCGCGAATCTCGCCTCGTTTGACGCCATTTTCGAGGAGCTGAGCGAGCAGCAGGGTGTTCTCTTGGTGCATCGAGAGGAGATCGATCTCTGGGACTCCTTTCTCTGGTCGGTGCTCCGCAGTCAGCAGCAGCTTCATGACCTCAGGCTGCTGACGGACTCGGTCGAGATGGGTCTGAAGTGTGCAGGCCAGTCGCTCTCGGAGTGAGCCAGGCTTATCGAGCGCGGTGAGGATGTCTTGCCGGTGGCGATCCATGTGGGTGTGGATCGCTGCAAGGAACAAAGCCTCTTTGCTGCTGAAGTGATAGTAGAGGGCAGGCTTGGTCAGCCCTACGGCCGCTGCAAGCTCGCGCATTGATGCCGCAGAGTATCCTTTCTTGGCGAACAACCTGGTGGCTTCTTCGATGATTCGGCTGCGGGTAGGCACGGCTTACTTACCGGTCGGTAGGTTGGGACGATTTCCTAACCACACCCTCCTGATGGTCAATTGGCGTGTCTAAAGTTGACATCGCGATCCGCTGTCAGGTGCCATGGCTCACAAGCGAGTCTCGAAACTGTCACGCAGTTGGACAGACGCCCCTTCGAGTCTGTGATAGTGGGCCTGCTCACAGAAAATAAGAGAAAGCTCATGCGACTCGGAATCGACTTCGGCACCACCCGCACGGTGGTCTCGCTCTGCGACGACGGCAACCACCCTGTGGTCGAATTTGAAGACAGCGAGGGCGTCCTTCATGGCGGCTTTCCCTCGGTCATTGCAGCCTCTGGAGATGTGCTCTGCTTCGGCCTGGATGCCGTCGCGCGGCTGGGCGATCCCGCCTGGGCTGTCCTGCCGTCTTTCAAGCGACTTCTCTCCGGCGCTGTCGAGTCTGTTCGCCTCGGTGAGCACACCTGCCTGCCGGCCGATCTCCTCTCCGGATATCTCCGCGCCCTCCGGTCTGCGCTGCTGACGGGGTCGACCCTCTCTGAGCACTACGCAGCCGATGAGGTCATCGAGGTGATCATTGCCACGCCGGCCTATGCTTCATCCTCCCAGCGGTTCGCCACGATGGAGGCCTTCCGGCATGCTGGGTTTGAAGTCATCGGCCTGATGAGCGAGCCGGCGGCAGCCGGTGTGGAGTACGCCAGCCGCTACCAGCGGACCTTCAATTCTCGACGACAGACCGTGCTGATCTACGATCTCGGTGGCGGCACCTTCGATGCCTCCGTCGTCTCGATGACTGGTGATGCCCATGATGTGACCGCTACCGCAGGCCTGCCACGGGTTGGTGGTGATGACTTTGACTCGGTGCTTGCGCAGCTCGCGCTTGCTGCTGTTGGGATTGCACCCGACTCGCTGAGTGCAGCAGAGCGCACCTGGCTTCAGCTGCACTGTCGGGATCAGAAGGAGCAGCTGCACAACAATTCTCGTCGGGTGACCGTCGAGCTTGGCGGCATCGCTTGTCTGCCCGAGGATGCCTATGCCACCATCCCGGTTGCGGACTTCTACGCGGGCTGCCAGCCGCTCATTGAGCAGACGCTCGCCGTGCTCAAGCCGCTGCTCTCCAGCGGTGACGATGCCCTCGCCGGGATCGCTGGCGTGTACGTCGTCGGTGGTGCCAGCGCCCTGCCAGCGGTCAGTCGTGCCCTGAAGGCTGCGTTCGGGCGTCGGGTCCATCGCGCGCTGGCACCTGCTGCCGCCACTGCCGTCGGGCTCGCTCATGCCTTCACCACTGTCGCTGCGTTCTCTGAGCCTCTCTCTCGCAGCTTTGGGGTGTTCCGAGAGTCTGACAGCGGTCGCGCGGTCCGGTTCGATCTCATCTTCGACGCCAGCGTGACGATCCCCGCCAGCGGCCATGTCCAGCAGGTCCGCACGTACCGCCCTGCGCACAACATCGGTCACTTTCGGTACATCGAGTGTACCGGCATGGACGACGGCGGCGTTCCCGGCGGTGACATCTCTCCGCTCGCGGACATTCGCTTCCCTTACGACGCTGCGCTCAGGGGGGACGATGCCGATCTTGAGGAGGTCTCTGTTCAGCGACTCGCTGAGAAGTTGCCGGTGATCGAGGAGCGGTACACCATCGATGCCTCAGGCATCATCGAGTTCTCCATCACCGATCTGGACAGCGGATTCACTCACCAGCATCGCTTTGTGCCGCTGACCTGATGCACGCCAGCGCGGCGCCCTGCTGCTGCATGCTGCGAGGGCACGCGGATGGACTCTGCGGCGTGCATCGAGCCGCAGCATCTACCATCCAGGTGGTGGCGGGTGGTCCCTCTGCTCGGAACCATCGCACATCGCGGATGGAGCGGCACGGTGACGTCTGGCCTTCTCCTCGGTCCCGCTGCCCCGATTGTTGTGCTGGCTTGTGGTCTCGACGTGAGCACTCTAACATCTAAGTCTGCACAGTCGCGGTGGAGATCGTGAGACGGAAATCGCCAGCCCGGGCCGCCTCGTTTACGTTACTGCCGACGTCTGGAAGCGGCGGCTGAGGACCGGATCACTGTCACCATCCGTTCTGCTATTGGACGTTGTCGAGAGGCGGAGCCTGTGCGCCAAGCAACCGATTAACCTGGATACTCAGCAGTGATGTGAACTGCGCTTGAGGCTCTGCAGGTGAAATCTCGGTAAAGCGCGAGTATGTTAAGCCAAGTTGGGGACGGCATGGCAACGAGACCAAAGAAAAAAAACGCAAAGAGCACAGTCGCCAAGCTGAGAGAGCAAGGTGATATTGCGATAACAGGCGCTCTTCTTGCGTTCTTGGTTATTATGATCGCCCCGATGCCGCCGGCGGTGATGGATCTGCTCATCGCGGCGTCCATCGCGCTGAGTCTGCTCATCCTGCTGGTGACATTCTACGTTGAGAAGCCGGTTCAGTTCTCGATCTTCCCGCTGCTCTTGCTCGGCACGACTTTGTTTCGGCTGTCGCTAAACGTCGCCTCAACCCGCCTCATTCTCTTGCATGGCGCAGAAGGGGAGGGGGCAGCAGGGAGCATCATTCAGACGTTCGGTCAGGTCGTCGTCGGCGGCAGCTATCTGGTCGGTATGGTGGTCTTCACCATCCTGGTGATCATCAATTTTATGGTTGTCACCAAGGGTGCCGGCCGTGTGGCAGAGGTCGCTGCGCGGTTCACCCTTGATGCGATGCCAGGCAAGCAGATGGCGATCGATGCGGAGCTGGGCGCGCGCCTCATCGATGAAGCGACCGCCCGTCGGCGACGGGGTGAGATCAGCCGCGAGGCCGATTTCTATGGTGCGATGGACGGCGCGAGTAAGTTCATTCGCGGCGATGCCATCGCCGGAATCCTCATCACCGTCGTCAACATCATCGCCGGTCTCATCATCGGCGTGGTCCAGGGTGGCCTCGGTGTGGGTGATGCCCTCGAGATCTACACCGTCCTGACCATCGGAGACGGGCTCATCGGGCAGATTCCGGCCCTGATCATCTCTGCGGCGGCCGGTATGCTGGTCACCCGAGTCAGCAATGATGAGGCGGAGGATGGCCTCCACAGCCAGCTCTCTGACCAGCTCTTCTCCGACCGACGTCCCCTCGCTCTCCTGACAGTGACCCTGCTCGGCTTCGTGCTCGTCCCGGGACTGCGGCTGCCGTTCTTCGTGCTCGGCGGTGCCGCGGGCTTTGCGGCCTGGAGTGCGCGCGGCAAGGCCGTGAAGACTGAGGGCGGTGGCGCTGTGGAGATCCCCGGCGAGGAAGCTGAGCCTGGCAAGCCGCGCGAGCTACCCGTCGAGATGTTGCTGCGGATTGAGCCACTGGCGATTGAGCTTGGCATCGAGCTGCTGTCCCTGGTCGATGAAGGCAAGGGCGGCGATCTGGTCGAGCGTCTCCAGCGCATCCGCCGTCAGGTCGTGACCGACCTCGGGCTCCTTGTTCCGGCGGTCCACCTCAGAGACAACCTGCGCCTGAAGAACGGCGAGTACCGCATCCTGATGCGGGGTGAAGAGATCGGCCGCGGAAACGTCTTTCCCCGCAAGGTCCTCGCGATCAACCCCGGCGATGCCACCGGTCGCATGAAAGGCATCGAGACCACCGATCCGGTCTTTGGCCTCCCCGCGTTCTGGATTCAGGACAAGCAGCGTCTTCGCGCACAGGCTCGTGGCTACACCGTTGTGGACATTCCCACGGTCATCACCACTCACCTGACCGAGCTGCTTCAGTCCAACGGGCACGAGCTGTATGGCCGCCAGCAGCTCGCCGTAACACTCGAGCGTGTTGCTCACGATAACCCGCGACTTATTGATGATCTCATCCCTGAGCTGCTCTCTCGAAGCTCGGTTCTGCGTGTCTTCCGCAACCTCCTCCGAGAGGGCGTCAGCGTTCGGGATGCCCAGACGATCTTCGAGGCGCTCGCGGACAATGCCGGCCGTGTGAAGGAGCCGGATCTTCTCACTGAGTTTGTCCGTCAGCGTCTCTCGCGGCACATCACTCGTCGCTACGCCAATGCTGAGGGTGTCATCAACTACATCGGGCTCGCACCAGACGCAGAAGATGCGCTGACACGTGGGCTGCGCTCAGAGCAGAGCGGGCAGGTCAACCTCAACCTCGGTCCTGAGGAGGCCCGGCTGCTCTTGACCGGTCTGCGCGATGCCGCTGAGGGATGGACCGGTGACGGAACGGTGGTCATCTTGTGTCCCCCCCTCGCTCGCGGTCCCCTCCGGCGGCTTGCTGAGAAGATTATCCCCCGTATTCCCATCCTGTCTCCAGGTGAGCTGCTCCCCACCGTCCGGCTTCAGCGTGTTGTGGCGGTCTCTCTTCGCCCGACGGGTGCCCGACGGCCCCGAAGCTCCAACTGAATGAGGTCTCCATCCATGCTCAGTCAGCACAGCTACCCCGATGCACCGGACAACCACACCGTGCTCATCGACGGCATGAACCGTGTGCAGATCTGTCAGCGCTTCCAGGGCCGGGTGATGCTGCTTGCCCGTCGCCTCTCTGCCCGACTGCCCTCGGGCTCTGAGCTCAACCGTGACGACCTCGCCAGCCATGGTGCCATCGGACTGCTCGAGGCGATCGATCGGTTCGACGAGACGCGAAACATTCAGTTCTCCACCTATGCCGAGTACCGCATCCGAGGCGCGATGATGGATGCTCTTAGGGCCTGTGACACCTTCAGTCGCCACCGCCGCCAGATGTCACGCAACCTCAAGCAGACCGCTCGGGGGCTGGAGATGCGACTCGGCCGACCGGCGACACCGGCTGAGGTTGCCGACAAGCTCAACGTCTCACTCGAGGAGTACTGGGACCTCCAGGACCGGGTCGCTCCGGTCTCGTATGTCAGCATCGACAGCACCGACAGCCCCGATGGAGAGGAGGATGGCCGTGCCCTGTCGGAGTCGATGCCCGGGACGGATGGAGACCTTGCCTTCCGGGCGCTGCTTCAGGAGGAAGGTCGGGAGCAGATAAAAGCTGCAATCGGGAACCTCTCCGAGAGAAAGCGCACCTGTGTTATGCTCTACTATGGTCGCGACATGTCTCTTGCTGAGATCGCCGCGGTCTTCAAAGTGACCCCCTCCCGCATCTGCCAGATCCTCTCCGGCGCTCGCTCCGAGCTCCGACGGAGCCTCGGCGAAGCAGTCCGCCCCGACGACTTTCGGAGTATCGAGTGAGCCACGACATCTACCCATCGCTCTCTGGAGCGTCTGCAGCCTGGCGACACCTGGAGGTAATCTCCAACAACATCGCCAACACCTCGACCACGGGCTTCAAGGAGCAGCGACTGACCTTCGAGAGCGCCCTCGTCGGTGAGGGACCGCTCGGTGAGGGGTATGTCCAGGTCGCACCCATGGAGCAAGACTTCTCCGACGGCATCATCGTCGCCGACGGGGTCGACACCCACTTCGCGCTTCGCGGGCGTGGGTTCTTTCAGCTCGAGGACGGCAGCCTCTCCAGGTCCGGCGCCTTTACCATGGACCGCAACGGCTTCCTGGTCACGATGGAAGGCGAGAAGGTCATGGGGAACAGCGGGGCGATTCGGCTGGAGCGCGGCGAGCGGATGAGCGTCGGGATCGACGGTCGTGTCCTCGTGGATGGTGCAGAGATCGACAGCCTTGCCTTGGTCGATGCGGAGGATCTGGAGCCGATGGGCGGCAGCCGCTGGCAAGCAAACAGCGAGGTCTATCCCGCCAACGTCGACGTTGTTCAGGGTGCACTGGAGGGCAGCAACGCTGACCCAATGCGCTTGATGACCGACCTCATCCAGACCACACGCTACTTCGAGATCTACCGCTCTGCGATGCAAGCCTCCAATGAGCTTGACCGCACCAACATCGCCATCGTTAGGGAGGCGTAATGCGCGCGCTATACACGGCTGCGACCGGCATGACTGCACAGCAGCTTCGGATCGACAACATCGCCAATAACCTCGCCAACGTCTCCACCACCGGCTTCAAGAAGTCGCGCGGAAGCTTCGAGGATCTCCTGTACGAGACGATCCCGACGGGAGCCGCACGAGGGCAGACCGGTCGCCCCACTGAGCTGCAGGTCGGCTCGGGTACCCGCATGGTTGGCATGAACCGGGACTTCACGCCAGGCCGCGTTGTGGCGACCGGAAACACGTTTGACATGGCGATCACCGGCCGCGGCTTCTTCGTGGTGGAGGATGTCAACGGTCAGGAGTTCTACACACGAGATGGGAACTTCATCCTCAACAACGAGGGCGACCTGGTTAACCACAGCGGCATGAGACTCTCACCGGGAATCTCGGTTCCACTGGACGCTTCCGAGGTGAGTATCTCCGCGGACGGCGATGTCGTCGCGACCTTCGAGGGGTCCACCGATGAGGTCGTGCTCGGCACCATCCGAGTGGTTGACTTCACCAACCCGGGCGGCCTGGAAGCCATCGGCGGGAACCTCTATGTTCCCACACCGGCCAGCGGCATGCCCGATGAGATGTACCCCGAGGACGGCCTCCAGATCATGCAGGCATACCTCGAGGGGTCCAATGTCGATGTCGCGGAAGAGCTTGTCGACATGATCGTCGCTCAGCGGGCCTATGAGCTGACCAGCAAGGTCGTCCAGTCCGCAGACGAGGCCCTCCAGATCGTCACCAACCTCAAGCGGTGATCCTCCTGCTCACCATCGGTGCAGCCTCTGCAGACACCGCAGAACGGCTCACCGCGGCGATCACCACGCACGTTGCCCAGGCAACCGCGACCCCAGCAGCCGACGTCGAGGTTCTTCACCTTGGCGCGACCTGGGAGAGCTGCGCGCAGCCCGAGCGGGAGACCCTCCAGGTTGTGGCCCGAGCAGGCGAAGACTATCTCGGTCCCACAGACCTGAGGGTCACGGTGCTTGATGGTGAGCAGATCTGCGCCAGCCACAGCGTCAAGCCACGCCTGGCGCGGTGGGTGAGCCTCCCCGTCGCTGCCGAGTCCGCTGCACCTGGGTCGCTCATCGAAGCGACCACGAAGCGCACCCGGCTTGATGCCACTGGGTCGCCTCCCGTTCGCTTGGAAGATGGACCGTTCATTGCCTTGACCACGCTGCGGTCTGGTGAGCTCATCACCACTGCCCGTGCCCGACCCCAGCCCGATGCCGACGGTGGTCGACCGATCCTCGTCGAGATCCGCAAGGGAACCATGACCATCCGATGCGACGGTGTCCTCGTCGGAGATGCCACCATCGGGCAGCCGGCGCGCGCACGCTGCTCCACGACCGGTCGGGTCGTCCTCGGGACCCTGACGACTCCTGACCATCTCGTCTCTGGAGGCTGACATGCCCCTTCTCTCTGTCCTCGCGCTGCTCTCAGGACCCGCCCAAGCACAGGATGGTGGGAGCCTCTGGAATGAAGATCAGGCCTGGCTGCTGATCGGTCAGTCTGGCACCGGCCGCAATGTCGGTGACCTGGTGACGGTCGTTATCGTCGAGTCTTCCTCCTCCATGCTCTCTGCTGGCACCTCGGCGAACCGAGACAGCAACAACGAAGCCGGCGTCACTTCGATCTTTGGCCTCAAGAAGCGCATCACCGGCCGACACCCAGACATGGACGGGGCGATCAGCCTCGGCACCACCAGCGATACGAGCTTCAGCGGTGATGGTGCGACCTCGCGCGGAGGAGAGCTGCAGGGGCTGCTGACGTGCACGGTCACTGAGGTGCTTGAGAACGGCAACCTCCGCATCCAGGGGCGCAAGGAAGTTCGCTCTGGACTTGAGATTCAGTACATCGATCTCATCGGAACCGTTCGCCCTCAGGACATCCAGGCGAACAATACCGTCGAGAGCTATCTGCTGGCAGATCCCAGCATTCAGTTCACTGGCAGCGGTGCCATCGAGGATGTGCAGCGGCCTGGGCTCGGGACCCGACTCTTTAATCGGATCTGGCCCTTCTGATGCTCACCCGAGCGCCTTGAGATCTGCGAGGACCTCCGGCGGAATCGGAACGAGCTTCTGGTCGCGGTTGACACAGGCGAGGTGGACCTCCCCCTCGACCAGCGCACGCTTCCCGTCTGGCCGCCACACGCTCTGGTCGAAGACGATCCGGTACGCGCTCGCGACCTCTGCGACGGTACGGACCTCC
Organism: Myxococcota bacterium; assembly: GCA_029251165.1. Lineage (GTDB taxonomy): Bacteria > Myxococcota_A > UBA796 > UBA796 > UBA796 > JAQXDW01. The sequence continues at coordinate 290,559 of JAQXDW010000074.1, forward strand.
AGACGGTCACCGTGGACAGCACCCTCACGAAAGGTGGCCTCCACTTTGTAGACGACAAAGCCCACCCCGGTCTCTTGGTACAACGAGACCAGCCGCTCAACACCGAGCATGTGCTCTCTCGCACGCTCGAAGTACTTCAGATAGTTCGCATGGTACACGACGCCTGAGAAATCGGTGTCTTCATAGTAGATCTGTACGCCGTGGACATGTATCATCGGGCTAAAGTGCCACCCTCTGCAGAACGATGGGGACTCGAGCATAACACTCCCCACTGGATCCTCCCTTCATGAGCCTCTTCCTCCTTCTCCTCTGTCAACTGCCCCGCAGCGCCGATGCTGCACGGGTCAAAGACATCGCTGAGATCTACGGCGTTCGAGACCACATGATCTCAGGCATTGGGCTGGTCACTGGTCTGAATCGGACCGGCGACAGCATCCAGAGCGAGGTCACCATCCAGATGCTCATGCAGCGTCTCCAGGGGCAGGGAATCTCCGTTCCCGTTGAGGCTTTTCGCTCCCGCAACGTGGCTGTCGTGATGGTCAATGCCAAGATGCCCTCCACCTCGCGCCCCGGTCAGCGTCTGGAGGTCGAGGTCAGCTCTACTGGGGATGCCACGAGCCTCTCCGGTGGGGTCCTCCAGCCGACCATGATGCTTGCCTTCGATGGCAGGGTCTATGCCATGGCTCAGGGGCCGCTTGTGGTCGGAGGATACAACATCGAGCAGAGCGGCAACATCGCCCGTCGCAACCACACCACGGTCGGTCGTGTTCCCTCCGGAGCGACCATCGAGCGCGAGACGCCCCATCGGATCGACTTCACCGAGACCGCCTCGCTGGACTGGCTGCTCAAGCAGCCAGACTTCACGACTGCACGCCGGTTTGCAGAGGTCGTCAACACTGAGCTTGGCAGTGGCCTGGCGGTACCGATTGATGCGGGTGCCGTTCGTGTCACCATCCCGTCCGAATACCAGGGGCGCGCCATCGACTTCATCGCTGCCGTCGAGGGGCTCACGGTCTCTCCGGATGTTGGTGCCCGAGTGGTCATCAACGAGCGCACTGGGACTGTGGTGATGGGAGACTCTGTCCGCATCTCACCGGTCGCGGTTGCACACGGTGGGATGTCCATCGAGATTCGTCGCGATGTGGATGCAAGCCAGCCGGGCGCTTTGTCTGGCGGACAGACTGCTGTAGTCGCAAACGACACCATCGAGATCTCTGAAGAAGACGGCGAGCTTCGCATGATCGAGGGGGTCACGGTTGGTGACCTGGTCGCATCACTCAACCAGATGGGCGTTCAACCCCGTGACCTGGTGCAGATCCTTGTCTCGATCCAGGCTGCGGGTGCACTGCATGCTGAGCTGGTGGTGAACTGATGGGACCAATCGACACGACACTCGCGCCCCAGCTCATGGCCCAAGAGCGTGCGGACAGCGCGACGTCTTCTGCATCGACTTCTGCCAAGGATGCTGGAGAAGCCTTCGAGGGCTACATGATCGAGATGATGGTCCGCGAGATGCGCAAGACCATCCCTGAGGGCATCTTCTCGAACAACGCGATGGAGATGTTCTCTGGAATGCTCGACCAAGAGCTCGCGAAGCGCATCGGTGAGAGCGGTGGACTTGGGCTCGGCAGCCTCATCGCACACGACGTCATTCATGGTGTGGCGCCCCCGATCAGCGGTGTCGCACCCAAGCCCGCGACCCCTCCTCGGCGCCAAAGTGGCTCACCTCCCATGCGTCAGGGAGGCTTGCTGTCCGGTGCGAAGCTTCCGGTCGCCGGCCGCATCAGCTCTCGCTTCGGACATCGCTCAGACCCCATCCACGGCGGCAAGCGCCTTCACCGTGGACTGGACATCGCAGCACCCCGAGGGACAGCCATTCGCCCGGTACGGAGTGGAGAGGTTGTCTTTGCAGGGGAGCGTGGCGGCTTCGGGAACGCGGTTATCATCGACCACGGCGGAGGGTGGCGCACAACCTACGCGCACTGCGATCGGCTCGACGTGAAGCCCGGCCAGCAGGTCGGTCCCGACACCATCATCGGCGCGGTCGGCTCGACGGGGCGCAGCACAGGCCCCCACCTCCACCTTGAGGTACACCGCGATGGCGAGGCTGTTGATCCGGCCGAGGTTCTGGGACTGTGATGGTCCTGACGTCTCTGGATACCGCGCGCGATCCTGATCACGCGACGTGGCGGCACCGAAGTCGCGGCCAAGCGGGCCGGTACTCCACTTTCGCGGCACAGCAGTCGAGTCGCCCGCACACAGGTGCTTCGCAGCAAAGCAGTGGTGTTCCTGACCAACGTCCGCACAACAATGTCGACAAGCCAAGGCGTCTGAGCCCGTATCGTTGGGCAGAAGCGCTTAGATCTGGATACTGTGTTGTTCGGCACCGGCGACGCGCTTCAGCGTACAGTAGATGCACGGCTGTTCGAGCTTTGATTCTGCCTTCTTCTGAGGCGTTACCACCAGAGGAGCAACCATGAATGCCCATACACAGGCACTGTTGGTTGAGATGCGTGACAGCGCAGTCGCGCAGCTTGAGGCCGCCTGTCAGCTGGACGCAGCTGCGCTCGATGCCGCTACAGAGCGTCGCCATGCTGCGGCGGTCGCGCTCTCTGCAGGTGTCCGTCCCGATCCCGATGCCATTCGCGAGCAGGTCGAAGAGATCCGCCAGCTGGACATACGACTCACTCGAATCTTAAAAGCCGGGGAGCGTACCCTATCGAGGGTGCTTATCACCCCGCAGCAGACCTACGACCGTACGGGTCGGATGACCACCGGAAGGGCATAGTGGGTATTCTTTCTACACTCAACGTCGGCAGCACTGGCCTCCAGGTCGCCGCAGACGCCATCCAGATTGTTGGTCACAACGCCACCAACGCTGCGACTGAGGGCTACTCTCGTCAGCTGATATCCACTGGCAGCGCCTCTCCAATTCTCCAGGCCGGTTTCTGGATGGGGCAGGGGGTTGGAGTCACGGACATCGGGCGGGCCACCAACCTGTTCGTGGCTGAGCGGGCGATCTCTGCTCAAGGAGATGCCTCCAGCGCCGAGACCGCGCTGAGCGCACACCAGTTCATCGAGACATCTGTCGCTTCTGAGTCGGGGCCTCCCGGACAGCTCTCTGCGTTCTTCGATGCCCTTGAAGAGCTCGCAAACGACCCGTCCTCAGACAGCTACCGCTCCGTTGCGCTCTCTGCAGCAGAGTCCCTCACGGACTCCATTCGGACAGTCGCCAGCGATATGTCAGCCCTTCAGACCACGCTGGCGGACGAAGTCGAGGCCACCGTCGATGGCGTGAACGACTCGCTCTCTCGGATCGCTCAGCTCAACGGACTCATCGGCCAAGGTGGAAGTCCGGACCTCATGGATGAGCGCGATGCCATCATCACCGATCTCGCCGCGACCCTCGGGGCGACTGTGGACTACGCCGCTGATGGCGGCGCGACGGTGTTCATCGGCGGACATGCAGCGGTCATGGACAGCTCCGCACGAGAGGTCTCTGTAGTGATCGGCTCGAATGGGTTTCCTGCGATCAAGCTCTCTGTCGACAACGCCACCGTCACGGTCACCGATGATGTCGGCGGCGCCGTCGGGGGGGCGCTGGAGGGCTGGCAGGCTGCCCAGACCACTCTTGACTCGATGGACACCTTCGTCACTGAGTTCGCCACAGCCTTCAACACCCAGCACGCCGCCGGCTTTGACGCCACAGCGACTGCTGGAGGCGATGTGTTCTCGTTCAGCGCGACGGACCCCGCCGCCAGCTTCACCCTGGTACTGACCGACATCGATGGCTTCGCTGCGGCCGCAGACCCGAGCGCTCCGGCAGGAGATCGTGGCAACCTCGATCTGCTGATTGAGCTGAAGGATCTTGGCGCGGTGAGCGGGCAGGGGGCTTCAGACTTCATGACGGATGTTGTGCAGCAGATCGCCAGCGCAGTCTCTTCTGCCGAGCTGAGTCTGGAGACCGACACTGCAGCGCTCGATGATGCCGCGGCGCTGATGACGAGCATCTCCGGAGTCGACCTCGATGCCGAGGCCGCCGACCTTCTCGCCTGGCAGGCCGCTTACCAGGCCGCTGCCCGTGTCATAACAGTCACCGACGAGATGCTCGGTGAGCTGATGAACCTCGTCTGATGGGAGCACGATTATGATCGTCGGAACCAACCTCTTCTCACGCCTCAAAGGCCTCTCTCAGCAGACGAGCAAGATCTCAGACGCACTTGCAGAGGCAAGCGCGGTTGCTACAACCGGTCTCAAGATCAACACTCCCTCCGATTCGCCAGAGATGGTGAACAGGATTCGAGACCTCACGGCTGCCATCAGCGACAACCAGCGCTATGCCGAGTCGGCTGGGACCGCAGAGACCATGCTCAGCTTGGCCGACACGACCCTCTCCAGTCTCGCCGATGTTCTCTCCGCATCCCATGAGCTCGCGGTGCAGCTCAGCTCGGAAACGTTCAACTCGGACACGAGAATCGACGCGGCGATAACGGCTGAGGGGTTTCTTGAGGAAGCCTTGGCCTTGATCAACACCGACATCTCTGGGCGCGCCTTGTTTGCGGGCACCGCCTACGACGGGGATGCATTTGACAGCACCCTGACCTATGTCGGCAACACCGAAGAGTCTGTCCTCGATGTGGGTGATGCGGTCTCTGTGACAGTCGGCTTCGACGGAAGTGCCCTCGGTCTCGGAGACGCCCTCACGGCGATTGCTGGACTTGAGACGGCTCTGGCTGCGGATGACATTCCTGGAGTTCAAGCATCTTTAGATACGCTCGAGAGCGCGCTCAACAGTCTCTCTCAAGTCCAGGCAACGATTGGCGCCGAGCTGACCACCGCCGATGACTTTGCCTCGTTCTCGGAGTCGATGGAGTTCGAGCTGGCCAGTCAGCTCGCCAACGTCCAAGAAGTGGATCCCATTGAGGCGCTCGTGCGCTTCAATGAACTCCAGACGATGTACGAGACGGCGCTGAGCGTGACCGCCAGCTCAAACACCGGCAGCCTGTTCGATCGGATCTGATCGTCAGCAGGAATGTTCTTCGGTACAAGAGGCCCCTACGGGGCCTCTACATGCTTCTGGAGTGAAGAAGCGTATACGCCTCATCTTGGTCTGAAGAGGAGGGTCATGGTGACCGACAAGGACAACGTTTTTTGAGAGTCGGTCTTCACTTCTTCTGTCATCGGAAGAAAATATTTCCATATTGCTCAGCGGAGCAGGAATTGCCTTCAGATATCACACGCCACGCTCAATTGATTTCTGTGTTTATTCGTCAATAGTTAGTGTTTGAGGATGTTAATTTGTGCATGATTTATGTGGCTCGGCAGTGCTTGTTGAGTGTTGGATGAGTTGATTTTTAGTTCATTCTGGAATATTCGATTTTATTTTGATTGATTTGGTGATTTATCATGCTTTACTGCAGGTTATTGAGGTGTGAAGGCTGGTCAGATTGGTGAAGTGTGTAGGGTAAACAGTGTGTTTGTGGTTTTAAGGTGCCAATGTGATTGCTTGTTGAGTTTCAATTGATCCATTACAGTTTAGTTGAAAATGAGTTCTTCAATGCACTCATGCGTGCATGCTTCCATGGAGGGATCCTGATGGCCCTGACCGTTCTCACCAACCTCACTGCGCTAAAAGCAACAAATACCCTGAACAAGACCCAGGGACAGCTCTCGAGCACTCTGGGTCGGATCTCTTCGGGACTTCGCGTCAACAGTGCCTCAGACGATGCCGCTGGACTTGGTGTCGCTACGACGCTCAACACCGAAGCGAACAGCATGGAGCAGGCGATGCGGAATGCCAACGACGGCATCTCCATCATCCAGACTGCTGAGGGCGCCACCACTGAGGCCACCAACATCCTCAACCGGATGCGTGAGCTCGCGGTCCAGAGCGCCTCGGAGACCCTCGCGGACACCGAGCGCGGGTACATCAATGAAGAGTACGACCAGCTCAACCAGGAGCTTGGTCGCATCGCTTCGGTCACCGAGTTCAACGGTGTGCAGCTCTCCGACGGTACCACCACCCAGATCAACGCTCAGGTCGGTATCGACAACGCCACCACCAGCCAGATCACCATCGAGCTGGGTGACCTGACCTCGACGACTCTCGGTGTCAACTCTCTTGACCTGACCACCTCGACGAACTCACTGGGCGCCATCGACCGGATCGACACCGCTCTGGATCTGGTCAGCTCTCAGCGCTCGACCCTCGGTGCTGTTCAGAACCGCCTTGACTCCTCGCTCTCAAACTCGACGAGCCAGCTGGAGTCCATGCGTGCCGCTGAGAGCCAGATCATGGACGCTGACTTCGCCAAGGAGTCGACCGAGATGACCAAGCTTCAGATCATGCAGCAGGCTGGTGTCGCTTCTCTGGCACAGGCGAAGAACATCAACCAGGCTGTTCTCTCTCTGCTCTCCTAATGACGCTCTCGTGGCGTGACGCCGGGCCTGTGCCCGGGTCATGCTGCGAGTAGTTGAGTTGACCATATAGATTCGACTGCGGTAATCCGTTGTACCGTTAAGTAGCATCGGCACTAACAGGAGCTCGCATGGCTATCTCAGTCGACGGCATCGTTTCAGGCATCGACACGACATCACTGATCAGTGAGCTGTCTGCTTCCTACTCTGCGCCGAAAACTCTTCTGGAAGAAGACATTGTCGAGGCCGAGGCTCTTCAGTCCGGTATGACGGCACTCTCGGGTCTTCTCAGTGATTTGTCCGAGTCTCTGGAAAACATCCAAGACGTCGAAGACCTGCGCGCGTATACGGTTTCCTATCCTGAGACCGATGCACTGATTGCGGAGGCCGATGGTGAAGCCATCGCCGGTGTCTACAGCGTGGAGATCACTGCGCTCGCGAGCTCAGAGCTGGAGGTCTCCGAGGGGTTTGCGGACCAATCTTCTACTGGCGTCATCGCGACGGGAACATTGTCTGTTACCTACGCCGGAACAACGACTGACATCACCGTCGATGCGACCAACAGCTCCCTCGTTGAGCTGGCGTCAGACATTGATGGTATTGATGGCATCAGCGCCTATGTGATGGACACTGGTGACGCCTCGACGCCCTATCGTCTCGTCATTCAGGGTGAGGATACCGGTGACAGCAACACCATCACCATGGATACCTCGGGACTGACGGGTGCGGGTACGGTGCCGACGTTCACCGAGCAGACTACAGCAGCAAATGCAGAGCTCAGCATCAACGGCATCGACGTCACCTCAGAGAGCAACACGGTCAACGACTCAATCGCTGGACTGAGTCTTGACCTGACGGCTGTCACCACCGACCCAATCGATGTCACCATCTCCTTAGATGCTGACGGCATGGAAGAAAAAGTCGAGTCCTTTGTGACCGCCTACAATGCCGTCATCGACTACATCGATACGAACAGCGCCGGCGCAGACTCCACTGAGGGCACTGCTGCTGGCGTGTTTAATGGCAACAGCTCCATACGCTGGATATCCCAGACGCTCACTCAGAGTCTCTCAACGAGCTACACTGACAATGACCTCAACAGTCTTGGCCTAATGGGGATTGGCACGGATGGCACCGGGCGTTTAGAGCTGGACAGCGACGACTTCCAAGACGCACTGTCGGACTATCGTGGCGACGTAGAGAAAATGTTCACTGCGGATGATGGCTTCGGAGCGGCACTCGTTGCAAGCCTGGATGTCTTCATCGATCCCATTGATGGTGTCATCAAAGAGCGCAACTCATCACTTGAGTCAAGCATCGATGATCTTGAGGATCAGGTCGCTACATGGGAAACTCGCATCGAGCGGTATGAGGATCGCCTTCGCAGCAGCTTCACGACGTTCGAGAGCACAGTCGGTGTGCTTCAAGGTGTCTCTGACTTCCTTACTGCGTTCTTCTTCACAGAGGATAGCTGATGAGCGGCTTGTCCAGCTACAATGATGTGTCCCAGCAGTCTGCATCCAACGAGCAGCTGATAATCCTGCTCTATGAGCGTGCGATCCGCGGCCAGATCATCGCGATCGACTTCCTTGAGGATGGAGATCGGGAAAGCGCAACGTTTGAGCTACGGCGCTGCCGAGAGATCTTTATCGCTCTGGCAGGAGCACTTGATCATGAGGTGGCGCCTGAGCTCGCTGCCAACCTTCATCAGCTTTATCTCTGGGCTGTGCGGGAGCTGGTGCAGGCCGAGAACAACTGTTCACCAGGTCCTGTTGAGAACACTCTGGAGATGTCACAGACCCTCTACTGGGCGATGAAGGAGGCGATGGGATGAAGGCGGCCTTGGAGCAACTTCTCCAGCAGGTCAGAGACGCGATTCAAGAGGGTTCACCTGTTGATCACGATGCCATCATGGCCATCAGCCGCAAAATCACATCAACTCCAGAGACGATACCTCGCCACGAGGCCGCAGAGGTGATTCGTATCGTCGATGCCCTGGTCTCTGAGCTCAAGGTTGCTCAACAAGCGGTGGGGCAGGCAATGCAGGATACCCGTCGTGGACGCGCAGCCCTTCAAGGCTACAACCACTTGCGACCGGCTTCGGCAGCGCAAAAAGTACGCCGAAAGGTCTGAGCCGTTAAACCTCATCATAGGCTGACCGCGGTCAGACGCTTTCCTGGAGGTTGTATGACCGTGATGCTGGCTGTGATGTTCTCCAGCATAGCCCAGGCCGATGACACCACACTTCTCCTCGGAGGCCGCGCGGTTGCAGAGGTGTGGCAAGACCCCAATATCGCCACTGTGTACCGGTCTGCTGGCTTGGGTGTTGAGGGTGCTTTCTCCTGGCGACCCCATTCGTGGCTGTCTCTCGACGGTGATGCCGGAGTGATTCGGATGACCGGTGAAGCGGAGCAAGCCATCGAGCTCATCCCGATGTCTCTGGGAGTCTTTGCACGCTCACAGAGAGAAGACTCGGAGCTGTTCTTTGGTGTCGGCGCAGCCCTGGTGCCGTTCTCCGATCAGGGGATCGCGGTGATCACGGGCTCCAAGCTGGGACTCGATGTTCAGATGGGCGTCCGGCTGGCGACAGACCTGATCAACCCCTCGCTCTCCTCTACCTCACCTGTGCAGCGCGCTGACTGGGAAATCACCGTGGGTCGTAGGCAGCACATGACAGGAGAGATTCCGGGACTCGATCTGTCAGCCTGGCGGATCGGTGTCGGGCTGGTCGTGCGACTGTGATCCTGCTGCTGCTGAGCTTCCTGGCAAGCGCACAGCCTGAGCTGTCGATTGGAGTCGGAGAGCATGCCTCCATCTCACGGATGCCAACGATCCATCCGGGGCTCGCTGAGCTGTCGCTGCGTGGCGCCGATGGCGATCTCAACCTGCTCCAGGGCCGGCGTACTCCGAGCATCAAGAACATCGAGGTTCTCTATCGTGGTGGAGGAGACTGGTTTCTGCGGATTCGGCTCGTCTCTGATCGCACCCGAGTTCAGGGCAGCATCGATCAGGGGCAGCTGAGCCTCTCGGTCCTAAACGGTGCCCATCCGGCCCGGGCGCCCATTGGCGATGTCCCCACGCTCGAGGAGCTTCTCTACGAAGACCTTCCCGACGAGCCCGGAGATGTCTTGCCGGAGCCGTTCTTTCTGCATGGTGATGCCCTTGCTGTTCGAATGCCCATCACCGAATACGCCCTCGGATTTACCACTCCTGGCTGGCTCTGGGGTGGCACACGCGCTGATCTCGACACGGCTCGAAAACGTATGCTCGAGGCGCGCACCTGCGGCAGGTCCTGCTCAGATGCTCTGGGTGATGCGATCTATGAGGTTGGCTGGCGCTATATGGGGCTTGGTTGGTCTCGCGAGGGCTTTCATTACCTCAATAGGCTCACAAAGCATCCTGGAACCATCCCTGCTGATCAGATCCTGATCTCTCAGGCTCAGGCCGCCATCGCCACCCGGCAGTTCGACATTGCTCGACAGTGGCTGACTGAGGCTGCCGATGCAGGAGCGCCCGAATTGGCGGTAGTTGAAGGGTTGGCTGCTATCAGCTTGGTGACTGGCGATCCTGCTCGAGCACCGACCGCTCGCAAGCTCGCCAGCCTCACGGCTGATCCAAAAACGATGCTCCTCGTCGGTGAGATGCTACAGCTCGAAGACCGCTTCTCAGAGTCGGTGCCCTATCTGAAGAAGGGGCTCGTCGGCGCTGAGGATGACGTGCTGGCCCGGACGTCCTTGCGGCTGGGAGATGCTGCGCTCGTTGCAGGTGATCTCGACACTGCCTGGGGATGGTGGGGGGAGGGGCCCAAGACCCTGTCGACATATCGAGAGATCTATGGAGAGCTCTATCGCCTTGGCGCCTCTGCCTGGACTGCCATCGAGCCGCAGCTGAACCAGCTTACCGCTGAGCAGGGGCAGGTCGCCGCAGAAGCAACGTACCTGCTCGCCCGCATCGATGGCCAGCTCGGAATCGATACCGACGCCATTGCCAACCTCACTCAACTCTTGGACCGCCATCCCCGCATCGGGCTAGCCTCTGACGCGCCCGAGAGACTGTGGGCGATCTATACGGGGCGGGTCCGGCGTCTGCATCAGGAAGAGTCCTGGTATCGACTCGCTGCACTTCATGAGTCAGCCTGGCGACCGGTGCTGAAAGATCACATCGACGATCCGTTGGTCCTCTGGAAGGTTGCAGATGCCTACGAAGCCTTGGGGTTGATTCGACCTGCGATTGATGTCCTCACGCTAGGACTGGAGTATGTGCTCGCCTCCAACGGAAGCCAGCCTGAGATGACCCTCCACCTCGCTCGCTTGTATGAAGACTCGGGCTCGTGCGCTGACGGCTTGAAGACGCTGAACTTTCTAAAGGGAAGTGATGCTGCCCTGCCCACAGGTGAGATCGCACTGCTGACCGGAGACATGTTGGTCTCCTGTGACCGTCCCAAGGAAGCCGTCGCTTATCTCCAGCGTGCCTTGAGTACGCCTGGAGTTGCTGACGACGCACGAGCCGTTCTCGCGCAACTCGATGCGCGCGCCGGTCGGTGCCCTGCAGCGATTCCGGTTCTCCGTCGGCACTTTGTCCGTGATGATGTGAGCCCAGATTCCGATGCCGGACTGCTTCTGGCCCGCTGCCTTGCTGAAGAGGGGGCTCTGGAAGAGGCCGCTGAGGTCGCTACAGCGGTCGCCGCCAAGTCTCCTTCAGAAGAGATTACTCGCTATGCAAGTTACCTATCGAGTCTCTACAGAGGCTCTCCCGAGGACCTTGAGGCTGGTGAGGATATATGGGGAAGCATTGCTGCAGAGCGAGTTGCAGCAGAGAGCCTCGACGAGGTCTTGAAAGCCCGTCAGAAGTAAAACAACTCCACTCTACTCCTCCTCTGCCGTACAATGTGGTCGTGAGGTCTTCGTGAGCAACATGCTATTCGACAATTTCCATACTGGTCTCGGACAGGTATTGGACCTGCGGACAGCTCAGCATGCTCTGACAACCGCCAACTTGGCGAACTCAGATACGCCTGAGTACCGTGCAAAGTTCATTCCGTTCGACCGCCTCCTGAGCGAAGTTGTCGATCGGTCAGAGCATCCGAAGATGCGGCAGACGCATGCCCGTCACCTTCCTGGACTCTCCGGAGACAGCAAGAGGCCGGATGTTGAAGAGATAGAGGCTCCCGCCTGGTCTGCAGACGGCAATTCCGTCCAGCTGGAGCGTGAGACCGTTCGACTCACCGAGAACGCGATGATGTTCGAGGCCGTCTCGACCGGCTTGAGCAGGCGACTGGCGATGCTCCGCTTCGCTGCCTCAGATGGCCGAAGCGGCTGATCAGGGAGATACCATGGATATTCTTGACACCCTCCGAATCTCAGCCAGTGGCATGACCGCCCAGCGGGTCCGCCTCCAGAGCGTCGCCTCCAACATGGCGAATGCCCGGACCACGCGCACCGAGGACGGAGGCCCTTACCAGCGCCAGATGCCGGTGTTCTCAGCCACGAGCACGGACAAGTTTGGCGACATGGTTGAGAGAAACCTTGCAAGGGTTGATGTCGTGGACATCGAGACCTCCGATGCGCCGGGGACTTCGGTCTACGATCCCGGACATCCCGATGCGGACGAGGACGGCTACGTGCTCTACCCCAACGTTGACATCCTCACTGAGATGGTCGACATGATGACGACTTCACGCTCCTATGAGGCCAACGCCCAGGCTGTGACCACCACCTATGAGATGGCCCGTCAGGCACTTGGGATTGGCCGATGACCATCGACCAGCTCATCTCCACCGGCGCGGTCAACACGGCGCTCCCAAACCCTACCGGCGCTGCCCCTGCCGGTCCCGCGTTCTCCGATAGACTCAAGAGCGCGATTCAGACTGTGGACGCCAAGCAGATCCAGGCCGACGACAAGCTCCAGGCCGTCGCTGCAGGTAAAGACGTTGATCTGCACAGCACCATGATTGCCCTTCAGGAAGCTGACATTACCCTTCGGGCAATGGTCTCTGTCCGTGACAAGGTCGTCGACGCTTACCAGCAGGTCATGAACATGTCGATTTAGTCGATTGCTGGGCTCAGAAATTCCGAATTGCATACCCGAGAAGATTGATCGAGCCGAGTTGGAAGCTGTGAAGCAGAAAGATCGGCACGAACGAGCGCGCGCGAAGGCAGAAGTACCCAGCAAAGAGCCCCCCAGGCAGCGACAGCATCAGCTCGATTCCCGGCTTGTGGGAATGCAGCAGGAAAAACGGGATGACCTGCAGCCAGATCGCGACTTTGTAGTCTCCGCGTCTGGCGATACCAAACAGCAGAAAGCCTCTGAACAGCATTTCCCAGCCTGCAAGGTCCACAATGTGGGCCAGCACCTTGACTCCCAGCATGACTGGATCGGTCTGAGCAGGCTTGTACGATGGGTAGTAGCTCGCCATCTCTGGACTCAGCAGCATCGCAGGGATGACCCAGGCGAGCACGATGACGCTGAGCACTCCAGCACGGGGTACCCACCAGCGCCAGTCCCCCATCGTCAACCCCCAACGCCCCAACGTCTCCCGGCTCCGTGAGAGAACCACCAGAGCCAGTACAAGCCCGGCAAAACCTGGAAGGTAGAGAGCAGGGCTGTCTCTGAAGACCATCTCGTCCCCAAAGACTCTGATGAGGAGAGTCGCCAAGCAAAGGAGAGAGGCTGTGCCCGCCCCCAGTCGTGAACCGCCCCGTGAGAACGCTGACCAGCTTGCCAGGCCGGCGAGGGGAACCCCGGCGAACATCAGCATTCGCCAGACGGCGTTGTACAGTGGTCCTCCACGTGCAGCCAGTCCATCGGCAAAGTAGAATGCCATACATGCGGTGGTACCGATGACCAGCAGCAGCACATTGTCTCGCTCAGGCTCGGGACACTCAGAGAGCCCGCCCAGCATGTTTGTCCAAAAATGCTTCAGGAACACCTTCCAAACCTCCTGTAGATGTGGTGGTATCTCCCCATCGATACGAAATATCGAAAACCCTACTTAAAGTCTGCTGACTCCAACCGATAGGAGGGAGCAGACTCAACTCATCGGACTCCCGTGTGAACGAGATTTTTAGCCAGATTAAAGCTTTCTATGAGGGCTTAGATCCTTCCAGACGGCGTATCTTGCTCGTTGCTGTCGCTCTGAGCATTTTGGGGCTGATAGGGGTCGGACTCTGGTCGAGTCAGGAGCGGTATGGCACGGTCTATACCTCCGCAGACCCTCGAGAGGTCCAGGCAACGACCGGAGCCCTGGAAGCCGCCGGCATTGAATACCGAGTCTCACGAGACGGCACGCGCCTTGAGGTCCCGATTGCGGACATCGGCGCAGCGCGTCTCCAAGCTGCTGCTGCGGGCCAGTTCAACGGACTCGACATCATCGGGGCCATCGAGCTTGGTACTTCTCCATCTAATGAGAGGATGTACCAGAACTATGCTCTTCAGAAAGAGATCGAGCGGACCGTCAACAGCATCGACGCCGTAACCGGAAGCCGGGTCCACATTGTCCAGCCGGATCGGGTGAACTTTTTCTCTCGCGACACCGTTGCAACCGCCAGCGTCATGCTCGATCTCATGCCGGGTACGACATTGAGCCGAGAGCAGATCGCCGGCATCGCTGGCTTGGTCTCTGGTGCGGTCCATGGTCTCGAGAGCTCCGATGTCTCTCTCATCGACAACTATGGAACCCTTCTCCATCCCAGTACCGAAGGCAGCAGCGGCATCATCGCCACGGTCTCCGAGCGCGCCTCGGTCGAGGAAGGAGCGATGCAGGGGAAGATCCTCCAGGCGCTCCTTCCGATGCTCGGTCACCCCCGGCACGTAGCCGCAGCAGTGACCGTCGAGCTTGAGACCAGCGCGATTACCCGCAACGAGATGGCTTTCGATCCGGAGTCTGGTGTTCTCGTCTCCAGTGATCTGCTTGAGGAGCAGAGCTCTGATGGAGCCCCTGCGCGTGGCGTACCGGGTGCAGAGAGTAACCTCCCAGAGCAGGCCGCTGCGACTGGCGGGAGCGAGACCTCGGTGCTCCAAGAGCAGTCCAACTACGAGTACTCTCAGACAAACACCGTCGAGACGCTCCCTGCTGGTCGCCTGAAGCGTGTCAGCACCTCGGTCACCGTTGATGCTCGTGCGCTCCAGCGGCTCATCGAGACCTCAGATGGAGCCGAAGAGCGCGAAGCTTTAGAGCAAAAAGTCGAGGAGCTCATCCGAGGAGCGGTCGGCTACAGGGCGGATCGCGGCGACACCATCGAGGTTGCGTTCATCCCGTTTGTCGAGCCCCAGGTCGAGGAGACATCTGACCTAACTGCAGCAACCTGGCACATTCGACAGCTTCTCCCTTCCATTATTGTTGGCCTCTCTGTGCTGATGTTCTTCTTGTTCGTCGCGAAGCCGCTGGTCGCGAAGATGATCGAGCCGACCCGGCCTCGGCCTGGCGAAGACGACTACAGCAAGGAGACCTCTGAGAGAGAGAGCACCACGGATCTTCTCGAGCGAATGAGAGGGCTGGCCGCGGGAGCTGAAGTCATCGACTCCTCAGAGCTGAACCAACTGATTACCAGTCACGAGGGACCCGCAGCTGCGGTTCTTCGGCGCTGGATCAAGGCCACTTAGGAGCCTGACGATGACAGACTCAGAACTCAGCGGCACTCAGCGTGCCGCGATCATGATCATGGTTCTGGATCCGGAAGTGGCAAAAGGGCTGCTTCGTCAGATGACGGATCAGGAGATCCAGTCGATCGGCATGGCGATTTCAGAGATCGATCGCGTCCCTCCGGCGCTCATCGAGGATGTCGTCCGTGAGTTCGTTGTTGAACTCTCCGAGAGCCTCATGGTGCCTCAGGCGGGACCGGAGTTCGTCGATCAGGTGCTCCCTGATCTCATCGATCCAGATCGACAGGGCAACATCATCCCGATGCTTCGTCGGCGTGTGGATCGAAGCTTCGAGCGCTTCATCTCGCAGCGAGATGCTGCCGCGGTCGCTGCACTGCTTCGCGACGAACGCCCCCAGGCGCAAGCGGTCGCGCTCTCTCTGATGGGTCCAGACAATGCCGCTCGCATCCTCAAGCGGTTCGCCGCTCCGGAGCAGCGAGAAGTCGTGATGCGCATGGCGCGCCTCAAGCGCATCCCTGGTGAGCTGGCTGATGACGTCACGGGTGCACTTCGTGCGGCGCTTGGCAGCAGCGATGACCAGCTCCAGCTTGGCGGTGTCGATGCGACTGCGCGTGTCCTCGGTCAGATGCGCCGCAAGGACAACGAGAGCATCCTCCAGGACATTCAGGACGAAAACTTTGACATGGCTGATAAGCTCCGGCGTCGGATGGTGGTCTTCGAGGACCTCACCCAGCTCAACAGCCGTGCCGTTCAGGCCCTCATCAAGAACGTCGATCGAGAGGTCTTGCTGGTCGCCCTTCAGGGAGCCGAGGCCGAGCTGATTGATCTGTTCTTCGATAATGTCTCTACAAACGCCGCGAAGGACATGCGAGAGCAGATGGAGTACATGGAGCAGCCTCCGCGTACCAAGATTCGCGAGGCGCGCGAGACCATCACCGCTGCTGCGCTGCGGCTCGCTGAGGAAGGGGTCATCAATCTCCAGCTCGGTGCTGAGGATGACGACGAGGACGGCGGATGAGCTTCGTTCCGCTCCAGTCTGGCCCGACCAGCTTCTCAGACTCACTGCTGCCACCAGAGTCTGAGCCCACCGCTGATGTCAACCCCACTCGGGATGACGCTGACAGCGGCGAGCCCTCTGGTCCGAGCCCTGCCGAGATCGAGGCCCTCATTGCCGCTGCCGAGGTGCGGGGAGCGGCACAAGTCCACGCCGAGGTCGCGGAGGAACGAGCGCAGCTCACCGCACGTGCCTCTGAGCTGGAGGCGCTCCTTGTTCATGTCGAGGAAACCCGTCGTTCTGATCGCAGCGAGACCCGGCAGCTCATCGGCAGCCTCATTATCTCCTCGATGCGTCGGCTCATTGGTGAGCACCCGCTCCTCCGGGAGGCTGCCCTTCGCCATGCATTTGCGCAGGCGGTCGCCAGCATGGTGGGCGATCGCGACGTTGTGCTGTGGGTCGCCCCAGGGCAGGAGGCCATCGCTCGAGAGCTGATCGATGAGCGAGAGGGCTGGAGCGTGCGAGTCAGCACGGAGCTTCATGCAGGGATGCAGGTCGTCGGCCCGCGCGGTCGACTGGACAGCTCACTGATGACCGCCATCATTGCGATGGAGTCTGCAGTAGACGCTTGGCTGGAGGAGCGGCCGTGAGTCTCGGGCTTGAGGCGCTCCAGCGTCGACTCTCCGCCACGACACTCACTCTCCAGCGTGGCCGCGTCACCAAGGTCGTCGGCAATGTTGTCGAGGCGCAGCTTCCGGCTGCAACGGTCGGTGCCTCTGCCACCATCGGTGACGTGCCGGCAGAAGTCATCGGCTTCAAGGATCAACGCGCCCTGCTGATGCCGCTAGATCGCCTCGGCGGTGTCTCCTATGGCACGACCGTTACCCTTCGCCCTGAGCCGCTGTCGATCCCCGTCGGTGAGGGCATGCTCGGTCGTGTCCTTGATCCGCTGGGACGCCCCATGGATGGGGAGCCGCTGCTGAATTGTCCGGATCGACGTCCCCTGACGGGCTCTGCTCCAGATCCACTTCAGCGGACTCGAATCACTGAGATGATGGAGACTGGAGTCTCTGCGATTGACGGCATGCTCACTTTGGGAGTGGGGCAGCGTATTGCAATTATGGCCGGATCCGGTGTGGGAAAGAGTACCCTGCTGGGGATGCTGGCCCGATACTCTGACGCCGACATCAACGTGGTTGCCCTGGTCGGAGAGCGAGGCCGGGAGGTCCGAGAATTCGTAGAGCGTGAGCTCGGTGATGAGGGCATGGCAAGGAGCGTACTCATTGTCTCAACCTCCGACAGCTCTCCGATCATGCAGATCAAGTGTGTCGAGTCTGCGCTTGCCGTTGCTGAGCATTTTCGCGACCAGGGACGGCAGGTCCTCCTGATGGTCGACAGCCTCACCCGCACCGCGATGGCTCAGCGTCAGATCGGTCTTGCTGCAGGTGAGCCTCCGACCACCCGTGGCTACACTCCCTCTGTCTTCACCTTGCTGCCGCAGCTCTTGGAGCGAGCCGGGCAGGGAGCCGAAGGGGGCATCACGGCAGTCTGTACGGTACTTGTCGAGGGAGATGACATGACGGATCCCGTCGCAGACACCGTGCGTGGAATCGTCGATGGGCACATCGTTCTGTCTCGAGAGCTCGCCAGCCATGGTCACTATCCTGCGATCGATGTCCTGGAGAGTCTCAGCCGCACGATGCCGTGGACCATCGAACCTGAGCAGCTGGCGCAGGCTCAGCAGATCAGAGCGAGCATCGCGACCTGGAAAGAGAACCATGAGATCATCCGGCTTGGGGCCTATCGACGCGGCTCAGATGCTCGGGTTGACGAAGCGATCATGCTCAAGCCTCGTATCGATGACCTCCTGACCCAGCCCCTCGGCGTGCGGGTCCCGCTCGCACAGACACGGCAGAAGATGGCGGCGATCTGCGTGCCACAGCCTCGTCGAAAACGTCCAGAGCGGACGTGAGCTCTTGGTCGCTTGTTCCCACATGGTCGGTGCATGAAGTCTATGGGTTTCCAGGTATTTGGTGTACGATGCTCCCGAGGTGTCCGATGAAGGGTGTGCTGTCCCGACTCCAGAGCATTCGTGAGCTTAAAAAAAAGCAGGCGTGGCTGGAGTTGATCGAGTCCGAGCGACTCCGCGAGGAGCAGTACACGCACCTGACCGCCTTGGAGGCAGAGGTTGCTGCCGTGCGGACTGTGGCAGACATTGAAGAGGCGGGCTGGGCTGCTTATCGCCACAGCTGGTGCCTCCAGATGGAGATGCGTCGGCGCCGTGCTGAGGAGTCTCTTGCAGAGCGGACCAAAAAGCGAGAGGACGATCGCGTTCTTCTTGAGTCTGCGCGTAGAGAGGCTCGCACCATCGGGCTGGTCTTAGAGCGAATCGAGAGAGACGAAGCCATCGAGGCTCGCCGAGAAGAAGGTCGCAGAAACGACGAGATTGGAACCATGAGTTGGTGGAGAGTGAGCGGATGAGGTTGTTCTTGTTCTTTGCCGGCTGCCTGTTCGGCGGCATGGCCTCGTCCTTCGCAGCCAATCAGGACGGCTTTACCAGCTCTGAGGAGCTCGGACGACCTGCTCTGGATGGTGAAACGAACGTTGCAACACGCCTCTCAGACCGTGCCGCTGCGCTCGCTGCATTGGAGAAGTCTCTGGATGCTCAGGGGCAGGATCTCGCCGTAGAGCGAGAGCGTATCCGCGCTGACATCGCTCGTAACGAAGCCATTCGCCAAGAACTCAGTGACCTGATTGCAGATCTCGATGCCCGAAATGCTGAGCAGGTGCTCGGCCAGGTGAAGGTCTACGAGAAGATGCGTGGTGCGCAGGCAGCAGCGGTGCTGGAGCTGACGGACCAGGAGATTGCTCTTGCCATCATCCAGGGAATGCGACCAGACAAGAGCGCTCGGGTGCTCAGCGCCATGAACCCAGAGATTGCAGCTCGACTGACTGAGGAACTCAGCGCCCATCCTCTCTCTGAGGTAGAGCTGCCGTGATCTCTGGACTTCCCATCTTGCCCCAGCTGCTGCCGACAGAGCCCGCCGCGACCCCGCAGCCGACTGCTCCTGACGACTTCAACTCGTTGCTCCAGCAGGGGCCTGCAGCAATCGAGGGCGATGAGGCAATGGTCTCGGCTCTTCCTGCCGATGCTCTTGCCGCTTCTTCCGGCTTCACCGCGCTGCTCCAGGGAGAGGCTGCACCACTCGAGGCCGCACTACTTGAAGCCAGTGAGGCGATGGTGCCGGATTTTTCAGATCCAGCGTCAACGGTCTCTGGCGACATGATCGAATTGCTGGAGCGAGGGCCTGCAGACCTTGAGGTGGCTGGCGCTCCGGTGATGGACCCTGTCCTCTCCATAGAGCCGCTTCCTGTCCTCAGCGAGGTCAGCAGTCTTCAGCAGCGAGAGACTGTTCAGTCTGAAAGCGACGAAGCCTCAATTCCTGAGACCACACCCGTCGAGCTGCTGAGCATCCCCGGCCTCCATCCACTGGATATCTCGACTGTCGCCGCGGCCTCTCTTCCGGTCGCAGAGGGACTCTCTGCTCTGACCCGTGTCTTGCCGACGCCGACACCGGATGGTGATGAGGCGGCTGATGCCCCAGAGTCCACTGGAGACTCCGCGGCCCCAGCGAGCGAGCCGATGATACTGGAGATAGCGGAGCTCACGCAGCCCCCGGTGGTCTCCACAGAGAGCGTCGAGATGCCTCTTGTCGAGGTCATTGCGGAGACCAGTCGCGCCGCTTCAGAGACGAGGGCTGCGCTTCCTCCTCCCGAGCCGCTCGATGTTGTCCGTGCCGCCCCACCCGACGACACCCACCTGCGCTTCCAGCGTCTCACCCACGATCAGCTCACGCTGCGGATTGAAGATGCGGACGGCGCAATGGATGTGGAGGTCTCTCGCGAGCAGGCCGCACTCCAAGTACGGATCGTCGCTCCTGTTGAGGCCATTCCAGAGCTTATGGGTCTCGAAAGCGCCATCGAAGGAGCGCTGCTTGCCCTCGGGCTTGAGCTGGGCTCGTACACCACTGCCAGCCGAGACGACGAGTCACTCGAGACAGAGCATGCAGATGATGACGGTGAGGGTGAAGTGAGCGAGACGGAGACCGAAGGCCGCTCGGCTGGCCCGAACCGTCTCCTGGATATGGTCGTCTGATTTTTATGGTGTTTATTTCTATAAATCTTGAGCTTGCTGGGTCGATAATGGTCGCGGAGCAGCCAAAGCACATTCTGATGAACTGGAGGTCTGATGAACGTCACCCTTGATGGGGTCAGCCAGCTATCTGCGGCGACCACTGCCAGCACTACTGGGAGCTCGGATCTCGGTGAGGAGAACTTCATGAAGCTCCTCGTCACCCAACTCCAGAACCAGGATCCGCTCAATCCCCAATCCAACGAAGAGTTCGTCGCGCAGCTCGCGACCTTCAGCTCACTTGAGCAGCTCGTCTCCCTCAACTCTGGTGTCGACGCGCTGTACCTGGCGAGTGCTTCGATGAACAACGCGACGATGACCCAGCTTCTGGGCAACGATGTTGTCGCTTGGTCGAACGAGTTCAACTACGACGCCTCTGGTGCTGTCGAGCTGAACTTCGATTCTGAGACGGCCACCAGCTCCGCGACCATGACCATCTCCAATGCCGATGGCGACGTCATCTGGTCTGGAGAGATGGGTGCGCTGGAGTCCGGTGAGGGGAGCTGGACCTGGGACGGCCTTGACGCCGATGGCAATGCTGTAGAAGCGGGCCTCTACAGCTTCGACATCGACGCCAGCACAGAGACAGGTGATGACGTGACGGTCTCTGGTCAGATCCACGGTACTGTCGATGGAATGTCGTACGAAGATGGCAGCCCGGTGCCCTCCGTCGGCGACGTTGAATTCACCCTGGGCGACATTCTTCGCGTTGAATCTTCCCCAACTGATCAGGAGGACTGATGTCACTGCTCAACAACCTCAACACCGCCAGCTCTGGGCTGGGGGTCTCTTCGACCTCTATGAGTGTCATCGGCGACAACATCGCCAACATCAACACCGTTGGCTACAAGGGCAGCGAGACCAATTTTGCTGATCTGATACCCAATCAGGTCGGTGGGCTTGCGGGAGTCTCGGCCATCGGTACTGGTGCAGCCACCAACACGGTCGCGACGGTCTTTGGGCAGGGTTCTTTAGAATCCTCCACGAATTCCCTGGACATGGGAATCAGCGGCTCTGGCTTCTTCATGGTGGGGGATGGCGAAGAGACCCTCTACACGCGTGCAGGGCAGTTCTACCTTGATGAGGAAGGCTTCATCACAACGGCCTCAGGGCTGCGGCTCCAGGGCTATACCGCTGAGGACGCCGTGGTTGGAATCACCATCGGCGATCTGCAGATCAGCGACAGCATGCTCGATCCGAACATGACCACTGAGCTGAACGTCGAGGCCAACCTGGACTCTTCCAGCGATTTCGCGGACACGCCAATCGCGGACGGTACCTTCACCACTGATGGTACCGGAGACACCGTGGATGATTTCGCGGCTGCCGGTGACTTCAGCACCTCGATGACCGTCTACGACTCCCTGGGAGAGGCCCACGAGGTCACCATGGTCTTCGAGAAGACCGCCGACAACGAGTGGAACTGGCATGCCATTGTCGACGCTGGAGAGCTCTCTTCTGGCTACGATGACGGAAACGCTTTCGAGATCAGCAGCGGGACCCTGAGCTTCGACACCGACGGCCACCTGACCACGTTCACGCAGGTCAACGCCAACGATGTGGGTACTCCGTGGGTCTTTGCCGGCGCAGAGCAGACCGACTTTGAGTTCAACTTTGGCCTCAACGCCGCTGGTGAAGCGGTCGGCGGCAACATGACTCAGAATGCTTCGGACTCTGCGGTGACCTCGGTCAGCCAGGACGGCTACGCCACTGGAAGCATCACCTCTGTTGAGGTGGACACCGACGGCACCATCTACGGCACCTACACCAACGGCCAGGAACTCGCGCTTGGGCAGGTTGTGCTCGCGGACTTCTCGGCCCCGACCGAGCTCGACAGAATCGGCGGAACATTCTTCCGAGCCACCGCAGCCTCCGGAGCACCCGCAGTTGGTGCGGCTGGTACTGGTGGGAGAGGCGACATTGTCGGCTCCGCCCTCGAAGGCAGCAACGTCGAGCTGGAGGATCAGTTCGTCAATATGATCACCGCTCAGCGAACATATCAGGCAAACTCTCGTGTATTCTCTGCCAACAGTGACCTCCTGCAGGAACTTGTGAACCTCGTCTGAGATCGGTCTTCAGATTCCGGTTCTCTCAAAGAGTCCAACACAGAAACTGAGAACACCTTCATGGATAAGATTACTGCCGTCGGACTCGTGCTCGCGTTCATGCTCATCATCGCCGCGATCGCAACTGGTGGGCCGCTCAAGGCATTCCTCGACGTACCCTCGATGCTTATCGTCGTCTTTGGAAGTTTCGCGGCACTGATGGTGGCCTTTCCTGGGCCACGACTCAAGGGCATGCCAGGGGTTCTCAAGCATGCATTCTTCACTGAGCCCCGCAACCCTGAGCAGATCCTCACGCTGATGCAGGAGATGGCTTCTCGGGTTCGGCGAGAAGGCGGCCTGCTTGCTCTGGAAGAAGTGGCTTCTGAACTTGATGATGCCTTCCTACGGCGTGGTGTTCAGATGGTCGTTGACGGCTACGAGCCCCAGGCGATTCAAGAGGTCCTCTTCTTGGAAGTAGAGAAGATCGGAGATCGCCACACGCAAGGTGCGGAGATGTTCGAGGCTCTTGGCGCCTACTCTCCAGCATTTGGCATGATCGGTACCCTCGTGGGCCTGGTCCAGATGCTCCAGGCGCTCGATGATCCTTCTGCCATCGGTCCTGCGATGGCTGTTGCATTGCTGACGACGTTCTACGGGTCAGTGATCGCCAACGTCATTGCGATCCCGATTGCCAAGAAGCTTGAGATTCGCAGCGAGGAAGAGATTGCTGAGAAGACTCTGATGGCCCACGGCCTCCTGTCCATTCTCTCCGGAGAGAACCCACGCTTCATGGCTGAGCGGCTCAACGTGCAGCTTCCGCCCGGGCGTCGCCTCCAGGAGGCCAGCTGAGCTATGGCTCGTGATAAGGAACCCGAAGGGGCTCCCTTGTGGATGGTGACCTACTCAGACATGGTCACCCTCCTGCTGACGTTCTTCGTGATGCTTCTTGCGATGGCAAACTTTGATGACACCAAGCGGGTTGATGCCGTGCTTGGTTCCATCCAAGCATCGCTTGGTATGGGAAGTCGTGAGGAAAGCAATGCTGCGACTGGTGAGCGTGAAGAGAGCTTCGAGGAGAACAGTGATGCGGAAGGGGACCTCAGTCCCCTCCGGTCTCGGCTAGAGGTCTCACTCTCCGATCAACTCTCCAACGATCTCATCAAGCTCACCGAGGACCAGACGGAGATCCGGCTCACGCTCAGCGGTCGGATCTTGTTTCCGCGTGGCGGCAGCGAACTTCACCCTGTGTCCTACCAGATGGTCACAGACATCGCTCGGGCGCTGGCTGGTCAGGAGGTTGCTGTACAGGTTGAGGGACACTCTGACTGGACTGGCAAGGTGGAGAAGAACTGGGAGGTATCCGCTCAGCGGGCACTTGCTGTGGTCTACGCGATCCAGGATATCGGGACCATCCCGGGAGAACATCTCCAGGCCACTGGCATGGGCCAGTATCGACCCTCCAATCTTGATCGGGGTGACTCTGAGTGGAACCGTCGAGTTGAGATTGTCATTCGTTCTCGACAGGGCTCTGTTCTTGAAGCTATCGAGCAACTCGAAGGAGGCATTTGATGGAAGATGATGACGTTACTGAGGTCCCGCAGAACAATGCCGGACGCACAACCGCGATTGTGGCGGTCGTTTGTTTAGCACTGGGCGGGGCTGGTGGTTTCTTCGGTGCCACCGCGCTTGGCGGTGGGGATGGAGGCGGAGGAGCAACTGCGAGCAGCGAAACCGGAAGCCCCGTCACCGTTGATCTCGGCGAGTTTACGACCAACCTCCGCGATACCTCTGGAGGACGCATTGTGAAGGTTCGGGTTGCTGTGGACACAACAGCAGCGGGTGCTGCCGTCCTTGCGACCAAAGACTCAGAGATTCGGGACTCGATCCTGATGTTGCTCAGTGACTACACCGTTCCACAGCTCAACGGTGCGGACGCCCGGATGGTCTTTCGAGAGGATGTTGAGATTCGCCTGAACACCATTGTTGGCCCCGACAATGTGATCCGAATCTACCTGCCAGACTTCATTGTGCAGTGAGCGGCAGAAGAGGTGCATGATGCGCCCTGGTATGCCCGCTTTTGTGACTACGATGCGCTCGATGGCCTCTTCATGCAGTGGAAGACGTCGACTGCGGCATCACGTTGCGCCGATCTGACATCGCTGCAGGGGACTGTTGTAGAACGGCAGCCAAAGACGAGAGGGCTGTGCGCATGCGCATCGGACAATGTGCATGCACAGCTCGTGGTTCCTGAAACGAGCCCAGCATGTGTCTACGCCCAGGATGACCTCGGCGGTCGTCCCGAGTGGACATGGGCCTGGTCAGCCAGGCAGTGCGCGGTTCATTGAATATCGAGCATGGATACCGCGAGGTCGATGAAGCCATGACGGCGAAGAGTTTGGGGAATCGGTCCGACAGAAGTCTTCAGGTGAAGGCTTCTGACAAGGCCGTCCTGCATGAGTGTGTCTTCGGCATGCCCATGGAGCCCAGCTCTGTCTGCTGGCAGTTTAGCCGAAAGACTTCCTTAATCAACGGTGCGATGGTACGATAGGAGCCGCGATGCCCAGTCCCCTCATCAATCACCGCAGTCGAGAAGCCAACGCGGCTCTCCCGAAGGTCGAGACCTTCTTCCAGATGACAGCTGCTCGCTTGAGGGCGCGACTTGTCAGCCGCTCCGCAACCGACATTCCGGTCCGTGTCTCTGGTGTTGAGGTTCGTACCCTCACGTCCATTGCTGAGGAGGAATTCTCGGAGGGAGTGATCGTCGGTGAGATACGGCTGGGCAATGGTCTGCCCCCTGGTCTGGTGCTCATCCAGCACAACCTCCTCACTCGCCTCATCGCAGTTCTTCTGGGGGAAGACTTAGACGGAGGCGGCACGCTGTCGCAGTTCCGTACGCTGACCCCTGTGGAGGAACGCATCGCTGGACGGATCTGTCAGGACCTTTCTGCAGAACTGGAGCGGTGCTGGCCCGAGCCTTCGGGCCCGGCCTGTCAGTTCAACGGACTGGTGTCTCCGGCGGTTCTCAGCGACCCGATGAGAGTCTCTGCCCCGGTGTTTAGCGCGATGCTTGACTTCGGGAAGGCTGGAACAGCCCTGGGACTCATGGCTGTCGCGCTTCCGGTGGCTGCGCTGCCAGTCACCACACCAACCCGTCGTGACACTACGGTGCGGTCAGCCCCTGGCTCTTTAGACCGCATGATGCCCGTAGAACTCGAGGTTGTTGTCGAATTGACCCGATTGAGGCTGACAGTCAACGCCCTGCGTGCTCTGGAGGTCGGAGAGATAATTTCACTCGGTGCACGCCGACCGGCGGTCGTCAAGGTCAACGGTATGCCTCTCTTCGAGAGTGAACCTGGTCTGTCTGCCGGGGTGCGCTCGGTTCGGTTACTCCGGCGCTGTCGGTGATCTTTTCGCTTTATCTATCTCGAACATGATAAAGCTGTCTCCCGGCAACAAACACCCCCACAAAACAAATATAGCCGCCGAGTCCGCTGCGTTAGGCGAACGGTTTCAAGGAGAACAGGCATGGCAAAACCTGGCCGAGAGCTAAGCAATGAGGCTATTCTGGGAGACATCCCGGTCGAGGTTGTCGTCGAGCTTGGCCGGCTGCGCATGGTATTGCGAGATCTGGCCGCTCTGAGTGAGAACGACGTCTTGGAGTTAGATCAGCAGGATGACAGCCCCTTGGAGCTGGTCGTCAACGGACGAAAGCTTGCACAGGGAGAATTAATCCAGGTCGGTGGACATCTCGCCCTGCGGATCACAGAGGTGTATGCATGATGTTGCTCGCACTGACTCTCTCTGCGCTGGCTCAGGAGGCTCCTTCTGACGTGCAGATATACGAGCGCCTTATGTCAGAACCCACAGAGTTAGTACAGGCGCAGGGCGCTTCTACGCCGTGGTGGTTGTGGCCGCTGGGACTTCTCGGGACGCTGGGAGCCGCTGGTGTCGTCCTCAGGGCGCGCAAGACGGGCGGAGTGCCCGGTGACATCAAGGTGATCTCTCGGGCAGGACTCAGCCGAACGGCTTCTCTTGCCATGATCGAGGTCATCGGGAGTGACGGAGAGCCTCGTCGCATGTTGGTTGGCGTGGGCGGTGGTGCACCCCGGTTGGTTGCTGATCTCAGCGAAAAGGCCCACTCCTCACGGTCATCTGCTCACGCAGAGCAGAGTCACGCAGAGCTGGGTCGCGCAGAAGCGGGTCGTTATCGAACGGAGTCCGCCTGGTCTAGTGCAGACGTTGACTTGGTCGATGAGAACAGCACTGAGTCCGCTCCCGCGGTGATGCCGACGCTGCGCGCTCCCGCCGCTCCGGCTGGAGAGCATCCGGCTGCTGGAGAGCATCCGCTGGTTGGACAGCGTCTGTCAGTGACCACTCCAGAGGACCCCCATCCCGTCCCGGTGCAGAAGCTCAGTCCGGTCCATGCACCAAACGCATCCGCGGTGCGTGTCTACGGCTCTCAAAAGTCGAAGGCCAGCGCCGAGAGCCTCAACATAGTCGCTCAAGTGCTTGCAGAGCGTGGCGGTGACAAGCCCGTGTCAGAGCCCAAGTCGGACTGGAACGATCCGTGGGCAGAGAACTTTGAGGCTCTCCTGGCACGCCGCACAGTCTGATGCTTCGGCTTCTCCCCGTCCTGGTTGCGCTTGTCGCGCTGTTGGTCCCGCAGATCGCCGGGGCTCAGGACTTGGCTGAGCCCTTGGTTGCCGCTGCTGAAGAAGCCCGAGATGTCCCGGTAGCTTCCACTGTGCGCCTCCTGGTCATCCTCACGGGGCTGACCTTCATGCCGGCGATGTTGCTGGTGATGACGCCATTTCCCCGCTTCATCATCGTCTTCTCCCTGCTCCGTCAGGCGCTCGGGCTCCAGCAGTCACCGCCCAATCAGGTACTCATCGGCCTCGCCCTGTTCCTGTCGATGCTCGTGATGCGACCGACCCTCGAAGAGGTCAAGACGACCGCGCTCGACCCCTACCTCGACAGCCAGATCGAGACGACCGTCGCCCTCGAGACGGGGATGAAGCCGATGCGGCGGTTCATGCTGGCGAACACCCGGCAGACTGACATGGCCGCGGTCATGGAGATGGCGCAGATGGAGCGCCCAGAGCAGCTCGACGACATTCCGACACCTGCGGTGGTCAGTGCGTTCATGCTCTCGGAGCTGACCACGGCGTTCATCATCGCCTTTAAGATCTACATCCCCTTCCTCGTCATCGATATTGTTGTCGCCAATGTCCTACTCGGAATGGGTATGATGGTGCTGCCGCCCGTGATCATCTCGCTTCCGTTCAAGCTGATGCTGTTCGTCTTGATGGATGGCTGGAACTTACTCGTTCGCTCAATGGCCGCCGGCTTCGGCGGGGTCTAAGGAGGCTGATATGACACCCGATGACGCCGTCTACTGGGGGCAGCAGGGACTGCTCGCTGCTGCAATGATTGGCGGACCGATGTTGCTGGCTGCGTTGGTGGTGGGCGCCACCGTCAGCCTCATGCAAGCGGTCACTCAGGTCAATGAGATGACCCTGGTCTTCGTGCCAAAGATCATCGCGGTGTTTCTGGTTGTGGTGGTCATGGGTGGCTGGATGATAGAGCAAGCCGTCGGGTTCGGAACCCGCTGCTTTGTCTCCATTCGAGACATTGAGTAAGGCGTGAGCCTCGCCCTGCTGCTGACGACGGGGCTGGTGTTTGCCCGGCTCGCCGGAGCGATCATGGTGCTGCCTGGCTTTGCTGTGCAGGGGGTTCCCAAGCTCGTCCGGCTCGCGATTGCCGTCAGCCTCACCGTACTCATCGCACCAACCGCACCCACTGTTGATGCGACACCCACTCTGCCGCTGCTGGTCACCGCGATGCTCGGAGAGGTTGGCCTGGGCGTGATGCTGGGCGGAGCGGTGGGGCTGGTGTTTGGTGGCTTGGTGTTTGCTACTGAGATCGTCGGCATGCAGACCGGGCGCGCTGTCGCGCTTCAGTTCAACCCAATGCTCAAGATGAGCCAGGAGCCGGTCGGGATTTTGGCGGGCATGATGGCGCTCCTGGTGTTTATGGGGCTGAACCTGCACCTCGCCGTTCTGTTCATCCTCGCAGAGTCTTTCCAGACCGTTCACCCCGGACAGGTCGTTGCGCTGCTGGATGTCGCATCGCTCTGGGTCGAGCTGGCCAGTCCGACCCTCCAGAGTGGGCTGAAGCTGGCCGGTCCGATTCTCGCGATGGTCTTCCTTGTCAATTGCTTCGTCGCGGTGCTTGCCCGACTGGCACCGAGCATGAACGTCTTCTTCTCCGTCGGCTTCATCCTCACCAGCCTCGCTGGGCTGGGGATGACGATTCTGCTGCTGCCATTCATCATGGAGGAGCACATCGCAATGGTGAGCTGGGTCCTCGATCTGCTCCCTGAGATGATCGACGTGGCTGGAGGTGGGAATGGCTGACGATTCCGACCAGGAAAAAACCCATGACCCGACTGACGCGAAGAAGCGTCAGTTTCGGGAAGAGGGAAAGGTTCCAAAGTCCCAGGAGGTCACCGGTGCGGTCGGCCTGCTTGTTGGCTTTGGGGTTCTTCTTCTGTACAGCCCGAAGATGTCAAATGCGATGACGGAGCTGGCGGTGCTGTGCTGGTCGGGGAGCCCCGAGCAAAACATTCGCCACCTGTTTACGCTTGTCGGGACAGCCTTGGTCGCGGTCCTCTCGGTGCCTCTCGGGGTGATGTGGCTGGGCTCGGCAGTGGTCGGGCTCGTCCAGAGTCGGATGATCATCCCAAAGGAACCGCTGAAGCTGGACTGGGATCGAATCAATCCGATCAGTCAGTTCAAAGAAAAGTTCATGACTCCGGCGCCGCTCGTCGAGCTGGTCAAGGGGCTGCTGAAGATCGGACTGGTCGGTGCCTCGGTGTGGATGGGCATCAGCCCCAAGCTGCCGCTCCTGGTGTCTCTGACGCACCAGGAACCCATCGTTCTGCTGACGACCCTCCACGACCTGGCCTGGCTCGTTCTCATACGAGCGATGCCTGTTGCTGCTGCGATCGCGGTCTTGGACTACAGCTACCAAGTCTGGCGGATGAACGAGAAGATGATGATGTCCTTGGAGGAGATCAAGCAGGATCAGAAGAACACTGAAGGAGATCCTCAGTTCAAAGCCGCTCGTCGTCGACGTCAGATGGAGCTCGCTCACAGCGTCGCCTCCATTTCCTCCGTGCAAGAGGCTGATGTCCTCCTCGTCAACCCAACCCACTACGCCATCGCGCTTCGATACCGCAAGGAAGAGGCACCTGCTCCCGTCGTGCTGGCCAAGGGACTCGACGCCATCGCGCTGAAGATGCAGGCTGAGGCTCGTCGCCACGACGTCCCACGCGTCGAGAACAAGCTGCTGGCCCGAGCCTTGTATGCCCAGGCAGAGACCGGGCAGATGATCCCCGAGGACCTCTACGCGGCCGTCGCGGAGATCCTCGCGATCATCTACCAGAAGCGGGCAGCCCGGCGTCAGCAGTGACCGGAGTGCGGTCGAGGCGCTCCCACACCGGTCCAAACGCCTCTCCCCAGAGCACCACTCCCTGACCGACCGGGTTGTCTGCGGCGGCCTTTAGGCTGCGGTCGAGCTTCATTATCAGGAACGCCGCTCCGAGAGCCCGGTGTAGCTGCTGGTTCCAGGTCTGGTCTGAGAACGCCTGCGAAGCCAGCAGCGCAAAGCCGGAGGAGCTGGCGGAGGCATTGATGAAGGGAACGAGCGGACCGCTGTCGATGTCGACTGGTCCCTCGTAGCCTGAAGGCCACTCCCGGGCGTAGCCCATCCCCAGCAGGCTGTCGCCGAGGCTGGCTTCGGCGAGAGCGTATTGTCTGTGGGCAAATTCGGGGTCGAGGAGCAGCATCCCGACGGAGGTGAACCAGATGCTGCTGCCTTCTGGACCGTCCAATGGGCGACCTGTCATGTCGAATTCACTGAGCATCATGCCGGTGCCGCTGTGGGTGAGGCTGGACTTTACCGACGCAACAAACCGCTCCGTCAGCGCGCTGTGGTCGGCGTCGTTGGTGACCTCGTGCATGCGCAGTCCAATCATGGCCATGACGTGGCAGAACATCCAGCCCTCGTTGGGGTAGCTCTCGGCGATCGGAAGGTCTGAGGACCGTCCCAGGCTCTCGGTCACGAGGGAGGCTCGAGCATCCATTTCTTCCCCCCAGGCATCTCCGGAGACGAGTCGTCGAGCGCCGAGCATGACCAGGATCTCTCCGTCGACAAACAGGCTTCGACCCCCACCGAGAAATGGTGCGTGCTTGGCGTATGGCAGGAGGTACTCGCTCGGCCCATGAGCAGCCTCGGCGGCGAGCGTATCGGTGATGATTGCATCGAGCGTATCGAGTGCCCTGGGGACTTCCAGCGGATCTGCGAGGGCCCTCTCTGCAAGGGTCAGCGACAGGAAGGTGCGGGCCATGAAGTCCCACTCAGGATTGAGCGTCCGCATCTGAAGGTAGCGCTCTGGTGGGGCCTCCTCTGACCAGTCTTCGACCTGCTCTTCGTACCAGTCTTCGATGCTTGGCGTGGTTGCTGAGGCTGCCAGGAAACCGACGAGGGGAATGGTGGTGAGGCTGAGTACGAGCTTCTTGATGGTGTTCATGAGCAGAAGCTACCCACGGGACAGTGGAGAAGGGGGGGAGAGCGCCCCAGCCGTCGCGAGTCGGTGCTCAGCGGTCGGTGTGTCGGGATAGAAGGCGATCATGCATGCCCTGATTCTCACCGACGATGGCCCACGGTTCACAACCGATTACCCCGAACCTGCCCTGACGGGAGAGGCCCGCATCCGGCTGTCGCTGGGCGGCATCTGTGCGACCGATCTGGAGCTCGTCTCTGGGTACATGGGCTTCACTGGAGTGCTGGGGCACGAGTGGGTCGGTGTGGTCGAGGAGGCCTCTGAGCCGGACCTTGTTGGGCGGCGCGTGGTCGGAGAGATCAATTGTCCCTGTCGGATCTGTGCGACCTGTCTCGCCGGTCGACCGACGCACTGTCCGCATCGCACCGTGCTGGGAATCGCGGGCCGCAACGGAGCCTTCGCTGAGCGCTTCAGCTTGCCGGTGGACAACCTGTTCGTGGTGCCTGATGCGGTGCCGGACGAGGCTGCGGTGTTTGTTGAGCCCTTGGCAGCCGCGCTTCAGATCCTGGTGCAGGCCCACATCAAGCCGACCCAGCGGGTGGTTGTGCTGGGGCTCGGTCGTCTCGGGCAGCTGTGCGCCCGTGTGCTGGCCTTGAGCGGTGCGGAGGTGACAGGAGTGAGCCGGACGGAGGCCAAGCGCTCACTGCTGCCCAGCGGCATCGCGACGGCCCACCCCGACGACGTTGCGCCCGGTGCAGACGTCGTGGTGGACTGCACCGGCTCGGCTGCGGGCATGGCCCTGGCGGCTCGGCTGGTCCGTCCTGGAGGCCGCGTCGTGCTGAAGACGACGGTTCACGATCCGCTCCCGGTCAGCCCGACGATGTGGGTGATTGATGAGGTGACGGTGATCGGATCCCGCTGTGGTCCGTTTGGCCCCGCGCTGCGGCTGCTGGAGACCGGCGCGGTGGATCCCCGCCCGCTGATCACCGGCCGCGCGAGCCTGGAGGATGGGGTGGATGCCTTGACGGAAGCCGCGCGTCCCGGCTCGATCAAGGTGCTGCTGGAGCCGTGATGCCTTCGGTGTGCGTGACGAATGGTCGCAGAAGCGGCGTACACCCGTTCTTAGAAGGGCTGGCGTGCCTAAAAGGGCTGGGAGATCCGCACGTACAGCTGCAGTCCATTGGAGAGGGTGTCGTCGGTAGTCCAAGCCGGTCCGGCCAGCCAGATGCCGCCAAAGTTTGGATCGGCACCCACAATGTCAGCAACGAACCCGAGCCCCGCACTCCAGCCGGCCGCAGCGGTCCGGACACCGTCTCTGCTGCCGGTGCCGACATCTGCTCCCCCGGAGACCTGAACCTCTGAGACCCAGGCAAGCGGAATCGGAACCGAGACGTTGTGCAGCGCCAGCCATCGAAGCTCACCGGATGCGATGGCCCGGTCACTTCCCAAGAACGCGGCGGGTGGGAGTCCCTGGACACCACCGGAGCCACCGAGGGACAGGAGGCGGTGCTCAACGTCGCCGCTCGCGAGGCCGCCGCGCACACGACCGACCGCCATGACCCGCCCACCGATTGGCTGCTGGGTGAGCAGTGTCATGACGGTGGAGCCCCAACGCTCGGTGCTCCCCGGCACAAGACCGCCGCTGATGGCTGCTGAGATGCGGTGCCCTGACCGAGACAGCGCGAGCCGCTCACGGGTGTCCCACGCTGTTCCGATGAATGCCTCTGCGACCACTGGGCTCCCGGTGACCGGGCGGAAGTCTGGATCGAGGACTGCGCTTCCGAGGCCGCCCCAGACGCGCAGAACCCGGTAGCGTCGGTCGACCAGCGGACCGAGGTAGCGGGTCGCGCGGACGCTGGTGCCGATGATGTTCTCCGGATCGGTGTACGCCCCAAGGTCATAGCGCCACAGAGTGCTGTACTGCCGCCGAAGGCCGAGGTTTGCATAGGCGCTGAGACGGGCCGCTCGGATGTTGAGCTCGTAGGGAAAGAAGGAGACCACAGCGGTCCACCGCTCCGGCCAGCGGTCGTCAGAGCGGTCGGTCTGGTAGAGCCGGCGGTCGGGATCGAGCTGAACGGCACTGGGAGGGTAGGGCTGCTCGATGACCGCACGGTCTGAGCCTGGCCCCAGCAGGAGCCGACGCTCGACCTCATCGATGACCACCACCACTGGCTCCACCGGTGCATTGTCTTCTGCGATCCGATCCACGGTGACGCGCCAGTGGTCCTCAGAAAGCGCCTCGACGTCGACGGACATCTCCACCGGAGCCTGCCAGCCGAGCCAGTCCTTGAGAACTGCTGGTGGCACTCCGGCTGCGATGGTTGCCTCATGCAGGCTTCCACCAGCCAGCAGCCCGGTCGCGAGCCGGAGCGTTGTGCCTTCGCCGTAGAGGGCGTCGATCCGATGCATCAGGGCGCGCGATGGGATGTGTCGGTCGATGATCTCCTGGAGGTCATCGGCGAGGGGGTCACCAGGCCAGGTCTCGTTGAAGATCTCCGAGAAGAACGGCATCCGACCGTCGTAGAGGAGGTCGTCGATCTGGGGAATCCACGAGAACCAGCCAAGCAGCTCCTCTGGAGTGGGCTCTTCGTAGAGGCGATCCGCGATCGCAGCAGCCGCGAGATGGCGCTGCCAGCGCTCCGGGATCGGCAGCGCCGCCGAGAGCAGGCCGAGCCGCACCGCCTGGCTGTGGTAGCGCCAGAGGCCTCCAGTTGCTCGAAAAGCACGGTCTGACAAAAACAGCACGTCTGGCCCCGGGCGACACAGACGACGACGAGAGGGCGTGACCACGACGAGCGCATCGGGTGCCATTGGCCCAGGCCAGGAGCCCTCCATCAGCACCGCCAGTCGCTCATCCAGTGCCGGCCTGGCGCGACTGTCGACGACCACCAGCTCTCCCGCTTCGAGCGGCAGGCTGCGAATCTCTCCCCCTGGAATGGCAGAGATTGCCAGCCGCTCAGCCTGTCCTTGCCACTGAAGCTCGCTGGTGCCGTACGAGCCATTGAGGGTACCGACGGCGCCTTCTGGGAGGGTGAGGGTGACGTCCCAGTACGCATCCTCCAGCGCAGCACCACGGACTGGCTGAGGGTGCCAGAGACCGTTGAGGAACACCCCACGGCCCGGGACCAGCCCGCTGGCATCATAGCGACGGGGGAGGATCGCGTAGAAGCTGAGGCTGTCGGCGTGCTCGGTGATCTCTACCCAGCCCTGCTCTGGACTCCGCGGCCATGTCCGCAGCGCGACGGTGTCTGACGTGGGCTGCGGCAGCAGCGAGAGGGCATCGATGAACCGAATTCCTTCGCCATCCGTGACACGAAGCTCACCTGTGATGGTCTGGAGATCATCCCGCAGGGTTGCGGTGAGTGTGATCGTCGGGGTGCCGGCGAGCGCAGCAGGCAGGAGAAAGAGCACGCTCACCGCGACCCTCAGTACGCGTAGCCCAGGCCCGCCGAGAGGGAAATGCCCGCGCTCGGAGAGATGGTGCTGCCCAACAAGAACTGGAAGTCGCCGGAGAGGAAGCGGGTGCCGAGGTGGAAGGCGATGGGCGCATAGCCTTCGGTGAAGGCGTCGCTGCTTGAGAAGCCGCTGACTTCACCGATGCCAAACTCTTCCAGGGTGCTCTCATCGAGGCGCGGCGTGGCGCGGATGCGGTACATCCCGACCCCGAGGTATGGCGAGGCGCTCGCGGTGTTGATGCCCATCATGCGGCCGAACGCCCAGGTCTTGCCGACGACCAGAGAGGTGTCCATCACGCCAAGGGCGAGCTCGGGATTTCCGACGTAGCCGGCATAGCCGACCTGGAGGGTGACGTCGGGCAGTGTCTTGTAGCCCTCAAGCAGCCCGACCCGACCCCAGCCGCCGAAGCGCGTCTGGCGAGAGAAGGCGATGTAGCCGAGCTGCGCGCCTGCCTCCAGAGACATCGGCAGTCCCTTCCGCACGGTCACCCCAGGTATCCACATCGCCCGGGAGGGATCGGCGTCCTGGTGTACACGCTGCCATGGAGAGCCAGCGTTGGCTTCGAGGAAGCTGACCGAGCTGGTCATCGCGATGTCGAAGCCGTTGATGCCCAGAGTCTCGGCCGCACCGAGCGGGGTGTTGGCGATGGCCATGCCCGTCTGCTGGACGACCCGTGCATAAGCACTCTGGATGACGTCGGTCTGATCGTAGGACTCGCCCTTCCACATCCCGAGCTGAGAGACGGAGATGTCATCAGGCCAGGAGGCCTGGGCGGTGCCAACCCCGAGGGCGAGTACAGTCAGGGGGAGCGGGAGCAGCTTCTGCATGGACCTCTCGGCGGTGAAACCATCTGGCGCTGTGATGCTACTCCAAGATCCGACCAACCCTCAACCGCCGATGCCGGTCATCACGCCCTCGAACACCTCACCCCCGTCAACTTCGCAGTGGTGACCGTCCGGCTTGCCGAGCACCATCGTGCGAATGCTCGCTGCGAGTGCTGCGTCTGTGGCGCCTTTGCGGATGATGTCTCGGAGCGAGGGCGTGTCTTCATGGGCGAGACAGGTGCGGAGGTGACCGTCGACCATGAGCCGAAGGCGGTTGCAGGAGTCGCAGAACTTGTGTGAGAGCGGCGAGATGAACCCGATGTTCAGGCCGTTCTCTGCAATTCGCCATTCGCGAGATGGACCCCCGCCGATCTTGTCGGGGGTGCGGGTGAGCGTGTAGCGCGTGGCGAGTCGGCGCCTGACCTCAGCGGCGGGCACGCAGCGGTGCCAGCGTGCCTCGAACGGCATGTACTCGATAAACCGCAGCTGGAGGTCACCCTGGGCGGCCGCTGCGTACTCTACGAGGTCAAAGATCTCGTCGTCGTTCTCTCCTGCAAGGAGCACTGCGTTGAGCTTGATCGGGGTCAGTCCTGCGGTGCGAGCGGCCTCGATTCCAGCGAGCACCCGCTCGAGGTTGCCGTTCCGTGTCAGGGCCGCGAACCGATCGGGGCGGAGGGAGTCGATGGAGACATTGAGGCGCGTCAGGCCCGCCGCTGCGAGCGCTGGGGCGAGGCGGGGGAGGGTGTGGCCGTTGGTGGTCATCGCGAGGTCATCGATGCCTGGAGTGGCCTTGAGGGCAGCGATGAGCTGGGTGATGTCGGCGCGCATGGTCGGCTCCCCCCCGGTGAGCCGAACCTGCCGAATTCCGAGGTCCGCAAAGACCCGCACGATTCGAGCGATCTCTTCGTAGGTCAGAAGCTCCTTGCGGGGCACCCAGCTCATTCCCTCTGCGGGCATGCAGTACACACACCGGTAGTTGCAGCGATCGGTGACGCTGACACGCAGGTAGGTGTGGACGCGTCCGTATTTGTCCGTGAGCGCCACTATTGGAGTGCCTTAGCGACGGCGCGCGCGATGACCTCGAAGGGGGCCTGGCTGCCGTCGTTCGCCAGCGCAGCAGGAGCACCAGCATCTCCTCCGGCACGAATTCGAGTGTCCAGCGGAACCTGAGCGATAAGCGGCACACCGTAGCGTGCGGCGGTGCGAGCGCCGCCGCCTTCGCCGAAGGGGTGGATACGATCGCCATCGGGAAGGGTCAGCCAGGACATGTTCTCGACGAGGCCGAGCAGCGGCACGTCGAGCTTCTTGAACATCTCGATCCCGCGCACCGCATCGAGGACTGCGACGTCCTGCGGGGTGGTCACGATGACCGCGCCGGACAGCTCGGTGGCCTGGATGAGGGTGAGCTGGGCATCCCCGGTGCCGGGGGGGAGGTCGATGATGAGGGCATCGAGGAGACCCCAATTGACCTGCTGGAGAAACTGGCGAACAAGACCCATGACCATCGGCCCCCGCCAGATAATCGGCTCATCCTCCGCCACCAGGAAGCCGACAGACATGCAGGCCACGCCGTAGGACTGGAGCGGGACGATGCGTCGGCTGTCATCGGCAATGGGCTTGCCGCTCACCTTCATCATCGTCGGAAGGCTCGGACCATAGACATCAGCATCCATCAGCCCGATCTTGAACCCCTGGCGGGCGAGGGCGACCGCGAGGTTGGTGGCGACCGTCGACTTGCCGACGCCGCCTTTTCCCGATGCGACTGCGATGATGTGGCGGACGCCCTCGATGCGCTGCTTCTCGATCGGTCCGCCGTGGGCCTTCATGCCTGGCCCGGACATGCCCCGAACGGCGTCCTTCTTGGGCATCTGAACCTTGGGGGCTGGCGGCGGGGTGTTGACCAGAACCTGGCATGCGATCTGGCCGCCCCATCCTGCGGTGACGATGTGTCGAAGCAGGCCTGTGCGCATCCGCTCCCGATCGCTGTCGGAGTGCTTGTCGTCGCACTGGAGGGTGAACCGGAGGGTGTCGCCATCGAGCCGTGCATCTCGGATAATTCCAGCGCTCCAGATGCTGCGACCGGTGAGGGGGTCGCGGACCCGAGTGGCGGCGGGCTCAAGGACGGCGTTGGCTTCATGCTGAGACATCAGGGTTCCTCGATACGTTGAAGAACCGCTCTAACCGGATCAGCGCTGAGACCACCGAAGCATCAGGCTCGCGATGACCTGACTCTCTGTGCCTTCCCGAGTCTGGCTGCGGCCGTCCCAGCGGTCGATGGCTCCGCTTCGCTGGATGTAGATGGCATCGTGGTCGATCGCGAAGAGCTCGCCGTCGGTCGGTGGTGCTGCTCCGAGGCGCGCCTCCGCGACTTCCTGAGCATCGGTATCGGCGCTTGCAAGGTGACCACGACTGCCCCATATGGTGAGCCCAGCGAGGCGAGGGTGACGGTGCAGCGCGATGACCTCGGCCACCGGTGCGCCCTCGCCGACAAGGAGCACCTTGCTGCCGCTGCGGGTCAGATCCGGATAGCCGAACGCAGCCATGGTTCGGCCATCGGGAAAGGACACCGTCGCTCGCTGACCGGCGCTCTCCAGGATCTGGCGAGCGGGTGCGAGCTGAGCGAGATCCTCGGGAATTGTCGACCAGGTTTCGGTGTCGAGGCGCCCACCGAGTGCGCGCAGCCCGGCTCGCCAGCCGCTCGCGAGCGCCGCCGGCTCTGGAGGGGCTGCGGCATCCGTCATGGTCGAGATGGTGACGCCCTCGGGGACATCCTCAAGCGCTGGCGCGAGGGTGGTCTGTTGGGCCTCATCGACTGGAAGCGCGACGAGGGCTGAGGCGGCCTCGGTGGAGGTGAGCTCTTCTGGGGACGGCCCGACTGCGGGCAGCTCGGTGAAGACCTCGCCGGCGAGGTGACGTCTCCAGACCCCCTGAATCGTGCTCAGCAGCGCGATCCCAGCCTGGACTGCAGGAAGCGAGAGCGGAAGGGTGACGAGCGGGATCTTTCCTGCGCTGCCAGCCGGAGCGGAGACGAGCAGCGCGCGTGCTCCAATGGTGGGCTCCAGTGCCCGCCGCAGCGCCTCGCCAAAGCCTGGCAGCGGAACCTCAATGGCTGCGCTGACCGCTGCTGCGAGGTGCACGGAGGGGCCGAGGACATCTCCACCACACAGCACGACCCCGGGGCTGGTGGACGTGAGCAGCCGCGGGAGGGTGGCCTCGATGAGTCGGCGCTCGTCTGGAAGCCACTCAACCGACCCGCCGAGGGCTGCCTGGAGTGCCTCGGCGCAGGCAGAGGCGGTGTCGGTTCGGCTGTCAGAGATCATCAGGATGTGCATCGCGATGAGTCTACCGGTTTCGGAACAAGTCTTCGGGACAGTTGGCGTTGAGCAGGACAGACTCAGCGAGCACGATCACGTCAAGATCCGCCACGAACGACCGAACCGAGGCCCCGGTTCGTGCTGCTTCAGCCGCCGCAGCGGCCCGCTCTGCCGACAACACACACAGCAGGTGCTGGCCCTGAACCCTGCAGGGACCGCCGTGCTCCAGCAGCGCCGTGACGGCCGCTGGGGTGAGCGATGGGAGGTCACAGGGGGCAAACAGCGCGCAGCCGCCCGGCAGAGAGTCCAGGGCTGCCCCCACACCACGGAGCGGGTGGTGGGGGCCGTTGGGCTCTCGGAGCACGGTCCAGCCGAGCTTGGAAAGCGCGGGCTGGTTTCCCACAACACACACCGAACGGCAGCCAGCCTCGGTGAGCACCCGCGCGGTCCGTGCTGCGAGGGGCTCGCCGTCGATGCGGAGCAGCGCCTTGTCTCTCCCCATTCGTCGTGAGGCACCACCAGCGAGCACAAACCCAGGAATTACCACGGGTACTGCGGAGTCTCGGAAGACAGGAAGCCTGGACGAATGATCTGAACCACGACGGCATCACCGTCTGCCGCACCCTCGCTGTCGATGCCGAGCAGCAGGAGTCCATCGGCGCGGGCCATGCTGCTGATCCAGCCGCTGCTCTGTCCCCCGGTCGTCTCTGCGATGAGACCAGACTCCGACCAGGACAGGACCACGCGCACCAGCTCTGCCCGTCCGTGCCGCTTCCGGAGGCTGCCCCGCAGGGTGGCGGGCACGGCGGGGAGAAACGGGCGCGGATCTCCGACGGCACGGCGGATGAGGGGGCGAACGAATTGGAGAAAATTGACCATGCAGGAGACGGGGTTCCCCGGCAGCCCAAACGCCGGTCGGTCTCCAATCATTCCCATCGCCAGTGGCTTGCCTGGCTTGACGCGAACCTTCCAGAAGACCATCTCCGCGCCGACGTCCGTCAGGGCTTCCTTCACCACATCGAAGTCCCCGACGCTGACGCCGCCGGTGGAGAGGATGAGATCACAGCCGGTGTCCAGTGCGCGCTGGAATGCCGCCCGGGTGCCCTCCAGGGTGTCAGGGGCGATCCCGCAGTCGACGGGCTCGCCTCCGGCCTGTCGGACCATCGCAGCGAGCGCGAGGCTGTTCGAGGAGTAGATCTGACCAGGCTCCAGCGGCTGACCGGGCGGAACAAGCTCGTCGCCTGTGCCGAGGAGCGCGACCCGAGGCCGCGCCGCTACCGTCACATCGGACAACCCCATCGAGGCACACAGCCCGATGACCGGCGGGGTGAGCGCGGTACCGGCTGGAACGGCGAGCTGTCCCAGCGCGACCTCTTCTCCGGCGC
The DNA here is from genome assembly GCA_029251165.1 of Myxococcota bacterium. GTDB lineage: Bacteria > Myxococcota_A > UBA796 > UBA796 > UBA796 > JAQXDW01. The sequence continues at coordinate 330,353 of JAQXDW010000074.1, forward strand.
GGCGGATGTGCTGGCCGCGTCGCGGCATGCCATGAATGATCGCGACACCATCGGCATCGGTGACGTTCTCTCGCATGACCACGGTGTCGGCACCAGCGGGTAGGGGAGCGCCGGTCATGATGCGCAGGGTCGTGCCAGGTGTGACGGCGGTGTCTGGCATGTCTCCGGCCGCGATGGTGCCGATGGTGCGAAGGTGTGCAGTGGCGGGCGGGGGCTCTGATGGCGTGCTCAGCTCGCAGCCCGGCTGCGCTGGAGTGCCGGAGTGCGGTGTACAGTCTGCGTACCGAATGGCAAAGCCATCCATCGCAGAGTTGTCCCAGCGGGGCAGCGGCGAGGGGGCGTAGAGATCCTCAGCCAGAAGTCGACCATCGGCCTCAGACAGTGGAAGGATCTCCGTTCGCCTGGGGAGGTCAGTGGACAGACAGCGGGACAGGGCTTCTTCGACGGTGATCATGCCCATGCTTATCTCGCCGACCGACTCCGCACCGGGTTCACGTCAGCGCTGAATCTTCAGCTTCTGGCCAGCGTAGATGGTCGAGCCGCTGATGTCGTTCCAGCTCTTGAGCTGTGCGGTGGTGCAGCGGTTGGCCGCGGCGATTCTGGAGAGAGAGTCTCCGCTGCGCACGGTGTAGGTGGTCCACTGCGCAGTGGCGGTGTGGACCGTGAGCTTCTGGCCGGCGTAGACGCGGTTGGCATTGGAGATCTGGTTCCAGCGCATCAGCTCGGAGGTCTTCACTCCGTACGTCTCGGCGATGGTCGAGAGGGCCTCGCCGCGCGCGACGGTGTGAGTGACGGTCTGTGTTGTGCTGGAGCGAGCCGGCGTGGATGTGCTCGCTGAGCGGCTGCTGCCACCCGACGTTGAGGTGAGGGCCTCGGGAGGCACCTCTGCACCAGCGGCGGGGATGACCAGCTCCATACCGACGTAGATGCGGTTGGGATTGGAGATGCGGTTGACCGACTGGATGGCGTCGACGCTTGTACCGTACTTCCCTGCGATCTTGCCGAGGGATTCACCACTCTTGACCTTGTGACGATGGTAGGTCAGTCGCTCCTGGGGGGGAATCTTCTCCAGCGAAGCCAGGAAGGTGCTGCCGGTGGACGTCGGCACGTAGATGGTCTGCTCCGCCGGATCCGGCGGCAGCGCCCAGCGGCGCAGGTGCGGGTTGAGCGTCTGGAACTCCTCCAGGGTGATCCCCGCACACCGGGCGAGCACGTCGAGGCCAATGTTCGGACCCACCGTCACCGCATCCATGGACATGGCGTCCTGGTAGTCGATCTCGGTAAAGCCGTACCGGCCGGGGTGCTTGCCGATGATCGCTGCGGCGAGCAGCTTGGGCACGTAGTTGTCGGTCTCGCGAGGAAATGCGTTGTGCTCGACGAGCTCCCAGAAGTCTCGAGTGCCATGGCGAGAGATGCCCCGGCTCACTCTTCCAGGACCACCATTGTATGCGGCCCAGGAGAGGTACCAGCTGTCGTAGCGGTTGTAGAGGTCTCCGAGGAAGCCGATGGCGGCATCGGTGGCCTGCATCGGATCCCGGCGCGCGTCGACCCACCAGTCAATGCGCAGGTCATACTGCTTTCCGGTGGGGGCGATGAACTGCCACAGACCGACCGCAGCGGCAGAGCTGTAGGCGTGGGTCGCGTAGCCGCTCTCGATCATGGAGAGGTAGACGAGATCACGTGGCAAGCCAGCGGCATCGAGCTTCTCGTACATCATCGGGCGGTAGCGCGTGGAGCGGGACAGCCACCGCTGGTAGTACTTGCGGCCGGGGCCGGTGAAGTACTTCATCCACCGGATGACGTCGTCGTTGATGACTACGGGGATGTCGAACTCAGCGGGGTTGATCCGATCGAGATGGAGTGGATCGACCGAGAGAACTTCGACTGGATCGCGGTAGAAGTTGACCGGCGGGGTCATCTCCTGGACCACGAGATCGATGAAGCTGTTCTCCAGGTTGCGGGCGCTCTGTAGCTCCTCGCTCTCCTCGATCGCTTCGCCGGTCGGCACTGTGCCCTCGACGTCCTCGATGCGATCCCAGAGGGAGCCCTCCGGAGGCTCCAGCGCGGCATCGTCTGAGCCCTGCGCTGCGACCGCAGCATCGGACAGGGAGAGCGCGATGAGGAGGAGGAGAGAGCGCATCATTTACCCCAAAGTCTTGACGCGAGTAGTGTAACCCGGGATCCCGCATCAGTTCTCAAGAATGTTCCGGCAGCGATGCTCTCGGAGGACAGCGCGAAGCGGGATCTTCAGCCGGAGATAAACGCCCTCGCGGCGCGCTCCAGATCCCCAGCATCCAGTATTGCGGAGATGACTGCCCAGCCCTGCGCACCAGTCTCGCGGACGGCCTGAAGGCGCGCCAGATTGATCCCACCGATCGCAACGATCGGAATCTGGGACACGGCGACAGCCTCCGCCAGCGCAGACAGCCCTCGATCGGCATACCCGGTGTCCTTGGTCGCGGTCATGAAGACCGGACCGAATCCCAGGTAGTCTGCGTCCTGGGCGTCCTCAACCTGCTGCACAGTGTGGGTGCTCCGCCCGATGATGGCCCCTGCCGGGAGGGCGCGACGTGCCGCGTCGAGTCGGCCATCGTCTTGTCCGAGGTGGACACCGTCTGCGCCACATGCGACCGCGATGTGCACCCGATCGTTGACGATGAGCCGAGCGCCGTGTGCATGGAGCCGTGGGCGGAGTGCACGACCGGCGGCCAGCAGGGTGTCATCAGAGAGCGACTTGGCCCTCAGCTGTACGATCCGACATCCTGCGGCAGCCAGGCGGCTGCCCAGCTCGACGGGATCTCCCCAGGCCGCGTCTGCAATCCCATAGAGTCCGTCGATCATGGTGCCCCCAGCCAGTGCCCGAGCGCGACCCCTTTCGCGAGGGTCTCGATCCACTCACGCTCTGGATCGGAGTCTGCCACGATGCCAGCGCCGATGTGGAAGCGGCAGGTCTCGTCGGTCACGGTCGCGGTTCTGATCGCGACGCTGAGGTGTGCCCGTCCGTCATCGCCAAAGAAGCCAATGCTGCCGGTATAGACGCCCCGAGGTCTGGACTCCAGCTCCCCGATGAGTGACATCGCAGCCACCTTGGGGGCGCCCGTCACGCTGCCCGGCGGGAAGGCTGCGCTCACGACATCGAGGGCATCGCGTCCGTCCTCCAGGGTGGCGGTCACGGGCTGCTCTGCGTGGAGGAGGTCTCCGCACCGCCTCAGCCTTCGGGGGGCGGCATGCACAGAGCCCGGACGGGCGATCCGGCCCAGGTCGTTGCGCACGAGGTCCACGATCATCGTCAGCTCAGCGCGCTCCTTTGCGCTCTCCCAGAGCGCGAGCCGACCAGCGGCACCCTCGCGACAGCGTGCGGTCCCTTTGATGGGGATGCTGAGGGCTGTGAGGGCCTCTCCTGCATGGTCGATCTGAAGAAACAGCTCCGGAGAGTTGGAGAGGATGTGGGCGCCACGCTGCCGCAGCAGGGCGCCACGGAGGGCTGGGTTGTGGGTCCGCAGGTTGAGCCAGGAGCCAACGGGATCGGGCATCGCGGGGACTGTGTTCTCCCAAGCGAGGCAGGTCTGGTAGACATCTCCGGCGGCGATGGCCTCCAGGATCCTGTGAACCCCCTGCTGGTAGCGACCCGCAACTCCAGCCGGAGGGGAGCGAGGTGTCGCGGGGGAGGCGCGGCGGTGTGTGGTGTGTGCTGCGGCCAGGATGGACGCTGCCTGGTCCTGAAAGGCGCTGCTTCCGCTGGTGTGCCACCGACCAGTCTGTCGATCCAGGCACAGCGCGCCCTCCGTCCGCCACAGCATCAGATCGGGGAGCGGGCGAGGGCTGACAGGCTCAGGCATGCGCTCCATGACCCTGCCGGCTTCGTAGCCAATCCATCCAACAAGTCCCCCGCTGAAGGGGAGCGCTGGATCGCTCCGATGTCCGGTGAGCAGTGCACGCGCTTGTTCCTGCCAGTCCGTGCTGAATTCAACGAATGGACCCGCACCCCAGGTCACGACGGTCCACTGGGGTCCGACATCAAAGACCGCCAGCCCCTCGACATTCGAGAGCGCCCCGAGGATCGCAGACAGCTCCGGCTGGGGTGAGTGGCTCATTGTTCTTGTCCTGGCAGCGAAGTGGCCCTGTGTGAGCTTCTCTTCAAGACGCTCGCTGACATTGAAATTTTATGATTATGCGAACCCTCAAGGCCAGTGCGGCATTTACCGTCTATCTATAAGGGCCTCACGTGGAGATAAATCATGGAGGCAATTTGGCCGGTCTAAATTGACCTGCAATCAGGTTGCTAAATTAGCAAGTCCACCAATCTTCTTAAATCTCAACCCTATAGATCCATCTCGGCGGCAGTGCACTCATCGCCGCGAGACCCGCTCGGAGAGCAACGGTGCGACTCCTCATCATTGATCCGGATCGACATCTCTGTGACATCGTGACCTCTGTGATGAGCGGCGAGGGACACGATGTCATGACCGCTGAGAACGGCGAGCAGGCCCTCCGTGTCTTTCGGGAGACTCCCGCTGAGTTGGTCCTCGGGTTGATGGAGCTTGGAGACGAAGATGGCCTCATCGTGCTTCGTCAGATCCGAGCGCTGCGGGGCGGTGAGTACGCTGAGATGATCCTGATGTCCGCTGCACGCCGTCGGTACGACCGCCTGGTTCAAGATGCGATGTCGGAGCTGAGCGCACGCGACTTCCTCCACCACCCATACTCGGTCCTTGATCTCGTCGACATGCTCCGACGCATCGAGCCCTCACAAGAGAGTGCCAGTCGGAAGGCATCGCAGCAGCCGGCTGAAGACATCTCTCTCCAGCCGGTTCCCCGGGGGCGCTACAGCAACCGCAACCTCAACGCGCTGGCGCGTCTCTGGTTGAGCAGCGCCTCTGGCATCCTCCATGTTGACAATGCCCCCAGCGAGACACGCGGGAGCATGAGCGGGTGGGTGACCCTTCAGAACGGTGGTCCCGCGCACTCCAATGACTGGGATCTCATCCGTGCTCTGCTCCAGGGCGGCGAGGTGCGCTTCGAGCGGGCCAGTATCGAAGTCAGCGGCGATCGGAACGGGCTCGGACGTTTTTTATACTTTGCCGTCTTTGACAAGGCGAAGGTGGACTTCATCGAGCGGCATCGGTTCGACAGCGTGCTGTGCACGGAGGCCTTAGGAACGATCGCATCTCTCCCGATCTCCGATTCGCTGCTCGCTTTGCTTCGGGGGGCCGATGGAACCCGCGCGCTCGGTGTGCTCCTCGCAGCGGGAAGCGTCGATCCGGTGACCGCCAGCACTGAGCTGTATGCCCTTCGTCAGCTCCAGATGGTTGTCTTTCAGGCCCCCAGAGTCCAGTCGTCCAGCCTTGGTGGCTCAGACCGGCCCGCTCGAAGCGACCGCTCCGCTGAGTCGAGCGCATCGCCCCGACGGGCCGTGCGCGCCTCGACAGAAGAGGCTGGTGAGCCGGTGATGCCGAGCTGGATGTCCGACGAGCCGACCATCGACGACTTCTTCGCCGAGCGCGACGGGGAACAGATCGGGGCAGCTACTCCCGCCGCACCGGACTGGCTGTCCAACGAGGATGTCTCCGCCATCACGCCTCACCAGGCCTCCTGGCTTGGTGAGGACTCGGAGTGGTCCAAAGCGACCTGGACGCAGGATGCTTCAGGGGCCTCGTCTTCCTGGAGAGAGCTCTCCTCCACACCGATGTCCTCGGACGCGAGCAGCGTTCCAGAGCTGCCAGAGTGGATGCGTGACGCGGAGCTCACGAGTCCACCAGCCAGCGACTCTCAGAGCCTCACGCGGGACACCGAGCTTCCCGCTGACCTGGGCGGTGAGGGCATGAATCCCGGTGGCGCGCGCAGCCGCAGGACGCCCCGCAGCCGAATGACTGAGCAGCTCCGTGAGCGCCGGGCCGGACACTGGCGCAGCCGACGGAGCGGGCGACCGAAGATTCGCAAGCCGTCCCTCAAGAAGCACCTCGCCGAGGAGGTGACCCGCACTGATGTACGAGAGCGTCGGCTTCAGAATCCGGAAGCCCTCCGCCGGATCTTGAGCCAGGAGCTCAAGCGACTGCGCACGGCAGAGCCGGCTGTGGTTCTTGGGATTCCAGCAGACTCCGCGATCTCGCTGATCACAAAGTCTGCGCGTCGCCTCCGGCATCGATACAAGACGGTCTCGCAGGACCGGCGGATGCCCGAGGATGTCCGGCTTCTGGCGGAGGAGCTCAAGAGCTTGGTGTACTCCGCCTACAAGAGCCTCAAGCGCGGTGATGCACCACGGAGCACCTCAGCCCTGGAGGAAAGGATGGACGACATCGACCTCCTGCTCACGGAAGGAAGGCGCCTGATGGTGGCGGAGAAGTGGTCTCAGGCTGATCGCGTTCTCTCTCGGGCACACCGCATCCGAATCGATCATCCCTCAGTCCTCTCCTGCCTTGGGTGGGTGCGGTTTCACAACCCGAGCCGACCGCTGGAGGCGCGCAGCGACGAAGCCCTTGAGCTCCTTGGGCTCGCCATTCAGTTCGCATCCTCCAACGCCGACGCCCGGCACAACCTTGCGATGGTTCTGCTGAAGCGGGGCGAGCCGGAGAAGGCACTGCGCCATGCCCGAATCGGTGCTCGCCTGAGTCCCGGGGATGAGCCGCTGACCCTGCTCGTGGAGAGCCTCGAGGCTCAGACCGTCCTGTCCTGAGCAGCGGCCTCAGTCGTCGATGTATTCGTCATCGTCGAGGAGCTCTTCATCGTCGAGGAGCTCCTCATCGTCGAGGTCTTCATCGTCGAAGGGCATGGCCTCCATCGGCTCTTCGTTGGGGCGGAAGCGCTCGCCGTCCCGCATGCCTGGCGGTCGAATGCTGGGGCGCTCTGGCCGGCGACGCTCACCATCCTCCGACTTGGCGGTGCTGCCGCCGCTGCGCATGCGATCCTGCATGCGCTCAAGACGCTCGGCACGGGCGGCATCCCGCTCATCATCGGAGAGGTTGGACTCTTCGTTCTTGACCCGCTCCTCGATGAGCTGACGGGTATCGCTGCGCGTCGCGGTGCTGCGCTGGCGCTCTTCCTGAAAGCGGGGATTGGATGGATTGCCGGAGAGGGTGAAGTGGTAGACCCCCTCGGTGTCACGGGCCTTCTTCATCTGCGGAACGTTCTTGGCGAACCGATCGTACTCCTCGGCGAGCTTGATCTGCAGGCCGATCCGCATCCGAGACCGACTGAAGGTCTTGGCCAGGGTGATGTAGCCATCGAGCCCGATCTCGACGGTATCCGAGATGAAGCTGCCCTCCGTTATCTCCAGCTTGCCCTTGTCGGTCTCCATCCGGAGGATGGCCTCGGTGAACACCGTGGGGTCGTCGATGGAGAAGCCCATCACCTCTCCGCTGTTGATCGCGAAGCCGTCGATGTTGAGGTTGATGGTTCCCTCGGACTCTTTGATGTTCTCGCTGTTGAGCACCATGTCGACGTTGAGCTGTAGCTTACCGGCAGCATCGATCGACCACTCATCGCCGCTGAACGGAATGAGGTTGAGATCGATGTCTTCCGCGAGGGCGTCTATGGCGGTGATCTCATCGGAGAGGGAGACCTCGCCTGAGACCTCGCCCGTGTAGAGGTCCGCCGAGAACGCGACAGCCTGGCTTCCAGTGAGCAGGGCGAGGGGCTTGGCGCGGACCGAGATGTCCTCAGAGCGCAGGATGGGAGTGGCAGCCGTCGGAGTGCTTTCCACATTGCGCCGCCGACGTTTTTTCTCGGCCTTGAACAGGGTAACGTCCGAGAGCGATACGCCGGTCATTCGGTATGGACTTGCGCCCTCAGCCTCCAGAAGCCATCTCCCACCAGAGGCCTCTTCGACCTGGTAGCGAATCCGCTCGATGAGCGGCTCTTCCGGGAAGTGAACATGTAGCGCGATACCAAAGACAACCAACCCCCAGGCCGAGGCTGATGCACCGAACGTGATGGTCTTCATCATCCTTCACTCTCCTCAGTCTCCAGCAGGGTGTACGCGGCGATGTCGAGATCGACGCTCAGGGTCTTCTCACCCTTCTTGCTGCGGGTCTTGACCTTCATGGTCAGTATCTTGAGCGGGAAGCCGGCCGTCTCGATCTCGTAGATAAACTCCGACAGCTCGGTCAGCTCCAGCTTGGAGAGCGAGACGGCGTAGAGCTTCTCCTGAAGAACACCGTCCGACGACGTGGATTTCTCCTTGACCGCATCCAGCCGATCATCGATGCCGGTGGTCTTGGCCGACTTCTCCAGGAATGCGGAGAGGTCGTTGTTGGTGTTGCTCGCGAGCTCTTTCTCGATCTGCGCAGACTTCTCAGAGGACTCCTCGTAATCTGACGCCATCGCCTTCATGATCTGGAGGGTGTGCTCTTGGCTGTCGATCCGACTCTCCAGTCCGGAGATGCTGCGGTTCATCAGGTAGGCTCCGCTGCCCACAACCAGAACGCCGGCGAAGATCACCAGGCCGATGAACATGGTGCGGTCACGAGAGGACATGCTGGCGAGCAGATCCTGGAGCCGCTCCTGAATCGCGGCGACTTTTGTGCTGAACGCGGACATGGATCAGCCCTCCTCGGTGTCGGGGGTCTCAAGCGGGATGGTCACCGAGAAGCGGATGCTCTCCTGGTAGCGCTTCTCCTCGCCCTTCTTTGCGTTCTTGAAGGCTTCGACAGACTGCAGCGAGGTCTCGACCTTCGCTGCATCTTCGTAGCCATCCGCCTCGGCCTTCATGGTGATCGAGGTGGATGAGATCGACATCTCCCGGACATCGATGCGGGTGTCGCTGTGCGGGGGCATGGCATCAGAGAGCTGCCGGAGCATGGAGAGGGTGGGGGGAACATCGGAGAGGATGCTGCCGAGCGCATCGACCCGGACGGCGGCCTCGGTGCTCTTGAGCTGCATGACGGCCAGCGCATCGGAGGCATCCATGACGTCATCCTCGGTGATCTCTCCAGGGAACGTCGACAGGGCCAGCGTCTGGATCTCGGCGTCGGTGCTGCTGAGCTCGGTGGAGAGCTGGGCGTAGCGGAAGGCGAACCAGCCGGTGCCGACCATCATCATCGCGACGGCAGCGAGCACGCCGATTCGGAGAAAGTTTCCGATGGTCGCGAGGTCTCCCTGGAAGGCGAGATCTCCCTGGCGCATGTCGATCTCGCGACCGTACGTCATCCCGGTGGCCTGCTGGCCGAGGGCGAGGGCGAGGGCAAACCGAGCGGGCTCGACATCGTTGATGTCCTCGAGGATGACCCGACGGACGGGAACCCCGAGATCCTCCGTCAGGTGCTCCCGCAGCCCGTCCAGGGCAGCACCGCCGCCGCAGATGAGCACCTCGTCGACCTCCAGGCTGGTGACGTCCTCGAAGTTGATCAGCGAAGCCCGGATGTTGTTGAGGAGCGGACGCAGCGCGCTGAGCAGGATCGCAGCGTTGTCAGTGTCAGACAGTGCTGAGATGCTGATGAACTCCGGCTGGGTCTTCTCGTCTTCGTCCCAGGAGGCCTCTGCGGCGGTGGTGTCTTGGCTGCGTGTCGAGATGCTCGCGGCGTGCTTGAGGCCCTCGGCAGTGTTCCAGTCGATGCCGCGCGCTTCGGCGAGCGCGAGGGTGAGATCGCGGCCGCCGCCGGTGATCGCCCGGCTGGTGATGACCTTGCCGTCCTGGGTCAGCGCGACGAGGGTGCGGGTGTGCCCGAAGTCGATGACGGCCTGAACACCGTCATCGGCATGGGTACCGATGAGGTCGCTGTCTAATGAGAGGTGCTTTGGGTCGATCCCGGCCGCTTTGAGCTGCGTGAGGTAGTCAGAGACCGCCTCAGATGGAGCCATCGCAGCGAGGACCACGCTCTCGGAGGGCTCATTGCTGAGGATTCGGCTGGCGAGGATGGTCTCGTCGAGGTCGAACGGAACATGCTCCTCGACCTCAAACGGCAGGGTCTTCTCGACCTGAGCGCGGTCCCCGAACGGCAGGGTGATCCGCCGGATACTGGTGGACTGAGCGGGCCAGGTGGTCGAGGTGATGGTGACGTCCTTGACCTCACTCATCAGGTCGGTCAGCGCCGAGAGCCGACCCTCTAAAGTGGGGGGCGCATCGATGTCCTGCGGCACACGTCGGAGCCGGACGTCGCTGAACTGATAGCGACCAAAGCCTCCCTCCATCAAGGACAGCTTGATGGTGTGTGCTCCGAGGTCGATTCCGAGGATGGTTGGCATGGCTGCCTCTTGCAGGGAAGGGGGCGGCTACTCAACGCGCCAGTAGACGACGTCGCCGGTGTTAACACGGGTGTAGTCCAGTACCGCGGTGATGGTGGTCTGACTTGTGCCGACCAGGCCGGTAGAGGTGACGGTAAATACCCGAGACTTATCGGTGAATTTGGGCATCTGAGTGGTGTCCAGCTCGATGCCGTTGCAGTTGGCCTGGACGTCCTGAGCGTACTCCTTGGCAGACTTCCAGGAGCCGCCCTGGTACCAGGACAGTCCCCAGTCCTCCATGCCGTCCTGGAAGCAGAGCGCGTCGACCTGCTCCTGCGTCCACTGGGCGGTCGCATACGCGGTGATGACCGCGATGTGCATCTCCTTGGAGAAGGAGCCAGGGTTGAACTTTCCGTTGCTCCAGATCGTCATGTCGTCAGCGTAGCGGTTGAACACCTCGTCCTGCCAGCCCTCGATGAGCCGGATCTCCTCGAAGGTGTCGAGGGTGGCGTTCTTGGCGACGTAGGATGGATCCTGGACGTTGTAGAGGTTGTCTTCGAAGCCTCCGAGGCCCGAAGAGCGGATGTTGTCGGCGTCGATCCAGTCCGCGAGGTTGCCGATGATCTCGTAGCGATCGATGTTCCGGTCGAGGAACCAGGCCTCGTCTTCCTCTGAATTCATCCGAGAAAACAGCAGCTGTGCGGTCGCAGAGTCCTGGATGTTTCCGGTGAAGCCGTCGAACTGGTTGATGTCGATCTTGCCTTCGTTGTCGGTGACCTCCGCGGCGAAGTCTCCCTCAAAGTCGAGGAAGTTCTTGTCGGAGAACAGCGATGAGCCCTCATCGCGGCTGGCCTCGGCGACCTCGTCGGAGACCTGACCGGTCTGTGCGAAGGTGGTCAGCTCTTCTTCGGAGTAGTCATCGACGTCTCCGCCGCCGGTGAACAGCATGCGCATGAGGCCGGTGTTGATGACCGGGACCATCTGCCAGAGGGAGTCGAAGCCGAGGTCACCCGCGAAGCTCTCGATCTGAGTGCCGATCTCTTTGTCTGCCGAGAGCAGGAGGATGTAGATGTTCACGCCGGAGCGGGCCAGCCAGTACGCCTGGGCCTCGTCGCGTTGGTGGTATGCGATGAGGAAGCGCACGCGCGCGACGTAGGACAGCTCGCTGACGAGCACCGTGAGCACCAGCATTGTGGTGATGGCAACGAGCAAGGCCACGCCGCTGCGCTGGTTGCGAACGCGCTGGAACGGGCGCCGGCGCCTGGCGAGGGTGCGGGATCGGGTCAGCTGTTGCCACAGCCACATGGGAGTCAGGCGCTTCATCATCGAATCCCCGGCAGACCAGAGCCGCTTCCGCTTCCGCTGCTCTTGGAGAAGGCACTCTGAGTGGTGCGATCGGCACGCTCTACGACCACAGTTCGGACGAAGATCTGCTCGATGAAGTCATCATCGTCGTCGGGATCTGGAGCGGCGAGCCCGAGCACGATCTGGACCGCACGCGGGAGGCGGTTGAGCGTCTCGGTGCTCTGGGTGTCCCAGGTCTCCTGCCACTCTCCTGTGGTGCCGTCGTAGTAGCGGAGCTGAAACTTTGTCACGCCCCGCGCCAGGGGAAGGATGGCGCCGCCCTCGTCGGGTTCCTGATCGATGAAGCCGGACTCCCGGTGGAGCAAGACCATCTGTCCGTTGACCTCTGGATCCTCTTCTGTCCAGATGGTGACCTCGGCTTGATCGCACTCTCGGCTGTTCATGTAGGTGCGGCGATGGCCAGTGGTCGCGAACCAGAGGATCGACTCGTCTCCGTCGTCCTCTCCGGTGAAGACCGTTCGGTAGGTGCCCACGCTGGTGGTGTTGTCAGTGATGTAGGACAGCTCAAGCTCCTGGGAGAGCTTGTTGAGGGTCACCCGGGCGGAGCGAGCGACAGCATCGTCTTCTGCGAGGACGTCGCGCAGCTTGATGCTGCCGGCGAGGGTGGTCCAGGCGAGCCCAGCGATCATCACCATGATGCCCAGGGAGATGATGACCTCGATGAGGGTGAACCCGCTGCGGGAGGCGCGCACCATCACTCCTCCTCCGTGGTGTCTTCTTCCGAAGTGACCGCGCCGCTGGGGTTGATGATGTGGGTGAGCAGCTCGACCTGATCGAGCTCGTCGTCGTTCTCGCCCCACCAGACCAGCACCCGCACCTCTCGGATGTAGGCGCCGAGGTACTCGCTGATCATGTCTGGAGAGATGCCGAGATCGGTCAGGTCTGGCTGGCTGCCTTCGAAGTCCTCAGTGTCCCGCTCTCCGAAGTAGCCCCCTTCAGAGAGGTCACCGGCCATGTCACCGAGGTTGGAGGGAATGTCGAGGTTGATCTCCCGGATGGTGTAGGCCCACTTGAAGTCGTCGTACTGGTCGGACTCCAGCTCAAGCTGCAGCGAGCCGCCGCGGAATTCTTCGTCACCGAAGTCCTCAAAGTCCCCCTCTTCCTCGATGTCCTGGCTGCCCCAGCCCTCCCGCTCCAGGAGCAGCTGCGCCTCCATCATCTTCTCTTCCGCCAGGTACGTTGCGGTCTGCATCCGGTCGGCGTCGGTGCTCATGAGCAGCGCGCCGGCCTGTGTCTCGACCAGGATCATCACCGCCACCGCGAGGATCGCGAGCGCGATGACCACCTCAAGGAGGGTAAAGCCGGAGCGGCGATGGCGGGGAGGAAGGAGCAAGTCAGGACCAGCAGGGGTGGGTGAGGGCTGAAGTCCAGCCGGAGCATGGGCTGGTGAGGGCCGCTGTCACTGAAGTGACGGACCCTCGTCGGGGAGCCAGGAGAGGGAGTCGTCGGGGTCGACGACCTCGTCGATGGAGACACGAACGACGCCGGAGAGCGGCTCGATCTCTAAGGTGTAGCCATCCTCCTCGTCGTCGACATCGACGATGCGAATCACGGTGTGCTCAGCGGTGCCGTCTGAGAAGATGTAGGTGTAGGCCATGATGTCTTCTTCGGGGTCATCAGAGGGACCGTCGGGGTTCGCCATCATCCCGTCTTCGCCGTACTGCGGGGTGTAGATGAACTGAAAGCGAATGCCGTCGGGGAGGGTCTGCTCGGTGGTGAACACGGGATCATCGAGACCCTCAAACCGACCAGAGGCATCCTCAATGTCTGCAGCTGCACCCTCCTCGAGCTCGCGCTGGGTGAAGCGTGACATCATGTCAGCGACTTCTTCATCGTGCTTCTCTCGCTCTTCTGGCGTGGAGAACACGAGGGTGCTCGGATCGCCGGCCTCGACCTTCCAGGTGTTTCGGTCGAGGTTGTAGGCGACCCGGAACGTGGTGTTGCGCATGGCCGCCTCATCGATGAGCCAGACATAGGTCTTGGACAGCTCGGTGATCGCGGCCTGCTGCTGCAGGGCGAGCACGCCGCTGATCGCTGGCATCCCCACCGCGAGGACGATGGCGATGATGGCCATGACGACCATGATCTCGATGAGGGTGAGGCCCTTGCGCATGACGGACTGCTTACCCCTCGTCGCCGGATTCCCAGCTCTTCACGTCGTCCTCAGATCCTTCCTGACCGTCCTTGCCGACGGAGAGGATGTCGTAGGCGGCATCGGAGTGGGTGGAGGGAGAGAAGTACTGGAAGTTCTGGCCCCAGGCATCCTCAGGGACCTTGCCATCGGGCATGTACTTGGCGGCCGCGTCGAGGCCCTGGCTGGTGGAGGGGTACTTGCCCTTGTGCTTGGCAGCGTAGACCTGGAGTGCCTGGTCCATCTTGCCGATGGTCAGCTTGGTGGCGTCCTCGTTGGCGGCGTCGAGGTAGCCCAGCAGGCTGCCGCCAAGGACGGTCATCAGGACACCGAGGATGGCCATGACGACCATGATCTCGACGAGGGTGAGTCCCTCGCGTGCGCTGCGCATGAGGGAGGCGGTGTCTGTCGGGCCACGCAGCATGCGGGCTTCCTGCTCAGCCTCAAGCGTCTCAGCGAGCTCGGCCAGGTTGATGTTGAGCGACATGGGCTCCTCCTTGGGTGGATCTTGATAATTGATGGGATTTGCAAGAAGCGGGCCATGAGACCCGACGAATCAGCGGGCGATCGAGGAGAGGTTGAGCATCGGCACGAGGATGGAGAGCGCGACGACCATGACCACTCCGCCCAGTCCGACGATCATGATCGGCTCGAGGGTCGCGGTCAGGCCACGGAGCATGTTCTCCACGCGCTGGTCATAGGAGTCTGAGACCTTCTGGAGCATCGGCTCCAGGTCACCGGTGCGCTCTCCGATGGCGATCATGTGGGTGACGAGGGGGGGGAACTCACCAGAGTCCTTGAGCGGTCCGGAGATGGACTCTCCCTCAGAGATGTTTTGACCGGCTGTCTCGATCGCTTCTGCAAGAATGACATTCTGTACAACGGACTTCACGATTTCCACTGCGGTGAGGATCGGGACGCCCGAGGAGAGCAGCGTTGCGAAGGTTCGACAGAACCGACTGACCGCGACCAGCCGGTTGATGCGCCCGAACACTGGCACGTTGAGCATGAAGCGATCCCAGCTGCGCCGGCCAGCCTCCGTCTTCACCCAGCGGCGCAGGTACCAGATGCCCCCGACGAGGGCCGCGATGATGAGGTACCACCAGCCGACGAAGAAGTCCGAGATGCCCAGCATCATGCGGGTGATGAGCGGCAGCGCGACGTCGAAGCTGTCAAAGATGCGGCGAATTCGCGGGATGACCCCGATGAACAGGCCGGCGACCACGCCGAGGCTGATGAGTCCCATCAGGGCTGGATAGGTCAGCGCGCCGATCAGCTCTCCGCGCATCTTGACGGTCGCGGCGGTGTACTCGGTCAGCCGCTTGAGCACGATGTCCAGGGCTCCCGACTGCTCGCCGGCCGTGACCATGGAGACGTAGAGGTTGTTGAAGACCTTGGGGTGCAGCTTCAAGGAATCGCCCAGCGTCTTTCCCTGGTTCACCTGCTCGCGGATCTCGACGAGGATGACCTTGAGGGCCTGGTTCTCGGTCTGATCGACCAGCGCGTTGAGCGCCTCGACCATCGGGATGCCCGCTGAGGTAAGCGTCGCGAGCTGGCTGGTCATCTCTGCGAGGTCGTTGACAGAGACGCGCTGAAAGAACTTCGAGAAGTCGACCTGGATGTTGATGCCCGAGCCTTTCTTGATCCCGCCCTTCTGCTCATCGAGCTCAGTGAGGAAGAGTCCCTGCTTCTTCAGCTTGGAGCGTGCGCTCTTTGGGGTCTCGGCTTCGACAACGCCCTTGACGGTCTTCTTGCTGCGATCGAGCGCCTTGTACTCATAAGCCGGCATGTGGGGGTTCCTCTCGCTTCATCAGCATGGTCGCCGCTCAGTCGAGGACGATGGCGTCTTCCTGGGTGACACGCAGGATCTCATCGAGGCTGGTCTCGCCGGCGAGAGCCTTGCGAAGACCATCATCACGCAGGGTCAGCATGTTCTTGGCGACGGCCTTCTTCTTGACCATGCCGGCATCTCCGCCGCTGGTCACGGTGTGACGGATGTCGTCATCGACCACCAGCAGCTCATAGATTCCGGTCCGGCCGGCGTAGCCCTTGTTCTTGCACTCCCCGCAGCCCACCGCGCGCCAGAGCTGGTCACGGAAGGTGGCTGGATCGAGGCCGACATCACGCAGCTCTTCGGAGGTCGGCTGATAGACCTCTTTGCAGTGCGGACAGAGGCGTCGAACCAGCCGCTGAGCGAGGATTGCAACCAGCGAGCTTGCGACAAGGAAGGGCTCGATGCCCATGTCGACCAGCCGGGTGAACGCGGTCGCGGCGTCGTTGGTGTGGATGGTCGAGAAGACCAGGTGACCGGTCAGCGAGGCCTGGATGGCATTCTCGGCGGTCTCTTTGTCTCGGGTCTCACCAACGAGGATGATGTCGGGGTCCTGCCGGAGGTGGGCACGGATGACCCGGGCAAAGGAGAGGTCGATCTTCTTGTTGACCTGGGTCTGGCCGATGCCGCGCAGCTCGTACTCGACGGGATCCTCGATGGTGAGGATGTTCTTGTCTGGAGAGTTGATCTCAGAGAGGGCGGAGTAGAGGGTCGTGGTCTTACCGGAGCCGGTCGGGCCGGAGACCAGGATGATGCCGTGCGGAAGCCGGATGAGCTTTCGGAAGTCCTTGAGGGTCTTCTCAGCCATTCCAACGGAGCCGAGGCTGAAGACGCTGCCGCGCTCCAGGATACGCATGACCACCCGCTCGCCGTGGCGGACCGGAAGGGTCGAGACGCGAATGTCGATGTCGCGTCCAGCCATCCGCGTTCGGATGCGACCATCCTGCGGGATGCGCTTCTCGGCGATGTTCAGACCCGCCATGATCTTTACGCGGCTGATGATCGATGCCTGGAACTTTCGCGGGGGCGAGTACCGCTCAAACAGCACGCCGTCGATGCGGAACCGGACCGAGAGATCCTTCTCGAAGGGCTCGATGTGGATGTCGCTGGCCCGCTCCTTGATCGCGCCGTGGAGCACGGAGTTGACGTACCGGATGATCGGCGCCTGGTCTGCGGAATCTCCGCCGACCAGATCCTCTGGGAGGGTGAAGTCGTCCTCGTCGTTGTTTTCGTCGTCCATCTGGTTGATGACGGCGTCGGCATCTTCTGCAGCCCGCTCGAAGGCGCTGTTGATGGTCTCAATAAGCACGGACTGCGGGAGCAGGACAGGCTGGATGGGGTGGCCGATGAGGACGCGGAGGTCATCAAGGGCTGGCAGGGCCTCAGGGGAGGCAATGGCGACCTCGACCACACCGTCGCGCTTCCACAGGGGCAGCACGCCGTTCTTTTGAGCATGTCCGAGGTTGATCGTTCGGACAAGCTCGACATCGATGTCGTCGATCTTGACCTCGGGCAGCCAGGGGAGGCCGGTGACCTGGGCGATGCTGCTGACCAGGATCTCGTTGTTTACACCCTCGATGCGCGCGAGCCCTTCAGCGAACCCGACACGACCCTTCTCGGCTGTCGCGATGGCCTCAGTGACCCGGCCTGGATCGGCCCCGCGGCGGATGAGGATTTCCTGGAGCGGCTCTCGTCGGATTCCCATGTGACCTACTCGCCAGTGGTGTCGGTGGAGTCGGCGTCCTCACCGATGCGATCGGTGGGCACGTCGGACGGGGAGCGTGCGTCGACAGCGGGCGCGCTCGCTGGGGAGGTCGCGCCGATGTCCTCGACGGTCTCTTCCATGGAGTCGTCCGTGTCGATGAGCACTGTGTCGTCAGAGACGGGCCCGCGGTAGAAGCTGGGCTGGTCGACCTGGTTCATGGAGTACTGCAGCAGCTCAGAGAGCGCAGCCTCCTGCTCCTCGCGGCTCTTGCCATAGAAGCGACGGAGGAACTCCTGACGCTGCGCGACCTTCACCCGGTAGATCTCTTCCATGTCCGCCGGCTCGTTGATGACGTGCGGGGTGAGGAAGATGAGCAGGTTTGTCTTCCGGGAGCTCGTCCGGGTTCCACGGAACAGACGACCGAGAAGCGGCAGGTCTCCGAGGACCGGGATCTTGGTCTCGACCTCCGTGTCTGTGGAGCCCATCAGGCCGCCGAGTACCACGGTCTGGTTGTCACGGATGACGACCGTGGTCTCTGCGGACCGCTTGGAGGTGATGAAGCCGGCAGAGCTGACGTCGAGTCCGCTGCTGTCCTCTTCGACCTCCTGTACCTCTTGGAAGACCTGGAGCGTGACGTAGTTGGACTCGTTGATCTGCGGCGTCACCTTGAGGGTGATCGCGACATCCTCTCGCTGGTAGCTGATGACAGGCTGGCCGTTGGCGTTGAAGGAGTTGCTGACCGGGAAGGGGATGTTGCGACCCACCACGATCTTGGCCTCTTCGTTGTCCATCGTCAGGATGTTCGGCGTGGAGAGGATGTTGGTCGAGGAGTTGGACTGGATGGCATTGAGGACGACACCAAACGCCGGGATGGTCAGATCGGTCGTGCCGCCGGCGCCGTCAGAGACGGAGGTGGTGATGCTCGGGCCGAACACGCCGAGCGCCATGCCGGTCAGCAGGTCCTGCGACAGCCCCAGCGATGAGCTGCCGAGCTGACCGGAGATGAGACCGAGGGTGGGATCCTCGGCACCGTCGGTGTTGCCGAGGTGGACGCCGAGGCCCAGCTCGCTGGAGTCTTCACTGGCGAGCTCCATGATGACCGCCTCGACGAACACCTGCTTGCGAACGATGTCGAGCTTATCGATCACGGTCTGGAGAATGCGCATCTGGTCGGGGGTCGCGATGATGACCAGGGAGTTTGTGTTCTCATCCGAGGTGATCCGCACCCCGGAGTCGAAGGCTGCCGTGGCTCCGCCGGAGGAGGACTCTGACTCAGCGGCCGCGGGCTGCTGCCGACCGCGCCCAGCAGCCCCAGCTGCGCCGGAGCGACGGGAGGCATTGGTGCGATTGTTGTTGGAGCTGCTGGAGGATGCCTCAGAGAGGTTCGAGAGGACCTGTGAGACGTCCTCGGCCTTGGCATGCTCGAGGTAGATGACGTGAAGCTGCGCGTTCTTGGTGATGTCGACGTCGACGTCGATCTCTGCAATGAGCTGCCGCACCGCCGTCATGGCTTCTTCGTTGGCCATGATGATCAGTGAGTTGGTGCGCTCATCAGAGATGATCTTCTCGATGTACTTGCCTTCCGCGCCGACGGTAGTCGAGGTCGCTCCAGAGCTCGCAGCAGCGGGCTCTTTGGAGCGGTTTCGTCGGTTTCGACGGGAGCTGCTTTTGCTGGAGGAGCTGCTGGAGGAGCTGGAGGAGCTCGAGGAGGTCTCTGCGGAGCCATACAGCTCCTCGATGATCTTCTCGACCTCAGAAGCCGTCGCGTACTCCAGCGGGATGATCTGCATCCGGGCCCGGGGAGCCTCCACGTCGAGCTGGCTGATGATTCGATAGACCCGGCGGATGTTGACCGCGGAGTCGGTGATGATCAGGGTGTTGGTCGGCGCATAGGCAATGACCTTGGCAGACTTGCCGCCGAGATCCTTGACCACGGAGCTGATGTCCCCGACGTTGACGTTCTCCAGCTGGATGATCTGGGTGACGAAGTTGTCGGTGTAGGGGATGTTGCCGTTCTCATAGACGCGCAGCGGGTTGTTTCCTGCAGCGCCGTGGGAGACGATCTTGGTCATTCCGCCAACGGTGACGGTCGTGAAGCCGGAGGTCTCCAGGGCCGAGAGGAACGCCTCGTAGGCCTCAGCAACGGTGACCTGCTTGTGAGAGATGATGGTGACATCTCCCTTGAGATCGTCGGTGAGGATGAAGTTCCGGCCCGTGATTCGCGCGAAGTACTGGACGACATCGGAGAGCGGGGCATCGACAAAGTCGATGGTGACCTTGGCGTTGGCTGGCGTGGCGAGCTGGGGCGGGGTCTGCGGCGGCGGTCGCATGGTGGAGGGGAGGTTACTGTCGGCCTCCTCCGCCTCTTCACCGCCGTCAGCGTTGTCGTCATCCTGGGCGGACGCCGGCAGGCTCAGCAGCAGCAGCATGCTCATCATCGCGAGCCGGGACAGCGCATTCCGGTTGGGCAGCATGGAAGGGAATCCTCTTGCATTCAGCATCTAAAAGTGGGCACGGCAGCGTCAGCAGGCGCTCGGGAGCGCGCTCAGCGGATCTCGTAGTCGAAGGTCTGCCGCTGGTTGCGGCGCGTGATCTCGAAGTTGAAGCTCTTGGCGTCAGCGAGTGAATTGTAGGCGTCCATGGCGTTGGACATGCTCGTCAGCGGCTTGTTGTTCACGTTGTGGACGATGTCGCCGTTCTTGACGCCGAGCTTGTAGAAGAAGGACTTGCGGCGGACGCCAGAGACCCGGTAGCCGTCGATCTCACCGTTGGCGTCCTTGTGCGGAACGACCCGGATCTGGGAGTAGAGCTTCTCGGGGTTCTCCATGATCTGATCGATGACTTCTTGCTCGACGGTGTACTTGTTGTCGCCTGTCTTCTCGATCCCGCTGTCATCATCCGCCGCGGCTCCAGACCTCCCGCCCTTCTCTTCCTTCTTATAGGACTGCCCCTCCTCCATCGCGATGTACTCCAGAGAGCCATCGCTGCGGCGGATGAGCACCCGGCGGGGCTCGATGCCCGCGATGACGCCCTCACCGAGGAGGTCGTCGTTGATTCCGTAGCCGACCGCGCCGGAGCCTTTCTCTTCGGCAATGAGCGCCGAGGAGAAGTCGGCGGGCTCGGCGACGATGGTGGCGAGCAGGACAACCTTGAGGTCTGACTTCCGCTCATCACCGGTGAACGCCTCGGTGTTTCCGGTCTGTCCGACCTTGCTGGAGTCGAAGATGTTCCGGGCGACGATGGAGTCGATGTAGGTCTTCTTGCTGGTCCGGCGATTGCTGGAGCGCCGAGAGCGTGGGGGCTCATCGTCACCGTCGGCGTCAGCACTCTGGGTGCCGCTGACGTCTGTGAGAGCAGCATCTTCGGGGAGCTCAAGGTGGCTCGTTGCCACCCGGCTGAGTCCCATCGCGGAGAGCCATCCGATGAGGGTGGTCCCTAGGAACATGCCCACAATGGTCCAGCGTTTGTTGGATGTGTTCATTGTGATCCTGTCATTTGCAAGAGATGTGCCACTCTAACCATGGCCCAGTGACCCCTACTGATATCGCTTCCGGGCCCAGTTCGCTGATGTCGAGTGGCCGCTGTATTCGAAATCATGAAATTGTGTCAATCGCAGCGGACCTGAAGGAGGGAGACATGACAATATGTCACATGATAGTGCTGACCGTATGAACGCTGCATCAGACACCACCACACTCGACGCCACCTATGCACACCTCCGATCCATGAGTCGGACGAAGGGGCCGCTCTCCTACAAGGAGCGCGTCAAGGCACTCAAGGCGCTCTCAAGGGCGGTGAGGCGTCGTCGAGAAGACATCATCACAGCGATCAACACGGACTTTGGTGGACGCTCCCGCCACGAGACGCTGAGCGCAGAGATCTTCACCAGCGTCGCAGCGATTCGGCACACCCTGACCCACCTTCGGGACTGGATGGAGTCGGAGACCCGCCCCACGTTCTGGGCGATGCGCCCCTCACGATGCGAGGTCCGCTACCAGCCGCTCGGGGTTGTTGGGATCATTGCCCCCTGGAATTACCCAGTTTATCTCTCGATATCTCCTATTGTCGCTGCGATCTCCGCAGGCAACCGGGTCATGCTCAAGCCCTCTGAGATCACGCCGAACACCTCCGAGGTCCTCATCGCGTTGATCTCTGAGGCGCTCGGAGACGACATCGCGGCAGTGGTCGTCGGAGATCATCAGGTCGGTGCTGCATTCTCGCGGCTGCCATTTGATCATCTCTTGTTCACGGGATCCACTGGGGTTGGCCGGCACATCATGTCGGCCGCCAGCGAGAACCTCACCCCGGTTACCCTTGAGCTCGGCGGAAAGTCACCGGTTGTGCTCCATGAGAGCTTCTCAGTTCGCCGTGCCGCTCCCCCGATTGTCTTCGGCAAGCTGCTCAACGCGGGCCAGACCTGCATCGCTCCAGACTACCTGCTCTGCCCGGCAGCGAAGGTGGGGGCGATGGTGGAGGCGCTCACAGCAGAGGTCAGCCGCCGCTACCCGACCCTGAAGAACAACCCGGACTACACCGCGATCGTAAGCGATCGCCACCACGCTCGACTCACCGCTCTCATCGCGGATGCTGTGGACAAGGGTGCCGAGATTGTGGAGATCAACCCGGCCGGAGAAGACCTCTCCGGTGGACGCCGCATGGCGCCGACCCTGATCCTCAACCCCACTGAGGACATGGCGGTCATGCAGGAGGAGATCTTCGGTCCGGTTCTGCCCATCGTCTCCTGTGACAGCGCGGAGGCTGCCCTGGACTACGTCAACGACCATCCCCGACCGCTTGCGCTGTACTACTTCGATGGCTCTCGGCGTCGGATCCGCACGGTGCTCGACAGCACCATCTCCGGCGGAGTGACCATCAACAACACGATCCTCCACGTCAGCCAGGAAGACCTGCCGTTTGGTGGCGTCGGTCCGAGCGGGATGGGTGCCTACCACGGCTTTGAGGGATTCGAGACCTTCTCGCATAAGAAGGGGGTCCTCTATCAGAGCCGCTTTTCGCCCACTCCGTCGCTAATCCGGCCGCCCTATGGCCGCCTCATGTCGCTGATGATGCGCTTCCTGATCCGCTAAATCAGCGCAAGGACCTCAGACAGCTCGGTGAGCAGGTGTCCTCTGGGATGGCTTGCGAGGTAGTTCCGCTCGTGCGTGGGCGTGAACGGACCGGTCATCAGCCCGACGGTTCCGCCGAGGGCGAGCGGCAGGCAGAGGTCGAGCTCGAAGATGTCGCCGACGACGAGGACGTCTGACCACTCTGCTCCGTGCTTCTTGCGGAGTGCATCGAGGGCCTCGAAGTACAGTCCGCGGCGGAGGAGGACGGGCCGAGAGAGGTCGGGGAGCATCAGCGCCTCGGGGACTGCGGTGAAGTCATCATCGATGATGTACTTCCGCGCGCTGCCGTGGACCCGCTCCACAGCCCAGTCCAGCGCACCAGGCGCGCCCGCCTCCTCTGCCAGCCGGCTGAGCTTGCCCTGGACCGGTGCGGTGTGGGAGTTGGTCACCACGTAGGTCTCGATCCGCTCCTTCACTGTGCGGAGCAGCTCGAATGCTCCGGGGCGGAATGCGGTGTGGGTCTTTGGGTAGTTGTACTTGTAGAGGATGCCGTCGAGCAGCCGGTTGCGCGAGGCGCGATCCGGGAAGAGGCCGACCTCATCGAGGATCATTCGCGCGACGGGCATGACCCTCAGGTACGGATCCACTCCTGCCGGAGCGACGATTCGACCGTTGAAGTCCCATCCGAACCGACCCTGCTCCGCTGCGACCTCTGCCTCGAACCGCGCGGCGAGGGCATGGACCTCGGATATGGGGAGCCCGGTGAGGATGGCGAGGTCGCCGAGGTACCCCTCCCTGTAGGGGGTTCCTTCCGCCTCTGCATCGGTCATCGTGCCATCAAAATCAAGGATGAGCAGTGCTGCCACATTCACCTCCATGCATCCAATATCGCCTCCTGTGCTTTGCTGTGCGTCATCATGGGCCGGGCAGAGTCAGGCGACTTCGATAGGATGTAGGGGAGGAGGAGCTGTGAGCTCAACTGGCGGCGACACTCTCACCGATGTCTCAGCTCCATGGTTGGATCCGCACGGGTCTGGTGGCGCGGAGTGCTTTGCCCTCGTGGTGGTCTGGTCTCGCTCCGAGCCGCAGCGCGTCGGTGAGGTTGCGCTGTTCCCGCCACACACACCAGCGGCCGTCCTTGGTCGGGCACACAGCCAGGGCGGCAGCGGACGCGTTCGGTTCTTCCGTCAGCGTCCCGGCGATCTCGTCGAGGTTCCTGGACTCGCCGGGCGTGGGATGTCTCGCGATCAGCTGAAAATCCAGCTCACTCGAGGTGGACTGAAGATCGACAACATCGGCCGCCCTGCGGTGCTGGTCAACGGCCAGGAGATCCGTCGGACGGTCATTCGCTCTGGAGACCTCGTTGAGATTCAGCATCAGGTCCTCCTCTACTGCACGCGCAGACCCCTCCAGGCACCGCCGCTGCGCTCGCTGAGCACACCGACCTTTGAGTTTGGCGAGCCGGATGCGGTCGGGATGGTCGGAGAAGACCCGGCCACCTGGGCGCTGCGGGATCGGCTGGCGTTCCTCGCCCGGCGACAGGCACATGTCCTCATCCTCGGTCCCAGCGGTACCGGAAAAGAGCTGGCTGCGCGCGCCATTCATCAGCTCTCTCCTCGCACCAGGCGTCCGCTCATCTCTCGAAACGCAGCGACCATTCCCCCATCGTTAGCGGATGCTGAGCTGTTCGGGAACGTCAAGAACTACCCCAACCCCGGCATGGCGCATCGTCCTGGCTTGGTCGGGAGCGCAGATGGCGGCACCTTGTTCTTGGACGAGTTCGGTGAGCTTCCCAGCGAGGTTCAGACTCATCTCCTGCGGGTGCTCGATGATGGCGGAGAGTATCAGCGCCTCGGAGATGCCACGCCCCGACAAGTCGACATCCGGTTTATCGCGGCGACCAACCGACCTTCGCAAGAACTCAAGGCCGATCTTGTGGCGCGCCTGAAGCTGCGGGTAAACACCCCACCGCTTCAGGAGCGTCGCGCGGACATCCCGCTGCTGGCGCGCAAGATTCTCCAGCGGGTGATCTCCTCGGAGCCCGATCTGGCGCGCTTTGCATCTGATGGGGAGCCCCGCCTCGCGCCGGATCTCCTCGCTCGTCTCATGAAGCACGACTACTCACTTCATGTTCGAGAGCTGGAGAGCTTGCTGTGGCTTGCCCTGTCCAGCAGTCCTGGAGACTTCATCGCGCTGACGCCAGAGGTGTCCGGAGAGCTGAAGGGCGTGACCGCGCCAACGGCTGAAGACTACACCGTCCCTGACGAGCTGACCCGAGAGCAGATCGAAGAGGCCCTCAGCCGCCACGGCGGCAGCCAACAAAAAGCCTGGCGTGAGCTTGGACTCTCCAGTCGGCATGTCTTGTACAGGCTCATTAAGAAGCACAATATTGCTATATGAGCGTTCGTGGTGGTACCCGTCCTGAGGATCTCTACGACTACGTTTACTCGTGGAAGGACTACAGGACTGAGGCAGAGGTGGTTCGTCAGCTGCTTGTTGCTGAGGGCATCAGCGAGGGAAGCTCGGTTCTGGAGGCTGCCTGCGGAACCGGACGCTATCTGGAGCACCTCCAGCAGTGGTTTGACGTATCTGGCTTCGATCTGGATCCCACGATGCTCCGCGCGGCTCGCTGGCGGGTTCCCAAGGGGGCTTTTTTTCTCGGAGACATGTCAACCCTCCAGGTGGAGCAGAGCCTTGACGTCCTCCTCTGCTTGTTCGGTGGGGTCGGGTACCTGTCTCCCCGCGAGCAGCTCGCTGCGGGAGCTGCGGCGTTTCACAATTCGCTCCGTCCAGGTGGTGTGGCACTGATTGAGCCCTGGGTTGAGCCAGAAGAGTTCGTCGCAGGCCGCTCCTGGATGCAGACCTACGTCTCTGTGAACTTCAAGCTTGCCCGCCTCGTCGTCCCTCGAAGGGACGGGAACCGCTGTGTACTGGACTTCCATTACCAACTCGCAAGGGCTGGACATCGAGTAGAGCAGCTGCATGCTGCGGAGATTCTCTGGCTGCACCCGCTCTCCACGCTGATTGATGTGTTTGAGAACGTTGGGTTTGAGGTTCGGCTCACAAGGCAAGGCTTCATGCCTTCGAAACATCTATTGATCTGCCGTCGTCTGAGCTGAACCCCACTCCAGCCGCGCCAGATTCGCACCTGAGGCTCTTGACGTTGTCATGATCCGGACTTCCGTACCGAAGATTTGTTTTTTGTAAAAAGTACCCATGCTTACGTGTCTTTTGGGCTGCCATATTGAAGCCCTTCGAGAGAAGATTCGCGCGGGATCTTGCACGCTCGCTTGCTTTGTAATGTAGTCCATCAGGAAGTCAGTTCACCTCTGGCTCACAGGGCTCCATGACTACCCGGCAACCACATGGCTCGCGGATCCGATCGCATGATTAAGAATGCAGCTGATCAAGAAGGGCCACCTCTTCGTCTGCCGGGACTCCTCTGTGTTCCACAGACTGCTTCAGCACCTGATCACGCCACGGCTTGCCGTTTTGGTCGGGAGCAGAGAGACCGGAATCATGCTCTGGCGCACCGAGACGTGCTGCACGGTGTACGGATCATGAAATATCCATTCATGGCGTTAACATCGGCATCACACACAAAACGTGCGCGCCACATCTTGTCTCAGAAGGTGATCGCTGGGACGATGAAAGTGCACCCCCCCTACGTGTCTGATCCAAAGAGCTGAGCTCAGCGGATCATCAATACTTCCCACAATCAAGAGTAAAGCGGAGAGCCATACATGCCCGATTACCGCACTCCCGGTGTTTACATCGAGGAAATTTCTTCTGGACCCCGCCCGGTTCAGGCATCTTCGACCACTGAGACTGGCTTCGTGGCGGTCATCACGATCCCCACGATCTTCTACCCAGGTCGTGGGAAGGCATCCGGAATGTATCTCCCGGGTCCGGCCGAGGGTGACCCACAGCAGAGCTGGAACCGTGCTCTTGCCTTCCGCTCTCTTCTCCTTGAGTCCGCTGATGCGGCTCCGGCGAAGGGCAAGAAGGGCGACGCTGGTGCCGCTCCCGGCGCTGGTGGCAAC
This sequence comes from Myxococcota bacterium, assembly GCA_029251165.1. Lineage (GTDB taxonomy): Bacteria > Myxococcota_A > UBA796 > UBA796 > UBA796 > JAQXDW01. The sequence goes on from JAQXDW010000074.1 coordinate 356,652, forward strand.
ACCTTCAAGAAGCTTGTGGCTGACATCCTCCCCGGCAAGTGGGAGGTTCGCGCCCCCTCCGGTGCGGACAACAAGGTCACCATGTCCAATGACCAGGGCGATATGCTTCGCTTCCCGGTCAGCCGCGCCCTCATGAGCATCGTCACCGACGACGCCACCAAGAAGGCCGAGTGGGATCTTTCCTTTGGTGCCGACGAAGGCTCCATGGTCCAGCTGATCAGTGCCTACGCTGCAGAGCAGGGCATCGAGCACACTGGAAACCTCGGTGCGGTCGACCCCAAGGGCAAGCCGGTCACCCTGAACATCTCCAACATCCACGGACGCCTGCACGGCACCGCTCCCTCCTTCACCAGCATGGATGGATTCCACGCCTGGCGTCTGGAGCTTGGCGAGCGCCTCTACCAGGAGATCCTGATGGAGGCCAACCCGAAGGTCTCCCAGAGCAAGTCCGAGGTCATGTGGGATACCCTCGACGCTGGCGCCAAGGTTTCCTGGCATCGCTGGCTTCGTGCCCATCCAGGCATGCGTCGCCTTGAGCTGTCCGTCGTTGGATTCTTCTCCAACGGTGGCGCGACCGCGTTCCCGTCTGTCGCACTTCAGGGTGCTGATGGCTCCCACCCGGTCGCCAAGCGCGCTTTCCTTGAGAAGGCATACGACGGCGCCTCCGTGGTCGCCATGCTCGCTGCTCCTGGCCTCAACATTGGCTGGCAGCAGGGTCTCCTCGAGTACGCCGGCCCCGCTGGCCGTGGTGACCTGTTCGCCATCCTCGAGGCTCCCCGCTACCTCCTGACCAAGCCCCCCCGTGGTGTCAAGGTCAACGAGTTCCGCTGGATCACCGAAGAGAACGGCAGCAACCCCGGAGACTACGAGGTCGCTGAGCTTCAGACCCTCGCGGCTCCCGTGGCATCCGAGCTTCGCTTCGGTGGCTTCGCCGCTGATGTCGTCCTCGACCGCTGCACCCCCCGTGACACCAGCGGCTACGGCGCTTGCTACGCTCCCTGGTTCATCACCGACAACCCGCTGGCCACTGGCCTTTCGGACAAGTACATCATCACTCCCCCTGCGGGCTTTATCGCTGGTGTGATTGCAGGTACCGACAACAAGGCTGGTGGTGGTGTCCACAAGGCTCCGGCAAACGAGCCCGTCCTCGGCATCTCTGAGCTGGTCACTTCGGTCTCCGATCGTGAGCAGGCCGCTCTGAACGTCAAGGGCATCAACATCATCCGTCACCGCCCGGGCGCTGGCATCCGGGTGTGGGGTGCTCGCACCGTCGCCTCTGATGCACTGTGGAACTACGTCAACGTTCGTCGTCTCTTCCTCTTCGTTGAGCGCTCGGTTCGTGACTCCGTCAACTGGGCTGTCTTCCAGCCCAACAACGACGCTACCCGTGGCTCCCTCCGTGACTCCATCGCTGGGTTCCTCTTCCGGCTCTACAACCAGGGCATGCTCGACGGCACCTCCTGGCAGGACGCGTTCACCGTCCAGTGTGACCGAGAGAACAACCCCGAGGCTGATATCCGCGCCGGCATGCTGACCGTAGATGTCCAGATTCGCCCTGTCTTCCCGGCAGAGTTCATTCGGATCCGCTTCCAGCAGACCCCGATGGCGATCGGCTGATAGTCGCTGACCCTACTTCATAAAGGGGACTCGCAATGAGTCCCCTTTTTACACTTTGTAAGAGAGGAAATTACCATGGCAGGTGCCCCGCAGTACGGACTCGATCGCTACATCGGCGCGTTCAACTTCAAGGTTGAGATCGACGGTGTCCCAGTTGAGAACTCCAAGTTCATCTCGGTTTCCGGTGTCGTCT